>NZ_JBDPMF010000007.1:0-300275 GCF_039871645.1 Mycobacterium sp. B14F4 | reverse complement strand
AACGGGTCCAAGACAAACTCAACAGCCGACCCCGACCCACCCTGAATCTCGACACTCCAGCCCAACGCCTAGCCGCCCTCCTCGACCAAGCCGCGTAGCCGCATTGCACTAACCACTTGACTTTGAGGCCGCCTTCGCCTGCACAAGTTCAGTCTCGGCAGAGGATCGTCAGGCGCTGACCCTGCGGCCGTTGCGCTTTCGGCCGTTCGGTGCCGGCCGCGGCACATCGAGTGCCTCGGCGAGGAAGTGCCCGGTGTAGCTGTCGGGGTTGCGCGCAACGTCCTCCGGGGTGCCGGTCGCGACGACCGTGCCCCCGCCTGCGCCACCTTCCGGACCCATGTCGACGATCCAGTCGCTGGTCTTGATGACGTCGAGGTTGTGCTCGATGACGATCACCGTGTTGCCCTTGTCGACCAGGCCGTTGATCACCTTGAGCAGCTTGCGGATGTCCTCGAAGTGCAGGCCGGTGGTCGGCTCGTCGAGGATGTAGAGGGTCCGGCCCGTCGAGCGCTTCTGCAGTTCGGAGGCCAGCTTCACGCGTTGCGCCTCGCCGCCCGACAGCGTCGGCGCCGGCTGCCCGAGCCGCACGTACCCCAGGCCGACGTCGACGAGCGTCTTGAGGTAGCGATGGATCGAGGTGATCGGCGCGAAGAACTCCGCGGCCTCCTCGATCGACATGTCCAAGACTTCGGCGATGGTCTTGCCCTTGTAGTGCACCTCGAGCGTTTCCCGGTTGTAGCGGGCGCCCTGGCACACCTCGCACGGGACGTATACGTCGGGCAGGAAGTTCATCTCGATCTTGATGGTGCCGTCGCCCGAACACGCCTCGCAGCGACCGCCTTTGACGTTGAACGAGAACCGGCCCGGCTGGTAACCACGCACCTTGGCCTCGGTGGTGGCGGCGAACAGCGTGCGGATCTTGTCGAACACCCCGGTGTACGTGGCCGGATTCGACCGCGGCGTGCGGCCGATCGGCGACTGGTCGACGCGCACCAGCTTGTCGAGCTTGTCCAGCCCCGTCACCCGCGTGTGCCGGCCGGGCACCTGGCGGGCGCCGTTGAGCTTGTTGGCCATCACCGCCGCCAGGATGTCGTTCACCAGCGTCGATTTACCCGAACCCGACACCCCGGTGACCGACGTCAGCACGCCCAGCGGGAACGTCACGTCGATCTCGTGGAGGTTGTGCTCGCGCGCGCCGACGACCGTCACCTGGCGCTTCTTGTCGACGGGCCGACGGATCGGCGGGACCTCGATCTCCTCTTTACCCGAAAGATAAGCGCCGGTAAGCGATTCCGGGTTCTTCAGTAGTTCCTCGTATGGACCGCTGTGCACGATCTGCCCGCCGTGCTCGCCGGCGGCCGGGCCGATGTCGACCACCCAGTCGGCGTGGGCGATGGTGTCGAGGTCGTGCTCGACGACGATCAGGGTGTTGCCCAGATCTCGCAGCCGCACCAGTGTGTCGATCAGCCTGCGGTTGTCGCGCTGGTGCAGCCCGATCGACGGTTCGTCGAGCACGTAGAGCACCCCGACCAGACCCGAGCCGATCTGCGTGGCCAGCCGGATCCGTTGTGCCTCACCGCCGGAGAGCGTGGCGGCGGCCCGCGACAGCGACAGGTAGTCCAGGCCCACATCGAGCAGGAAGCCCAGCCGCGACTGGATCTCCTTGAGCACCTGACCGGCGATCGCCTGCTCGCGTGATCCGAGGGTGAGTGCGTTGAGGAACTCCGAGCATTCGGCGATCGACAATTCGGCGACCTCGGCGATCGACTTCGCGCCGAACTCCCCCGCCGTCAACGTCACGGCCAGGATCTCGGGCTTCAGGCGGGTGCCCTCGCACTCCGGGCACGGCACGTCGCGCATGAAGCCCTCGTAGCGCTCCTTCATCTGCTCGGAGTCGGTCTGCTCCATGCGGCGCTGGAGGAACGCCATCACGCCTTCGAAATCGGCGTAGTAGGACCGGGTTCGGCCGTAGCGGTTCTTGTACCGCACGTGCACCTGCTCGTCGCAGCCCTCGAGAATCGCCCTGCGCGCCTTGGCGGGCAGCTTCTTCCATGGGGTGTCGACGTCGAAGCCGAGCTGATCGCCCAGGCCCGACAGCATCCGGGTGAAGTAGTCCGCGGTCTGCCCCATCGACCACGGCGCGATCGCGCCCTCGGCCAGCGTGAGGTCGGGGTCGGGGATAACGAGTTCGGGGTCGACCTCCTTGCGGATGCCCAGGCCCAGGCACTCGGGACAGGCCCCGTAGGGCGAGTTGAACGAGAACGAGCGCGGCTCGAGATCGTCGACGGCCAACGGGTGGCCGTTGGGGCAGGCCAGCCTCTCCGAGAAGCGCTGCTCGCGGTGCGGGTGGTCGTCCTCGCGGTCGACGAACTCGAGCACCACGATGCCGTCGGCGAGGTTCAGCGCCGTCTCGATCGAGTCCGTGAGCCGCTGCTTGGCGGTGGCCTTCACGGTCAGCCGGTCGACGACCACCTCGATGTCGTGCTTCTCCTGCTTCTTGAGCTTCGGCGGGTCGGTCAGTGGATGCACGACGCCGTCGACCCGGACGCGGCTGTAGCCCTGGGTGTTCAGCTTGTCGAACAGGTCGACGAACTCGCCCTTGCGGGTCCGCACCACCGGGGCGAGCACCTGGAAGCGCAGGCCCTCGTCCATCGCGAGCACCTGGTCGACGATCTGCTGTGGGGTCTGGCGGGCGATGCGCTGCCCGCACACCGGGCAGTGCGGGGTGCCTGCGCGGGCATACAGCAGACGCAGGTAGTCGTAGACCTCGGTGATGGTGCCCACCGTCGACCGCGGGTTGCGGTTGGTCGATTTCTGGTCGATGGACACCGCGGGCGACAGGCCCTCGATGAAGTCGACGTCGGGCTTGTCCATCTGGCCGAGGAACTGGCGGGCGTAGGCGGACAGCGACTCGACGTAGCGGCGTTGCCCCTCGGCGAAGATCGTGTCGAACGCCAGCGATGACTTGCCCGACCCCGACAGGCCCGTGAAGACGATCAGCGCGTCACGGGGCAGATCAAGATCAACGCTTCGCAGGTTGTGCTCGCGCGCACCCTTGACGACAAGGCGGTCAGCCACGCCCACCCTCTTTCAACGCTCGAGTCCTCCCACAGACACAGTTCAGGCCCATGCTATGTGCCCCTACCGACAACCCCCGGCCAAGCCGGATACCGTGAGCCTATGACCGTCGTCGACGACAACTACACCGGCCACGTCGAGCCAGGAGCAGCGGCTCGGCGCACCCTCCCGAGCGCGTCCATCGTGAAGGTTTCGGTGGGCCCGATGGACAACAACGCCTACCTGGTCACGTGTTCCCGGACCGGTGAGACGCTACTCATCGACGCCGCCAACGACGCCGAGGTCCTGCTCGAGCTCATCGGACGGTATGCACCGAAGCTGTCGTTGATCGTCACCAGCCACCAGCACTGGGATCACGTGCAGGCGCTGGAGCGGGTCGCCGAGGCAACCGGTGCGCCCACCGCCGCCCATCGGCTCGACGCGGAGGCGCTGCCGGTCAAGCCGGACCGGACCCTCGCCCACGGCGACACCGTCGAGATCGGCGAGCTGTCGTTCGACGTCATCCACCTGCAGGGCCACACCCCCGGTTCGGTGGCGCTCGCGTTGGGCGGGGCCGACCCGGAAACGGGAGCCACCCACCTGTTCACCGGTGACTGCCTGTTCCCCGGCGGTGTGGGCAAGACGTGGCAGGAAGGCGACTTCGAACGTCTGCTCGGCGACGTGACCAGCCGGGTGTTCGACGTCTACGGCGACTCGACGGTGGTCTACCCGGGCCACGGCGACGACACCACGCTCGGCACCGAGCGCCCGCACCTCGGCGAGTGGAAAGAACGCGGTTGGTAGACGCGCCGGTCGCGGTCGTCACCGGGGCAAGCCGGGGCGCCGGTCTCGGCATCGCGCGGGCGCTCGGCAGCCACGGGTGCACCGTCTACGTCACCGGACGCACCGAACGGGCGGGTCAGTCGCCGCTCCCGGGCACCGTTCACGAGACGGCCGAACTCGTCACAGCGGCGGGCGGTACCGGGATCGCGGTCGCCGTGAACCATTCCGACGACAACCAGACGAAGGCGCTGTTCGACCGGATCGGCCGCGAGCAGGGCCGGCTCGACATCCTGGTCAACAACGCGGCGACCATCCGTGACGAGATGATGGCGCGAAAACCGTTCTGGGAGAAGCCGATCAACATCGTCGACTTGCTCGACGTCGGCCTGCGCAGCGCCTACGTCGCCACGGTGCACGCGGCGCCGCTGATGGTTCGCCACCAGGGTGGCTTGGTGGTCTTCACGTCCGCGCCGGGGGCCGCACACTACGTCTTCGGACCCGCCTACGGCGTCCACAAGGCCGGCGTGGACAAGATGGCCGCGGACATGGCCGTCGATTTCCGCGACTACGGCGTCGCCGCGGTGTCGATCTGGATGGGCATCCTGCTCACCGAACGACTCAAGGGCATGGTGGCCGCGGCCCCGGACAAGTTCGGCGGCCTGGTGGAGATCGCCGAGACACCCGAGCTGACCGGCCACCTCGTCTGGGCGCTGTTCAACGATCCGGCGCGGATGGCCAAGAGCGGCCAGACGCTCATCGGCGCGGAGTTGGCGCTCGAGTACGGCATCACCGACGAGGGCGACCGCCAGCCGCCGTCGTACAGAGACCTTCACGGAATTCACCCGATCAAGCAGTTCGACCGGATCCTACGGTGATCGGCAGCGGCTGAATCCGCTCAGGAAGGCGCCGTCCACGCCACCGGCAATCGTTTGATGCCGTGGATGAACGCGGAGTGCAGGATCGCCGGTTCTTCGACCGAGACCACGTCGGGCACCTGCCGGTGCAACTCCTCGAACAGGACACGGATCTCCCGGCGGGCCAGGTTCGCACCCAGGCAGAAATGCGCGCCACCGCCGCCGTAACCGAAATGTGGATTGGGGTCGCGGGTGACGTCGAACAACCACGGATTGGCGAACTTCGATTCGTCGCGGTTGGCGGAGTTGTACCACATCGAGACCTTCGCTCCGGCTTTCATCGGGATGCCACGCATGTCGATGTCACGAGTCAGATTGCGCCGCATGAAGATAACGGGCGATGCCCACCGCACGATCTCCTCGACCGCGGTGGCGGCGACGCCGTCGAAGTCGTTCCACCAGATGTCACGCTGCTCGGGGTACCGGGTCAGCGCGACCATGCCGTGGCTGATGGCGTTGCGTGTGGTCTCGTTGCCCGCCGCCGAGAGCAGGATGAAGAACGACGCGATCTCGGTCGACGTCAGTCGCTCACCGTCGAC
The DNA here is from genome assembly GCF_039871645.1 of Mycobacterium sp. B14F4. NCBI lineage: Bacteria > Bacillati > Actinomycetota > Actinomycetes > Mycobacteriales > Mycobacteriaceae > Mycobacterium > Mycobacterium sp. B14F4. The sequence continues at coordinate 294,982 of NZ_JBDPMF010000007.1, read as the reverse complement.
CTCGGCCTGCACCAGATTGGTGGTGAGGTCGTGTTGGGGCCGGGCGCGACGTTCCTCGGCCAGTTCCATGCCGTACTGGGCGATCTCGGTGATCGTCGCGACCACTTCGTCGAACTGTCCGGACGCCTCGTCGTCCCCGACGCCGAGCATCACGTTCGTCCAGTGGAAGACCTTCTGCTCGTCCTGTTCGGGGATGCCCATCATGTCGCAGATGATCTGCAGCGGTAGGGGGCCCGAGACCTCGGCGACGAAGTCGGCGCGCGCGTCGGGATGGTTCGCGATCATGTCCGCCACCAGCGTGCGGGCTCGTTCGCGCACGCTGTCTTCGATGCGGGCCACCACTTTCGGGGTGAACGCGCGGTTGACGATCTTGCGCAGCCGGAGATGACGGGGGTCGTCCAGACTGATCATGGAGCCGACGAACTCGGCGATCTCGGCCGGCACATCGTTCAGCGCCGTGCTGGTCGGGATGGAGCTGAAGGTCTCCGGGTGACGGCTCGCGAAATGGACGTCGTCATGAGTCGTCAGTGCCCAATGTCCCGCCCCCGGCGCGAACCCGGCGACCTCGGGAACCTCGAAGAAGGTGATCGGCGACTCTCGGCGCAACGTCGCGAACGCCCCGTCGCGCAGGTCGTCGTCGCGCTCCCAGAACTCGACCGACCCGAGATCGATGTCGGCGAGTGGCACTTCCGGCGGTGGAACCCCGTTGTCGCGGCGCGCGATACTGACCGGATGCGTTGCTGACGTCATAATTGACCCTCCAGACAATTGCAGTCTCCCACTGGAGACCTGGCTTGAGCGAGCTTTCGGTGAGCCAGCTGACGATCGGCGGTCCGGGCCCCGCTAGATTTGCCTGTGAAGCAGAAAGGGCAGACATGAACAGCGAACAGCTCAAGAAGGCGCAGAGCGGCGCCGGGTTCATCGCCGCGCTCGACCAGAGCGGCGGCAGCACCCCGAAGGCGCTGAAGCTCTACGGCATCGCCGAGGACGCGTACTCCGGCGACGATCAGATGTTCGACCTGGTGCACGAGATGCGCACCCGCATCATCACCAGCCCGGCCTTCGACGGCGATCGCATCATGGGCGCGATCCTGTTCGAGATGACCATGGACCGCCAGGTCGAGGGCCGTCCGACCGCCGACTACCTGTGGAACGTCAAGAACATCGTGCCGTTCCTCAAGATCGACAAGGGGCTGGCCGAGGAGAAGGACGGCGCCCAGACGATGAAGCCGATGCCCGGCCTCGACGAGCTGTTGGACCGCGCGGTCGCCAACGGCGTCTTCGGCACCAAGGAGCGGTCGGTCATCAAGCTGCCCGGCGCCGGTGTGCAGGCGGTCGTCGACCAGCAGTTCGAGGTCGCCCAGCAGGTCCTCGCCAAGGGCCTGGTGCCGATCATCGAGCCCGAAGTCGACATCAAGAGCCCGAAGAAGGCCGAGGCCGAGGAGCAGCTCAAGGCGGCGCTGCTCGCGGGCCTGGACAAGCTCGGCGACGACCAGAAGGTCATGCTCAAGCTGACGCTGCCCGACACCGACAACCTCTACAAAGAACTCGTCGACCACCCGAAGGTGCTGCGGGTCGTGGCCCTCTCCGGTGGCTACAGCCGTGATGACGCCAACGAGAAGCTGTCGCGGAACACCGGCGTGATCGCGAGCTTCTCCCGAGCGCTGACCGAGGGCCTGACCGCTCAGCAGAGCGACGAGGAGTTCAACGCCACGCTGGATCAGGCGATCGCGAGCATCGCCAAGGCCTCGAGCACCTGATCTCGTGCGGGGCTACGCGTCGGCGCTGCTCGCCGGCGCGTTGCCCGCGCTCGCCTTTCCCGCGCCGTCATGGTGGTGGATCGCGTGGGTGGGCCTGGTCCCGCTGCTCGTCGTCGTTCGTGGCGCGCCGACGGCCGGGCAAGGTGCGGTGCGCGCGTGGCTGGCGATGGCGGCGTTCGTCGCCGTAACCCAGTACTGGTTGTGGCCGGTCACCGGTGTCCTCCTCCTCGTGCTCGCCGCCGCCATCGGCGCGTTGTGGCTGCCGTGGGGGTGGGCGGCGCATCGTCTGCTCGCCGGAGAGGTCACCGATCGCAGGCTTGTGACGGCGGTTGCGGTGCTGCCGTCCGTCTGGCTCGTCGCCGAAGCAGTGCGCTCATGGCATCAACTCGGTGGAGCGTGGGCGGTTCTCGGCGCGTCACAGTGGAACCAGCCGGCGACGTTGGCACCGGCCTCGCTGGGTGGTGTGTGGCTCGTCAGCTTCCTCGTGGTCGCGGTCAACACCGCCGTCGTCGGTGCAGCCCTGCTGCGCACGCCGCGGGCATTCGCGTTGCCTGTCGCCCTGCTGGCGCTCGGACCGGCGTGGTTCTGGCTGTCACCGGCGCCGGCGCCCGCCTCGACCATCCGGGTGGCGCTGGTTCAGCCGGGTGACATCGACGACGCGACGGCCCGACAGGCCGCGGGCGAGGCCCTGACCGACGAGCTGGCCGGGCAACGGCTGGACCTGGTGGTGTGGGGCGAGAGCAGCGTCGGGGTCGATCTCGCCGAGCGAAGGGATGTCGCTGTCCGGCTGGCGGAGCTGTCCCGGCACGTCGGCGCCGATCTGCTGGTCAACGTCGACGCCCGCGCCGCATCGGGTGGCATCTACAAGTCGGCGGTGCTGATCGGTCCCGACGGTGTACGCGGCTCATATGCCAAGACGCGGTTGGTGCCGTTCGGTGAGTACGTGCCCCTGCGCTCGCTGCTGACCCGGGCCACCTCGGGCACGGCCGCCGCCGGTGAGGACCGTCGCCGCGGCGACGGGCCGGTCGTGCTGCGCACCGATGACGTCGCGGTGGGACCGCTGATCAGCTTCGAGGCGTTGTTCTCGGACCTCCCCCGGCGCGAGGTCGAACTCGGTGCGGCACTGCTGGCCTACCAGAGCGCGACCTCGTCGTATCAGGGAAGCTGGGCGCAGCCGCAGTTGGCGAGCATGCCCCCCGTGCACGCCGTCGCGGTGGGCCACCCCGCCGTGCACGCCGGGTTGTCCGGGGTGAGCTCGGCGTTCGATGGACGCGGCCGGCGGCTGGCGTGGCTGCCCGCCGCCGAGCGCGGAGTCGTCGTGGTCGACGTCCCACTGGCCGCCAGCCTCACCGTCTACCAACGGTGGGGCGACTGGATGATCGGTGTCGCGCTGCTGGTGGCTACGGCGTGGTGTGCACGATCAGCACGTCGGTCTTGGACCGACGCGCGACGTTCGCGGGCACCGAGCCGAGCAGCCGGCCCGCGATGGTGGACAGGCCGACGTTGCCGACCACCAGAAGGTCGGCCTTGATCTCCTCGGCCAGTTCGACCAGGGCGTCGACGGGTGCACCGACGATGGCCTTCTCCTCGACGTTCTTGGCGCCGGCTTGGTGTGCTCGTTCCTTCGCCTCGCGCAGGATCGCGTAGATCGGCGCGTTGCCCGACATCTTGTAGCCCTCGTCCTTGAGCACATCGGCGGCTCGATGGTCCTCGGCCTGGGGGAAGTACGCCGTCGCGATGACCAGCTTGGCGTCCCCGGCGATCTGACCAGCCTTCTCCACCGCACGCAGCGACGAGTCCGATCCGTCCGTGCCAACCAAGACGGTCTGATAGGCGCTCATCCATGTCCTCCCAGTGTCGATTCCAACGCCACCGGTGAACAGTAGCCCTTCGAGTGGCGTTTGCCTGCTATTTCGTCGTACTTGGCAGGCAAGGTCACCCCGTGCCGTCCCGCGTGACCTCGCCTACACCGGCGCCCGGGAGCGGCGTCCGGCACGTCGGCGCGAACCGGTCGCGCACGGCAAACAACTTGTCGGAGAAGGCAAGTCGACTCCGCGGTGCCCAATCAACTGTCGTCGGCGCTAATTTACGGCACTGCAGCGGCGATCTCGCGAGGCGTCGCCGACGCGGTACGCGTGATCCGGCCTGATCCGGGGTAATCGCAGTGCATGCCCTCACAGCCGGCGCATACCGCTGCGGAGTTCGTCCCTGACGCCCGCCACATCGACGAACTCGCCGAGGCCGCCACCGGGTGCAAGGGCTGCGACCTCTACCTCGACGCCACGCAGACCGTGTTCGGCGCCGGCTCAGCGACGGCCGAGATGATGCTCGTCGGCGAACAGCCCGGGGACCAGGAGGACCGGGCGGGAGCGCCGTTCGTCGGACCTGCCGGCAAGCTGCTGGACAAGGCCCTGGTGCAGGCCGGGATCGAGCGGGAACGGGTGTATGTGACCAACGCGGTCAAGCACTTCAAGTTCACGTTGCCCGAACGGGGCAAGCGCCGCATCCACAAGACGCCGGGCCGGACCGAGGTGGTGGCGTGCCGACCCTGGCTGCTCGCCGAACTGGACGCGGTGAAGCCCGACGTGCTGGTGCTGATGGGCGCCACTGCGGCTCAGTCGTTGATGGGCAGCACCTTTCGGCTCACCGCGCATCGCGGCGATGCGCTGCGGCTACCTGCCGTCGACGAGATCACCGAGCTGAGCCTCGATCCCGCGGTCGTGGTCAGCGCGCACCCGTCCTCAGTGCTGCGCGGTCCGCCGCAGGACCGGCAGAAGGCGTTCGACGCCTTGGTGTCCGATCTGCGGTTCGCGGCGGGGCTCACGCAGCGCTAGCGGTCGAGACTCGCGCTCCGTCTTGGCTTTCGGTCAGCAGACGGCCGGCGGCACCCACATCGATACGGCGGGCGGCACCCATGCACATGCGCCGCCGTACTGTGGCCCATTCCAGTAGCGCGGTTCGTCCCAGCGGCGCCAGCCACGGTCGTCCCAGTCATCCCAGTCCTTGTCGAGCTTCCAGCTCATACCCGGTGTGCTGGGTAGCGGTTGCTCGGCGTTGGCAACACCTGCACCTACACCCAGTGCGGTGAATCCCAACGCTCCGACGAGCGCCGCCTGCGCTCCGATCTTCTTCACAGTCACGACCAAACCCCTACTGATGCAGCAAATTTACCCACTCCGACCCGGTTCGATTTTATCCCTACGGACGTTGCGCCGACCATGGGCGGCGCGGCCTGGTGTCGTCGGCCGATGCTCAGCAAAGGCGAGTGCGCGTGCTTCTTCGATGCGCTGAATAGCGCTGTACCACAGCGTGATTGACGGTTGGAGATTTGCCTGCCGGGACACCACCCTCGGCCCTGGACGGTCCCTGCAAAGCAGTTGTGAGCCCGACGACGCTGTCTACCAGCGATCGCGCTCTGGTGCCGGAACCTCCGGCGCGGGCGCGGCGTCGTCGTCTGGTGCGCGTTCGGCCGACCAAGCCGTGCCCTCGCAAACGAGATCCGACGGCATCGGCAGGTTGGTCGGCAGAAGTGGCAGACCAGGCACCGCATCGGCGATCGGCGCCACCGGCACGGGCACCGGCGGGGCGGCCACAGGCGCAGGAACGGGCGCGACGGGCGCGGGCGCCACCGCGGCAGCGTCGATGAGCGGGGCGGCCTCGACCGGTGGCGGTGGTGGGGCTGGCGGCGGTGCCGCTTCGACGGGCGGGGCTGCGGGAGCGGGCGGTGGCGCTGCGGGTGGCGGAGCTGGCGGCGCAGCCTCGATCGGCGGTGCCGCGGGCGGCAGAGGTGGTGGCGCGGCTTCGATCGGGGGTGCCGCGGGCGGCGGTGGCGGGGGTGGCGGGGCGGCTTCGACCGGCGGCGGTGCCGCCGCGGGAACAGCGGGCGGCAGGGCACCTGCGGCGTCGGTGATCGGCGCCGCGGCTGGTGCAGCGGCCGCGGGCAGTGGCGGCGCCGGCGGGACCACGACGGGAACCGGCGGAACGGGTGGGACGGCGGCGGCCAGCGGGGCGGCTGCCATGGGCACCGGCGGCGCCGGCGGGGGGACGACGCCCGCCGCGTCGACAAGCGGTGCGGCCGCGGGCGCGGCAGCCGGAACCGGGGGCGGCGCCACGGGCGGCGGCGCGACGGGCGGTGCGGCGGCGGCCGTCAATCCCTGCACCAGACTGTCGAGCGGGACCGGGGGCAGCGACGCGGCCGGTGCGGGTGCGAGGTTGTTGACCGCAGACGCGGCCGTCTCGAGTGACTCAGGGATGCTCGGCGGTGCCGCGGCGAAGTTCTGGATCATGTCCAGGCACGGGACACCCGGGCTTGGCTCCGCCGAGCCTATCGCGCTCAAGCCGAGGGCGGGCCACACCAGCACCGCGCCCGCCATGGCCGTCAGCGCCAGATGATGCGGGATGCGCGACAGGGAGTATCCAGAATCCTGGCACGGCGCGGTCACTGACAAATCGTCCGCGTGTTACGAACGTTACTCAAGTGATCGTGGGAGACGGTTACCGAACCGATGCGAAGCGGTGGCGTCGCGGTGACCGATGGCCGAAAACCCTTGCGCCGCAGTGTGCTTTGCTAGCAAATACTCGTGAGCGCCGGCGAAGGGGCGTCAGCCCCGGTCCGCGGTCAGCCCCGGTCCGATCCAGCGATGCAGATATGCGCGCAGTTCGCTTCCCGACCGGGACGGGTCCGAGGGCGCCACGACCATCGACTGAATCATCCGTAGCAGAACTCGGTCAACATGGCGCGGCTGAACATGTTCGAGCGGTCGTTCGCCAACAGCAGGATCAACTGCGGTTCGTGCGGAAGCCGTTCGATGATGTAGGCGACCACCTCGACCTTCCGAGCGCGACTTCGGCGACTGCCGTGAACAATTCGTCCGTGCCGGCGAAGTACCGGTAGACGATCCCACGGGTGATGGCGAGCGCGACGGCGATGTCGGACACGGTGGTCTGGGCCGCTGGCATCGGTGCCCATGACGAGTGTGTTCGTCTTCGCCACGCTCGGTCCGGTCGTCGTCATCACCCTGCTCGTCATACTGCTCGTGCGCGGCCGGCCGCCACGTCGCGGGTGCACCTTGGCTTGGCGCACGGTGCTCGCCGGCGCGCTGGTCCCGGTCGGACTTGCCGTCCTGAGCATGCCCACGTCGCTGTTCGGCGGACGGAGCCAGAACACCACCCCGTGCTGTTGCGGCAGTGGCGGCAGTCCCCCACCAATCCGGTGGCCACCCCGCCCAATGGGTTGGTCCGCGTGGTGGACCCGCTGTACCTGATCGTTCTGGGGGTGCTGTGGATCGGCGCGCTCGGCGACTATTTCACGGCCACGGACGGGATGACGGTCGACGAAACGCCGACGGGAAGCCGTCTGTACGCGGCGGCCTGCTTCGTCCTTGGCGCCTCCGCCGTCTACAGCGTCAGTCGCGGACCGAACAGCGCACGCTATCGCACGGTCGGAACCCCTACGGCCTCAACGCCTCGCGGCCAGCCCGCCGGCGAGTCCTCCCACGTCTCCTGTCGGCCGTACGGCGTCAGGTCGAGGAAGGGGTAGCCCGGGGACGAGTGGTCCAGGCCCCGCGCATAGGCCGAATACGTGTGGAACACCTTGTCGCCGCGGCGCAGGAACACGCTCGCCCCCGGCCAGTCACCGCGCAGGTCGTCATCCGTCCACCCGTCGGCGTGTAGTTCGTCGAGCGACTTGTAGTTGTACTCGACGGGCGCGCGGGCGGGGTCGAGCGTGACGTGCAAGTCGTAGGTGAAGTCGTTGTCGCGCGACGAGTACCACGGAAACGTCCAGCCGTGCTTGTCCCGGTAGCGCGCGATGCTTGCGTACGGCGCCCGCGAGACGGCGGCGAACGTCACGCCCTTGGCCGCCAGCAGCGCGCGGTCCCCCTCGGTGAACGTCAGCTGTGCCGCCGCGGTGCAGCTCGGACAGCCCTCGTCGGTCGCGTCGACCCACATGAAGTGGTGGACGTACAGCTGCGGTCGGCCCTCGAACATGTCGATCAGCCGGGCCTCGCCCGTGGGTCCCTCGAACACGTAGTCCTTGTCGACCCGGACCATCGGCAGGCGACGTCGCTCGGCGTTGACGGCGTCGCGCAGATGCGTCACTTCCCGTTCGCGGGCCAGCAGCTTCGTGCGGGCTGCCAGCCACTCCTCGCGGGTGGCGACGTCGGGGTAGGCGGTCGAGGTCATCGCAATCACTCCTTGGCGGTCGGAACGGGTTCTCATAGATGGAGACCTCGCGGCGTGCCGAAACTGATCGCGGGCGAGGGCGACGGTTTACTTGTCCGCATGGAGCTCTGGCTGGCCGCGGATCCGCCGTTCTTCGGTGGGCCGGGGCAAGGCACTCGCCAGATCGTCGAGCTGTTCGTCGCGTTCGGGCTGACGGCGCTCATCGGCCTGGAACGCGAGATCCAGGGCAAAAGCGCGGGGTTGCGGACCCAGACCATCGTCGGTACGGCGGCCGCCCTCATCCTGTTGGTGAGCAAGTACGGGTTCACGGATGTGCTGCAGGACAACCTGGTAGTCGTCGACCCGTCCCGCGTGGCGGCCCAAATCGTCTCGGGGATCGGCTTTCTCGGTGCGGGCATCATCATTTTCCGGCGCGGCTCGGTGCACGGCCTGACCACCGCGGCGGCGGTCTGGGAGTCCGCCGCGATCGGTATGGCGGCGGGCGCGGGACTGCTGTTGCTCGCGGTCACTGTCACGGCCATGCATTTCCTGATCGTCCTGGGCTTCATGCCGGTCGCGCGGCAGTTGACCGCGCGGCTGAGCGGATCGATCCGCATGCACATCACTTACACCGAAGGCACCGGGGTGATGAGTCAGTTGCTGCTGGCGTGCGAGCGACGACAGTGGCAGCTCACCGACCTGGCGGCGGACTCGCCGGGCGAACCGTTCGGTGCAGGCCCCGGCCAGTCCGGGGTGATGCTGACCCTCGCGGGCCGCGGAATACTGACCGCACCGGCCGCGCTGGCCGCGATCGACGGCGTCACGTCGATCCGCCAACTCGACGAGGACGCCGACCCCGACTAACGCGCCTCCCCGTAGCGCGGGCCGAACGCTTCCGCGGGAAACAGCTTGGCGGACAGCACCGCGTCACGGATCGCTTTCGCGACGGCCGCGACCTCCTGCGCGTCGTCGTCGGACACTTTCGACCACGGCGCGTACCCGAGGTCGTCGGTGAGGTCCTCGACCCGTGAGCGCACCTGCGCGCCGGACTCGGTCAACGTGCCGTCGGCGCCGATCAGGCCGCGCGATCGCAGGCTTTCGAGGCCGTCGGCCCACTGCTCGTCGCTCCAGCCGCGCAGCGCGCGGGCGAACTGCTCGGAGAACCCGATACCGGCGATGGTGTGGCTGATCAGCGCCTGGAGCCCGTTGAGATCGTTGGCGATCAGCGCCGCGGTGTGCCCGTCACCGCGATACTCCCGCAGCAGCGTGACCGCGTGCCACAACCGGCCCGGTGTCGTCTCCGGCCACGGCAGCCCGGCATGACCGGCATACAGCGGGCGTCCGTCGCCGTTGGGAATCGACTCGGCGGCACGCCGCAGAACCTCCGTCGCCCGGGCCAGTTCCGGCGACCGCGCCAGCTCGGCACCCAGGATCCGCGGCACGACCTCCTCGACGATCTCGTACCGCAACGCCGTGACCTCATGCGGCGATGCCAATGTCCACGCGTGTGGGATCGACCTCGACACCAGGTCCGGGTTGAAGTTATAAAACGTCGCCGCCACCACCTCGGCCGTGACCGCTCCCATCGGCGCGGAGCGCACCGCGAAATACGGTGTCAAACCGTGCATTCCGAGTGCACCGAAACGCTCGGCGGCGTCCGGTACGAAGTAGGACAGCGAATGCAGTGAGTCGATGCTGCGGGTCAGTCGGCCCGCGCCGTATGCGTCCATCCGACTGACCCTACGCCGCGCGCGACCGGCGCCCGCTTCGCGTGGACGCCACCAAGCCGAGCGCGGCCACGGTCGCGAACACGGCGAACAACCACCGTGCGGGCGTCGCGGTTCCGGTCTCGGTCATGTTCACGACCACCCCGGCCAGTCCAGCGCCGAACGCGCCGCACATCAGTTGGACGGTGTTGATCGCGGCGGCCGCCGCGGGGCCCTCTGCGGGGTCGTCGACCCGGCTCATCGCCCATGCGGACAGATGGGGCCAGGCGATGCCCACGCCGGTGCCGGTGATGAGTAGGGCGAGCGCCCACGCCGTGATCAGGACCGCGGAGCCGTCGTCGTGGAGCGTGAGTACGGTCAGTCCCAGCCCGGCGGCCATCACCGCGGGTGCGACGGCGACGGTCCGTCCGATCGCCCGATCGTTGCTCATCGATGCGCTGCCGATCTCGCCGACCGTCCATCCGATGGCCAGACCCGCCGCCAGGAACCCGGCCGCTACGGGGGTCAGTCCCGCCAACCGCTGACCGAACAGCGGTACGTACATGTCGGCCATGGTGGCCGCCATCAACACACCCAGCGACAGGTATATCCACTTCAACGGGCCCGGCCCGAAAGTGCTGGGCGGCAACACCGCGGCGGGCAGCCGCCGGTCGACGACCAGGAAGACCGCCACCAGCAGTGCGCCGAGGACCAGCGTCGTCGCGGTGGCCCACGCCTGGCGCGGCACGCCCGCCACGCTGACCGCCAGCGCCGCCGAGCCCAAGAGCACCAGCGACCACACCGGGATCGGCACCCTGGGTATGTCGACGTCGGCGTCCCTGCGTGCGGGTAACGCGATGGGGACGAGCGCGGCGACCGCAGTCGTCAAGATCACCAGCATGCCGAACGCCCAACGCCACGAGGCGAATTGGGCGAAGAGCCCGCCCGCGGCCGGGCCGACCAGGGTGCCGACTCCCCACATCGCCGACACCAATGCCGACGCCTTCGTCCACAACCAGTTGGGCAAGGCGGTGTTGATCACCGCGTAGCCCAGCCCGGCCACCAGTCCGCCGCCGAGGCCCTGCACCGTGCGGCCCACCAGCAAGACCTCCATGGACGGCGCCGCGGTGCACATCACGCTGCCCATCGCGAATACGCTGAGCGCGAACAGATATGACAAGCGTGGACCCAACCGCATCAACGTCGAGTGCACGGTGGTCGCGGCGATCACCGATGCCACCAGATACACGGTGGTCACCCAGGCGTAGAACCGCTGGCCGCCGATCTGGGCGACGGCGCTGGGCATCAGGCTGATCGTCAGGAACTCGTTCGTGGCGTACAACGCGACACCGCCGGCGAGCACGGTCGACGCGCCGAGGTTCCTCGGACCCAACAGCTCACGCCAGCTGCCCGTGCGAAGCGGCGCGGTTTCGGTCACGCGCTCACGCTACGAACTCAACCAAGGTTGAGGTCAAGCCTGGGGCGTGTTACTTCAGGCCGGCGGCGTCCATGCCGCGCAGTTCCTTCTTCAGGTCGGCGATCTCGTCGCGGATGCGGGCCGCCAGTTCGAACTGCAGGTCACGCGCCGCGGTCATCATCTGCTCGGTGAGATCCCTGATCAGGTCGGCCAGTTCGGCTCGGGGCATGTTCGACGTGTCGCGGCCCTCGATGATCCCGGCGCTGACCGCGCGTCCGGGCTCACCCTGCGCGCGACGACCACGCGACGCGTTGCGGCCCGAACCACCGACCTCCACATCGTCGGCCTCGCGGTACACCTGGTCGAGGATGTCGGCGATCTTCTTGCGCAACGGCTTCGGGTCGATGCCGTTGGCCTCGTTGTAGGCGATCTGCTTGGCGCGCCGGCGCTCGGTCTCGTCGATGGCCTCGCGCATCGAGTCGGTGATGTTGTCGGCGTACATGTGCACTTCGCCGGACACGTTGCGGGCCGCGCGGCCGATCGTCTGGATCAGGCTGCGGGTGGAGCGCAGGAAGCCTTCCTTGTCGGCGTCGAGGATCGCCACCAGCGACACCTCCGGCAGGTCGAGGCCCTCGCGCAGCAGGTTGATGCCGACCAGCACGTCGTACTCGCCGAGGCGCAACTGCCGGAGCAACTCGACGCGGCGCAGCGTGTCGACCTCGGAGTGCAGGTAGCGGACCCGGATCCCCATCTCGAGCAGGTAATCGGTGAGGTCTTCGGCCATCTTCTTGGTCAGCGTGGTGACCAGGACGCGCTCGTCGCGCTCCGTGCGCTTGCGGATCTCGCCGATCAGGTCGTCGATCTGCCCCTTGGTGGGCTTGACCACCACCTTCGGGTCGACCAGGCCCGTCGGGCGGATGACCTGTTCGACGAACTCGCCGCCGGACTGGCTCAGCTCGTAGGGCCCCGGAGTCGCCGACAGGTACACCGTCTGCCCGATCCGGTCCGCGAACTCCTCCCAGGTGAGCGGGCGGTTGTCGACAGCCGACGGTAGCCGGAAGCCGAAGTCGACCAGATTGCGCTTGCGGGACATGTCGCCCTCGTACATGCCGCCGATCTGCGGCACCGTCACGTGCGACTCGTCGATGACGAGCAGGAAGTCTTCGGGGAAGTAGTCCAGCAGCGTCGCGGGCGCCGATCCGGCCGGCCTGCCGTCGATGTGGCGCGAGTAGTTCTCGATCCCCGAGCAGAAGCCGACCTGGCGCATCATCTCGACGTCGTAGTTGGTCCGCATCCGCAGCCGCTGTGCCTCGAGCAGCTTGCCCTGACCCTCCAGCTCGGCCAGCCGCTCCTCGAGTTCCTGCTCGATGGTCGAGATCGCGTGGGCCATCCGCTCCGGTCCCGCGACATAGTGCGTCGCCGGGAAGATCCGCAGCGAGTCCACCTGGCGCACCACGTCGCCCGTCAGCGGGTGCAGGTAGTACAGCGCCTCGACCTCGTCGCCGAAGAACTCGATTCGGACGGCCAACTCCTCGTAGGACGGGATGATCTCGACGGTGTCCCCGCGCACCCGGAACGAACCACGGGTGAACGCCATGTCGTTGCGCGTGTACTGGACGTCGACGAGCAGTCGCAGCAGCGCGTCACGCGGAACCTCGTCGCCGACCTTGAGCTCGACGCTGCGGTCCAGGTACGACTGCGGCGTGCCCAGACCGTAGATGCACGACACCGACGCGACCACGACGACGTCCCGACGTGACAGCAGGCTCGATGTCGCGGAGTGCCGCAGCCGCTCGACGTCGTCGTTGATCGAGCTGTCCTTCTCGATGTAGGTGTCGGTCTGCGCGATGTACGCCTCGGGCTGGTAATAGTCGTAGTACGAGACGAAGTACTCAACGGAGTTGTGCGGCAACATCTCCCGTAACTCGTTGGCCATCTGGGCGGCGAGCGTCTTGTTGGGCTCCATCACCAGGGTGGGCCGCTGCACCCGCTCGATGAGCCACGCCGTGGTCGCCGACTTCCCCGTACCTGTGGCGCCCAGCAGCACCACGTCGTGCTCCCCCGCCCTGATGCGGCGCTCGAGGTCGTCGATCGCGGCGGGCTGATCGCCGGCGGGCGCGTACGGGCTGACCACCTCGAAGCGGCCGCCGGTGCGCACGACAGAGTCGACGGGGCGGTACTCCGAGTGCGCAAGCACGGGATGTTCGGTAGCGAAGGCCATAATTCACCAGGTTAAGCGTGCACACCGACAACTTCATTCCCCGCCGGTGCCGCGAACGCGCTAGCGTGACGGCATCCACGCTCCCAAGCACGAGACGTTCGACCTGAGCGCCCGCACCAACACCGATCCCAAGGGCATCGTGCGGGCCGTCGACACCTACTCCGAGCAGCCGTGGGGGCTCTACATGGCCCGCCCCACCCCCGGCCGCGCCCAGTTCCACTACATGGAGTCGTGGCTGCTGCCGTCGCTGCGGTTGCGCGCGACGGTGTTCCACTTCAATCCCGGCCACGAACGAGACCAGGACTACTACCTCGACGTCGGTCGCTACACCCCAGGGCGACCGGCCTGGCACTCCGAGGACCACTACCTCGATCTGGTGGTGCGCACCGGCGTCGGAGTGGAGGTCGCCGACATCGACGAGCTGCTCACGGCCGTCCGACACGGCCTGCTGACACCGGAAACGGGCGAGGAAGCGGTGCAGACGGCGGTGTCCGCGGTCGACGGACTGGCCCGGCACGACTACGACCTCGACCGCTGGCTGGCGGGCCACGAAATGGCGCTCACCTGGCGCGGCAAGGCCAGTGCGTCCGACGAGTGAGCCACCACCAGGGGGCAGCGCTTAGCCGTTGCTGCCGTTGCTGCCGTTTGCTGCCGTTTGCTGCCGGTGGTCCCGCCGTCTGCGCCGGTACCACGGTCGCCGTGGGCGCGTAACGGTAGACCGCCGGGCACCGATCTTGATTGTGATGGTAAGGACTGCGAATTTGCCCGGACAGACGCGAACGGTAGTCTTCGGTCACATGAGCCCCATCCTGCGCAGATCGACGGCTGCCGCGGCCGCTGCGGCAGTGTTGATGGGCTCGTCGGCGGCCGCATCGGCCCAGCCGAGCACCGAGCCTCCCCCGCCGCCCGCCGTCGAGCAGCCGGTTCTGCCCGAGCAGCCGGCCGCGGACGACGGGTTGGCGCACAACGTCATCTATCGCGCCCGCGCGGACGGGACGTCCCGCGGTGCGGTGGTGGCCTACAAGATCGACGACACGAACGTCAACAGCGAACAGCCCACCCTGCTGCCGGGGCGGACGTTCGAGGTCAACACGGTTCTCGACGATCCGAAGCTGGCCGGCATGGAAGTGTCGATCGACTGGCCGTACGGATCGAACCTGCACTGCGAGATCTTGGTCGACGACCAGATCGTCGCCCAGGCCGACCAGTTCATCGCACCGAGGCTGCTGCGCCCCAAAGACGACCCGCAGTACGGCACGTTGCAGTGCGGCGCCCCGTTGAACACCGACGCCGCGGCGCTTCCGCCCGTGGATCCGGCGGCCGCGCCGCCGGCGGATCCGGCAGCCCTCCCGCCCGCCTGACCGCTACGGCCGCCACCCCGTGGTGTCCGCCCACTCCCACGCGCGTCGATAGGCGTCGAGGAACCAGGGTTCCTTCGCGTCGGCGTAGGCGTCGGTTCTCGCATGCCCCTCCGCGACGACGCGGTGTTTCACCGCGAGGTAGTCGGCCTGCACCCCGGGATTCGCGCGCAGCCAGTCCACGAACAGCAACGCGAACTGCTGGCCGGGCCATCCGTGGACGCGCAGATGGACGTTGGTGGGTCGGCCGGGGTCGGCGGAGCAGTGAATCCGCTTGCGCCACAAGGAGTCGTTGTTCGTTTGGTCGAATTCGGCGACCGTGCTGCGCGCGTCCGGCTTCCCGACGTCGGCCGTGATCGGCCGGTGCACGTAGCCGGCGGCCGTCAGCGCCTCGCGGAGTTCGTCGGCGACCTCGAGCGACGCGACCGTCACCTGCACGTCGACCACGTCCTTGGCGTCCATCCCGGATACCGCCGTCGAACCGATGTGGTCGATGCGGAGCGCGCGGTGTCCGCACGCGGTGGTCAACCGCGCGACGATCCGACGCGCCTGATCCGGCCACGCGGGGTCGTACGGCACCAGCACGGGCTCGGCGTGAGCGGGCGTCCCGCTGTGCAGGTTGTGCGCGAAGGGCAGGATGCGCTCGTGCCACAGCGCGCGGGCCGCCTCCACCAACTCGCCCGCCGTGCCGGAATTGTCCAGCCACACGTCGGCGACGGCCCGGCGCTGGTCCTCGGTGGCCTGCGCGGCGATCCGGGCCCGCGCATCCTGCTCGCTGAAGCCGCGATGCTCGATCAGCCGCTTCACCCGCAGGTCCTCCTCGGCGTGCACGATCACCACCAGAGGGAACATCGGCGCCATGCCGGACTCGACCAGTAGCGGGATGTCCTCGACGATCACGGCGTCCTCCGCGGCAGCAGCGATCAGCTCCGAGCGGCGGTGCGCCACCAGCGGGTGCACGATGCCGTTGAGCGTTTGGCGCTTGTCCTCGTCGCTGAACGCGATCGCCGCCAACGCGGGCCGGTTCAGGGCGCCGTCTTCGGCCAGGATGCCCTCGCCGAATGTCTCGACGAGTCTGGCCAGGCCCTCGGTGCCCGGTTCGACGACCTCGCGGGCGATCACGTCACCGTCGACGACGATGCCGCCGAGTTCGCTGAACGTCGCGGACACCGTCGACTTCCCGGCGCCGATCCCGCCGGACAACCCAATGCGCAGCACCGCAACAGTGTGTCAGGGCCGCCGGACGACGAACGCCCCGACTCGTGCTGAGCCGGGGCGTCCGTCGATCGAACTGGTCAGGCGTTGCCTGCGAGCTTCTCCCGCAGCGCCGCGAGCTGGGCGTCGCTGGCGAGCGATCCGCCGGCGGACGGCTCGTCGCCACGTGACACACCGTTGGCCGACGAGGGAGCCGCTGCGGCTTCCGCCTCAGCTGCGGCGAATTTCTCCATCTGCGCGGTGTGCATCTTGTGCCGGCGCTCGGCCTCGGCGTAGCGGGACTCCCACTCCTCACGCTGCTTCTCGAAGCCCTCGAGCCATTCGTTGGTCTCGGAGTCGAAGCCCTCGGGGAAGATGTAGTTGCCCTGCTCGTCGTAGCTGTCGGCCATGCCGTACTTCGACGGGTCGAACTCCTCGGTGTAGTCCTCGTTGGCCTGCTTGAGGCTCAGCGAGATGCGGCGCCGCTCCAGGTCGATGTCGATGACCTTGACCATCGCGTCGTCGCCGACCTGCACCACCTGGTCCGGGACCTCGACGTGGCGCTCGGACAGCTCGGAGATGTGCACCAGGCCCTCGATGCCCTCCTCGACGCGGACGAACGCACCGAACGGCACCAGCTTGGTGACCTTGCCCGGGACGATCTGGCCGATCGCGTGGGTGCGGGCGAAGTGGCGCCACGGATCTTCCTGAGTTGCCTTGAGCGACAGCGAAACCCGCTCACGGTCCATGTCGACGTCGAGCACCTCGACGGTGACCTCGTCACCGACGTTGACCACCTCGGACGGATGGTCGATGTGCTTCCAGGACAGTTCGGAGACGTGCACCAGCCCGTCGACGCCGCCGAGATCGACGAACGCGCCGAAGTTGACGATCGAGGACACCACGCCCTTGCGGATGGCGCCCTTGGTGAGCTGGTTGAGGAACTCGCTGCGCACCTCGGACTGGGTCTGCTCGAGCCAGGCGCGGCGGGAGAGCACCACGTTGTTGCGGTTCTTGTCGAGCTCGATGATCTTGGCCTCGATCTCCTTGCCGATGTACGGCTGCAGATCGCGGACGCGACGCATCTCGACCAGTGACGCGGGCAGGAAGCCGCGCAGGCCGATGTCGAGGATCAGGCCGCCCTTGACGACCTCGATGACGGTGCCCTTGACGGCCTCGTCCTTTTCCTTGAGCTCTTCGATGGTGCCCCAGGCGCGCTCGTACTGCGCGCGCTTCTTGGACAGGATGAGGCGGCCTTCCTTGTCCTCCTTGGTGAGGACCAGAGCTTCGACCTCATCGCCCACGGAAACGACCTCGTTGGGGTCGACGTCGTGCTTGATGGACAGCTCACGGGAGGGAATGACGCCTTCGGTCTTGTAGCCGATGTCGAGCAGGACCTCGTCACGGTCAACCTTGACGATGGTTCCCTCGACGATGTCGCCATCGTTGAAGTATTTGATGGTCTTGTCGATGGCGGCGAGAAAGTCCTCGCTCGAGCCGATGTCGTTGACGGCTACTTGCGGCGAGGCGACGGAGGGACTTGGCATGTGGTGGGTTGCTCCGGACAGGTTTGGTCGTAGGGACTGGACGTGAATTTGTGGTGATACCGGCCGCGGACGACGAAAACCCGCAGACAGGTACCCGTCGAGGTTACTCGACTGTGCACATGCTGGACAAACCCGGTTCGCCCGGTAACGGCTGTGGCCGGTGTGAACAGGGTTGTCGGCAGCTCGGCTGCCTCAGCGCCGACTGTAACGTGGCGGGGGGATTTCAACGCGCAGAACCCGCCGTGGCGTTACGTTCGGCGGCGCACCGCCCCCAGCTACCCTGCTCTGGTGTCGTTTCCGGGCGCGCCGCACCAGACCTGGCCCATCGCACCGCCGTTTGAGCGCAAAGTCCGCACGGTCGGCGCTCCGCTCGTCGTGCTCATCCTTCTGGGCACGGTCGCTGGCCTCATTCTCATCGCCCTGACCGCGCTCAACCCGGTCGGCGCCGCCATCGGCTTCGTGCTGTCCAGCGTGGCGATGGTGGTCGTGGTGCTGTGCTACGTCTGGCTGGACCGGTGGGAGCCCGAGCCGCCGCGGCTGCTGATCTTCGCATTCCTGTGGGGCACGTCCGTCGCCGTGGTGTTGTCGGTGATCCTCGGCCTCTACCTCGAGTCGTTGATCGCGCAGGGCGACGCGGAATCGATCGGCTGGGTGTCGACCGCCATCGGCGCGCCGGTGATCGAGGAGGCGGCCAAAGGGGCGTTTCTGCTGCTCATGATGACCGGCCGGCGCCGCCATGAGCTCAACTCGCTGACGGACTGCCTGGTGTACGCCGGCCTGGTCGGCGCCGGCTTCGCCTGGCTCGAGGACATCCTCTACATCGCCGGCGGCGAGTCGCTCGGCGACTCACTGCTCACCGCTGCGCTGCGGCTGATCATGGCGCCGTTCGCGCACTCCCTGTTCACCACGTTCTTCGCGATCGGCGTGTTCTTCGCGCTGCACCGCCGCAGTCAGCTCGCCAAGCTCGCCTACATCGGCCTGGGGTATCTGGCGGCGGTCGTCATGCACGGGCTGTGGAACGGGTCCTCGTTGCTGGGAATCGAGTGGTACTTCGGCGTGTACGTGCTGTGGATGATGCCGATCTTCGCGCTGGCGATTGTGCTCGCCGTGCAGAGCCGTCGCCGGGAGCAGCGCATCGTCGCGGCCAAGCTGCCCGGCATGGTGCAGGCCGGGCTGGTCACCCCCAACGAGGCCACCTGGCTGGGCTCGATCCGCACCCGCAAAGCGGCGGTCGCCGCGGCCGGCCGGGCGGGCGGGAAGCCGGCGGCGAAGACGGTGAAGAGGTTCGCGGCCCAGGTCGTCGAACTGGCCTTCGTGCGCGATCGCATCGACCGCGGGTTCGGCGACGAGCGGATCTACGCGATGCAGACGGAGGAGGCCTACGGCGTGCACGCCGCCCGCGCAGCCGCACCGACGCTGCAGTGGCTGGCCGACTACCGCTCACCGCTGCGGCCGTAACCTCCTTGCCGAGCGCGAGATACTGCTGACATGGCCGCCCACCTGTTCGACGTCATGCCGGCTTTTCTGGTCGCGTGTCTGATCCTTGCTGCGCTGCCGGGACCCGCGACGGCGCTGTTCCTGCACCGCTCGGTGCGGGATGGGCGCGCGGCAGGGCTCGCCGCCGTCGTCGGCAACGAGATCGGGATCTTCGGCTGGACGCTGGCGGGTGGCGCGGGACTGTCGGTGCTGTTGATGGCGAACAGGGCGCTGTCGCTTGCCCTGCACGTGATCGGCGCCGCGATCCTGATCTGGCTCGGGGTCAGCGCCTGGCGCACCGCCAATCACCCGGCAACGATCACGCCGTCGAACGAACCGCGCGGCAGGACACCGGTGGCGGCGTTCCGCGCGGCGCTACTGTCCATCGCCGCCAACCCGAAGGCGGCGCCTTCGGGATTGTGGTGATCCCGCAGTTCCTGCCGCCGAGCGGTGCGGTGCTGCCCACACTGCTGGTGCTGGCGGTGATCCAGCTCGTCATCGACACGGCGTGGTGCGCGGGCGTCGTGCTCGCTGCCACCCGGGCGCGGGAATTGTTGAGCCGCATGCCCATTCGTCGCCGGATCGAACGCGCGATGGGCGCCATTCTGGTGGCAATGGGCGTCGGACTGGCCGCGGAGGCCCGCTGACTCAGTGCGCTGCGGCGTCCCAGCTGCGGCCGTAGCCGACGGAGACCTCGAGCGGCACGTCGAGCGGGTAGGCGCTGCCCATCTTGTCGCGCACCAGCTTCTCGACGGCGTCGCGCTCCCCGTTGGCGACCTCGAAGAGCAGCTCGTCGTGCACCTGGAGCAGGATCCGCGACTTCAGGCCGGCCTCCTTGAGCGCAGTGTCGACGTTGATCATCGCCACCTTGATGATGTCGGCGGCACTGCCCTGGATCGGAGCGTTGAGCGCGGCGCGCTCGGCGGCCTCGCGCACGTTGCGGTTGCTGCTGTCGAGTTCGGGCAGATAGCGCCTGCGGCCGAACACCGTCGAGGTGTAGCCGTCCTTGCGGGCCTGGTCGACGACGTCGCGCAGATAGTCGCGGATTCCGCCGAACCGCGCGAAGTACTGCTCCATCTGCACCTTGGCTTCCTCGGTGGAGATCTTGAGCTGCGCCGCCAGCCCGTAGGCGCTCAAGCCGTACGCCAGCCCGTACGACATCGCCTTGACCCGGCGCCGCAAGTCGGGCGTCACCTCGTCGATGGGCACGTCGAATGCCCTCGACGCCACGAACGAGTGCAGATCCTCACCGGTGTTGAACGCCTCGATCAGGCCCGCGTCCTGTGACAGGTGCGCCATGATGCGCATCTCGATCTGGCTGTAGTCAGCGGTCATCAGCTCGGCAAAGTCACCCCGGCTGCCCTTGCCGACCACGAACGCGTCGCGGATGCGCCGACCGGCGTCGGTGCGGATCGGGATGTTCTGCAGGTTCGGCTCGGTCGACGACAACCGCCCCGTCGCGGCGATCGTCTGATTGAACGTCGTGTGGATGCGCCCGTCGGAGGCAACGGAATTGAGCAACCCGTCGACGGTGACCTTCAGCCGGGTGGCGTCGCGGTGCGCCAGCAGATGCTGCAGGAACGGGTGTCCGGTCTTGTCGAACAGCGACTGCAGCGCGTCGGCATCGGTGGTGTAGCCGGTCTTCGTGCGCTTGGTCTTCGGCATCTCCAGCTCGTCGAACAGCACCACCTGCAGCTGCTTGGGCGAGCCGAGGTTGATCTGCTTGCCGATCACCGCGTAGGCCGCCTCGGCGGCGTCCCGGATCATGTCGGCGAACTCGGACTGCAGCTCGCCGAGCTGGTTGAGGTCGACTGCGATGCCCGCGGTCTCCATCTCGGCGAGCACCCGCTGCACCGGCAGTTCCAGATCGCCGAGGAGCGAGGAACATTCCATGCGGGCCAGCTCCTCGTCGAGTGCTTCGGCGAGGTCCATTACCGCTTTCGCCCTCAGGATGACGGTCTGCACCGCCTGGTCGTCGACGCCGTCACTGTCGTCGAGCAGTGAAAGCTGTTGCTGCTCAGGGTTGTCCGCACGCAACTCGCGCTTGAGGTATCGCAACGAGAGGTCGTCGAGGGCGAAGCTGCGCTGCCCCGGCCGGACCAGGTATGCCGCCAGTGCGGTGTCGGAGGTGACGCCGGACAGTTTCCAGCCGCGGCCCTCGAGGTCGTGCATCGCCAGCTTGGCTTCGTGCAGCGCCTTCGGTGTTTCCGGATCGGCGAGCCAGGCCGCGAGCGCCTGCTCGTCCTCGCCGCTCAGCGTCGAGGTGTCGATGTACCGCCCGTCGCCGTCGGCGGCGACGATCGCGAGCGCGGTGGCGTCGGCGTCGTACGCCAGGTGCGTGCCCACCACCGCCATCCCGAAGCGCTTGCCGGAGCTGTGCTCGGCCAGCCAGGCGGCCAGCTCCCCGGCTTCCAGTGCGCCACCGCGCACGTCGAAGCCCTGGTCGACCTCCGGATCGGCGGAAGCCAACGTCTCGAACAACCGGTCGCGCAGCACGCGGAACTCGAGATCATCGAAGAGCCGGTGAATCTGATCGCGGTCCCAGGGCTGCATTCGCAGCGTGTCCGGGGTCTGCGCCAGGGGTACGTCTTTGACCAGGTCGGTGAGCTCGCGGTTGAGCACGACACTCGACAGGTTCGCCCGCAGCGCGTCGCCGACCTTGCCCTTGACCGCGTCGACGTTGTCGACAAGCGACTGCAGCGAGCCGTACTCGGCGATCCACTTGGTGGCCGTCTTCTCGCCCACACCCGGGATGCCGGGCAGGTTGTCGCTGGGATCCCCCCGCAGGGCGGCGAAGTCGGGGTACTGCAGCGGGGTCAGACCGTACTTCTCCAGGACCGCGTCCGGGGTGAACCGGGTCAGCTCGCTGACGCCCTTGCGCGGGTACAGCACGGTGACGTCGTCGTTGACCAGTTGCAGTGAGTCGCGGTCACCGGTCACCACCAGCACGCGGTAGCCGCCGTCGGCGGCCTGCGTGGCCAGCGTGGCGATGATGTCGTCGGCCTCGAAGCCGGGCTCGGCGAGCACCGTGATGCCCAGCGCCCCGAGTACCTCCTTGGTGATGTCGATCTGGCCGCGGAACTCGTCGGGTGTCGAGGACCGGCCGGCCTTGTACTCGGGGTACTTGTCGACCCGGAACGTCTGCCGGGACACGTCGAAGGCGGCCGCGACGTGAGTGGGCTGCTCGTCGCGCAGCAGGTTGATCAGCATTGCGGTGAAGCCGTAGACCGCGTTGGTGGTCAACCCGTTTCGGGTCTTGAAGTTCTCGGCGGGCAGCGCGTAGAACGCCCGGTAGGCCAGTGAGTTGCCGTCCAGCAGCATCAGTGTCGGCTTGGCGTCCGGCGTGCCGTCGGCGGCCGTCTTCTTGTCGGTGGCGGTGCTCGCTGGGCTCACGGCCCTACTCTATGCACCGCCGCCGACACCGGCGGCGTGGCTACCAGCTCAGTTGGGGGTGGTGTCGAAGTCGTCGGGTCCAACGCTCAAGTTGAGTCCGTCGCCTTCCACCACCAGGTAGGTGTAGTCGGCATTGGCCCCGCCCGCCGTGACGGTGCTGCCGTTGCCGATGATGCTGGCAGTGTTCCAAGTGCCGGGGCCGAACAGGGTGCCGCCCGCTTGAGCATCGCTGCCGTTCCCCCAGACGAAGGCGAGGTTGTTGTCACCGAACGCCGCCGTGGCCTCGCTGCCTGTGCCGTTGACGATGGCTTCGTTGTTGTCGCCGAACCCCGCCCCCGCGGAGCTGAAATCACCGAGCACGCCCGCCTGATTGTCATCGCCGCGACTGGCGATTGCCGTGCTGTTATTGCCGTACACCTCCGCGTAGTTCTCGTCGCCGAGGTTTGCGTCGGCGATGCTGTTGTCACCGACGACGATGGCGGTGTTGCCGTCATTGCCGTCACCAGGACTGCCGGTGAAGGTTTGGCCGGCGAAAGCCCTGCTCCCATCACCGTCGACGGTGGCGGTGTTGTTGTCGCCGCTACCCGATGCGGCCGAACTGTTGTTTCCGTCGACCGTCGCGACGTTGTTGTTGCCACTCTCCGCGTCGGTATGGCTGTTGTCGCCGGTGGTGATGGCGGTGTTGTCGTTGCCGGCGTATGCGTGAGCCTCGCTGTTGTAACCGGTGACGACGGCGATATTGCCATTGCCCGCGCCCGCCTCGGCGACACCGTCATCGCCGGTGACGGTGGCGGTGTTGCCGTCTCCGAGGTAGGTGAAGGCGCGGCTGTCATCGCCGACGACGGTCGCGGTGTTGTCGTCGCCGCTGTGCGCGATCGCCAGGCTGTCGTTTCCTGACACAGAGGCCAGATTGCCGCTCCCCTCGTAGACGTCTCCGCCGTCGGCAACGATGGTCCCGGAATAGGCACGACTGTTGTCGCCGTCGACGATGGAGGTGTTGTTTTCGCCGCCGGTCGCGGTCGCGGTGCTGAAGTTGCCGGTGACGGTGGCGGTGTTGTCGATGCCGCCTACGACGGCTCCCGCACTGCCCGCCGTGGCCGTGCTGTGGTCGCCCGTCACGGTTGCGGTGTTGCCGGCACCGTCGACGGCGGTCGCGGTGCTGAGGAACCCGGTGACCGTGGCGGTGTTGCCGTCGCCGCTCGCGGTGGCCGTGCTGTTGACTCCGGTCACGGAGGCGGTGCTGCCGGTGCCGGTCGCGGTCGCCGTGCTGGAAGTTCCGTCGACCGTGGCGGTGTTGGTGTCACCACCCGCGGTGGCGACGTTGCCGTCGCCGGTGATCGTGACGGTGTTGTTGGATCCGCCGGTCACCGTCGCCGTGCTGTAGTCGCCGTCGACGGTGACCGTGTTGCCGTTCGCGTCCGTGACGGTCGTGGCGCTGAAGGTGGCCAGGGGACTGTCGCCGGTGCCGATGGTCGCGGTGCTGTTGTTGCCTGTGACGGTCACCGTGTTGTTGTCGCCGCTGACGGTCGCGGTGCTGTTGTCACCTTGAACCGTGGCCGTGTTGCCGCTTCCCCCGATGGCGGTCGCGGTGCTGTCGGTGCCGATCGCGGTTGCCATGTTGTGGTCGCCGTCTGCAGTCGCGACGCTGCCATCCCCGCGGGCTCTCGCGACCGACCCCTGGCCGTCGCTGGTGGCCGTTGCGGTGCCCTTCTGGACGCGGGTGACCCCGTTGGTCGAGATGCTCATGTTCTGACCCGGTGCATTTGCATTCCTGTCCGAGTCGGCCGGTTTCGCTTGGGCCAAGCCCGGCAGCGCCACCACCCCGGCTCCGATGCCCAGAAAGACGGCCAGCGCTCCGACCCGGCCGATGTGATTCGCGTACATTCTGTCCTCCCCGCCGCGCCTGAGCGACGCGCGTGCAACGTCGTGGTGAGGCAAGTATGTGCTGGTCAGACCCCCTCAGAACGGGTACTGAACTACGCCTTTTCGGGCATGCCGGCCGCAGCGACTACGCCATTTCGCGTCGTTCGCGGATGTCGACTACGCCTTCCGCTTCGTGGCGCGGTACCGATGTCCCTCGACGGTTCGCACGGAGACGTTCAGCCGCTGCGCGATGTCGCGATTGGTAAAGCCGCGCGCCGCCATCGCCAAGACCTCCCGCTGCCGGCCGGTCAGCAGATCCGACTCGACCGCGCGCAGGGCGGGCGTTGCCAAGCCGCCGCAGGCTTCCGCGAGCTCGTGCGCGCGCGCCAACTCCGTCAGAGCGGACCCTCGTTGGTCTCGCCGTCGATACACGTCGGCCGAATGTGCCGCCGCGTCGACGGCCGCCGCGAGGTCACCGAAGTCCTCGAAGAGGCGCGAGGCCTGCGAAAGCCTGTGTGGGTCCCCGTGGGCCAACGCATCGGCATGCGCGGCGATGGCGGAAATGCGTGGGCCCTCGATGGTGTCGCGCAGCTCGGCCAGCCGCGTCGCCGACGTCGTGTCACCGAATCGCGCCGCGGTGTGCAGACACACCGCCTCCTGCGCGAAATAACCCCCGTGCCGGGCGATCTCGGCAGCGTGCAGGCTTTGCATCACCGCGGCCGTCAGCGCGCCTTCGGCCGCCGAAACCCAGGCCCGGGCAAGGACACAGCGGGGCTCGAGGTAGCCGAAGGGATTGTGCTCGGCTTCCAACGCCGTCAACACCGCCGCCGAGGTTTCCACGTCGCCGGCGGTCGCCAGCGCGACGACGAGATCGCACTTGGACAACACGTCACCCAACTTCACATTGCCGAGCGAAGTGAATGTGGCTACGGCCTCCTCCAGCGAAGTGCACGCGGCCCCGACCCGTCCGGTTCCGAGCTGGATATGGCCCATGAACAACGCCGCGTAGGCCGATGACGCCACCGGAGTGCCGACGGTCCTGCGGGCGACGCGCTGAGCCAGCGCTTCCGCTTCCCTCAGGTGCCCAGCGAAGACGAGGGCCTGAAGGTGGTGTTCGGTGAAGCCGAACAGCATCGGAGCCGCACCTCGTGAGCGATCGGCCAACTCGTAACCGCGTCTGGCCGCCTCGACCGCGTCGTTGCCGCGGCCGGCGTACCCGCACGCCAGAACCAGCGCGTAGTTCAGGTTCATCGCAGCCACATCCGAAAGCTGGGCGCTGTCCACCGTTTCGGCCGCGGCGAGAGCCCTGGCGGCCGAGCCTTCGGCGGCTTCCAACAAGACGCGGTAGGCGATCAGGACACCGTGTGACGCGGCCGGGAGCCGGGATTGCGCGTCGTCGAGCACGCGACGCGACTCGACCGTCCGCCCGAGGACCCAATACAGGTTGGCTGCCCGGAACATGGCGAGGTTTGCGAACTCATCCGGTGAGACATCCCTCTCCGAAATGCCGGCGAGGATGCGTTCGGCCTCGGGCGCCCGCCCGATCAGATGCAATGCGAACGCGTGCAGGTAGGTCGATTCATATGTCGGATCGACTCGCCGGGCTTCACCCGCAAGCCGTTCTGCGAGAGCTGGATCCAACAACTGCATCGCAATGCCTGCAGCCGCGGTGAACAACTGGCCGTCGGGCGGCAGGTCAGAGTCGAGCCACAGCAGTGCGCGACGCAGTTGCTCCTGCGAGTCGGGTGGTGCGGCGTCCGGAAGCGCGCGCAGAATCCGGCCCCGCAGGTGACGACCACGCTGACCGCTGGTCCTCCAACGGCGAACTTCGCCGTACAGCGGGTGACCCAGGCGTGCCACGGCGGACTCCGCGTCGTGCTCGATGCCGATCAGACCTCTGGTCCGCGCTTCTTCGACGACCGGCCAACCCACGACCTCGGCGAGTAGATCGCACTGCAGCGGCCCGGCGACGGCGATCAGATCCACGACGTCTGCCAACGGCTCCGACAGGGACCCCATTTGCGAGGTGACGAGGTCCGCCAGCTCCGTGAAGGCCGTGGCGTCACCGTGCCAGGCCCACGTGCCGTTGCGGACGGACCACTGCCGGCGTGCGAGTTCCTGGTCTACGAGATGGCGCAGGAAAAGCACATTGCCGCGGGTCAGGTTCCACAACCGGAGCAGGGTCGAGGTCTCCAACTGCCCGTCGAGGACGCGGGTCAGCAACTGGCCGGACTCTGCCTTGGAGAACGCGGGCAGGTGGATGCGCTCCAGGTACAGGTCCTTCCACAGCGCCGTCACCGCTTCAGGCGCCGGCTCGTGGCTGCGGACGGTGAGGACGACCTTGGCGAGCCGACGGTGGACGAGTTGGTGGACCACGAACGCGGACAGCTCGTCGAGCAGGTGCGCATCGTCAACTCCGACGACAACCCGACGATCGCCCGCGGTCACCGCCTCGATCACCGAGCGGACCAGCATCGTGGGTTCTGATCCGCCATCGCCGATCCATGCCGAGAAGGCTCCGAGCGGCAGTGCACGCCCGGATCTGGTGGCGACGACCCAGCGAGTCTCGTACTGCCCCGACACTGCCGCCAGGACCTCTCGAGCCAGCCGACTCTTGCCGACGCCTGCGTCGCCGACGACCACCGCGCCGGCGTAGGGGTCGACGCCCAAGAGGCCGCTCACGATCTGCGCCACTTCGTGTGCACGACCAGTGAACGGCCAGTCGTTGTCCACTAGCGAATTTTAGGGCCGACGAACTGCCCGTCACCGGCGATTAACGCCCAGTGCATGCGAATCGAGCAACTCTAGGCCGGCGGCGGACCGAGCCGACCCGTCCGGATCCAGTCGACCGCCATGTCGACGGGGTTCTGCGGGTCGACGAAGACCGCGAGCGTCGCGCCCGGTCGCACCGTCGCCGTGTGCAGGTGCGCGACGACCTCGTCGAAGACGGCACCGTAGGGCGCGGTGCCGTCCTCGCGTTCGACGCGGACCTGGATCCGCAGCACCGGCGACGTGTTCAGGTAGGAACCGACCTGCCACACGCCCTCGACCGTGACGGTCGCGGGCACGCCTGCTCCGTTCGTCAGCTGTGAGTGCCGCATCATCGTCATACCGATCTCCGAGGCGTCGGCCGCCTCGTGAATCCGGTTCGGGATGTCGACGATCTGGCCGAGGAACGACGAAGGGCGCCCCTGCGACTCCAGATACTGCTGGCCGCTGCGGTACATCCGCGCCCAGTCCTTGAACACGTTGGCCATGGCGAGGATTCGCTCAGTAGCCGAGGAACTTGCGGAACTGCTGACCGACGGCCATCGACTGGCCCATCCGCTGTACCCAGCCGTCGAGCGCGGCCTTGGTGTCCGCCGGATCCCAGCCACGCTCCTGGGCGAGGGTGATCATGCCGGCCTCGTTGTTGATTCCGCGGGCCTGCGCGTCCCGCGCGAGATCGGCATAGTCCTGCAAGGAGATTCCGTTGATCGGCTGGCAGATCGGGTCATCGGCGGCCACCGACCGCGTCGACGGACCGCCGAACATCGCCGTGTCGATCGGTCCGGCACCGCGCACGTGCACCATTCCGTCCTGCTGCTGGCCGCCCTGCTGCGCGAACGCCTGCCCGGCCTGCTGAGCCGCCTTCTTCGCCTTGTCGAAGAGTCCCATCGATGTTGTCCAATCGTTCCGGACGTCGTCCCGGTGACGTCGTCATGCGGATGAGTACAGACCGTCGCCGTGGCTACCGATCCCAACAACGACATCGTCGGTGCCGGACGCACATCCGGCTGGGGTAGCGCACTACCCCAGTCATGCACGGACCCCGAAACTGGAACACGTTTCAGTTCTCCGGCGTGACTCGGTACGCTGACCGGGTGTCAGCATCCACTCAACCGGCGATTGACGGCTGGTTTGCGACGGACGGTTCGGGGTTGCCGTATCTGATCGGCGGTAAGTGTCATCGGTGTGGGACGTATGTGTTCCCGCCGCGGGCCAATAACTGCCCCAACCCCGCGTGTGACGGTGACGAGCTTGCTCAGGTGCCGTTGTCGCGGCGCGGGAAGCTGTGGAGTTACACCGAGAACCGTTACGCTCCCCCGCCGCCGTATCCGGCGCCGGATCCGTTCGAGCCGTTCGCGGTGGCTGCGGTCGAGTTGGCCGACGAAGGCCTGATCGTGTTGGGCAAGGTCGTCGAGGGCACGCTGGCCGCCGACTTGAAGGTCGGCATGGAGATGGAGTTGACCACGATGCCGCTGTATGTGGACGACGACGGTGTCGAGCGGGTCGTGCACGCGTGGAGGATCGCGTCATGAGGCCTGAGCCGGTGTACATCCTGGGTGCGGGGATGCACCCGTGGGGCAAGTGGGGCCGCGACTTCACCGAGTACGGCGTTGTGGCTGCGCGGGCCGCGCTGGCCGAAGCCGGCCTGGATTGGCGCCAGATCCAACTGGTCGCCGGCGCGGACACCATCCGCAACGGCTATCCCGGTTTCGTGGCCGGGGCCACGTTCGCCCAGAAGCTGGGCTGGAACGGGGTGCCGGTGACGTCGAGCTACGCCGCCTGTGCCAGCGGTTCGCAGGCGCTGCAGAGCGCGCGGGCCCAGATTCTGGCCGGGTTGTGTGATGTGGCGTTGGTGATCGGCGCCGACACCACGCCCAAGGGGTTCTTCGCCCCGGTCGGCGGGGAACGCCGCAATGACCCCGATTGGCAGCGGTTCCATCTGATCGGGGCGACCAACACCGTGTACTTCGCGTTGCTGGCGCGCCGACGCATGGACCTCTACGGCGCCACGTTGGAGGACTTCGCCGCGGTCAAGGTCAAGAATGCCAAGCACGGCTTGGACAATCCGAATGCGCGTTATCGCAAGGAATCCACCATCGACGACGTGCTGGCCAGCCCGGTGGTCTCCGACCCGTTGCGACTGTTGGACATCTGCGCGACCTCCGACGGGGCGGCGGCGCTGGTGGTGGCCAGCAGGGCGTTCGCCGAAAAGCACCTCGGCTCGGTCGAAGGGGTGCCCTCGGTTCGCGCGGTCAGCCTGCAGTCCCCGCAATACCCCCAGCATCTGCCCGAACTGCCCGATATCGCCACCGATTCCACCGCCGTGGTCGCCGCACCCGAGCGGGTGTTCAAAGACCAGATCCTCGACGCCGCTTACGCCGAAGCCGGCATCGGACCCGAGGACCTGAGCCTGGCCGAGGTCTACGACCTGTCCACCGCGCTGGAACTGGACTGGTACGAACACCTCGGGCTGTGCGCCAAGGGCGAGGCCGAACACCTGCTGCGCAGCGGGGCCACCACCATCGGCGGAACCACCCCGGTCAACCCCTCCGGCGGACTGGCCTGCTTCGGTGAAGCCATCCCCGCCCAAGCCATCGCCCAGGTCTGCGAACTGACCTGGCAACTCAAGGGCCAAGCCACCGGCCGCCAAGTCGAAAACGCCACCGTCGGCATCACCGCCAACCAAGGCCTCTTCGGACACGGCTCCTCGGTAATCGTTGCGCGCTAGCGACTTTCAGCCCTACGGCCCCTCGTATTGGGGCGCGCTGGCGGTGTTCGTGATCGGCGTTGCCCTGCTGGTGTGGACGGGACGCAGGCAGTCCGACGAACAGTCACGTCGCTTCGGCCGGATCCTCGGAGCAGTGACCGCGGCCATCTACGCCGCGATCCTGGTCTACAACCTGATCCCGCCGGA
Source organism: Mycobacterium sp. B14F4 (assembly GCF_039871645.1). Classification (NCBI taxonomy): domain Bacteria; kingdom Bacillati; phylum Actinomycetota; class Actinomycetes; order Mycobacteriales; family Mycobacteriaceae; genus Mycobacterium; species Mycobacterium sp. B14F4. The sequence goes on along the minus strand of NZ_JBDPMF010000007.1, from coordinate 265,202 downwards.
CATCGGCTACTCCGTGCCGCTGCAACTCACCGATCTCGCGACGATCGTCGCCGCGTATGCACTGTGGACGCAACGACATTGGGCGTACGCCTTGACCTACTACTGGGGACTGGTGCTGAGCGTGCAGGCGCTGATCTCACCAGTGCTGCGTGGCCCGGACTTCCCGCACTACCGATTCCTCGCGTTCTACGCGATCCACCTGGTGGTGGTGTGGGCCGCCGTCTACCTGACCTGGGGGCGTCGCATGCGACCCGACTGGCGCAGCCTTCGGTTCGCGGTCCTGGTCACCCTGGTGTGGGGAGCGGTCACGATCACGTTCAACGCCATCGCGGGTACCAACTACGGCTTCCTGAACTCGAAGCCGGCGACGGCATCGCTGCTGGATTTCATGGGGCCCTGGCCCGTGTACGTCTTGGTCGGCACGGCGCTGGTCGCCGTCGCCTGGGCGCTCATAACCTGGCCCTGGCAGCGGCGATGATCGTCGTCGTCCGGGTGAAACCCGGCAGTTCCAAGGGCCCGCTCGTCGAAACCGACAGCGCGGGCGCTCTCACCGTCTACGTCCGTGAGCGGGCGATCGAGGGAAAGGCCACCGAAGCGGTCGCCAAGCTGCTGGCCGCACACCTCGGGGTGCCCACCGGTCGAGTGCAACTGGTGTCCGGGGCGAAATCGCGCGTGAAGCGATTTCGGATCACCTAGCCCGCATCGACGGCGTCAAGCCACGCCCAGGTAGGCGGCTCGAATGCTGTCGTCGGCCAACAGATCCCGGGCGCCACCTTCGCGCGTCACCTCACCCGTCTCCAGGATGTAGGCCCGGTCCGAGCGGCTCAGCGCCTGCTGGGCGTTCTGCTCGACGAGCAGCACCGTGGTGCCTTGCGCGTTGATCTCGGCGATGATCTTGAAGATCTGCGAGATCACCATGGGCGCCAGGCCCATCGACGGCTCGTCGAGCAGCAGCACCCGGGGGCGGGCCATCAGCGCCCGGCCGATCGACAGCATCTGCTGCTCGCCGCCCGACAGTGTCCCGCCGACCTGGTTGCGCCGTTCGGCCAGCCGCGGGAAGGTCTCCAGCACCCAGTCCAGGCGCTCACGGTGCTGCTGCTTGGAATCGAATTTTCGCCCGTAGCATCCCATTTCGAGATTCTCGACGACGGTCATGCCGGGGAACACCCCCCGCCCCTCCGGCGCCTGCACCAGTCCCCGGACCACGCGGTGGTGGGCCTTGACCTTGCTGATGTCGGCGCCTTCAAACCAGATCGATCCCGAGGTCAGCGGCAGCAGTCCCGAGATCGCCCGCATCGTCGTGGTCTTGCCGGCGCCGTTGGAGCCCAACAGTGTCACGAGTTCGCCCTCGTGGACCGTCAGCGAGATCCCGTGCAGAGCACGGATCCGCCCGTATTGCACGACGATGTCCCGCAATTCGAGAACAATGGGCCGTGGGGCCTCAGTCGGCTGCGTCATCGGGCACCCCCAAATAGGCCGCGATCACCGTCGGGTCCTCGCGGATCTCGGCGGGCAGGCCGTCGGCGATCTTGCGGCCGAATTCCAGCACCACGATGCGGTCGGTCACGCCCATCACCAACCGCATGTCGTGTTCGATCAACAGCACGGTGTACCCGTCGTCGCGGATCTTCTGGATCAGCTCGATCAATGCGGCCTTCTCGCGCGGGTTGAACCCGGCCGCCGGCTCGTCGAGGCACAGCAGCTTGGGCTCGGTCGCCAGCGCTCGGGCGATCTCCAGTCGGCGCTGATCGCCGTACGGCAGGTTCTTCGCCTTCTCCTCGCCGCGGTGGGCGATGCCTACAAAATGAAGCAGCGCCGCCGAGCGCTCGATCGCCGACCGTTCCTCACGGCGATGACGCGGAGTGCGGATTAGGGCGCCGGGAACGGAGGTGTGATGTCTGGCGTCGGTCCCCACCATGACGTTCTCCAGCGCGGTCATCTCGCCCCACAACCGAATGTTCTGGAAAGTGCGGGCGATTCCGCGGCGGGTGATCTGATGCCGCTTGATCCGGCCGAGCGGCGCACCGTCGAAGGTGACCGTCCCCGACGTCGGGCGGTACACCCCGGTGATCGCGTTGAAGCAGGTGGTCTTTCCGGCGCCGTTCGGGCCGATCATGCCGAGGATCTCACCGCGCCGGATTTCGAAGGTCAGCGAGTCCAGGGCCGTCAAGCCGCCGAACTTGACCGTCAACTCCTTTGTCTGCAGCAGAATTTCGCCTTCGGCGGCCCGGATGTCGCGGTGGACACCGGCCAGTTCCTCGATTGTCACCTCACTGACTCCTTCTCCGAGGAATTCAACAGGTTGCGCGCGGCCCTGCCGTAGGCGAGGAGCTGCTGGCGCGCCGGGAACAAGCCCTGCGGCCGGAAGATCATCAGCACCACCAACGCTATACCGAAGAACAGATACTTCAGATCGCCCAGGTTGATGCCGAGGAATTCCACGCCCAACAACCGGTTCGGCAGATAGACGATGACGAACGCACCGACGATCACGCCCAGCTTGTTGCCTTGTCCCCCGAGCACCACCGCACACAGGAACAGCATCGAGTTGATGATGTTGAACGTCGGTGGCGCCACATACTGGACCTGACCGGCATACAGGGCCCCGGACAGTCCGCCGATCGCCGCTCCGATCACGAAGGCCCAGAGCTTGAACCGGAAAGCGTTGACGCCCATGATCTCCGCTGCGTCTTCATCCTCCCGCACAGCGATCCATGCTCGCCCGACCCGGCTGCGTTCGAGATTTCCCACGAGCATGAGGATGACGACGATGAGCACCAGGCCCAGCCAGAACCACCAGGTGCCGTAGTTCGCGTCACCCGTCGAATTCGCGCTGGAGAACACCCCTTCGGGAAGTCGCTCGCTCTCCCCGACCCGGGGGTACTCGACGCCCGGCAGGCCTCGGGGCCCGTTGGTGATGTCGGAGAGATTGTCCGCCATCAGGCGGATGATCTCGCCGAATCCGAGGGTGACGATGGCCAGATAGTCACCGCGCAGTCGCAGCGTCGGGGTGCCCAGGATCAGGCCGGCTAGTGCCGTGATCGCCATCGCCAGCGGTATGCATGACAGCCACGCCCAGTCCTCGCTGAAGAGCCCCGTGGGTCCCGTCTTGTTCCACGGACTGCTCGGACTGGTCAACAGTGCGACTGTGTAGGCGCCCACGGCGTAGAAGCCGACGTACCCGAGGTCGAGCAGCCCCGCCTGGCCCACCACGACGTTGAGGCCGATCGCGATGATCGCGACCATCGCGAACTGCGCCATGGTTCCGCCGAAGCTGATGTTGGGGGTGTTCAGGAACGGTGGCGGGAACAGGGGTAGCAACGCGAGTGTGCCGAAGGCCAACACACCGAAGCCCCACTTCTGCACCCGCGACAGGCCCTCCCACCATCCGCGCAGCGCGTCGCCGGGGGCCAGCGCCTTACTAGAGAGACTCATGCACGGGCCTTCCCGAGGCTCTCACCGAGTATCCCGGTGGGACGGAACAGCAGCACCAGCACCAGCAGCACGAACGCCACGACGTCGCGCCACTGGGTCCCGAACACCGCCTGGCCGTAGTTCTCCATGATGCCCAGCAGCAACCCGCCGAGCAGCGCGCCGCGCAAATTGCCGATACCGCCGAGCACGGCCGCCGAGAACGCCTTGATCCCCAGCAGGAAGCCACCCGAGTAGATGATGCCCTGCGGCACCTTGAGCGTGTAGAGCAGCGCCGCAGCGCCCGCAAGCAGGCCCCCGATCAGGAATGTGGTCATGATGACGCGTTCGCGGGATACGCCCATCAGGGTCGCGGTGGTGGGATCCTGGGCGACCGCGCGGATGCCACGGCCGAACTTGGTGCGGTTGATCGCCACGTCGGTCATCAACGCGAAGATCATCGCGGCCACGACGATGATCAAGGTGATGTTGCTGACCGCCGCACCGAAGATCGTGAACTGAGTCTCGGGCTCTACCAGGCGAATCGGCTGTTGTGCGTTGGACCCGCCGTAGCCGTCGATGATCTTCGGGAGGATGAAGTGCACGAACTCCTGAAGCGCGAACGACATGCCGATCGCGGTGATGAGGAACGAGAGCCGCTCTGCGTTGCGCCTGCGCAGCGGCCGGTACGCGACCGCTTCCAGGCCGACGGCCGTCGCGCCGGACACCAGCATCGCGAAGACCATCGCGATGGCCAGATACAGCACCGTCAGCGCGATCCCCACGTTGTAGCTGTTACCGCTGGGCGTGAAGCCGAGGATCATGTCCAGGCAGAAGTAGGCGCCGAACATGCCGAGCATGAACACTTCGGAGTGCGCGAAGTTGATCAGCTTGAGCACGCCGTACACCAGCGTGTAGCCGACCGCCACCAGTGCGTAGATCGCACCCCAGGACAGGCCGTCGATCGTCAATTGCCAGAAGCCGTCTCGCAGACCGTCCAGATTGAAGTTGATGTTGGCGGCCAAGCAGGCGTACTCGTCGACGCACTGGGAAATCATCCGGCGGCAGGCTCCTCGCGAACGCTGTGATGACGAGAACGCGCCCGAGCCTTACGGTCTCGGACGCGTTCTCGGTCGGCCTCTACTGGACCTTGTAGATCCAGATCAGGCTGGTGGTCAGCTCCCCGTTCGGGGTCCACTGATACTGCCGTGCCACGCCCTGGCCGTTGTAGTTGCGCACGAACTCCAGCAGCGCGGGCCGCGTGATGGCGCCCGAATCGATGCCCTTGAGCAGGATCGTGCCGAGGTCATAGCCCTCGGCGCTGTAGGTCCCGGGTTCCTGGTTGAACTTCTTGGTGTACTCGTCGGCCCACGCACCGGTCGCCGGACCGCACGGGCACGACAGGACCGCATCCTTGGCCGATTCACCGGCCTGCTTGACGAACTCGGGATCCTTGACGCCGTCACCGGTGACGAAGGTGCCTTCGAAACCGCCGTCCTTCAATTGCTGGGCGAGCGGTGCCGCCTCGGCGTAGTACCCGCTGAAGAACACACCGTCGGGTGCGGCGCCCTTCAGCTGGGTCACCGCCGCCGAGAAATCCTTGTCGCCCTTCTTCACCGAGATGTTGCACCCCGGATCGGCGACCGGACCGAGGGTCTCGCGGATGGCCTGGGCCAGCCCGAGTCCGTAGTCGGTGCTGTCGTCGACGACGCAGACCTTTCCGAAGCCGAGCCCGTTCTTCATGTAGTTGGCCACCGAGGGCCCCTGCACACCGTCGTTGCCCAGGCCGCGGAAGAAGGTCCGCCAGCCCTTCTCCGACAGCGTGACATTCGTCGCCGATGCGGTGGCCGCGACCAGTCCGGCCTGGTTGAACACGTCGCCGGTGGCGTTGGTCTCACCGGAGAAGGCCGGGCCGATCAGGCCGATGGTGAACGCGTCATCGACGATCTGCGGCGCGATCTGTGTGGCCTTCTGCGGGTCGCCCTCGGTGTCGAAGGTCTTCAGTTGCACCTGGCAGCCCGGGTTGGCGGCGTTGTGCGTGTCGACGGCCAGTTGGATGCCGTTCTTGATGTTGATGCCCAGCGCGGCGTCGGGTCCGTTGAGTGCGCCCGCCATTGCCAGCGACACCGGCGGGCACTGAGCGTTACCGTCACCGGCCGGATCGGCGGCCGCAGCCTCCTGGGGCGGTGGGATCTCGGCGCCGTTCTCGTCGATCTGCACCTGCTCGACGATCTTCAGGTCGGCCTGCGCGCCGTCTCCGTCACTCGGCTGGGACTGTTGGCAGCCGGCTATGCCGAGCACAACCAGGCTTGCGCCACCGACAGCAAATGCTTTCCGTGCCACGCCACCGCGCACGCTTCACCTCCGGGTCATTGATTTGGTCGGCGTCGGCGCCCAAGCCGAAGCAGGCGGGGGCGGCGACGCTTCGGGACGACCATAGCCAACGCATGGCCGCAGTGCGTGCTGTTGGGAAATGCGCGACGACCGTCCGGTGTGCGTACCCGCAGAAGTGCGGGGTCGGAAACGCACTCTTAACGGTTCGACACCCATTAGCTGGACGCCGCGGTGTCGCCGGGCGTGTCGAGAGTTTCCATCACCACCTCGGCGACCCGCCTCATGGTGGTTCGGCGGTCCATGGCGGCGCGCTGAATCCACTTGAACGCCTCCGGCTCGGTCATCCCCTGCCTGGCCTGCAGCAAACCCTTCGCGCGCTCGACCAGCTTGCGGGTCTCCAGCCGGTCGGACAACGTCGCGACTTCCTGCTCCAGAGCGGAGATCTCGCTGAACCGGCTGACCGCCACCTCGATGGCCGGGATCAGGTCGGTAATGGTGAACGGCTTGACCAGGTACGCCATCGCGCCGGCGTCGCGGGCCCGCTCGACCAGTTCCCGCTGACTGAACGCGGTCAGGATGACGATGGGCGCAATGCGCTTGCCGGCGATCTCCGATGCCGCGTCGATGCCGTCGCGCCGCGGCATCTTGACGTCCATGATCACCAGGTCCGGTTTGAGGCTCTCGGCCAGATCGACCGCCTGCTGCCCGTCACCGGCCTCACCGACGATCTCGTATCCCTCGTCGCGCAACATCTCGGCCAAGTCCATCCGGATGAGCGCCTCGTCCTCAGCGACGAGAACTCGGCGTGCCTTCTGACTGTCGGCTGGTGACCCGGTCATGGGTGACATTGTGGCGGTAGCGGCCGCGTTCGGCGACCTCGGGTCATCCTCTATCGTGGTAAGCCGCGCATGAACGCCCTCGTAGCCCAATTGGCAGAGGCACACGACTCAAAATCGTGACAGTGTGAGTTCGAGTCTCACCGAGGGCACTTCCCGGACGCAAACTCTCGTCAAAGTGTGCAGGTCGTCGACAATGCCGGCGCTACGCTTCGTAAGTGGACATGAGGTTTCGGCCCGTTTGCGTGCCCGAAGTGGCACTGGAGAGTCGAATGCCCGCCCGGGTCCGCCATCACGCCGAGAACGCCGCCCGCCACCGCCGGGTACTGAACGTGACAGCGATGATCAGCGCGGGCATCACCGCGTTCTTCGCCGTCCAGGGCCTGCTGATCGGGCAGGACACCTGGTGGATCGCCGCGGTGAACTTCGGCAGCGCAGCGGTTTTCGTGATGATCCCGCTGCTGTGCCGGTTTGGTGAACTGTTGGCGCCATTGGTGTTCTTCACGGTCGCCTACGCCCAGATCACCGTGCTCTGCATCCATCTCGGCACGGGTACTGGCCTTCAGTTCTACTTCGTCGTCGCCGCAGCGATCACCGTCGTCGTCCTCGGCATCGACCACATCCTGTTGGCGTCGGCGCTGGCGGCCATCGGCGCGGTGACGGTTGTCGTCCTGGAATTCTTCGTCCCGAATGACACCGGAAGTCAGCCCCCGTGGGCGTTCACCCTGTCCTTCGTGCTGACGGTGGTAACAGCGTGGATCCTCGTCATGGCAACACTGTGGTACGCCCTGCGCGAGATCCGTCGTGCCAGGGAGGCGATGGAGGCGGAGTATGAACGTTCGGAGCGGCTGTTGACCAACATCCTGCCCGCGTCCGTCGCCGAACGCCTCAAGGACCCGAGCCGCACCGTGATCGCCGACAGGTACGACGACGCGTCGATACTCTTCGCCGATATCGCCGGCTACACGAAACGGGCCAGCGACACCCCGCCCGACGAGCTGGTCAGGTTCCTGGACCGGCTCTACACCGATCTCGATGCCCTCGTCGACCGGCACGGGTTGGAGAAGGTGAAAACCAGCGGCGACTCCTACATGGTCGTCAGCGGCGTGCCCCAGCCGAGGCCGGATCACATCGAGGCGCTGGCCTGTCTGGCGTTGGACATGGCCGACGCCGTCGCCGAGCTCAGGGATCCGCGCGGTCGTGAGGTACCGCTCCGGATCGGACTGGCGGCAGGGTCAGTGGTCGCCGGGGTGGTTGGGGCGCGCAAGTTCTTCTACGACGTGTGGGGCGATGCCGTCAACGTCGCATCACGCATGGAAACCACCGATGTCGTGGGCAAGATCCAGGTGCCGCAGGACGTCTACGAACGGCTCAACGACTCGTTCGTGCTCGAGCGCCGCGGCGAGGTCGACGTCAAAGGCAAAGGAGTCATGACGACCTGGTACCTCGTCGGTCGCCGCGACGAGGAAGCGGTGCGCCGCGCCGTGGAAACCGAACCGCTCAGCGGTCGGAGAGCTCAGTCGGTTTGAGCCGTTCGGCCAGCGCGCCGAGCCGCCACAGGGTTTCGCGGTTGCGCGGGTACACGGCGACGTCGGACAGCCGGTTCGGCAGGACGGCGGCGGGTCCGCTGACCGGGAACTCCTGCATCTCGACTCGGCAGCCGTCGGGAATGTCGCTGAGCCGCAAAGCGATCCGAGCACCCCCGAATGGACGGCCCTTGGCGTGCAGCACCAGTTCCTCCAAGGGCACGCTCTTCTCGACCACTGTTTCGTCATTCAACAGCAGCGGCCACACACCGACCGAGTGGCGGATGGAGGCGCCGGGCGCGGGCCAGTTCGCGTCGACGGCGCGCATCCGGCTGTTACCGACCACCCACTGCGAATACGTCCATCCGTCGGCCATCACGTCCCACACCTGCCGGCGAGAGGCATGGATATCTCGAGTCACGGTCACGCCGGAGATATACCCGCATCGCGCGAAACGACGCACGGCCGCTTTAACAGCTGCAGGATCACCGCGGTCACCTCGACGGGCCGCTCCTCCATGACGTAATGGTCGGCGCCGGTCAGTCGGGTCAACGTGGCTCCGGGTATGTGATCGGCCAAATCGCGCACGGTGGCGAAGGGGATGTAGCGATCGCGGTCGCCCCAAAGGGGCTGCTTCCTGCTCGGTACGGCGCTCACCGAAGCCCCCGGCGACGCGGAGGTACGCGCGATCGTCGAGGACACGATGGAGGCCTTCACCGCCACCTTCGCCGACCGACACTCAACACCCTGGCGGTCCGGGCCCGGACCGGGGCGGACCGCCGGGAGTTGGACGCCCTCATCGACGCGACCATCGCGGTCATCTGCGCTGCGCGCGACTGACCCGCCGGATCAGACCTTGCGGTTCTCCGACTTGATCAGCCAGGCCAGCTTCTCCAGGCCGTCGATGAGCTGATGCAGGATGTCGGCGGTGCTGGGGTCCTCGGCGTCGACCGCGTCGTGCACCACGCGGATCGTGTCAACCGTGGCGTAGATGCGGCCCGTGATCAGATCGACGACCTCGCCGGTGCTGAGCTCGTAGGCCGGGAACTCCGGCAGTGAGGTGCCGGCCGCGACGGTGTCCGACCGGCCATCTGGCACGGCGTCGAGGGCACGCATGCGCTCGGCGATCGTGTCACTGGCCTCGCGGGCGAAGTCGACGAGTTCGTCGAGCTGAAGGTGCAGGTCGCGGAAGTTCGTCCCGACGACGTTCCAGTGCGCCTGCTTGCCCTGCAGGTGCAGTTCGACCAGGTCGACCAGAACCCTCTGCAGGCTGGCGCTCAGCTCGGGTGACGCCTGGAATCCTTGTACTTCTACCTCTGTACGACGTGTTGATGTGCCCATGACTCCTTCAACGCCTCCTTATCTGGATTAAGTCCAGTTTAGCGCGTGTCGGCGGTCACATCGGGTTGCTGCTGATCCTGCTTCTCCAGCAGGCGGGCGTAGCCGGCCCCCATCCCCAGCAGGACCAAGCCGACGACGATGAACACCGCCACCCGGAAAATTCCGTCCAGGGTGCCCAAGTCGAAGAGGAACAGCTTGGCCATCGCGGCCGCGACCAGGGCCAGTCCCCCACCGATGGGCATCGACCGGTCAGGGCGCGTCAGCCGGGCGGCGTACCCGAACAAGGCCGCCGCAACCACGATCCAGCAGATGGTGGCGGCCATATGACCGGCGAAGAAGCCGCCGTCCGGGCCGCCGACCAGTACGCCTGCGGTCACGGTGAACGTGGTGACCGCATAGATCGCCACCGATGCCGACGCCGCCCACGCCGCAGAGTCCCGGCGCGGCAGGGACCAGACCAGCACTGCGGCGAACGCGGTGAGCAGGACACTGGCGATGAGCGTCGACACGGCGTGCGCGACCGTCATCTCCGTCGGTTCGACCAAGAACACGGGCGGCGCATAGCTCAGGTAGAAACCGGCGCCGACGACCGCGAAGCCCGTCGCCGTCCATCTCGCAACCCGAAGGCTGCGTCCCGCGAGCGCCGTCACCAGGGCCATGGCCAGCAGCACCGGGCCCACGAGGTACCCGTCGAACGCCAGCAGCACGGCCATCAGCGCCGAGACCGCCGACAGCGCCGCCCACACAGTGCGCACGATCCGGTCGCCGCCGGGGGACCGATCGCCGAGCAGTACCAGCGCCAGCATCACCGCGGCCAGCGCAGCGGCCATGAGCGCGGCGACGGTCCGGTCGACGGCCAGGCCCGCGCACAGCACGGGCAGCGCGCCAGCAGCGGTCAGCAGCGCCATCACCGCCTTGTTGCCGGTGTGCGGCAGGAGGATCAGCGCCGAGGCGATGGCCAGTGCAGCCGCGATGCCGCATGCACCCGCCAGCCATGGATCGGTCCCGTCACCGTCGTGGACGGCGGCGAGCGCCACCAACAGCGGCAGCGTGCCGGCGGCGATGCGCGCGGCGTGCAGCCAGATCCAGTCCTTGCCTAGTTGCACCGGCAGGGACGCCGCCGACAGCGCCAGCATGAACCCGACGAGCAGCAGCGAGATGCCGCCGACCACGACAGGTGCGAGCACGAGCAGCGGGACGAGTACCAGGAGTCCGAGGTGCTCGGAGTTCCACCGGCGCGCCATGGTCAGTCCACCGCCGCCGATGGCCGCGGCGATGATGAGTCCGACGGGCGCCACCACCCAGTCGTAGATGGTCGTGGCGGCGATGACGTCCATGTAGGCCGCCGCAATACCGGTGGCGGCCAACGCGATCGCGCCCGTGCGGCCGCCGGGACGGGTGTACAGCCAGGCGCCGGCGCCCACCAGCGCCGCCGCCAGCACAGCGCCGGCCGCCACCCTGATCTCGGGTCGCAGAATGCCGGCCTGAGCGGCCAGCACCAGCAGCAGCACGACGCCGATGAGCGTGACAGCGACGCCCGCGACCGCGAGCAGCTTGCCGATCCAGCCCTGGTCGCGCGGCGGTCGCGGCGCAGGCGGCGGGACCGGCACGGGGGTCGGGGCCGGCGCAGGCGGCGGGGGCGGCGGCGCCTGGTACTGCGGATACTGCGGCACATACTGCGGCGGCCAGTACGGCGGCGGGGAGACTGCAGGACGCTGCGCCAACACCCGGTCGAGCTCGGTCAGATCGGCCGACGCCCGGGCCAGCTGCTGGGAAAGCGCGGCGAAATCGGCGGACAGCCGGGCGATGACGGCACGATGCGGTTCGGTCATGTCCGCCATCCTCACCGCCGTGCGGCCGCTGCGGATGAGTAGGACTACTCGTCCAACCCGTGTTCGATTGCGTAACGGGCCAGTTCGACGCGGTTGGCGACCTGCAGCTTGCGAAATGTCGCCTGCACGTGGTTCTCGACCGTGCGGTGGCTCAGCGACAGCCGGCTCGCGATCTGCTTGGCGGTCATGCCTTTCGCCACGTACCGCAGGATCTCGGTCTCGCGCTCGGTCAGGCTCGGGGTCTGCGGCCCCGGTGTCTGCGCGATGCGGCGGTACTCCCCCAGCACCAGCCCAGCGAGACCGGGGGTGAACACCGCCCGGCCTTGGGCGGTGGCCCGCACCGCATCGCCGAGTTCCTGCTTGGAGGCGCTCTTCACCAGATAGCCCGTCGCCCCGGCCTTCACCGCTTCCAGCACGTCGTCGCGCTCATCGGAGGCCGACAACACCAGGATCCGCGACGACGGCGACACCGCGAGCACCTCGGCCGTCGCCCGTGCGCCGTCACCGTCGGCGAGCCGCATGTCCATCACCACCACATCGGGGCGGACGACGGCGGCCCGGCGCCCCGCCGCCGCCACCCCGTCGGCGGTGGCGACCACGCTGAAACCGGCCTCGGCGAGGTCGCGGGCCACCGCGTCGCGCCAGATGGGATGGTCGTCGACCACCATCACCGTCGGGGTACCGTCAGTTCCCATTCCGTCCCGCTCCCTGGACCGGTGTTGAGCTCGGCACTGCCGCCCAGCCAAGTCAACCGTCCGACAATCGATTTCGATACTCCCACCCGTCCCTCGCGGACGGCCTCGGCGAGCCGACCGTCGGGGATGCCGACGCCGTCGTCGCGGATGCTGACGGTGACCGTGTCCCCGAGATCTTCCAGCAGCACATAGGCGTGCGCGTCGGGACCCGCGTGGGCGGCCACGTTGTCGAGAGCGTTGCCGGCCGCCGCGACCAACTCCGCGGCCACCCTCGCGTCGAGGAACACCGGGTCGGCCGGCAGGCTCACCGAGACGCGGTCGGATGCCCGCTGCCGCAGCAGCGTGCCGACGTCGGTCATCGCGTCGTTGCGGGACTCGGCCTCGGCGGAGCTGACCAGCCGCCGCAGCGCGCGTTCCTGCTCGCCGGCCAGTTCGGCGAGTTCTGCTGTCTCGCCGCCGATTTCGCGACCCCGGCGGGACACCAGGGCCAGTACCTGGATCGCGCCGTCGTGCACCTCGCGCGACAGGCGCTCGCGCTCCTGGTGCGCGGCCGCCACTCGTGCCGCCTGTTCCAGCTCGGCGTGCGCGCGGCGGGCGGTCTGGACGGCCATCCCGACCACGAGACCGACCGCGAGTTCGATGACGATGGTGGCGTTCCGGCCGAGGTCGTAGTTGATGAAGCCCTTGACGATCGTGCTGGCGATCATCACGACCACGCCGGTCAGCATCCCGGCGATCGGCCCCGCCACGATGGCGGCCGAGATGGTGGCGTTGGTGGCCCACAACGTCGTCGGCCACGATTGGTTGTCGAAAGCCCACTGTGGTGAGGCGACGACCCTCGTCGACAGGATCAGCACCGCCACGACGACGATCTCGGCCACCACCCACGCCGGTCGCCTGCCGAAGCCCTGAAGGTATGCCAGCGCGCATGCGGCGCTCCACGCGATCAGCACGGCGAACAGCACCCAGGCCAGGGCGGGTCGGTCGAGGTTGTCGTTGACGGCGATCTGGAAGCCGAGCGCGTAAAGACAACTCAGCAGCCGGAACACCTGCGCGGCGCGCCACAGTGGCGTCGCCGGATCCGGTGCGCTGTCCGGCATTGGACTTACAGCACCTTGGACAGGAACGCCTTCGTGCGGTCGTGTTGCGGGTTGCCGAGCACCTCGCGGGGCGGTCCGCTCTCCACGACGACGCCGCCGTCCATGAACACCAGCTGGTTGGCCACCTCGCGGGCGAAGCCCATCTCGTGGGTCACCACCACCATCGTCATACCTTCTGAGGCAAGCTTTTTCATCACCTCGAGTACTTCGCCGACCAGCTCGGGGTCCAGCGCCGAGGTCGGCTCGTCGAACAGCATCAGCTTGGGGTTCATCGCCAGCGCCCGCGCGATCGCCACACGCTGCTGCTGGCCGCCGGACAGCTGCGCGGGATACGCGTCGGCCTTCTCCGACAGCCCGACCTGCTTGAGCAGATCCCTCCCCCGGGCGATGGCGTCATGCTTCTTCATCCGCTTGACGTGGATCGGCGCCTCGACGAGGTTCTCCAGCGCCGTGCGGTGCGGGAACAGGTTGAAGTGCTGGAACACCATGCCGATGTCGCGCCGCTGCTTGGCCGCGTCGCGGGGGGACATCTCGTACAACTTGGTGCCCTTGTCGCGGTAGCCGATCAACTCACCGTCAACGTACAGCCGGCCTGCGTTGACCACTTCGAGATGGTTGATGCAGCGCAGGAACGTCGACTTGCCCGACCCCGACGGCCCGACCATCACCAGCACCTCGCCCCGGCCGATTTCGAGCGTGATGCCCTTGAGGACCTCCAGGGCGCCGAAGCTCTTGCAGACACTTTCGGCCTTCACCATCGGGGTCGTCATACGTGTCCCTCCGCGGTCTGCGCCTTGGCCAGCGCCTCGAGCTGCTTGGTCGTCAACTTCCGCGAGGCGCCGCGCGAGAAGTGGCGTTCCAGGTAGAACTGGCCGACCATCAGCACGCTGGTGACCACCAGATACCACGTCGCCGCCACCAACAGCAGTGGCACGGGTTCGAAGATGCGCGCCGCGATCTCACGCGACGTGATGCCGTACAGGTCCAGCGTGAACGGCACCGCGGTCACCAGCGAGGTCGTCTTGAGCATGCTGATGACCTCGTTGCCGGTCGGCGGGATGATCACCCGCATCGCCTGCGGAAGTACGGTGCGGCGCATCGTCATTCCCCACGACATGCCCAGCGCCGTCGAAGCCTCGGCCTGCCCCTCGGGCACGGAACTGATTCCGGCGCGGATGATCTCGGCCATGTAGGCCGCCTCGTTGAGCGCCAGCCCGATGATCGCCAGCAGGAACGGGATCGACAGCGCCTGCAGGTCCAGCTGGAAGAACGTCGGGCCGAACGGCACGCCCAGCCGGATGTTCTGGTAGATGGTCGGGATCAGGCCCCAGAACACCAACTGCACGTACACCGGGGTGCCGCGGAAGATCCAGAGGTACACCCAGGACACGGATCGCAGCACGGGATTCGGCGACAGCCGCATCACCGCGAGCACCACACCGAGCGCAATCGCCCCGACCATCGAGTAGATGGTCAGCTGCAGGGTGTTGACGACACCGACCTTGAGGACCCGCTCGTTGAACAGGTACTCCGAGTACGTCGACCAGCGATACGCATCGTTGGTCGCGGCGCCGTAAAGGAACAGCGCGACGAGCACGAGGATGACGACGGCCGCCACCCACCGCCACGGATGCCGCAGCGGTACGGCGTCGATCGCGGCGGGGACGGCGGGTGGCGAGGTGTCGACATCGGTCATCGCGAAATCCTTAGTTGATGGCGCCGTTGATCACGGGCTTGTCGATCGTCCCGTTCTCGACGCCCCAGTTCGTGGCGATCTCTTCGTACTGGCCGTTCTCAATGAGGTGCTCGAGCGCCTTCTGCAGCGACTGCGCCAGCGGTGAGCCCTTCCGCACCGGCCAGCCGTAGGGTGCGGCATCGAACACCTCCCCGGCTGCCTCGAGCTTGCCGTTGGTCTCCTTGATCGCATAGAGCGTCACCGGCGAATCCGCGGACATCGCGTCGGTCTGGCCGAGCACCACGGCATTGGTTGCGGCGTCCTGACCGTCGAACCTGACGATCTCGATCGGCGGGTTGCCGGCGTCGGTGCACGCCTTGCTCTTGGCGGGCAGCTCGTCGGTGTCCTGGTATGTGGTCGCCTGCACCGCAACCTTCTTGCCGCAGGCGTTGTTCGGATCAAGTGGCGAGCCGGGGCGCTGCGCCCACAGGGTGCCTGCCGAGAAGTAGGTGACGAAATCGACGGACTGCTCGCGCTCCTTCGTGTCGGTGAACGAGGACATGCCGACGTCGAAGGTGCCCTCCTGGATCGACGGGATGATCCTGGCGAAGTCGGCCTCGCGGTATTCCGGCCGCAGGCCGAGCGTTGCCGCGATCGCGTTCATCAAGTCCACGTCGAATCCCACGATCTTGCCGTCGGGATCCTTGAATTCGTTTGGCTTGTAGGGGATGTTGACACCGATGACCAGCTCGCCGGACGACTTGATCTCCTCGGGAACGGTGTTGGCGATCTCGTCGACCTTCTCGGCCGACACGGCCGGGGCCTGGCTGGTGGTCTCGCCGCCACCGCCGGTTTCGCTCGCGCAGCCGGACAGGGCGAATGCGCCGGCCGCAGCAAACACCACGGCGAAGCGCCAGAATTTCCCTCGACGGTTCTGACAGTCACCTAACACGTCTGCCTCTACTTTCTGCTCCGTGGACCCGACGCGAAGCGCCGGTAACGGAACAGTAGTAGAGACCTAACCCGCTGGCAGGCTTAATCCGAGCGCTACTCGACTCCCCAGACCTTTGGGCAGTACACGTACGCCGCGCCCTCGACCAAGGTTTCGGTCTCGGTCTGGCTCCAGTCGCCGGCGGTCACGGTGGAGAACAAATACCATGCACACCATAATGACGCGGTTCGAATCGATATCGAATCGCCATCTTAATTCCATTCCGCTATGCCACACTTCGGCCATGGAAAGCCTCGCTCCGCCCAGCATGCTGGGGCATCTCTGGAAATCCACCCTGCTCTCGGGGGTCCTGGCCGTCGCTCTCGGCGTGCTGATCTGGCTCTGGCCGGGAAAAACCATCGTCATCGCGGCGATTTTCTTCGGCGCCTATCTGCTGGTCACGGGCATTGCCCAGGTGATATTCGCGTTCAGCCTGCACGTCTCGGCGGGCGGCCGGGTGCTGCTGTTCATCTCCGGGGCCGCCGCACTGATCCTTGCCGTGCTGTGCTTCCGCAGTTTGCAGGAGTCGATCCTGCTGCTGGCGATCTGGATCGGTATCGGCTTCATCTTCCGCGGCGTGGCCACCGCGGTGTCCGCAATCAGCGATCCGACGCTGCCCGGACGCGCCTGGGAGATCTTCATCGGGGTGATCAGCCTCATCGCGGGCGTGGTCATTTTGGCGGCGCCGTTCGAGTCGCTCGAGACGCTGACCATCGTGGTTGGTATCTGGCTGATCGTCCTCGGTGTGTTCGAAATCGTGTCCGCGATCGGTATCCGGAAAGCGTCGAAGAACCTGGCCGCAGCCGTTTCCGAGCGTACTGCTCAGCCTGCCGAGTAGGCGCAACGGCACGCATCGCTACTACACTGTGTCGTAGATTGTGTCGGCGATGCTGGGGAGTGGCGGATGGATGCCTTGGACGTCTCACGGTGGCAGTTCGGGATCACCACCGTCTACCACTTCCTGTTCGTCCCCCTGACCATCGGGCTGGCGCCGATCATCGCCGCCATGCAGACGGCGTGGGTCGTCAGCGGCGACACGCGGTGGTATCGGCTGACCAGGTTCTTCGGCAAGTTGTTCCTGATCAACTTCGCGCTCGGCGTGGCCACCGGGATCGTGCAGGAGTTCCAGTTCGGAATGAACTGGAGCGAGTACTCCAGGTTCGTCGGCGACGTGTTCGGCGCTCCCCTGGCATTCGAGGGTTTGATCGCGTTCTTCTTCGAGTCGACCTTCATCGGGCTGTGGATCTTCGGGTGGCACCGGCTGCCGCGACTGGTGCATCTCGCCTGCATCTGGATCGTCGCGCTCGCGGTCAACGCCTCGGCGTACTTCATCATCGCCGCGAACTCGTTCATGCAACACCCGGTGGGAGCCCAGTTCAACCCGCAGACCGGACGCGCGGAGCTGGTCGACTTCGGTGCGCTGCTGACCAACAACACCGCCGTCTGGGCCTTCCTGCATGCGGTCGCCGGATCCTTCCTGACCGCAGGCACTTTCGTGGCCGGCGTGTCCGCCTGGTTGATGATCCGGGCGCACCGGCAGGCCGAGGAGCCCGACGCTCGCTCCATGTACCGCCCGGCGACGATCGCGGGCAGCCTGGTCGCGCTCGTGGCGGCCGCGGGCCTGTTCTTCACCGGCGACATCCAGGGCAAGCTGATGTTCGTTCAACAGCCGATGAAGATGGCGTCGGCAGAATCGTTGTGCCACAACGAAACCGACCCGGACTTTTCGATTCTGACCGTCGGCACCCAGAACAACTGCAGCAGCGTCACACATGTGCTCGATGTCCCCTACGTGCTGCCCTATCTGGCCGAGGGTGAGTTCAGCGGCGTCACCCTGCAGGGCGTCGAAGACCTACAGCGGCAGTATCAGGACCGGTTCGGTCCCGGTGACTACCGGCCGAATCTGTTCGTCACCTACTGGGCGTTCCGCGCAATGATCGGCCTGCTGCTGGTTCCGGTCGTGTTCGCGCTCACCGCGCTGTGGCTGACCCGGCGCGGCCGGATCCCGACGCAGCGGTGGTTCTCCTGGCTCGCGCTGATCTCCATCCCGACGCCGTTCCTCGCCAACTCGGCCGGGTGGGTGTTCACCGAAATGGGCCGTCAGCCATGGGTTGTGGTGCCCAACCCGACCGGTGACCCACTGGTCCGGCTGACCGTGCAAGAGGGGGTGTCGGGGCACGCTGCGGGCACGGTGCTGTTCTCGTTGGCGGTGTTCACGCTCGTTTACGGCGTGCTGGCGGTGATCTGGTTCTGGCTGATGCGCCGCTACGTGGTCGAAGGCCCCCAGGAGCACGACGCGGAACTCGCCCCTCCCGAACCGCCCGGAGAAGACGACGTCAAGCCGTTGTCGTTCGCGTACTAGGAGATTGTGGTGGGACTTCAAGAACTGTGGTTCGTGCTCATCGCGGCACTGTTTCTGGGCTTCCTGATTCTCGAGGGCTTCGACTTCGGTGTCGGCATGCTGATGATCCCCATGGGACGCGTGGGCGATGAGGACCCCGAGCCGCGTCGGCGCGCGGTGCTCAACACCATCGGCCCGGTCTGGGACGCCAACGAGGTTTGGCTGATCACCGCGGGGGCCGCGATGTTCGCGGCCTTCCCGAACTGGTACGCGTCGGTGTTCTCGGCGCTCTACCTGCCGCTGCTGGCAATCCTTTTCGGCATGATTCTGCGGATCGTCGGAATCGAATGGCGCGGCAAGATCGACGACGCCCGCTGGCGGTCCTGGGCCGACACCGGCATCGCGCTCGGGTCGTGGCTGCCCGCCCTTCTGTGGGGCGTCGCGTTCGCGATCCTGGTGCGCGGTCTGCCCGTCGACGCCGACGGCAATGCGCAGCCGTCGATTTCGGACGTGCTGAACCCCTACACGCTTCTCGGCGGCCTCGCGACCGCCTCTCTGTTCGCCTTCTACGGTTCGGTGTTCGTGGCGCTCAAGACGGCCGGCTCGGTGCGCGAGGACGCCTTCCGGTTCGCGCGTGCGCTGTCACCCCCCGTGGTCGTACTGGCAGGCGGCTTCGCGCTGTGGACGCAGGCGACCCACGGCAAGACGTGGACGTGGCTGGCGTTGGGGGTCGCGGTCACCGCGTTGCTCACGGCCGTCGCGCTGATGTGGGCGCGGCGGCGCGAGGGCGTCGCGTTCGCCGCCATGGTCGTGGTGGTGGCCGCCGTCGCGGTGCTGCTGTTCGGGTCGATGTACCCGAACCTGCTGCCGTCCACCCTGAACCCGGACTGGAGCGTGACGATCTTCAACGGCTCGTCGAGCGCCTACACGCTCACGATCATGTCGTGGGCGTCGTTGACGTTGGTGCCGCTGGTCATCGGCTACCAGGCGTGGACGTACTGGGTGTTTCGCAAGCGCATCAGCGCCGAGGCGATTCCCGCCCCCACGGGCCTGGCGAGGCGGGCATCCTGACGACCGTCGCCCGCGGACCCGTCGATCCCCGGCTCGTGCGTGGATCGTCGGCGATGCGTCGCTTCCTGGTCGCCACCACCGGCTACGGCGTGGTGATCTCGGCGTGCACGATCGCGTCGGCGGTCGTGCTGGCCGACATCGTGGCCCGGGTGATCACCGACCCGGCCCGACGCGACCTGCAGGCTCTTGCGTTGCCCTTGTGGATCCTGTTGTCGGTATGGACGATTCGCGTCGTCGCCCAGTGGCGGCAGGGCCGGGTCGCCCAGCGTGGTTCGAGCGCGGTGATCGCCGATCTGGCCGACCGGGTGCTCACCGCGGTCACCTCGCTCCCGCCGCGCCGCCTGGCCGAGCATCGCGACGACGCGGCTGCGGTGGTGACGCGCGGGCTCGACGGGCTCCGGCAGTACCTCACCACCTACATTCCCGCGCTGGTCCTGGCGGCGATCCTGACGCCCGCGACCGCGGCGGTGATCGCGGTGTACGACTGGAGATCGGCGGCGATCGTGTTGGTCGCCCTGCCCCTCATCCCGATCTTCATGGTGCTCATCGGGCTGGCCACCGCCGACCGCTCCGCCGCGGCGCTGGCGGCCATGAGCACCCTGCAGTCCCGATTGCTGGACCTCATCGCGGGACTGCCGACGCTGCGCGCACTGGACCGGGTCGGCGGTTCGGTGAGCAGAATCGCCGAACTGGGTGCGGCACATCGCCGTTCGACCATGGCCACGCTCCGGATCGCATTCCTGTCGGCGCTGGTGCTCGAACTGCTGGCCACCCTCGGGGTGGCACTGGTCGCGGTGAGTGTCGGCATGCGGTTGGTGTACGGGAACATGACCTTGACGGCGGGACTGACAGCGCTGCTGCTGGCGCCCGAGGTGTTCTGGCCGCTGCGGCGCGTCGGCGTGGCGTTCCACGCCGCCCAGAACGGAAAGACGGCCGCCGACGCGGCCTTCGCCCTCGTCGAACAGCTTCCCGCCCCGCCGGCCGGCGCACGGACGGTGACGGCCAAGGGTGCGACGATTCACATCGACGCGCTGGATGCCGACATCGAACCCGGCCGGGTGACCGTGCTGACGGGCCCCAACGGGGTGGGCAAATCCACGTTGCTCCAGGCCATCCTGGCGCTCGACAGGCCGCCGTCGGGCCGTGTCCTCATCGACGGTATCGACGTCGCGGATCTCGAACCGCGCGCATGGTGGTCGCAGGTGGCATGGCTGTCGCACCGACCGGTACTGATCGCCGGCACCGTGCTCGAGAACCTGGCGCTGTTCGGACCCCTGACCGATGTGCAGAGTGCCTGCCGCGCAGCCTATTTCGATGAGGTGCTGGCCGGGCTGCCGGAAGGACTGAACACGCGGATCGGGCGTGGTGGTGTCGGTCTGTCGCTGGGGCAACGCCAGCGACTGGGCCTGGCCAGGGCGTTCGGGTCACCGGCACCGGTGCTGCTCCTGGACGAGCCCACCGCTCATCTCGACACCGCCGCCGAGGACCGAGTGCTGCGCTCGGTGGTGGATCGCGCCGCCGCCGGCGACACGGTCGTCGTGGTGGGCCACCGCGACGCGGTACTGGCGATCGGCGACCGAATCGTGCCGGTGGGGTACGCCGATGTTTCTTGACCTGGTGCGGCCCCGACTGCCCCGGCTGCTGTTGGCGATCGGGCTCGGCGTGCTGTCGCTGGGCAGTGCGCTCGCGCTGGCCGGTGTCTCGGCATGGCTCATCACCCGGGCCTGGCAGATGCCTCCGGTTCTCGACCTGACGGTCGCGGTGGTCGCCGTTCGCGCGCTCGGCATCGCCCGCGGCGTGCTCGGCTACTGCGAACGGCTCGCCTCGCACGACACCGCGCTGCGGACCGCCGCGGCGGTCCGGGAGCGGCTGTACACGACTCTCGCCCGCGGCGACGCCGAAGCGGTCATGCGCCACCACAGCGGCGAATTGGTGACCCGCGCCGGCGCCGACGTCGACGAACTCTCCGATGTGCTGGTCCGCGCGGTGGTGCCGATCGCGGTCGCCGCCGTACTGGGGCTGGCCGCCGTCGGGACCATCGCAGTGATCTCCCCTGGCGCGGCGGCGTTGCTGGCGGCATGCCTCCTGGTCGCCGGTGTCGCGGCGCCATGGCTGAGTGCACGGGCCGCCGGCGCGGCCGAGAGGCTTGCAGCACAGCACCATTCGTCGCGCGATGCGGCGGTGATGACCGCGCTCGAACACGCGCCGGAGCTGCGTGTATGCGGTCGACTCGACGACTTCATCGCCGACGCCGGCCGCCAGCAACGCGAATGGGGCCGCGCCATCGACCGGGCGTCGGCACCCGCTGCGCTTGCCTGGGCGGCACCCGCCGCAGCGATCGGCGCCAGCGTTCTGGGCGCGGTCATCACCGGGATCGGTCTGGCGTCGACCGTGGCGCCGACGACGCTGGCGATCCTGATGCTGTTGCCGCTGTCGGCGTTCGAGGCCACGACGGCACTGCCCGGCGCCGCCGTGCAACTCTCCCGGTCCCGCAGCGCCGCCCGCTGGTTGGCCGAAATGACCGCGCCGTCGACTCCGTCGCGTCGCCGACCGAGCGTTCGCCCGGTCGACCTGGCACCTGGTGACCGGCTCGCGATCACCGGGCCCAGCGGCTCCGGTAAGACGACACTGCTGCTGAACTTGGCGGAAAAATATTCGGGCGCAGTATTTTTCGCCGAGGATGCGCACCTGTTCTCGACCACCGTGCGGGACAATCTGCTGGTCGCGAGGGGCGATGCCCGCGACGATGAGATAATCGACGCGTTGTCGCGGGTGGGGCTGGGTGCCTGGCTCGACTCACTGCCCGATGGCCTGTCCACCGTGCTGGTCGGAGGCGCGACATCGGTGTCGGCAGGACAACGCAGGCGCCTGCTGCTCGCCCGCGCACTCCTGACGACGGTTCCGATCGTGCTGCTCGACGAACCCACCGAGCACCTCGACGCCGCCGACGGTCGCCGGGTCCTCTCCGAACTGCTCAGTCCCGGCTCACTTTTCCCGGCTCAGCGCACGGTCGTCGTCGCGACCCATCACCTGCCGGACGTAGTTTTCTGTCGCACCGTTGATCTGGCGCTCGGCGGAGTAACCTCATCGCCATGAGCGAACCGGACAAACCCGAGACGCCGTCATCACCGCCATCGTCCGCACCGCCGGGACCTCCCCCGCCGCCGCCTCAGTACGGCACCTACCCGGGTGGCTATCCCCCGCCGCCGCAGCAGCCCTATCCCGGATACGCGCCGCCGCCCACCGGCCCGAAGAACGGCCTGGGCATCGCCTCGCTGGTGATCGCGATCATCGCGCTGCTGTCGGTGTTCGGCGGCATCGTGCTCGGCGTGGTCGCGGTGATCCTCGGGTTCCTGGGCTGGGGCCGGGCCAAGCGCGGTGAAGCCACCAACGGCGGGATGGCTGTTGCAGGCATCGTGCTCGGCTTTCTGAGCATCATCGAGGCCCTGGTCTTCATCGGCCTGGCTGTCTGGGGTTTCGGCGAGGTCGGCGGTGGCGACTACATCGACTGCCTGTCCCGCGCGGGCGGCGACCAGCAAGCCGTTCAGGAGTGCGCCGAGCAGTTCCAGCAGCGCGTCGAGGACCAGTTCTCGGTGACGTTGACCCCGACGCCCTAGTTGATGGTCGGACTCCTCAACGCTCCTCGTTCCTCGTCGCTATATCGTCGTCCGACTAGCGGGCCGGGAAATACTTGACGATGCCCTCCTGCACCACCGTGGCGATGAGCTGACCCGACCGGTCGAAGAAGTGCCCGGTGCCCAGGCCGCGGGAATCCGCTGCCACCGGCGAGGACGTCGAGTACAGCACCCACTCGTCGAATCGCACCGGCCGGTGGAACCACACGGAGTGGTTGGTGGTCACCGCGAAAATCCGGTCATAACCCCACGACAGGCCGTGGGTGGTGATGATCGAATCCAGCACGGTGGTGTCCGAGGAGTACACGAGCGCCGCCGCGTGCAGAACCGGGTCCTCGGGCATCTGACCCAGCGCCTTCATCCACACCCGGTTGTGCGGTAGCGCCTCGCCCTTGCTGCGCATCACCCAGGTCGGGTCGTTGGTGTAGCGCCAGTCGATCGGCCGCAGCGCGCTGACGAAGTGCGGAACGACGTCCTCGTAACCGCGCAGCAGGTCATGGACCGGCGGGACGTCGAGCGGGCCGGGCAGCTCGGGTGGCTCGATGCCGTGCTCGAGGCTGCGGCCACCGGACAGGAAGGACACCATCGCGGTGGTCAGCAGCTGGCCGTCCTGCATCACGTCGACGCGGCGATTGGCGAACCGGCGCTCGTCGCGCAGCCGCACGACGTGGAACTCGAGGTCCTTCTCCGGATCACCGCCGGCGATGAAGTGCACGGAGAGCGCGCTCGGCGGCGTCGGGTACGCGAGGCTGCGGCTGGCCGCCACGAAGGACTGGGCCATCATCTGGCCACCGAACGTGCGCACGGGGTTGCGGCTCGGATGAGAACCGACGTAGGTGGTGTCGTCGGTCTGCCGCAGGTCGAGTATCGCGAGCAGCTCGTCGAAGTCTGAGTTCATTGCTCTTCGCGCAAGCGGCTCATCGCCGGTCGACACTCGCATCCTCCCGGCCGCTAGACGTCGTCCTCCCCGATCCGGTGCACATGGATCAGATTCGTGGAGCCTACTGTGCCGGGCGGAATGCCCGCGATCACGACCACCAGGTCGCCGCGCCGGTACCGGCCGAGTTCGAGCAGCGACTTGTCGACCTGGCGGATCATGCCGTCCGTGGTCTGGATGTGCGGCACGATGAACGTCTCGGTGCCCCAGCTCAGCGCCAACTGGCTGCGCACCTCCGGCAGCGCTGTGAACGCCAGCAGCGGCAGCGGCGTGTGCAGCCGGGCCAGCCGGCGCACGGTGTCCCCGGACTGCGTGTAGGCCACCAGCGCCTTGGCGTCGAGCCGTTCGCCGATGTCGCGGGCCGCGTAGGAGATGACGCCGCGCTTGGTGCGTGGCACGTGGGTCAGCGGCGGCGCGGCCACCGAGTTCTCCTCGACGGCCGCGATGAGGCGCGCCATGGTCTTGACCGTCTCGAGCGGGTACTTGCCGACCGATGTCTCACCGGAGAGCATCACCGCGTCGGTGCCGTCGAGCACCGCGTTCGCGACATCGGACGCTTCGGCGCGGGTGGGCCTGGAGTTCTCGATCATCGACTCCAGCATCTGCGTGGCGACGATGACGGGTTTCGCGTTCTCCCTTGCCATTTGGATCGCGCGCTTCTGCACGAGCGGGACCTCTTCGAGCGGCAACTCCACTCCGAGGTCACCGCGGGCCACCATGATCGCATCGAACGCGAGCACGATCGCCTCGAGGTTGTCGATCGCCTCGGGCTTCTCCAGCTTGGCGATGACGGGCACGCGCCTGCCGACGCGGTCCATCACCTCGTGCACGAGTTCGATGTCGGCCGGTGAGCGGACGAACGACAGCGCGACGAGGTCGATCCCGAGGCGCAGCGCGAACTCGAGGTTCTCGATGTCCTTCTCGGACAGCGCGGGCGCGGACACGCTCATGCCGGGCAGCGACATGCCCTTGTTGTTGCTGACCTGACCGCCCTCGGTGACCGTGCAGACCACGTCGTTGCCGTCGATCTCTTCGACGACCAGCCCGACGTTGCCGTCGTCGACCAGTACGCGGTCCCCCGGGGAGGCGTCCTGCGCCAAGCGCTTGTAGGTCGTCGACACCCGATCGTGGGTGCCCTCGTAGTCGTCGACCGTGATGCGAACGGTCTCCCCCGCGGTCCAGGTCGTCGGCCCGTCCTTGAAGCGACCGAGGCGGATCTTCGGACCCTGCAGGTCGGCGAGGATGCCGACGGCGCGGCCGGTGGAGTCGGAGGCGGCGCGAACGCGCTTGTAGTTGGCTTCGTGGTCGGGGTAGTCGCCGTGGCTGAAGTTGAGCCGGGCGACGTCCATTCCGGCCTCGACCAGCGCACGGACGGCGTCGTCGGAGGCGGTGGCCGGGCCCAGGGTGCAGACGATTTTTCCGCGTCTATTCACGACAGATGAGCATAGTCGTTGATCGATTCAGACGACGGCCAGCGGAAGGGCGCCGGGGACCACCGGGGCGGGCAGATCCGACTCCCCCATCAGATACGCATCGACGGCATGCGCGGCGCTGCGACCCTCCGCGATCGCCCACACGATCAGCGACGCGCCCCGGTGGGCGTCGCCGCAGACGAAGACGCCGGAGGCGTCGGTCTGCCAGTCCGAACCGCACGACAGCGCACCGCGCCGGTTGAGCGTGAGCCCCATCGCGTCGAGCAGTGGCATGTGTTCGACTCCGTCGAACCCGATGGCCAACAGGGCCAGATCGCAGGGGATCTCCATGGGGTCTCCGACCGGGGTGATGATGCGTCGACCGTTGGCGTCGCGCTCGACTTTGACCTCGGCGATCACCATGGCCCGCAGATGGCCGCGATCGTCGCCGAGGAAGCGTTGCACCGCGACCTCGTAGCGGCGGTCGCCGCCCTCGGCGTGTGCGGGTGACAGGCGGGTGCGCAGCACGATCGGCCATGTCGGCCACGGTGAGCGTTCATCGTCGCGGACCTCGGGCGGTTCGGGGTTGTAGTCGAGTTGGGTGACCGACGTGGCCCCCTGGCGGTGTGCGGTGCCCAGGCAGTCGGCCCCGGTGTCGCCGCCGCCGATGATCACCACGTGCTTGCCCTCGGCGCTGATGGGACTGGGCCCGTCGCCCTCACACTCCTTGTTGGCCGGCACGAGATGCTCCATGGCCAGATGCACGCCGCCGAGATCGCGGCCTTCGACGTCGTTGTCGCGTGCGCGCAGGGCTCCGACGGCGAGTACGACCGCGTCGTACTGCGCCCTGAGCTGCTCGACGGACAGGTCTACGCCGACCTCGCACTCGGTGACGAAACGTGTTCCCTCCGCGCGCATCTGGGCCAGCCGCTGGTCGAGGGTCGCCTTCTCGAGCTTGTACTCGGGGATGCCGTAGCGCATCAGGCCGCCGATGCGGTCATCGCGCTCGTAGACGGTGACGTCGTGGCCGGCGCGCGTGAGCTGTTGTGCCGCAGCGAGTCCGGCGGGCCCCGAGCCGACGACCGCGACGCGCTTGCCGGTCGCGATTGCCGCGGGCTGCGGCTCGACAATGCCGTCCATCCACGCCTGGTCGGCGATGGTCTGCTCGATGCGCTTGATCGTGACGCTGCCGCCGGTGTCCTCCTCGGAGATGGACAGCACGCACGCGGCCTCACACGGCGCGGGACACAACCTGCCGGTGAACTCCGGGAAGTTGTTGGTGGCGTGCAGGCGGTCGCTGGCCGCGTCCCATCGACCGCGACGCACCAGGTCGTTCCATTCGGGGATCAGGTTGCCCAGCGGGCAGCCCGCGGTTCCGGAGTGGCAGAACGGGATTCCGCAATCCATGCAGCGACGGGCCTGTTGCGAGACCTCGCCGGCGCGCTGGTGCGGATCCTGCTGTTCGTAGACCTCGCGCCAGTCGCCGACTCGTTCGTCGACGGAACGCTTGGGCGCGTCGACCTTCGGGACTTTGAGGAACCCGGTGGGATCAGCCACGGCTGGCCTCCATGATCGCGGCGTCGACGTCACGTCCCTCGCGTTTGGCCAGCAGCGTCGCCTCCAGGACGCGCTGGTAGTCGCGGGGCATGATCTTGGTGAATTGGGCGCTGCGCCTCGGCCAGTCGGCCAGCACGGATGTCGCCACGCTGCTGCCGGTGTACTGCGCGTGCCTGGCTATGACCTCGCGCAGCCAAGCGAGGTCCTCGGGTTCGAGGCGCTGCAACTCGACCATCTCGGTGTTGACGCGATTGGGGTCGAGTCCGAGCACGAACGCGATGCCCCCGGACATGCCCGCGGCCAGGTTGCGGCCGGTCCTACCGAGCACCACCACCCGGCCGCCGGTCATGTACTCACAGGCGTGGTCGCCGACGCCCTCGACGACCGTCAACGCGCCCGAGTTGCGCGCGGCGAACCGCTCGCCGACCCGGCCGCGCAGATACAGCTCACCGGAGGTCGCGCCGAACAGCAGGGTGTTACCGGCGATCACGTTGTCCTCCGGCAGGAACAGCACGTCGTCCGGCGGCCGGACGATGATTCGGCCACCGGAAAGCCCCTTGCCCACATAGTCGTTGGCGTCGCCGACGAGTTCGAGCGTGATGCCCGGCGGCAGAAACGCGCCGATGGACTGGCCGGCCGATCCGGTCAGTGCGATGTGAATGGTGCCGTCGGGCAACCCCTGGGTGCCGTAGCGCCGGGTGACCTCGGTGCCCAGCAGAGTGCCGACGGTGCGGTTGACGTTGCGGACGGGCAGTTCGAGCCTTACCGGATGGGCGTCTTCGAGCGCGCCCTCGGCGAGCTGGATCAGCGTCTGGTCGAGCGACTGGTCCAGTGCGTGGTACTGCTCGCGGACCTTCCGCCTCGGCGTCGGTTCGCCGGTGTGGCCGTCCGGCGGAACGGCGAAGATCGGCGACAGGTCAAGACCCTGGCTCTTCCAGTGCGCGACGCCCCGGTCGGTGTCGAGCATCTCGGCTCGGCCGACGGCCTCGTCGATGCTGCGGAAGCCGAGTTCGGCGAGAATGCGCCGGATGTCCTCGGCGATGAAGCGGAAGTAGTTCTCGATGAACTCGGGCTTACCGGTGAACCGCTTGCGCAGTTCTGGGTTCTGGGTGGCCACGCCGACGGGGCAGGTGTCGAGGTGGCAGACGCGCATCATGATGCAGCCCGACACCACCAGCGGTGCGGTGGCGAAGCCGAACTCCTCGGCGCCCAGCAGAGCCGCGACGACGACATCTCGCGCGGTACGCATGCCGCCGTCGCACTGCACGGTGATGCGGTCGCGTAACCCGTTGAGCATCAGCGTCTGCTGGGTGTCGGCGAGCCCGATCTCCCACGGCACGCCCGCGTGCTTGAGGCTGGTCAGCGGTGCGGCGCCGGTGCCGCCGTCGTACCCCGAGATCAGCACGACGTCGGCGTGCGCCTTCGAGACTCCGGCGGCGACGGTGCCGACGCCGACGCTGCTGACCAGTTTGACGTGGATGCGCGCCTGGTCGTTGGCGTTCTTCAGGTCGTGGATGAGCTGGGCCAGGTCCTCGATGGAGTAGATGTCGTGGTGCGGCGGTGGCGAGATGAGGCCGACGCCGGGGGTGGAGTGCCGGGTCTTGGCGATGTTCGGGTACACCTTGTAGCCCGGAAGCTGGCCGCCTTCACCGGGTTTGGCACCCTGAGCCATTTTGATCTGGATGTCGGTGGCGTTGACCAGGTAGTCGCTGGTGACCCCGAAGCGGCCGGAGGCGACCTGCTTTACGGCGCTGCGGCGCAACGGATCGTAGAGCCGGTCGGTGTCTTCTCCCCCCTCACCGGAGTTGGATCGCCCGCCGAGCTTGTTCATGGCGATCGCCATGGTTTCGTGGGCCTCGGCGGAGATGGAGCCGTAGCTCATCGCGCCGGTGTTGAATCGGGTGACGATCGAATCGACAGGCTCGACCTCCTCCAGCGGAACTGGCGGCCTCAGCTTCTTGAACTCGAAGAGCCCACGCAGCGTGCCGCCCTCACGGGACAGCCGGTCGACCTCGTCGGAATACTGCCGGAAGACGTCGTGGCGGCCGGTGCGGGTCGAATGTTGCAGCAGGAACACGACTTCCGGCGTGAAGAGATGCAACTCGCCTTCGCGGCGGAAGGCGTACTCGCCGCCGACCTCCAGGCGTCGGTGCACGCGCTCGGTCGGGTTCTCCGGGTAGGCACGCCGGTGGCGCTGCTTGACCTCCTCGGCGATGACGTCGAGGCCGACGCCGCCGAGTTGGGTCGGTGTTCCGGTGAAGTACTCGTCGACGACGTCGGCATCGATGCCGACCGCCTCGAACGCCTGCGCGGCGGTGTAGGAGGCGACGGTGGAGATGCCCATCTTACTCATCACCTTCATCACGCCGTTGCCCAGCGCCTTGCAGTAGTTGCGCACGGCCGCGGCGGGTTCGATGCCGGTGAGTTCGCCTTCGCGGACCAGGTCTTCGATGGATTCGAAGGCCAGGTACGGGTTCACCGCGGCGGCGCCGAAGCCGATGAGCATCGCGATGTGGTGCACTTCGCGGGCGTCGCCGCTCTCGACGACCAAGGCGACGGTGGTGCGCTCCTTGGTGCGGACGAGGTGGTGGTGCACGGCGGAGACGGCGAGCAGCGACGGGATCGGCGCGCGGGTGTGGTCGGAGTCGCGATCGGAGATGACCAGTGTGCGTGCACCTTTCGCGATCGCATCGCACGCCTTCATGCGCAGCTCGTCGAGCGCCTCGACGAGGCCTTCGCCGCCGCGTTCGACGTCGTAGAGCGCCTTGAGGACCGTCGTACGGAGCCCGGGATGCTCACCGTCGTCGTTGATATGGACGATCTTGCCGAGCTCGTCGTTGTCGAGCACCGGCCAGCGCAGCACGATCTGCCGGCAGGAGGCCGCGGTGGGTTCGAGCAGGTTCTGTTCGGGTCCCATGATGCGGGCCATGGAGGTGACGATCTCCTCGCGGATCGCGTCCAACGGCGGATTGGTGACCTGGGCGAAGAGTTCGACGAAGTAGTCGTAGAGCAGCTTCGACCGTTGCGACAGCACCGCGGCGGGCGTGTCGGTGCCCATCGAGCCGAGCGGTTCGGCTCCGGAGGCGGCCATCGGGGTGAGCAGGATGCGCAGATCCTCCTCGGTATAGCCGAAGGCGATCTGGCGCTTGACGACGTTCTCGTGATTGGGCTGGACGCGGTTGCGGCCCGGGAGCGTGGTCAGGTCGAGGAGGCCGGCGTGCAGCCACTCGCCGTAGGGTTCCTGCGCGGACAGGTTCTCCTTGATCTCGTCGTCGGTGACGATGTGGCCGGCGGCGGTGTCGACGAGGAACATCTTGCCCGGCTGCAGGCGACCCTTGGCGACGATCTGCGCGGACGGCACGTCGAGCACCCCACTCTCGCTCGCGAGAATGACGCGGTCGTCGATGGTGCGCCACCAGCGTCCCGGTCGTAATCCGTTGCGGTCCAAAACGGCTCCGACAAGCGTGCCGTCGGTGAAGGTCACGCACGCCGGACCGTCCCACGGCTCCATCAACGAGGCGTGGAACTGCCAGAAGGCCCGCTCCTCGGCGTCCATGGTGGTGTTGTTCTCCCACGCCTCGGGGATCATCATCAGCACGGCGTGGGGCAGGCTGCGGCCGCCGAGGTGCAGCAGTTCGAGGACTTCGTCGAACGATGCCGAGTCGGATGCCTGTGGCGTGCAGATCGGCGACAGGCGCGACAGGTCGCCCGGGATCTTGGCGCTGGCGAGCATCGCCTCGCGCGCGTGCATCCGGTTGCGGTTCCCGCGGACCGTGTTGATCTCACCGTTGTGCGCGACTAAGCGGAACGGGTGAGCCAACGGCCAGGAGGGAAAAGTGTTGGTGGAGAAGCGGCTGTGCACGATTGCGATCGCGCTCTGGCAGCGCTCGTCGCGCAGATCGGAAAAGTATTGCGGCAGCTGCGTTGTGGTGAGCATGCCCTTGTAGACGATGGTACGGCTGGACAGCGAAGGGAAGTACACGCCCTCGCGTTCGGCCCGCTTGCGCAGCGGGTAGACGCACCGGTCGAGTTCGACGCCGCCGACGCCGCGGTTCGACGTGACGAACAGCTGCTCCATGTGCGGCATGCAGCTCAACGCAGTCTTGCCGATGTCAGCGCCGTCGGGGTCGACGGGCAGTGTCCGCCAGCCGAGGATCTTGAGGCCTTCGTCGTCGGCGATGGCTTCCACCGCCTCGCGGGCTCGGGCGCGGGCTTCGGGATCTCGGGGCATGAAACAGATGCCGGCGGCGGATGCGTTGGTGTCGTCGAGCGCGGGCGCGGGTAGCTCGAAGTCGGCGGCCTCGCGAAGCATTTGGACTGGCAACTGGATCAGGATGCCCGCACCGTCACCGCTGTTGGTCTCGGCGCCCGCGGCGCCGCGGTGGTCGAGGTGTTCCAGGGCGGTCAACCCATCGGTGACGATGGCGTGCGACCGGCGGCCCTGGATGTCGGCGACCATGGCGACGCCGCAGGAGTCCGCCTCGTTGGCGGGGTCGTAGAGACCCTGGCGGTCGGGAAATGCCGAGAAGAGCATCGAGAGGCACCTTCGCAGTCCGGAGAAGTTCATGTCCGGGACTGCACCGGCCCTGACGAAATTGTATCAGCGCAACCGGTGGCTCACCCGTCGAGAACCGTCGGGACCAGCGGGAATCCTGGCAGATTGCGGACCACCGCCCACGTGACGGCAGCGACGATCACCACGACGAGTGCCGGTGCATTCATCAAGGGTTTGCCCTGCCGCCTCCGGGCTACACACCACGCCAGCAGCAGCGGCAGACCGACGAGAAGGAAGGCGTTGTCGGTGACGGCAGCGGACAGGTCGCCATGTAGAAGGTCGTGGGTCATGCGAAGGCCGCCGCAGCCCGGGCAGTACAGGCCGGTGAGGGCGTAGAAGGGGCACGCTGGGAACAGGAAACTCGGGCTGTGCGGGTCGCCGAGACCGACGTAGGCGACGGAGCCCGCCAGCAAGGCGCCCGTGCCGAGCGCGCCGTAGAGCCGTTTGCGGTCGGTGCCGACGTCAGGTGCCATCGCGCAGCGGAAGCCCCTGCGGGTCGCGGACCTTGTCGGTGAAGATGAGGACGGCGTCGATGATGCCCCAGATAATGGCGCCGATACCGCAGGTGATCAGGCCCACGACCAGCTGGGCGATGCCCAGACCGGTGTAGCCGAGGTAGATACGACCTATGCCGACCAGTCCGAACAGGCCGATCAGCTGCAGAAGCCCCGCGACGACTTTGGACTTGTCCGAGTATGGCTCACCCGTCATGGGATGGCGTCCGTACGGCGCGGTCGGGTCCGCGTACTGCGGATAGGCCCCTGGCGGCGGACCGTACTGGCCCGGGGGCGGCGGGTACTGCGGCTGGTATTGCGGCTGCTGCGGGGGCGGCGGAGGCGTGCTGCCGTACTCGCTGCCACCGAACTGCGGCTCAGTCATGGCGTCCAGCATGCCATGCGGGGCTGCGCCCGGTAAGTAGGGAAAACCCGCCTGTTGCAGGCCGCTCAGAAGGGTGGTGGCTGGTAGTTCGCGGCGAGCCCAGCTAGGCATTGGCGCATTGACCAGAAGATGGCACCAAACGCGAAAGACACGCTCTTACGGATGGGGGCCATCTGCGCCTCCGGTCGACAGGTAGTTGCCGGACGGTCAGCTAACCCTTTCCTATCAGAAGGGAAATCTCGCCGCTGGGCGATTACGTCGGCATCCCATAGTTCAGGACCATTTACGTCAAACATCCACAACAGCGAATGGAGACCAAAATGACCCTGGTGCCCAAGCGTTTTCGTCAGCTTACGACAGCTGCCGTCATCGCTATCGCCCTCGCGACCGGAGCCAACACGGTCGCCTTGACCGCCATCGCGAGCGCCGAACGAGTATGGGATATCGAACGGTACGACGGATGCATGCTGGGCGGGCCTATCGACTCCCTGGACGACAAGTACAAGCGTGAGAAATTCTGCTGCGGCCAGTCTGGCGGAGTGTGGAACGGAGCCGATTGTGTTGCCCCGCCAGCCAGCCCGCAGGACTCGTCGCGCGGTCCGGGGCTGCGCCCACCGAGAGTTCCAATTGACGTTCTCGGCCCGGCTCAACCTGACGCTCTCAGCGTGGCGGCGCCGTAGCCGGCTAGCCTCGACTAGCTGCGGTGCCGTGGTACTCGAGGGGTTTTCGTCATTGGCCTACAAGCAGGCACGTTCACGTGAGGCAACGGATCCGCATTCGCGCGCATCTTGACATGAGGAACAGGCCGAACACAGGTGGGAACGGATCTTCGCTGTTGTGGTGACTATCGGCGGCGTCGGAAGAGACGGCGCAACCGTCCACCCGAATCGCTGGTTGACCGTCCGGAAGAGGTAGTCGCTCCGGCCTCTGGTGTGCTCTTCTCAGCCGAATCATGAACGGGCTCAGCACTTTCTGCGGAGCCAGCAGCCTCTTGGCCCTCGGTGGCTTCCACGGCTTCGTCGGTGGCTTCCTCTGCCGCCTCGGTCTCGGCCTCGTCCGCCAATTCCGCGGCATCGCCTTCACCTTCGACGGCCGCGTCGTGAACCTGCTCAGCGCCGGCTAGCGCCTCGGCGGCGTCCTCGCCCTCCACCGCACCGACGCCGCCCACTTCGCCCACGCCCTCGCCAGCGTCATCGTCGGTGGCTTCCACGGCTTCGTCGGTGGCTTCCTCTGCTGCCTCGGTCTCGGCCTCGTCCGCCAGTTCCGCGGCATCGCCTTCACCTTCGACGGCCGCGTCGTGAACCTGCTCAGCGCCGGCTAGCGCCTCGGCGGCGTCCTCGCCCTCCACCGCGCCGACGCCGCCCACTTCGTCCACGGCCTCGCTACCATCGTCGTCCACGGCCTCATCGGCTGCCGCCTCGACATCGTGTTCCAGCGCGTCGGCGGCCTCGGCCAGCTCATCGGCGAGATCTTCCTCATCATCGTCAACATCCGGCGTTTCAGTCTCTTCGGGCGCTCCGGCTTCGACTGCCAGGGAATCGGCGGCCTCAGCCAATTCCTCGGCGAGGTCTTCTTCATCATCGGCGGCTTCATCTGCCTGGGCCGCCGCGGCCGCAGCGTCGGCGGACTCGGCCAACTCGGCGGCCTCTGCTTCACCTTCGACGGCTGCTTCGTGGGCTTCCGGTGCGTCGACCAATGCCTCCTCGGCATCCTCGCCTTCGACGGCGCCTACGCCACCAACCGGCTCGGTATCCTCGGCGGCCTCCGCGAACTCCTGCGCCGCTTCGATCTCTTCGGCGGGCGCCTCGGCGACGTCCTCGGCAAGTTCTTCCGCTTCTGCGACCGCCTCGAATTCGGGCTCTTCGGCGCCTTCCGCGGCGAACTCCTCGGCCTCCTCGACACTTTCCGCGGGCACGCCGGCCACGTCGGCCCCGAGCTCCTCGGCCGACATCTCCTCGGTCGATAGCTTTTCCGCATCGGCACGATCGCCGGCTTCGGCGAAATCGGCTGCCTCGGCGCTCTCCTCGTCCGGCGCCTCGACGACATCTGCCGTGAGCGCTTCGGCTTCGGTGGCCGCTTCCGACTTGGTCTCGGCGTCGTCCTCTGCGGACGCCACCTTCGCCGCGGCCACCACACCAGACGTCGCGGCGACGGCAGCGAGCCCCTCGGTCAGCTCCTCGACCGTGGACCTTTCCGCGACCTCCGGTTCGACGTTGCCCCGCAGAGTCGCAGGGTCTTCCCGACCCTTCGGCGCGGCCATGATGTACACCACGGCGCCAATGAAGACGAAGGTGGAAGTGAAGGAGTTGATCCGGACACCGTCGATCAACGTCGCATCATCGACGCGCAGCAGTTCGATCCAGAACCGGCCGAGGCAGTATCCCGCCACGTACATCGCGAACAGTCGGCCGTGGCCGAACTTGAACCGTCGGTCGACGTAGATCAGCACCGCGAAAACCACGAGGTTCCACAGCAGTTCGTACAGGAACGTCGGATGAACGGTACTGATGACTTCGCCGGTGGAAACGCCGTTCAGGTTGTCGATCGCACCGGAAGCGTCCCTACGTTCGTAGATCTTGAGCGCCCATGGGAGGTCCGTGGGGGCCCCGAACAACTCTTGATTGAAGTAGTTGCCGATGCGTCCGATCGCCTGCGCCAGAATGATTCCCGGGGCGATCGCGTCCCCGAAAGCCGGCAACGGAATACCGCGCCGGCGGCAGGCGATCCATGCGCCGACGCCGCCGAATGCGACCGCTCCCCAGATCCCGAGGCCGCCGTCCCAGATCCGCACCACGCCCATCAGACCGGCGCCGCCGTCACCGAAGTACCGCCACCAGTCGGTCATCACGTGGTACAACCGACCACCGATCAGGCCGAACGGCACCGCCCACAGCGCAATGTCGTAGATGACGCCACGCTCGCCGCCGCGGGCCTCCCATCGTCGATCGCCGATGACGAGCGCCGCGATGATGCCGATAATGATGAACACCGCATACGCACGGATCGGTACGGGACCGATCTGCCACACGCCCTGAGCGGGGCTGGGTATCGCCGCCAAGAAGGTTGTCGTCACGCAGTGATCCTCTGCCGGACACCGTCGGCGAGCTCAGCGGCCAGCGTGCCGACCGCGTCGACGCCGTCCTTCAACGCCGAGACCAACGCCGAGCCGACGATGACCCCGTCCGCGTAAGCCGCGATCTCGGCGGCCTGCTCGCGGGAGCGGACGCCCAACCCGACACCCACCGGAATGTCCGACACCGCCTTCACCCGGCGCACCAGTTCGGGCGCGGCCGTCGACACCGCGTCGCGGGCACCGGTCACCCCCATGGTCGACGCGGCGTAGACGAATCCGCGCGACGCCTTCACGGTCGCGGCGAGTCGTTCGGGTGTCGACGACGGCGCCACCAGGAAAATCCGGTCCAGGTCGTGCTCCTCGGACACTGCCATCCACTCCGACGCCTCATCCGGGATCAGATCGGGGGTTATCATGCCCAGGCCACCGGCCGACGCGAGGTCGCGCGCGAAGGCATCGACACCCCATCGCAACACGGGGTTCCAGTAGGTCATCACCACCGCGCGGCCGCCTGCGGTGCTGATCGCCTCGACCGCCCGCAACGCGTCACGCACCCGCACTCCCCCGCGCAGCGCCACCTCGGTGGCCGCCGCGATCACCGGCCCGTCCATGCCGGGATCGGAGTACGCGACGCCGACTTCGATGAGGTCGCAACCGTTCTCCACCAGCGTGGTCATCGCCGAAATGGACGTCGGCAGGTCGGGAAAGCCGGTGGGCAGGTAGCCGATCAGCGCGCTGCGGCCCTCGCCGCGGCACGCATCGAACATCGGCGCCAGCCGGCTCACGCGCCACCGTCCAGGAGGCCGAACCACTTGGCGGCGGTCTCGACGTCCTTGTCGCCGCGGCCGGACAGGTTCACCAGGATGATCGCACCGGCACCCAGTTCGTGGCCCAACTTCACCGCACCCGCAACGGCGTGCGCCGACTCGATCGCGGGAATGATGCCCTCGGCGCGGCTCAGCAACGAGAAGGCGTCCATGGCCTCGGTGTCGGTGATCGGCCGGTACTCCGCGCGGCCGATGTCCTTGAGGAACGCATGCTCGGGCCCGACGCCGGGATAGTCCAAACCTGCTGAGATGGAATGCGATTCGATGGTCTGCCCGTCTTCGTCCTGCAGCAGGTACGAGAACGAGCCTTGAAACGCACCAGGCGACCCGCCGGTGAAAGTCGCTGCGTGACGGCCTGTCTCGACGCCGTCGCCGGCAGCCTCATATCCAATCAACCGCACGTTGGGGTCGTCGATGAACGCGTGAAAGATGCCGATCGCGTTCGATCCGCCACCCACGCACGCCGTCACCGCATCGGGAAGGCGACCCGCCTGCGCCTGGATCTGCGCACGAGCCTCCAGGCCGATCACCCGCTGGAAGTCACGCACCATCGTCGGGAACGGATGTGGTCCGGCGGCGGTGCCGAAGCAGTAGTACGTGTCGTCGGCGTTGGTGACCCAGTCTCGGAACGCCTCGTTGATCGCGTCCTTCAGCGTCTTCGACCCGGCCTCGACCGACACCACCGTCGCCCCCAGCAACCGCATCCGCGCCACGTTCAACGCCTGACGCGCGGTGTCGACCGCGCCCATGTAGATAATGCACTCCAGGCCGAGCAGCGCGCATGCGGTCGCCGTCGCCACCCCGTGCTGACCCGCACCGGTCTCGGCGATCACCCGGGTCTTGCCCATCTGCCGCGCCAACAGCGCCTGGCCCAGCACGTTGTTGATCTTGTGAGATCCGGTGTGGTTGAGGTCTTCTCGCTTCAGAAAGATCCGCGCGCCCCCGGCGTGCCTGGAGAGCCGTTCCGCCTCGTACAGCGGGGACGGACGCCCGCTGTAGTGCCGCTGCAGTCGATCGAGTTCGTCGAGGAAGGTTTGATCACCGCGGGCCTTTTCGTAGGCGGCGGTGACCTCCTCGATCACCGCCATCAACGCCTCGGCGACGAACCGCCCGCCGTAGACGCCGAAATGACCACGCTCGTCGGGATCGTGAACGGTCGGCTCGGCGACGGCCGCGCTGGAACGGGGCAACTCGGGCCCGGCGAGATCGGCCATCCTCAGCGCGAGGGTTTGGGGCACGACGGATGCGTGCCCGCGGTGACGAGGTCGGCAACGGCACTGCGCGGATCACCACTGGTGACCAGTCCCTCGCCGACGAGCACCGCATCGGCGCCCGCACCGGCATAGGCCAGCAGATCGGCGGTGCCCCGAACACCGGATTCCGCGACGCGGATGACGTCGGTCGGCAAACCGGGCGCGATACGCGCGAAGCAGTCCCGGTCGACGTTCAATGTCTTGAGATCGCGGGCGTTCACGCCGATCACGTTGGCACCGGCCGACAATGCGCGGTCGGCTTCCTCCTCGGTGTGCACTTCGACGAGTGCGGTCATGCCCAGCGACTCGGTCCGCTCGAGTAGCGACTCGAGCACCGGCTGCTCCAGCGCCGCCACGATCAGCAGCAGCATGTCGGCGCCGTGGGCGCGGGCTTCGTGTATCTGGTACGGCCGCACAATGAAGTCCTTGCGCAACACCGGAATTCGCACAGCTGCGCGCACGGCGTCCAGGTCATCGAGCGAGCCGTTGAACCGACGCTGTTCGGTCAGCACGCTGATGATGCGGGCGCCGCCGCTTTCGTACGCGCGGGCCAGCTTCGCCGGGTCCGAGATCTGCGCCAGAGCGCCGCGCGAAGGGCTGGCACGCTTCACCTCGGCGATCACGGCGATGCCCGGCGCACGCAGCGCGGCCATCACGTTCAGCGGCGGTCGGGCATTCTTGGCCTTCGCCTTGATCTCCGCCAGCGGAACGACGGCCTCTCGGGCAGCGACGTCGGCACGGACTCCCTCGATGATCGAGTCGAGCACGGTTGCCGAACTCATGACTGCCGATTCCCTTCCCCCAGCGCCAAATGATCTTCAACGAAGGGTAACCGCCACCACAGCAACGCCGATCACCGCCCCTTGTTGTCCGGATTGGTCGGGTCGCGCCCCTCGTCGAGGGCATCCCAGATGGCCCGTTCCGACATCGCCGCCCCCGGATCCTCGACCGTCTCGGCCGCCCGCCGCGAGTACCTGGCCGCGCCGGGCCGCGCGGTTCGAGCCGCGCGCATCAACAGCACCGCGCACAGCAGCGACACCCCGGCCGCGACCACGGTGATCACCGCCCCGGCGTAGTGGCGTTGGGTGCCCACCAGGTCCGCCACCGGCGCCTCGGCCAGGTGCGAGGCCCGCACCGCGACGTCCTTGATCACCCACAGGCTGATGGCCAGATACGCGGTGCCCGCGCTCGCGGCCGCGACGAGCACCGCCAACACCCGCAACGGCCAACCGTGCACCGCCAGCGCCGCCACCGCGGCCGCCAGCAGCAGCACCGCGAGCGGCACCAGCGCCGTCGACCAGGTGCCTCCGGACAGGGCGGCGGTCTTGGGCTGGCCCAGTCCGTCGAAGGACGTCACCTGCACCCACGTCATCCGCGACGCCGCCCACAGGCCCGCCGCCGCGAGCACGAGACCGAGCTGCGCGACCCGGATCACGGTTCTGTCAGCGTTTCGGCGGCGGCGATGGCGTTGAGCACCGCGCGCGCCTTGTTCGACGCCTCGGTGTACTCGTAGGGGCCGTTGGAGTCGGCGACCACCCCGCCGCCGGCCTGCACGTAGGCGGTGCCGTCGCGCATCAGCGCGGTGCGGATGGCGATCGCGAAGTCGGCGTTGCCCGCGAAGTCCAGGTAGCCGAGCACACCGCCGTAGAGGCCGCGACGGGTCTTCTCGACCTCTTCGATGAGCTCCATCGCCCGCACCTTCGGCGCACCCGACAACGTGCCCGCCGGGAAGCACGCCGTCACGGCGTCCAGCGCGGTCTTGTCGTCGGCGAGGTCGCCGTGCACGGTCGACACGATGTGCATGACGTGGCTGTAGCGCTCGATGTGGCTGTAGTCCTCGACGCGTACCGTCCCGGGCCTGCAGACCCGGCCGAGGTCATTGCGTCCGAGGTCCACCAACATCAGGTGCTCGGCGCGCTCCTTCTCGTCGTGGAGGAGCTCCTTCTCGAGCAGCAGGTCCTCCTCCTCGGTGTCGCCGCGCCAGCGCGTGCCCGCGATCGGGTGCGTCGACGCGCGGCCGTCCTTGACGGTCACCAGCGCCTCAGGACTGGAGCCGACGATCGAAAAGTCGATTCCGCCATCGTGGTTGGGCACGTTGAGCAGATACATATAGGGACTCGGATTGGTCACCCGCAGCATCCGGTACACATCGAGCGGATCGGCGTCGGTGTCCATCTCGAAGCGCTGCGACGGCACCACCTGGAACGCCTCGCCCGCCTCGATGTCGCCCACGAGCTTGTCGACGATCGCCCCGTACTCCTCGACCGTACGCTGTGCGCGGTAGAGCGGGTCGGGCCTGCTGAACGTCGCCACAGCCGACGGCAGGTGCGCGCCCAGCGCCGCGGTCATCACGTCGAGGCGGGCGACGGCGTCGTGGTACGCCCAGTCCACCCGCTCGTCGGTGCCGTTCCAGTTCACCGCGTTAGCGATCAGGGTGATGGTGCCCTCGTGGTGGTCGACGGCGGCGATATCGGTGGCCAACAACAGCAGCATGTCCGGCAGGCAAAGGTCGTCGACGGTCAGCGATGGCAGTTTCTCAAGGCGCCGGACCATGTCGTAGGCGAAGAACCCGACCAGCCCGGACGACAGCGGCGGCAGGCCCGGCAGCGGCTC
The DNA here is from genome assembly GCF_039871645.1 of Mycobacterium sp. B14F4. Taxonomy (NCBI): domain Bacteria; kingdom Bacillati; phylum Actinomycetota; class Actinomycetes; order Mycobacteriales; family Mycobacteriaceae; genus Mycobacterium; species Mycobacterium sp. B14F4. The sequence continues at coordinate 225,308 of NZ_JBDPMF010000007.1, read as the reverse complement.
GGTCCTGAGCAGGTCGAGCGTGGTGCGGAGCGCCTGCAGCGGGTCACCGCCCTGCGGAGCGTCCTGCGGCGTCGCACCCAGCCACACCGCCTCACCGTCGCGCACGGTCAGCGCCGACGGCGCGCCCGCGCCGATGAACGACCATCGTGACCACGAGCGGCCGTTCTCGGCCGACTCCAGCAAGAACGTCCCCGGCCGGTTGGCGGCCAGCTTTCGGTACGCCGACAGCGGGGTCTCACTGTCGGCGAGCACCTTGCGGGTCACCGGCACCACGCGGTGCTCGGCGGCCAGCGCCCGGAAGTCCTCGCGCGAGGTGGCTCCGGCGAGGCCGGCGGTCGTCTGCACGGGTCAATCTTCCCAGACGCACCCCAGGGGCGACGACGATGCAGGCGTCAGCGGGCTGGTGAGCATGATCGGGCCTTGCGCCATGAACCGCGGTGTCCGTCCGCGATGCTCATCGGCGGCATGCGCGGTGAAGGGGTGCACGACGTACATGTCGCCGGGCCGACCCGTGGCGTGCACGACGGGCCGGCCCGCACTGGCTTCGTCGACAAGCCGTCCCATCGCAGCCATCTCGACCGGTTCGGGCCCCAGCACGCGTGCCACGTCATGGTGCGAGCCGGCCCGGATACGCGTCGGCGCGTCATCGGGGCCGACATCCGACAGCAGCGTCAGCAGCAGCACTGTCTGCGGGCGCCCGGTGACCGCCCACGAGCCGTCGGGCCGCGGCGTGTTGGCGTCGATGTGCCAGCCCCGATCGTCGACGGGCGGAGCCACGGGGAACCGGACCGGGATGTTGCCCAGCGAGCCCCTCGGCGCCCACCCGCCCGGATCGCAGACGTCATCCAGCGCGGCGGCCAGCGCAGGGCTACGCACCACCTCGCCGAAGGGACCCGCCCCCAGCATGTCCGAGGCCCACAGCACCGGGGCCGGCCAGGATTCGGGTTCGTCGGGCGACACACCGAGTTGCCGCCAGAGCTTCTCGCGCACGGCATCGGCCGCCCTGCGCGACGCCGCCCCTTCGATTTTCACGAACCCGTCCCGGGTGAACGCTTCGAGATCTGTCATCGGCGACGAGGCTTGCACGCAGACCACGACCGGCACCAACGATTTTCGCCGTCGGGGCGTAGCGTCGACAACTATGACACCTATCAAGCAGGGTGACCGGGTTGCCGACTTCGAACTGCCCGACCAGACGGGCACGGTGCGCACACTGGCCGAACTGCTCGCCGACGGTCCGATCGTGCTGTTCTTCTACCCCGCCGCGATGACGCCCGGGTGCACCAAGGAGGCATGCCACTTCCGCGACCTGGCAGCGGAGTTCGCCGCCGTCGGCGCACGCAGGGTCGGCATCAGCACCGACGCCGTCGACAAGCAGGCGAAGTTCGCCGACAAGGAACACTTCGACTATCCGCTGCTCTCCGATGCCGACGGCGCCGTCGCGACACGATTCGGCGTGAAGCGTGGCCTGCTCGGCAAATTCATGCCGGTAAAGCGCACCACGTTCGTCATCGATTCCGACCGCACCGTGCTCGCCGTGATCGCGTCGGAGATCAGCATGGACACCCACGCCGACAAGGCGCTCGAGGTGCTGCGGCAACGCCAGTCGGCCTAGTCGGGAGCCAGCAGCTGATCAGCGTCGAAGCAGGTGTGGTCGCCGGTGTGGCAGGCGCCGCCGACCTGGTCGACCTCCAGCAGCACGGTGTCGCCGTCGCAATCCAGTCGGACGGAGTGCACGTACTGGGTATGGCCCGAAGTCTCCCCCTTGACCCAGTGCTCCTGCCGGGACCGCGAGAAGTACGTCGCTCGACGGGTTTCCAGGGTGCGGGCCAGCGCGATGTCGTCCATCCACGCCACCATCAGCACCTGGCCGGTCCCCCGCTCCTGCGCGACCGCGGTGACCAGTCCGTTGGCGTCACGCTTCAACCGGGACGCGATAGCGGCGTCGAGCGTCATCGCAGCCCTCGGCTCTTCGCGCAAGCGCTCATCGCACCGTGATCCCTTCTGCCGCCATCGCCGCCTTGACCTGCTTGATGGTCAGCTCGCGAAAGTGGAACACGCTGGCGGCCAGTACCGCGTCGGCACCCGCGAGCACGGCGGGCGCGAAGTGTTCGGGTGCGCCCGCGCCGCCGCTGGCGATCACCGGCACGGTGACCGCCCCGCGCACCGCCTTGATCATCGGCAGGTCGAAGCCGGCCTTGGTGCCGTCGAAGTCCATGGAATTCAACAGGATCTCGCCGACACCGAGTTCCGCTCCGCGCGTCGCCCATTCGACGGCGTCGATCCCGGTGCCGCGCCGCCCGCCGTGGGTGGTGACCTCCCACCCGGACGGCGTCGACTCCTGGTCCTGCGGCACGGTGCGGGCGTCCACCGACAGCACGATGCACTGTGACCCGAACTGCCGGGACAGTTCGGCGAGCAGGTCCGGGCGGGCGATCGCCGCGGTGTTCACCGCGACCTTGTCGGCGCCGGCGCGCAGCAGCACGTCGACGTCGGCCACCGAGCGCACCCCGCCACCGACCGTCAGCGGGATGAACACCTGCTCGGCGGTGCGCTTGACGACCTCCAGCATCGTGGCCCGGCCCGACGACGACGCGGTGACGTCCAGGAACGTGAGCTCGTCAGCGCCTTCGGCGTCATAGGCGGCCGCGAGCTCGACGGGATCGCCGGCGTCGCGCAGGTTTTCGAAGTTGACGCCCTTGACCACGCGGCCGTCGTCGACGTCCAGGCACGGGATGATCCGTACCGCGAGATCCTTCGGGTCCATCAGAAGTCCTCGGGATCGCCGACGGCGCGCAGCAGGTCGAGAAGCTGACCGTGCGTGCCCGGGACCCCGGCCAGCGCCGACGGCGACTGCACCGTCCAGTCGTTGCCGACGAGGTCGGTCACCACGCCACCCGCCGCGCGGATCAGTGCGACACCGGCGGCGTGATCCCACACGTGCCCGCCGAAACTGATTGCGCCGCCGAGTATTCCGGCCGCAGTGTAGGCCAGGTCGATGCCGGTGGCGCCGTGCATCCGCATCCGGGAGCACTCACGGCTCAGGCTTTCGACGACGGCGAGCCGGTACCTGCCCGGCACCTTGCCCTTGGAGTCGACGTTGAAGGTGCTCACCCCGACTATGGAGTCCGACAGCTTGGCCGGCTCGAGTGGGGGCTGCTCGACTCCGTTGCTGCGCAACGGTCCGCCGACGACCGCCGTGAACCGCTCGCCGGTGAACGGCACCCAGGTCAGCCCGGCCACCGGTTCACCGTCGCGCACCAGGCCCAGCAGTATCGCGGCCATCGGCGAGCCGGCGGCGTAGTTGAACGTGCCGTCGATCGGGTCGAGCACCCACACCAGCGGAGAGTCGAGGTCGGCGCCGCCGAACTCCTCGCCGTGTACCTCGATGCCGGTCCTGGCGTTCAGCGCCTCGACCACCTGGCGTTCGATCGCCAGGTCCACCTCGGTGGCGAAGTCGTTGCCCTTCTTCTGCACCGCCGAGTCGGCGCGGTGGCCCTCGATGAACGGTTTGGCGGCGTCCTCGAGGATCTGCGCGGCCTCTGCGACCAACGCGTCGAGGTCGCCCGCGTCCAACGCCATCTACCGCTCCACCGCGGCCAGTGCGTCGGGAAGCGTGAACCGCCCGGCGTACAACGCCTTTCCGACGATCGCGCCCTCGACGCCGCGATCGGTCAACGTGGCGATCGCCCGAAGATCGTCAAGGCTCGACACCCCGCCGGAGGCGATCACCGGCGCGTCGGTGCGCTCGCTCACCCGCGTGAGCAACTCGAGGTTCGGTCCGTTGAGCGTGCCGTCCTTGGTGACGTCGGTGACGACGAAGCGCGAACATCCTTCGCGGTCAAGGCGGTCCAGCACGTCCCACAGGTCACCGCCGTCGGTCTCCCAGCCCCGGCCACGCAGCCGGTGGTTGCCGCCGGGCACTGACGAGTCGATCTTGACGTCGAGGCCGACCGCGACGCGCTCCCCGTGCTCGGCGACGACCTTGGCGCACCACTGCGGGTTCTCCAGCGCCGCGGTGCCGAGGTTAACCCGGGCACACCCCGTCGCGAGCGCCGCGGTCAGCGAGTCGTCGTCGCGGATGCCGCCGGACAGTTCGACGGCGACGTCGAGCTTGCCGACCACCTCGGCGAGCAGTTCGCGGTTGCTGCCCCGGCCGAACGCGGCGTCGAGGTCGACGAGGTGGATCCACTCGGCGCCGTCGCGCTGCCACGTCATCGCGGCGTCCAGCGCCGAACCGTATTCGGTTTCGCTGCCGGCCTGGCCCTGCACCAGGCGGACGGCGCGGCCCTCGACCACGTCGACGGCGGGAAGGAGAATCAGTCGGTCCGGCACGTCGGTCAACCTAGTGCCTTCACCCAGTTGGTGAGCAATTCGGCGCCCGCGTCGCCGCTCTTCTCGGGGTGGAACTGGGTCGCTGACAGCGGTCCGTCCTCGACCGCCGCCAAGAACGGCACGTGATGGGTCGCCCACGTCAGCTTCGCGGCCGGATCGCCCTCCCACTGCTGCGCGGCGTAGGAGTGCACGAAATAGAACCGGGTGTCGGGGTTCATGCCGTGGAACAGCGTGCTGTCCCCGGGTGCGTCGACGACGTTCCAGCCCATGTGCGGGATCACCGGGGCGTCCAGGCGGATCACGGCGCCGGGCCACTGACCGCAGCCCTCGGTCTCGACGCCGAACTCCACGCCGCGCGCGAACAGGATCTGCATGCCGACACACACGCCGAGCACCGGTCGGCCCGCCGCAACGCGCTCCGCGATGAGCTTCGGGCCGTCGATCTTGCGCAGCCCCGCCATGCAGGCCTCGAACGCGCCGACGCCGGGCACCACCAGGCCGTCGGCGTTGCGCGCCGCGTCCGCGTCGTCGGTCACCCTGACGTCGGCGCCGACGCGTTCCAGCGCGCGCTGGGCCGAGCGCAGGTTGCCCGAGCCGTAGTCGAGGACCGCGACTTTGCGCGTCACAGGCTGCCTTTCGTCGACGGCACGCCGGTGACGCGCGGGTCGTACTCGACCGCCTGCCGCAGCGCACGCGCGACAGCCTTGTACTGCGCCTCGGTGATGTGGTGCGGGTCGCGGCCGTAGATCGTCCGCACGTGCAGCGCGATGCGGGCGTTGGCGGCCAGCGACTCGAACACGTGCCGGTTCACCACGGTGTGGTACGGCGCCTGCGAGCCCGCGATCGTGAAGCGCAGCATGTGATCCGGTTCGCCGGTATGCACGCAGTACGGCCGACCCGACACGTCGACGGCGGCGTGCGCCAACGTCTCGTCCATCGGGATCCACGCGTCTCCGAACCGCCGGATACCCGTCTTCTCGCCGAGCGCCTGGCCCAGCGCCTGGCCCAGCACGATCGCGGTGTCCTCGATGGTGTGGTGGCCCTCGATCTCGACGTCACCCTCGGCACGCACGGTGAGGTCGAAGCTGGCGTGGCTGCCCAGCGAGGTGAGCATGTGGTCGAAGAACGGCACGCCGGTTTCGACGTGCACCTGGCCGGTGCCGTCGAGGTCCAGTTCGACGACGATGTCGGATTCCTTGGTCTTGCGCTCGACTCGAGACCGGCGCGGCGCGGGATTGAACTGAGTCACGATGCTCCTACTGGGGATAGTTCGGTGGCGGCGAGCCTGGCACTGACGGCCAGCATTGCGTCGTTCTCCTCGGCCAGCCCGGTGGTCGCACGCAGGTATCCGGGAATGCCGACGTCGCGGAGGAGGATGCCCTCGTCGAGATAGCGCTGCCAGGTGGCCGGTGCGTCGGCGAACTCGCCGAACAGGATGAAGTTGGCGTCGCTGCTGATGACGCGGAAACCCATGCCGGACAACACCTCTGCGACGCGATTGCGTTCAGCGATGAGCGTGGCGACGCTGCCGAGCGTGTCGTCGGCATGGCGCAACGCGGCGCGGGCGGCCGCCTGGGTGATCGACGACAGGTGGTAGGGCAGCCGCACCAGAAGCATCGCGTCGACCACCGCGGGCGCGGCGATCAGGTAGCCGAGCCTGCCGCCTGCGAAGGCGAACGCCTTGCTCATGGTGCGGGTGACGACGAGCTTGGCCGGATACTCGTCGATGAGGTGCACCGCGCTCGGCTGGGACGAGAACTCGCCGTAGGCCTCGTCGACGATCATCACGCCCGTGACCATTTCGTCGAGCAGGCGACGCAGATCGTCGAGTGGAACGCTTTGTCCCGACGGGTTGTTCGGGCTCGCGACGAACACGATGTCGGGCGTGTGGTCACGCACGGCGGCGACGGCCACATCGATGTCGAGGCCGAAATCCTCGGCGCGGTTGGCCACCAGCCAGGCGGTCTGGGTGCCGTCGGCGATGATCGGGTGCATCGAGTACGAGGGCACGAATCCGATCGCGCTGCGACCGGGCCCGCCGAACGCCTGCAGCAGCTGCTGCAGGATCTCGTTGGAACCGTTGGCGGCCCAGAGATTCTCGACGCCCAACCGGGTGCGGGTCTGCGCCGACAGGTAGGCCGCCAGATCGGTCCGCAGCGCGACCGCGTCCCGGTCGGGATAGCGGTGCAAGTCGCCTGCGACGGCCGCGACGGAGGCGGTCACGTCGTCGATGAGGGCCTGCGTCGGCGGGTGCGGGTTCTCGTTGGTGTTGAGCCGCACCGGGACGTCCAGTTGCGGTGCGCCGTAAGGCGATTTGCCGCGCAGATCCTCGCGCAGCGGCAGATCGGCCAGCGTCACTCCATCACCTGGCAGGCCGCCCCCCATCACGCCTCGAACCTCCGCCGCACCGCTTCGCCGTGCGCGGGCAGGTTCTCGGCCTCGGCCAGCGTGATGACGTAGCCCGAGACGTCCTTCAGCGCGGCCTCGTCGTAGTCGACGACGTGGATGCCGCGCAGGAACGTCTGCACCGACAGGCCGCTCTGGTGTCTGGCGCAACCCGCCGTCGGCAGCACGTGGTTGGAGCCCGCGCAATAGTCGCCCAGGCTCACCGGCGCGTACGGCCCGACGAAGATCGCGCCTGCCGAACGGATCCGGCCCGCCACCGCGCGCGCGTCGACCGTCTGGATCTCCAGATGCTCGGCGGCATAGGCGTTCACGGTGCGGATGCCCGCCTCGAGGTCGTCGACGAGCACCGTCGCCGACTGCCTGCCGCCCAGCGCCGCGGTCACCCGTTCGCGGTGCACCGTGGTCTCGAGCTGGACGGCCAGCTCACGATCGGTGGCGTCGGCCAACTCGACGCTCGGTGTGACCAGCACGCTGGCCGCCATCTCGTCGTGTTCGGCCTGGCTGATCAGGTCGGCGGCGACATGCCGCGGGTCGGCCGTGTGGTCGGCCAGGATCGCGATCTCGGTGGGGCCGGCCTCGGCGTCGATGCCGACCTGCGAGCGGCAGATCCGCTTGGCGGCGGTGACGTAGATGTTGCCCGGCCCGGTGATCATGTCGACCGGGGCGAGTTCGGCGCCGTCGGTGTCGGTGCCCCCGTGGGCCAGCAGCGCGATCGACTGCGCACCGCCGACCGCCCACACCTCGTCGACACCCAGCAGCGCGGCGGCGGCCAGGATCGTCGGGTGCGGCAGGCCTTGAAACGGGGCGGGGTTCGACGCCTGCGGCGGGCTGGCGATGACCAGCGAGTCGACGCCCGCGGTCTGCGCGGGCACCACGTTCATCACCACGCTGGAGGGGTAGACGGCGTTGCCGCCCGGCACGTACAGCCCGACCCGCTCGACGGGCATCCAGCGCTCGGTGACCGTCGCGCCGGGCGCCAGCATCGTGGTGGTATCGGTGCGGCGCTGGTCGGCGTGCACGGCGCGGGCCCGCTCGATGGCGACCTGCAGCGCGGCGCGGACGTCGGCGCCGAGCTCGCCCAGCGCGGCGTCGAGACGTTCGCGGGGCACGCGGACCTGCGCAGGCCGCACTCTGTCGAACGCTTCGCCGTACTCCAGGGCCGCCTCGGCACCGCGCTCGGCGACGGCGTCGACGATCGGCCGGACCTTGGGCACCACGGTGTCCACGTCGACGCCTCCGCGCGGCAGCGCGGCCCGCAGGCGGGCCGCGGACAGCTCCGCGCCGCGCAAGTCGATGCGGGCGATCGGTCCCGGCGATACATTCACGCTGACCATTCTCCCAGAGCAACACAAATCGGTTTGGAGGCGTCATGCGCGCTGAAGATCACCCCAACAATGCCCCCGGCGTTCCCATGATTTTCCCGCCCTGGTTCGAGAACTTCCAGGTCAAGTACTTCAATCCGATGCTCAAGCCGTTCGCACGGGTCATGCCCGGGATGGCCACCATCAAACACCGCGGCCGCAAGTCCGGGCGACAGTACGAGACGATCGTCACCGCCTACCGCAAGGGTGGCGTGGCGGCGATCGCCCTCGGACACGGAAAGACCGACTGGGTGAAGAACGTGCTGGCCGCCGGCGAGGCAGACCTGCACCTCGTCCGCCGCGATCTGCACCTCGTGAACCCCCGGATCATCCCCGCGGGTGGGAGCGCGGACGGGCTGCCGTTGCCGGCGCGGCTGCAGGCGGGCCGGATGGCGATCTTCGTCGCCGACATCGCCTGAGCTACGCCGCTCGGCTGAACACCGTCTTGCCGGTCATCACCGGCCACTGCGACGGTGCGTCCTGCCACGGAACGACGCGCTGCACGACTGGCGAAAGCGGTTGTGTGGCAAGCAATTCCAGGACGTCGGGAAGGGCGGCGCGGGCGTTGACGCGGCCGGTGACGAACCGCACGCCGCGGGTGTACATGGCCAGCAGCGGCATCTGCACCGAACCCTCGGCGTAGATGCCGGTGTCGGTGCACACGCCGTCGGGCCAGGTGGCGCGCAGGGCGGCGGCGAGCAGGGCCGGATCGGCGGATGTGTTGACGGTGACCGGGTAGGAGTCGGCGGCCTTGTCGGGTTTGTCGCGGTCGTGCACGACGGCGCCCAGCTTCTCGGCCACCGCGAGCCGGTTCGGGTCGGTGTCGACGTAGTCGACGGCCACGCCCAGCGCCGCGGCGGCCGCGACGGCATAGAGCCCGATCGACAGTCGGCCCACTACCAGCACCCGCCGATCCGCGGGCGCCAGCGCCGCCAGTTCGTCGCGGTACGGCCCGACGGTGCGCCAGCCGTCGGGGATGTTGTCCGACATCGAGGCGATCGCCACGGGGTCGGCGTCAGGGGCCACGGCGACGAGCATGGCGTCGGCATAGGGCACCAACACCAGGTCGGCCATGAAGCCGCCGCCGTCCATCCCGGCCAGCGGCGCCATCCCGTACATCGCCATCAGCGGCAACGAGTCGCACGATCCCGTCGCACCGCGCAGGCACGCGGCGCATTCGCCGCAGCTGATCTGGAACGGCACGACCACCCGGTCGCCCACCTTCACCCCGCGCACCGCGTCGCCGACCGCAACTACCTCGGCGACGCCCTCGTGCCCGACGGCATGACCGGGCGGCATGGGCAGCCGGCCCTGCGCCACCGCCACGTCCAGGTCACAACAGGCCACGGCCAGCGGTCGCACGATCGCCTGCCGGGGGTCGCTGAGCTGCGGATCGGGCACGTCCCGCCAGACGTATGTCCCGACGTCCTCGAACATCAGTTGCTGCATGTCGCGTCCTTCTTTAGTGGATGTTCAAGTATTGTTGAGTGATCTTTCTAGTAAAGTCAAGGGCATGCCTCGTCCCGACCGCAGCCGCGCCGCGCTGATCGACACTGCGGCCATGCTGTTCCGCAGGCAGGGTTACGCCGCGACGGGCGTCAATCAGATCCTCGAACTCGCCGACGTCAAAGCCGGATCGCTGTATCACCACTTCCCCGAGGGCAAACAGCAGTTGGCCGCGGCGGTGGTGGAACGCGCCGGCGCCGACATCGAGCGTCGACTGCGCGAGATGCTGGATTCCGGGGCGCCGGTGACCGACATCGTCGACGGCTGGATCGACCTGATGGCCGCAGGCCTGGCCTCCGATCAGCGCGACGGCTGCCCGATCGAGCCGATCGCCACCGAGTCGGTGAACGCCAGCACCGCGGTCCGAACGGCCTCCGCGGCGGCGTTCGACGGCTGGCGCCGAGCCGTCACCGACCGCTTGGCCGCCGACGGTTGGCCGCAGGCACGGGCCGCCGAGATGGCGCTGGCGGTGATCGCGTTGATCGAGGGCGCGCTGATCCTGTCGCGCACCTCCGGCGACCCTGCCGCGCTGACGGCCGCGAAGGCCGCCGCCCGCGCCCTGCTCAGCGGTGACGGCGCTACTTGCACAACTCCGTGATGGTCTTGTTGGCGGCGTCGGCATCGGCCAGCCGCTTGGACTGGGCCGGCTCGCCGTTCGGCACACCCGCCGTGGCGTTGGCCCCGATGTCCATCAGGTTATTGGCGAACTCTCGGATGTTGTCGGCGAGCTGAACCGGTGTCGCCGGGTCCAGCCGCGCCAGCAGGTACTGGCCGCCGTCGTACAGCGACACCCTGGCGTTTGCCGCGACCGCCTGGGCACCTGTGACGTCCTGCGGACCTCCCGCGGGCGTCAGGTTGGTGTTGAGCGAGATCCCGCGGCGCACCACGTCGGCCGCGGTGCACACCTTGACCTTGGCATCGGCGATCTGCACCGGGTCGTACTGGGTCTTGGACCTCTTCGAGTCGTACAGCGTCCATCCGGCCAGGGCCAGCGCGGCCACGGCGATGACGAGACTGATGACGGTCAGCAAAACCAGGCGACGCGGCGAGTCCTCATACACGCGACCGATGGTAACGGTCACGGCACCGCGGGAAGCGCAACTGTGACGAGAGCATCGACCGTGTTGCCGGCGACGGCTAGAGGTCCAGCCCGATGTCCAGCACGCGCACCGAGTGCGTGAGCGCCCCGACGGCGAGATAGTCGACTCCGGTGCCCGCGTACTCGGCGGCGGTGTCCAGCGACAGCCCGCCCGACGACTCGAGCTTCGTCGCGGGCGAACGCGAGTCGCGGCGCTGCACCGCGATCTGCGTCTGCCACACCGGGAAGTTGTCCAGCAACACGAGTTCGACGTTCTCCCCTAGGACTTCGTCGAGTTGCTCGAGCGAGTCGACCTCCACTTCGCATTCGATATCGGGCGCCACCACACGCACCGCACGCAGGGCGGCCACCACCGAACCGGCGGCCGCGACGTGGTTGTCCTTGATCAGCGCCGCGTCGCCCAGGCCCATCCGGTGGTTGACGCCTCCGCCGACACGCACCGCATACTTCTGCAGCGCCCGCAGGCCCGGCAGCGTTTTGCGGGTGTCGCGAACCTTCGCCCTGGTGCCCGATACCGCGGTCACCCAGGCGGCGGTGGCGGTCGCGATGCCCGACAGGTGGCAGACCAGGTTCAGCATGGTCCGCTCGGCCGTCAGCAACCCCTGGGTCGGCGCTTCGACGGTCAGCACCACGCTGCCGGAGTCCAGCCGCGCACCGTCGGAGACCCGATGCTTCACCAGGTAGCCGTCGACGCCGAGCACCTCGTCGAGCACGAGCAGCGCGACGTCGACGCCGGCGATCACACCCGGTTCCCGGGCCACCATCGACGCCGTCGTCCTGGCGTCGGCGCCGACCGTGGCCAGCGTGGTGACGTCCGGGCCGAAGCGCAGGTCCTCCTCCAGCGCGCGGGCGATCACCCTGCGGGCCTCGGTCAGCTCGTCGGCGGTCAGCTCCATCAGCAGCACGCCACCGCGGTGAGCAGGCTCCGGGCCTGCAGCGGATCGGTGTCGGGGTAGTCGCTGCGATGGTGGCACCCGCGGGATTCGGTGCGGGCCGACGCGGCGGCCGCGACCGCGCCCGCGGTGGTCGTCAGAGCGACGTCCTCGAAGTCGGCGCGCGAGGCGATCATCCGTGCAGGCGCGGCGTCCAGCTGGGTGGCCAGCGCGGCCAGGCCGTCGCCGTCGCGCACCACCGAGGCGTCCCTCGTCATCGCGCGCTGCAGATCGGTGCGCGGCAGTGCCCGTCGCACGGCCGGCTCCGGCGGGCACGCGGTCACGGGCCCGGCGCCCGAGGCGTGGGCCGCCGCCGCCTTTCCGGCCCGGCCACCGACCACCAGGCCCTCGAGCAGGCTGTTGGAGGCCAGCCGGTTCGCGCCGTGCATGCCGGTGCGCGCCACCTCGCCCGCGGCGAACAGGCCGGCCATCTCGGTGCGGCCGTGCACGTCGGTCATGACACCGCCGCAGCTGTAATGCGCCCCGGGCACCACCGGGATCGCCTCGAGCGTCGGGTCGATGCCCGCCGCCCGGCACGCCGCGGTCACCGTGGGGAACCGCTCGGCGAACCCGTCGATGCGGCGCGCGTCGAGGAACACGCACGGGGCGCCCGTCGCCTCCAGCCGCGCGTGGATGGCGGAAGCGACCACGTCCCGCGGGGCCAGGTCGCCCATCGGATGGACGCCCTCGGTCACCGGACGGCCTCGCGAGTCGATGAGGACGGCGCCTTCGCCGCGGACGGCCTCGGTGATCAGCGGTCGCCGGCCGGCGGCCTGCCCGTCGAACAGCATCGTCGGGTGGAACTGGACGAACTCCAGGTCGCTGACCGGCAGGCCGGCCCAGATCGCCAGCGCGACACCGTCTCCCGTGGAGCCCTCGGGGTTGGTGGTGGCCGCGTACAGGTGCCCGAGTCCCCCGGTCGCCAGGATCACCGACGGTGCATGCACGACGCCGAGGCCGTCCTCGTTGAGCACCAGCACCCCGGTGACCGCACCCGCCTCGTGCAGCAGTTCGATCGCCACGTGGTTGTGGCGGATGTCCAGTTCCGCGGCCGCCCCGTCGAGGGCACGCTGCACCTCGGCGCCGGTCGCGTCGCCGCCGGCGTGGATGATCCGGCGTCGCGAATGCCCGCCCTCGCGGGTCAGCGACCACGACCCCGGTGCCGACTCGTCGAATCGTGCGCCGTCGTCGACGAGTTCGACGACCGCGCGGTACCCGTCGGCCACGATCGAGCGCACCGCGTCGGCATCGCACAGTCCCGCCCCCGCCGCCAGCGTGTCGGCCACGTGCGCGTCGATCGAGTCGTCCGTATCGGGCAGCACGACGGCGATGCCGCCCTGGGCGTAGAACGTCGCGGTGTCACCGGTCTTGCTGAGCACCATGACCTTCCGGCCGCGACGGTGCGCCGCCAGCGCGGCGACCAGACCCGCCACCCCGGTGCCGATCACGACGACGTCGGCGCGCTGCTGCCAGCGTCCGGCCCACAGCCCCGCGCCGCAGGCCGCGGGGCGGGTCATTCGCCGCCGCCGGGCTGGCCGATCGCGATCATCCGCTGCACGCTGGCGCGTGCCAGCCGAGCGGTCTCGGGATCGACGTCGACCTCGTCCTTGCCGTCCACCAGGCAGCGCAGCAGCGCGGCCGGGGTGATCATCTTCATGAACTTGCACGAGGCGCGGTCGTTGACCGCCAGGAAGTCGACTTCCGGTGCGGCGCGGCGCAACTGGTGCAGCATGCCGACCTCGGTGGCCACCAGCACCTGGCGCGCCCGGGTATCGCGCGCGGCGTCCAGCATCCCGCCGGTGGACAGGATCTTGACCCGGTCCTCGGGGAACGCACCTTCACCCGCGAGGTATAACGCCGAAGTGGCGCAACCACATTCGGGGTGCACGTACAGCTCGGCGTCCGGATGCGTGCGGGCCTGGTCGGCGAGCTCGTCACCGTTGATGCCGGCATGCACGTGGCATTCGCCCGCCCACACATGCAGGTTCTTGCGACCGGTCACGCGGCGCACGTGCGCGCCGAGGAACTGATCCGGGCAGAACAGCACCTCCCGGTCCTCGGGAATCGAGGCGACCACCTCGACGGCGTTCGACGAGGTGCAGCAGATGTCGGTCTCGGCCTTCACCGCGGCGGTGGTGTTGACGTAGGAGACGACGACCGCACCGGGATGCTCGGCCTTCCACGCGCGCAGCTCGTCGGCGGTGATCGAATCGGCCAGCGAGCAGCCGGCCCGCTGGTCGGGAATCAGCACGGTCTTGTCGGGCGAGAGGATCTTGGCCGTCTCGGCCATGAAGTGCACACCGCAGAACACGATCGTGTCCTCGGGCACCTCGGCGGCGATGCGCGAGAGCGCCAGCGAGTCACCGACGTGGTCGGCGACGTCCTGGATGGCCGGCAACTGGTAGTTGTGCGCCAGCAGCGTCGCGCCCCGCAGGTCGGCCAGGCGGCGTACCTCGGCGGCCCACTCCTCGTCGCCGTCGACGCCGGAATAGCCGGCCGGGCCGTCGATGATTCGGCTGGTCAAGTCATCCCCAGGCGTCCGGTCCAGAACCGTCATGGCCGACTCCTCGTCCTGTCGAGGTTTTCGACTTACAATCGAAAACATGCCACATACTAACACCGCGCACGAGGTGCTCGCCGCCGTGTTCCAGGTTCGGGACCGTAACGCCGCGGGCGAACCCGGTAAACCGGCTCTTCACGTGTTGTTGTGGCAGCGTGCACTCGATCCCGAGCGCGGCAGCTGGTCACTGCCCGGTGGTCGGCTCGGCGACGACGAGGACCTGACCAGCAGCGTTCGCCGCCAACTTGCGGAGAAGGTCGATCTCCGTGAGCTTGCTCACCTCGAACAACTCGCGGTGTTCTCCGACCCACACCGCGTGCCCACGACCCGCACCATCGCCTCGACGTTCCTCGGGCTGGTGCCCTCCCCCGCGACCCCGGAACTGCCGCCGGACACGCACTGGCACCCCGTCAGCGACCTGCCGCCGATGGCGTTCGACCACGGCACGATGGTCGAGCACGCCCGCACCCGGCTCGTCGCCAAGCTCTCGTATACGAACATCGGATTCGCGCTGGCGCCAACCGAATTCGCGCTCTCCACGTTGCGTGACATCTACAGCGCCGCGCTCGGGCACCCCGTCGACGCGACGAACCTGCAGCGGGTGCTGGAACGCCGCAAGGTCATCACCCGCACCGGCACCATGGCGCGCTCGGGCCGCAGCGGCGGCCGGCCCGCGGCGCTGTACCGGTTCACCGAAGCGCGCTACCGGGTCACCGATGAATTCGCCGCGTTGCGGCCGCCCGGGTGAGTCGACTAGCTTCTTAACGCTTTCTTAAGTAAGAATGGCCGGATGGACTTGGGCAGCGCCGCTCCGGCAACGGGTGCCGAATGGATCGGTCAGGCACCTCACGAGGAACTGACCCGAGGCGCGCGCCCGCTGGTGCCCGCCAAGGACCCGTTCTACGATCCGCCCGCCGGTTTCCACCACGCCGCACCGGGCACGGTGCTGCGGACCCGCGACGTCGAGCTGGCCTTTCTCGGCCTGATACCGCAGAAGTTCACCGCCACACAGTTGCTGTACCGGACCACGGACATGAACGGCCGCCCGCAGGCCACGGCGACCACGGTGGTCGCACCCGCCGAGCGCACGTCCCACAAGCCCACCCCGATCGTGTCCTACCAGTGCGCCATCGACGCCGTGGCGGGTCGCTGCTTCCCGTCGTACGCGCTGCGCCGCGGCGCGAAGGCGATCGGGGCGCTCGCGCAGCTCGAGTTCGTCCTGATCGCCGCCGCTCTGGCCGAGGGGTGGGCGGTGTCGGTGCCCGACCACGAGGGCCCGAACGGCATCTGGGGCGCCCCCTACGAGCCCGGCTATCACATCCTCGACGGCATCCGGGCCGCGCTGAACTGTGAGCGCCTGAACCTCTCATCGGATGCCCCCGTCGGTCTATGGGGTTATTCGGGTGGCGGATTGGCCACGGCGTGGGCCGCGGAGATGCACGGTGACTACGCTCCCGAGCTCAACGTCGTCGGCGCCGTGCTCGGCTCGCCGGTAGCCGACCTCGGTAACGCCTTCCGTCGCCTCAACGGCAGCATCTACTCCGGGCTGCCCGCCATGGTGGTGGCCGGGTTGTCGCACGTCTATCCCGACCTCGACCGCGTGATCCAGCAGCACGCGAGCGACTCTGGCAAGGCGATGCTGCTGCGGGTCGAGAAGATGACCACCGCCCACGCCGTCCTCCGGTTGGTCCGGATGGACATGGGCAGGCTGATCGACGCGCCGCTCGAACAGATTCTGGACACCCCCGAGGTGCGGCACGTGTTCGACAGCATCAGGCTGGGCACCACCGTCCCGACCCCTCCGGTGCTGATCGTGCAGGCGGTGCACGACAAGATCGTCTCGGTCGACGACATCGACGAGCTAACGGAGACCTATCGGTCGGGCGGCGCGTCGGTGACCTACCACCGCGACCTGTTCAGTGAGCACATGCTGCTGCACCCGATGTCGTCGCCGATGGCGCTGCGCTGGCTGACCGACCGGTTCAACGGCAAGCCGCTGTCCGAACACATCGTGCGCACCACGTGGCCGACGCTGCTGAACCCGATGACCTATATCGGGATGGCGCGGCTGGTCAAGATCGCCGCGAAGGTGGTCACCGGGCGGAAGGTGGAACGCTCTCCGCTCTAGGGCGTGCAGTCTGCGCCCGCGCACTGGCCGAATATTCCGCTGGTGCGTCCTCGGAAGGTGTCACCGCGGAACGTACCGCTGAGGGTTCCGGTTAGCGCGCCGGATAGCTCCAGCCGGCCCGACTCCGTCGTACCCGCGGCTCGACTGTGCACACCCGGGAGACGGCCGGGACCATTGTGATACGACCCTTGGGCGCTACCGTCGGAACTGGCGCCGCCCTGTCCGAGTGCTCCTACGCCGCAGTCCGAGGAACACGATGTTCCATCTTCCGGTCGTGCGGTCGCCGATGCACAGTTCGTCGTTGCCACCGCAAACGTCAGCCCAACTGCCGCGGCCACCACAACCATGCCGTTCACGAACCTAGTCATGGGCAACCCCCTGCCAGCAAATGCACTGAGAGGACGTTACGCCCGGTCGGCTCGTGGTTGCAATGAAGTTTGCGCAGGAGAAGACGGCTCCAACGCGGATTCCACCGGCGGCCAGGCGCCGAGGTCGTCGCGGGCGGTCGAGACCGCGGTCAGCGAGTAGACCAGTGCCGCGATCGCGGCGGGGAACAGGATCGTCAGCGCCGCCTGCAGCGGCGAGAGACCGAAGAACACCGGCGGCGCCTCGACGACGTAGTGCACGCGGTGTTCCTCCGACACCGGTGCGGCGGCGACGTCGATGGACCCGTAGCGCAGCCGCACCAGGACCGCGCCGACGCCGGCCGCCACGCCCGCGCCGACCGCACAGCCGCCAGCCAGCGCCGCCGTCATGACCGGACCGCGATGAGCGCGTAACTGCCACACGGCGACCGCGGCGACCACCGCGACCGCACACATCATGCCGACGAGCAGGAACGCGGCGACGAAGAAGTGGTCGCCCTCGTTGCCCAGGTACGCGCGGATGCGGTCACCGCCGCGGGTCAGGGCGACGACGCCGTGGATCGGCGGGGCCAGCCACGCCCAGATGGCCCCCACCACCACTCCGGCGACGGTCAGCGCCGCCACCACCGCGGCTGCCGCCCGGTTGCGTGGAACACGTGGTGGCACAACGTCATTCATCGCTGGTCCAAGTCCTTCGAGTCGGTCATGCCGTGCCGCGAGCAGGTGGCCGACCACCCGTCGGGACGCACCTGGACGATCATGCGGCGGCCGCACTCGGCGCAGAAGCGCGGCGGCTCCAGGCCGAGGCGCGCGGCGGTCGGCACCGCCGTGCCGTCGGGTTCCCCGCTGTAGACGTTGAACGCCATGGTCGATGTTCTACAGGCTGGCGTTGAGCGCCTTGATGGGCATCTGCAGATCGTCGAGCAGTTCGAGATCGGCTTCGGCGGGCCGGCCCAGCGTGGTCAGGTAGTTGCCGACGATGACGGCGTTGATGCCGCCGAGGATGCCCTTCTTGGCGCCCAGGTCGCCGAGCGTGATCTCGCGACCTCCCGCGAACCTCAGCATGGTGCGCGGCAGCGCGAGCCGGAATGCGGCGACGGCCTTGAGCGCCTCGGACGCGGGCAGCACCTCGAGGTCACCGAACGGCGTGCCCGGCCGCGGATTGAGGAAGTTCAGCGGCGCCTCGTGCGGGTCCAGCTCGGCGAGGTTGGCCGCGAACTCCGCCCGCTGCTCGAGGGTTTCGCCCATGCCGAGAATGCCGCCGCAGCAGACCTCCATGCCGGCGTCGCGAACCATCTGCAGCGTGTCCCACCGCTCTTCCCAGGTGTGGGTGGTGACGACGTTGGTGAAGAACGACCGCGCGGTCTCCAGGTTGTGGTTGTAGCGGTGCACGCCCATGTCGGAGAGCCGCTCGACCTGCTCTTCGGTGAGCATGCCCAGCGAGCAGGCGATCTGGATGTCGACCTCGTTGCGGATAGCCTCGATGCCCGCCGCGACCTGGGCCAGCAGCCGCTCATCGGGTCCGCGCACGGCGGCGACGATGCAGAACTCCGTCGCACCCGTCTTGGCGGTCTGTTTGGCCGCCTCGACAAGGCTCGGGATATCCAGCCATGCGCTGCGTACCGGCGATGCGAAAAGCCCGGACTGCGAACAGAAATGGCAGTCCTCGGGGCAGCCGCCGGTCTTCAGGCTGATGATGCCCTCGATCTCGACATCGGGCCCGCACCACTTCATCCGGACTTCGTGGGCCAGTTCGAGCAGGGCGTCGAGGCGGTCATCCGGCAGCTGCAGCACCTGCAGCGTCTGGTCCTGGGTCAGACCTTCGCCGCGCTCGAGCACCTGCTCGCGTGCCACCGCCAGAATGTCGCTCACCACGTATCTCCTCTTGCCCTCTTGAACGGTGTTCAGGTTAGGGTACTGGCGTGCAGCTCCACAAACGCGACGTGGTCGACGCCGCCACGGCCCTGCTGGACAGCTACGGCATCGCCGATTTGACCATGCGGCGGCTGGCCCGCGACCTGAACGTGTCCCCCGGCGCGTTGTACTGGCATTTCGCCAACAAGCAGCAGCTGCTCGGGGCGGTCGCCGACCAGATCCTGCGATCGGTCCCCGAGCTGTCAGGGGGCTGGCGCGAGCGCGTCGCGGGAGTCTGCTCGGCGCTGCGCGACGCGCTGCTGTCGCACACCGACGGCGCCGAGTTGGTGTCGGCCAGCTTCGCCGCGGGCCAGTCGGACGCGATGGCCCGGATCCTCGCCTCGCTCACGGCGGCGACATCGGACGCCGGCGTCGCTGCGGAGCACGCCGAACTGGCCGCGCGCACGGTGCTCTATTACGTGCTCGGCTTCACCGTCGACGAGCAGTCGCGGCTGCAGTGGGACGCCGCCGGGGCCGAGCTGCCCGACCAGCAGTCGGTGCTGACCAAGGACCCGAGCGCGCGCTTCGCGTTCGGCCTTCGGTTGCTCGTCGACGGCATCACCGCCCACAGCGGCCAGCCCGGCAACCCTTTATTGAAGTCGGGTTCCGAGTAACGCGTTCACGGCGCGGTGTCGGTGTTTCCGTCGCCGGGACCCGCGTCGGCACTGAGATTATCGCCGTTGACAGTGGCGGTGTTGTTGCTTCCGAGGGTCGTAGTTCCGGGGAAACTGAATGTGCCACCGGCCCGAGCCGAGCTGTCGTCGCCATTGACGGTGGCCGTGTTCTTGTCGCCGATGCCGGCGGAGGCGTCGCTGTCATCGCCCTCGACCGTCGCGGTGTTCCCGTCGCCGATGCCGGCGGAGGCGTCGCTGTGGGTGCCGATCACGGTGGCCGTGTTGTCGTTGCCGCCGCCGGCGGTGGCCCTACTGTCCTTTCCGTCGACGGTGGCGGTGTTACCGCTTCCCTGGAAGGCGCGTGCGTCGCTGCCGTTGCCGGTGACCGTCGCAGTGTTGTTGTTGCCGACGACGTCTTCGCCCTCAATCACTGTGCCGCCGGCGAGGGCGTCACTGTTGTCGCCGGTGACGGTGGCGGTGTTGTTGTCACCGATGGCGGCGGTGGCCGTGCTGAACTCTCCCTTCACGGTGGCGGTGTTGTCACTTCCACCGGTAGCTTCAGCCTCGCTGTTGTCACCGGTCACAGTGGCGGTGTTGTCGTCTCCTCCGCCTGCGACGCTCTTGCTGTCGTCGCCGTCGACGGTGGCAGTGTTGTTGTCGCCACCTCCGGTGGAGGCGAAGCTTTGATTGCCGGTGACCGTGGAGGTGTTGTGGTTCCCGTTGACGGCGAAGGCCGCACTGTCGTCACCGGTCACAGTGGCGGTGTTGTTGTTGCCGAGCGTTGTCTCCCCGAATAGGAAGGTACCGCCGGCCTCGGCAGTGCTGTCGTCGCCGGTGACGGTGGCGGTGTTGTTGTCGCCGAAGCTGGCGGTGGCCGTGCTCTGGTTGCCGGTGACGGTGGCGGTGTTGTTGTCGCCAAGGCCCGCTGAGGCGACGCTAAAGTCGTTGCCGACGACGGTCGCGGTGTTATTGTCGCCGCCGGCGGCGGTCGCGAAGCTGCCCCTGCCGGTGACCGTGGCGGTGTTTTCGCTGCCGTGTCCGGCGAGTGCGTCGCTGCCTGTGCCGGTGACGGTGGCGGTGTTGTGGTCGCCATCAGTGGCGGTGGCCGTGCTGCCAATTCCGTTGACCTTGGCAGTGTTGTAGGTGCCGTCGGTAGCGGTCGCCGTGCTCCCGGCGCCATTGGCAATTGCGGTGTTGTGGTCGCCGTACGCGATGGCAGTGCTCTCATCGCCACGGGCGATGGCCCTCGAACCCGTTCCTTCAGAGTCGGCTTCGGCGGTGCCTCGGTCGATCCGCTGCACACCGTTGGTCGACACGCTGATGTTCGGCGAGGTCGGTAAGGGGTGAACAACCGGCGGCGGATGCGGGGGGTTAACACAAATGACTGTCGTGCAGTCCGCCGACGCTACCCAAGGCATGGCTGCCAAGCCGGCGCCGATGCCCAAGGCGACGGCCAATCCGCCGACCCGGCCTATGTATCTGGCGTACCTCATCATCGATCCTCCCGGTCAGCCGAATTGACCCCGCAAACGGACTACGCTCTATACCGCATCCCGGCGGGATGTGAGCTTTGCTGGTGTGGTGCAGGCCGCCCGCGACTTTGATGTGAAGTGTGCGGTGACGACTGGACGCGGGGGATGGGGAGTTTTCCCTATCTTTTGGTCCCCATCGAGGCTGAGGTGTCGACGCATGTGAGCGGGGGCCGCGAGATGCTGCTCGAGCGCGAACGCGTGCTGGCCGAACTGACTGGCCTACGTCGACGGGCTGGTCGTGATGGCGGACGCCTGGTGTTGCTACGGGGCGAGGCCGGGGTCGGTAAGACCACGGTGATCGACCGGTTCATCGGCGACCTCGATGAGCGCGTACGGGTGTTGCGGGGCTGGAGCGACCCGCTTACCACACCGCGGCCGCTCGGCCCGTTGCTCGACATGCTCGCCCAGCTGCGTGAACCGGAGGCGGCGGGTTTGGCCGCGGTCATTGACCGCGCCGATCCAGGAGCGATCTACACCCGCCTACTGCGCTTGTTCGGCGACGGCAATATGTGGGTGTGCGTGATCGAAGACGTGCACTGGGCCGACGGTGCCAGCTTGGATCTACTGCGATTCCTGACGAAGCGAATCGACACGCTGCCCGTCCTGTTGGTCGCGTCCTACCGCGATGACGAGGTGGGCCCGCAGCATCCGCTGGCGCTGGCGCTCGGTGATGTGGCGACCTGCGCTGCGGTGACACGCATCCGGCTTGGGCCCCTGAGCCGTGACGCGGTGGCCCTGCTGGCCGCAGGCAGCGGCATGAACGCCGACGAGTTATTCGGGCTCACCGGCGGCAATCCGTTCTTCGTCACCGAAGTGCTGGGCGCGGGCCCGCTGGGTACCGGAGCGCTGCCCAGCAGCGTGTCCGAAGCGGTGTGGGGTCGGATGGCTCGATTGTCGGCCGCTGCACTCGATACCGCGCACGCCGCAGCGGTCTGCGGTCCGCGCGTTGCTGCCGATCGGCTGGAGGTGGTGTGCCCCGGCGCGGCGAAGGCATTGCATGAATGCCTGAATGCCGGGGTGCTGGTCGACGACGGGGCGGCGGTGGGCTTCCGCCACGAACTGGCCCGCCGCGCAGCGGCCGAACAGATTCCCGATTACCGACGCCGAGAGTTACACGCACGTGCGCTCGACGCGCTGTCGGATCCACCGATTGCTCCCGAAACTCTGGGAGCGTTGGCATTTCATGCCGGGCAGGCAGGTGACGCCGACGCGGTGATCCGTTACGGGCCGGATGCGGCCGCGCGGGCTGCCGGGTTGCGCGCGAACCGCGAAGCCGCCGAGCTTTACGACTTGGTACTGCGTTACGCCGATTCGGTGCCGGCGGGGCAGAAGGTGGCGTGGCTGGAGAGGCACGCGTTCAGTCTCTACATGTGCGGGCAGGTCAACGCCGCCACCGAGTCCATACGCGCCGCGATCACGCTGCGTCACCAGCTGGGGGACCGACGCCGGGAGGGCGACGACCTGCACTGGCTCTCGCACATGCTCTGGGCGTTGGGGCGCACCACCGACGCCATCGAGGTCGGTCGTGCGTCACTGCGGCTGCTCGACGATGTTGGCCCGTGCCCACAGCTCGGCTGGTCGCTTGTCAATCTCGCGCAGCTGGCCGCCGTGGCTTACGACCCGTCCTGCGCCGGCTATGCCGCCCGTGCGATCGAGCTCGGCAGGCAGCTGGACGACCCTGCGATGGTGATTCGCGCCCGCAGTTCCGCCGCGGTGGCGAGGGCACTGCTCAACGACACCGGCTGGGACGAGCTGGAGGCTGTTTGGCGCGACGCGACGGCGGCCGGTCTGATGGCAGAACACACCGGCCTGATCGGGGCGACCATGTGCTGGGC
The DNA here is from genome assembly GCF_039871645.1 of Mycobacterium sp. B14F4. Classification (NCBI taxonomy): domain Bacteria; kingdom Bacillati; phylum Actinomycetota; class Actinomycetes; order Mycobacteriales; family Mycobacteriaceae; genus Mycobacterium; species Mycobacterium sp. B14F4. The sequence goes on along the minus strand of NZ_JBDPMF010000007.1, from coordinate 202,721 downwards.
CGCGGCGCTGCACCGAGATCTGGACCGCGCAGATCGCGTCCTCGCCGAATCTTCGGCGTTCTGTCGCGAACACGAGCTCGACGCCTTCGTCGCGCTGGTCGTCGGCGCCGAAGCGCTGGTCGCGTTGTGCCGCGGTGACTGGACCCGGGCGGCCGCCGCCGCCGACACAGTGCTCACCCGGCCCGGACTGAGCGCGTTGCGCGTCCTGCCGCTGATCACCCTCGCGCTGACCCGGGCCCGCCGCGGCGAGCAACCAGTCGCCCCGCTGCTGGACGAGGCCCTCGCGGCCATCGAACCCACAGACCTACTCCGCTCCGGTCCGGTGTGGGCTGCGCGCGCGGAGGCCGCCTGGTTGGCCGGTGACGACCGCACCGCGCGCGCTGAAGCGCTCGCCGGCCTTGCCGCGGCGACGGCCGTCGGCGCCGACCCATGGCTGGTCGGGCACTTGCATCGCTGGGTCCATCTCACGGGCGGCCCACCGAACGGTTCCTTCGATGCCGATGCGCTCACGCCCTACTCGCGTGAAGTCACCGGTGACTTTCGGGGTGCCGCCGAGGAATGGGGCCGTCGTGGGTGTCCCTACGACGTCGCGCTTGCCCTACTCGGCGGCCACGCGGACGCCGTCGAAGCCGCGCTGGAAACGTTCTGCGACCTGGGCGCCCGGGCAGCAGCGAAACGGGCCCGTCAGCGCCTAGCGGCACTGCGCGGTCAGACGCGGTGCGGAAGCCGTGCCGACACCCGCGCCGATCCACACGGACTCACCCGCCGTGAACGCGAGGTATTCGAGCTGCTTGCCATCGGCCGCAGCGATCACGAGATCGCAGTCACCCTGTACATCAGCCCGAAAACCGTCGGTCACCATGTCAGCTCGATACTGACGAAACTCGGCGTCACCAACCGCACGCAAGCGGCCGCCGCGCACAACCCGAGCCTGTGAGTCAGCTGATCAGGTGCTCGAGTTTCTTGTCGCCCTCCCAGCGGCGCAACCCGACGACGCTGCCCACGATCTCGGCCGGCCTCCCGGCGATCCGCAGCGCCTTGCCGAGTTGGGCGGGCGCCACGCGGCGTGCCAGCGTGACATGGGCGGTCCATTGGCCCGGCAACGAGTTCGCCATCGGGCCCGGCTTCGTGTGCGGCAGGCACAGTCGATACACCTCGGCGTGCACCCGCAGCAATTGGGTTGTCGGCACCAGCAGCCGCGCCAGCACGAAATTCGACCGGCCGAACAACAGCGGCGCCCCGATCCGGCACGGAAACTGGAATCGCGCGGCCAGCTGCGCCAGCAGCGGCTCAACTTCGGGGGCGATCCGCTCGCCAACCGTAAGCGTTGCGTGCGGACGGCTGGCCGGCGACTGACTGGGGATCCCGGCGAAGCGCAGGTCGTCCCAGATGTGCCGGACAGCCGCCTCGGTGTCGGGGTCGAAGACCAGCTCGACGGAGTGCACCACGTCAGATTCTCTTCGCGTAAGCGCTCATCGGCCGCTACACACCAGGCCCGCGACCCATTCGGCGTCGAACGCCGACGCGCTCATCGCCTCGAACTGCGCGGCGCTCAATGCGCCCGCCCCAGCGGGCAGCACCGCCCGCACCGGCGCCAAGCCTGCCAACGCCTCCCGGTTGCCCTGTTCGGCGACACCGGGATCCCGCGGCCAGGAGCCGATGACCAGGCCTGCGCATGGAATATGCCGAGCCGCAAGCGCTTCCAACGTCAACGCGGTGTGGTTGAGCGTGCCCAACCCGGCCGCGACGACGATGAGCACCGGCGCGGCCAGGTCTGCTGCAGCGTCGCGCAGTGTTGCCCCGTCGCCGATCTCGACCAGCAGTCCGCCCGCCCCTTCGACCAGGGTCACGTCCGCGTCGACGGCACGCACGGAATCGACCAACTCGCCGCGCGTGGGCAATGTCATGCCCGCGCGGTCGGCGGCCGCGCGCGGGGCCAGCGGCTCCGGGTAGCGCCACGACCCCGAAAGCCGGGAGACTCCCGACAGCCGGCCGATGTCGGCGAGGTCGTCGTCGCGCGGGCTGCCGGTCTGCACGGGTTTGCACACCGCGACATCGATGCCCGCCAGGCGCGCCGAGCAGGCCAGCGCAGCGGTGGCCACCGTCTTGCCGACACCCGTGTCGGTGCCCGTGACGACGAGGGTGCTCACCGGCGCGCGCCGGCCAGCACGTCGGCGAGAACCTGGCTCGCCGCGCGCATTTCGTCGTCGGTGAGCGACGCTCGCGCGGTCAGCCGCAGCCTCGAGGTCCCCGCGGGCACGGTCGGCGGCCGGAAGCACCCGACCCGCACACCGTGCTCCAGACACGCCGCCGCCGCTCCGAACGCGACCTCGGGCTCGCCGAGGATCACCGACACCACGGCCGAGTCCGGTCGTTCGGGCACAGAGCAGACGGCGGCCAGCTCCGCCGCGCGCTCCAGGACCGCCGTCGCGCGCCAGGGCTCGCCGATCAGCACGTCCAGCGCCGCCTGCGCCGCGCCCACCGCGGCGGGCGCGAGGCCCGTGTCGAAGATGAACGGACGCGCGGCGTCGACGAGATGGTCGCGCACCGCCGCGGGACCCAGCACCACGCCGCCCTGGCTGCCCAGCGCCTTGGACAGGGTCGTGGTCATCACGATGTCCGGCGCGCCGGCCAGGCCGACCTCGTGCAGCAGGCCCCGGCCGCCGCTGCCCCGCACGCCGAGACCGTGCGCCTCGTCGACCACGAGCAGCGCGCCGTGCCGTCGGCAGACGTCGTGCAGGGCCCTCAGCGGGGCCAGGTCGCCGTCGGCGGAGAACACCGAGTCGGTCAGCACGACGGCACGCTCTTCGTCGCGTCGGGCGAGCGCGGCGTCCACCGCGGCGACATCCCGGTGCGGTGTGACGACCACCCGGGCCCGCGACAGCCGGCACGCGTCGACCAGCGATGCGTGCGTCAGCGCATCGGACACCAGCAGCGATCCGGCGCCCGACAGGGCGACCACCGCACCAAGGTTGGCGGTGTAGCCCGAGGAGAACACCAGCGCCGACTCGGCGCCGACGAACTCGGCGAGCGCGCGCTCGAATCCCTCGTGAAGCTCGGTGTTGCCGGTGACCAGGCGCGATCCGGTCGAGCCCGCGCCCCAGGTGCGCAGGGCCTGCACTCCGCCGTCGATCACCGCGGGATGCTGCGACAGGCCGAGATAGTCGTTGGAGGCGAGGTCGAGTTCGGCGCCGACGGGCGGACGCGCACGCAGCGACCGGCGCAGGCCCGCTGCGCGGCGCTGCTGCTCGACGTCAGCGAGCCAGGCCAGCGGCGACAGGTCGGTACGCGTCACATGAGCCTCCGTCACTTGAACACCGTTCAGGTTAGGCCACCGGCGCGAGCCCGCACAAAGCGGCTGCGAGACCCGCGAGCGCACAACCTTGTACGGTTTCAGGCGCCAAAGCTGTACAAGGGTGAGCGCTCGGCGGGTCATTACAGCTAGCTCAGTGCACGGGCGACCCCGACCATCGCCGAGGTGATCTGGTCGATCTCGTCCGGTGTGCAGATGTAGGGCGGCATCGCATAGACGAGGTTGCGGAACGGCCGCAGCCAGATCCCCCGTTCCAGCGCCGCCGGCGTCGCGACGCGCAGGTCGACCGGACGCTTCATCTCGATCACGCCGATCGCGCCCAGCACACGGACGTCGGCCACGCCGGACAGCTCAGCTGCGGGCGCCAGCCCCGACGACAGCCCGGCTTCGATCTGCTGCAGGGTCGCGCGCCAGTCGCCGTCCAGCAGCACCTCGACCGACGCGACCGCGACAGCGCACGCCAGCGCGTTGGCCATGAAGGTCGGGCCGTGCATCAGCGCGCCGGGTTCGTGCGAGCTGATCGTGCGGGCGATCTCGCGGGTGCACAACGTGGCCGCCAGCGTGATGTAGCCGCCGGTCAAGGCCTTGCCCACGCACATGATGTCGGGGCTCACCCCGGCGTGGTCGGCGGCGAACAGCTCGCCGGTGCGGCCGAACCCGGTGGCGATCTCGTCGAAGATCAACAGCACGTCGTGACGGCTGCAGATGTCGCGCAGGTCGGCCAGGTAGCGCGGGTCGTGGAACCGCATCCCGCCGGCGCCCTGCACGACGGGCTCGACGATCACCGCGGCCACCTCGTCGGCGTGCTCGGCCAGCTGCTCCTCGAACGCCGAGACATAGCCAGCGTCGTAGCCGGCGGGCACCTGCGGCGCGAACACCTGATGCGCCAGCACGTCGGTCCACAGCTCGTGCATGCCACCGTCGGGATCGCACACGCTCATCGGCGTGAACGTGTCGCCGTGATAGCCGCCGCGCCACGTCATCAACCGGTGCTTGCCACCACGGCCGAGGCTGCGCCAGTACTGCAGCGCCATCTTGACCGCGACCTCGATCGACACCGAGCCCGAGTCGCTGAAGAACACTGTCTCCAGGCCGTCGGGAGTGATCTTGACGAGCAACTGAGCGAGCCGGGCGGCGGGCTCGTGCGTCAGCCCGCCGAACATGACGTGGTTCATCGTGGCCAGTTGCCGGGTGATCGCCGCATCGAGAACCGGGTGGCCGTGCCCGTGGATCGCGGTCCACCACGACGCCATCGCATCGAGCACCCGCACCTCGCGGCCCTCGTGGTGCAGGGTCAGCCACGCCCCGCGGGCGGCCAACGCCACCACCGGGGTCTGCGCCTCGGCGCCGATCGTGCTGTAGGGATGCCAGACGTGGGCGGCATCGAGCGCGCTGATCTCGGCAGGCGTCAAGGCTGGCACCTTCGGTAGATTATCCGTCGACCATGATGACCCTCGCCCCTCCCCGGCCGGCGCCCCTCTCGGATCCGGGCCCGTCGCCACGCGCGACGAAAGGCCCGAGCGGCGCGCGGCCATCGGCGTTCTACCGGCACGATCTGGACGGTCTGCGCGGTGTCGCGATCGCGCTGGTCGCCGTGTTCCACGTGTGGTTCGGCCGGGTGTCCGGCGGTGTCGACGTCTTCCTGGCGCTGTCGGGCTTCTTTTTCGGTGGGCGGCTGCTGCGGACCGCGATGACGCCGGGCGCGTCGCTGTGGCCGGCCCCGGAGCTCACCCGCCTGGTCCGCCGGCTGCTGCCCGCGCTGGTGGTGGTGCTCGCGGTCTCGGCGGTGCTGACGATCGTGATCCAGCCGCAGACGCGCTGGGAGACGTTCGCCGACCAGAGCCTGGCCAGCCTGGGCTACATCCAGAACTGGGAGCTGGCCAACACCGCATCCGATTACCTGCGCGCCGGTGAGGCGGTCAGCCCGCTGCAACACATCTGGTCGATGTCGGTGCAGGGCCAGTTCTACATCGCGTTCCTGGCGCTGATTTTCTTGTTCGCCTTGGTGTTTCGCCGCGTCCTCGGCAGGCATATGCGGGTGGGGTTCGTGGTGCTGCTGAGCGGGTTGACCATCGCGTCGTTCGTCTACGCGATCCTCGCGCACAACGCCGACCAGGCCTCGGCTTACTACAACAGCTTTGCGCGGGCGTGGGAACTGCTGCTTGGCGCGTTGGTCGGGGCCCTGGTGACCAACCTGCGGTGGCCGATGTGGCTGCGGACGACGGCGTCGGTCATCGCGCTGGCCGCTATTCTCGCCTGCGGCTTCTTGATCGACGGCGTCACGGAGTTCCCCGGACCGTGGGCGCTGGTGCCCGTGGGCGCCACGATGCTGTTCATCCTGTCGGCGGCGAACCGGGTCGCCGACCCGCACACCGGCGGCCGGATGCCGCTGCCGAACCGCGTGCTGGCGACCGCACCGTTCGTGTCGCTTGGCGCCATGGCGTACTCGCTGTACCTGTGGCACTGGCCGCTGCTGATCTTCTGGTTGGCCTACACCGGGCACACCCGTGCGAACTTCGTCGAAGGCGCAGGCGTGCTGCTGGTCTCGGCGCTGCTGGCGTGGCTGACCACCAAGTACATCGAGACCCCGCTGCGCTACCGGGCATCGGCGACCCCCACCACCGTCGTACCGCTGCGGGTCCGGCTGCGCCGACCGACGCTCGTGTTGGGTTCGGTGGTGGCGCTGCTTGGCGTCGCGCTGACCGCGACGTCGTTCACGTGGCGCGAGCACGTCGTCGTCGAACGCGCGAACGGGGAGGAACTGGCGGCCCTTCCGGCGAGCGACTATCCCGGTGCCCGCGCGCTTCTTGACGACGTCAGAGTGCCGAAGCTGCCGATGCGTCCCACCGTGCTGCAGGCGAAGAAGGACCTGCCACAGACCACCGAGGACGGCTGCATCAGCGACTTCGACAACGTCGAGGTCATCAACTGCAGCTACGGCGACAAGGCCGCCACACGCACCATCGCGCTGGCCGGCGGGTCGCACGCCGAGCACTGGATCACCGCCCTGGATCTGCTGGGCAGGCAGCACAATTTCAAGGTCGTCACCTACCTGAAGATGGGCTGCCCGCTGACCACCGAGAAGATGCCACTGGTGATGGGAGACAACCGGCCCTACCCGAAGTGCCGCGAGTGGAACCAGAAGGTGATGGCCAAGCTGATCGCCGACCGGCCGGACTATGTGTTCACCACCGCGACGCGGCCGTGGAACGTCAAGCCGGGCGACGTCATGCCCGGCACGTATATCGGCGTCTGGAAAAGCCTGTCGGACAACGATATTCCGATCCTGGCGATGCGCGACACCCCGTGGCTGGTACGCAACGGCAAGCCCTACTTCCCCGCCGACTGCCTGGCCGACGGAGGCAACGCGATCTCCTGCGGGGTCAAGCGATCCGACGTACTGTCAGACCACAACCCCACACTCGATTTCGTCGCGCAGTTCCCGCTGCTGAAGCCGCTCGACATGAGCGATGCGGTGTGTCGTCAGGACTTCTGTCGCGCGGTGGAGGGAAATGTGTTGCTGTATCACGACGCTCACCACATCTCGACGACGTACATGCGCACGATGGCCGGCGAACTCGGGCGCCAGATCGCCGCGGCCACCGGCTGGTGGGTTAACTGATGACCTCCTCGGAGCCCCCTGCCGCGGTACCGACCGTATGGCCGGGAGCGCCTTATCCCCTCGGCGCCACGTACGACGGTGCGGGCACGAACTTCTCGTTGTTCTCCGAAGTGGCCGATCGCGTCGAGTTGTGCCTGATCGGCAAGGACGGCCGCGAGGAGCGGGTCAACCTCGACGAGGTCGACGGCTACGTCTGGCACTGCTATCTGCCGACCGTCACGCCCGGACAGCGCTACGGCTACCGCGTGCACGGGCCGTGGGATCCGGCGGCCGGACACCGGTGTGACCCGAGCAAGCTGCTGCTGGACCCGTACGGCAAGTCGTTCCACGGCGACTTCGACTTCTCCCAGGCGCTGTTCTCCTATGACCTGAACGCCGACGACCTCGCCTCCGGCGGCACGCCGCCGCACATCGACTCGCTGGGCCACACCATGACCAGCGTCGTCATCAACCCGTTCTTCGGCTGGGCGTCGGACCGGGCGCCGCGCACGCCGTATCACGAGACCGTGATCTACGAGGCGCATGTCAAGGGCATGACGCAGACCCATCCCGGCATCCCCGAGGAGTTGCGCGGCACCTACGCCGGGCTCGGTCACCCGCTGATCATCGAGCACCTCAAGTCGCTGAACGTCACGGCGATCGAGCTGATGCCGGTGCACCAGTTCCTGCACGACCACCGGCTTCTCGACCTGGGACTGCGAAACTACTGGGGCTACAACACGTTCGGTTTCTTCGCCCCGCACTATCAGTACGCGGCCAACAAGCACGCGGGCGGGGCGGTCGCGGAGTTCAAGACCATGGTCCGGTCCTTCCACGAGGCCGGCATCGAGGTCATCCTCGACGTGGTCTACAACCACACCGCCGAGGGCAACCACCTCGGGCCGACGCTGAACTTCCGCGGCATCGACAACGCGGCCTACTACCGGCTGCTCGACGGGGACCTGCGGCTGTACAAGGACTTCACCGGCACCGGCAACAGCCTCAACGCCCGCCACCCGCACACGCTGCAGTTGATCATGGACTCGCTGCGCTACTGGGTGCTCGAGATGCACGTCGACGGGTTCCGCTTCGACCTGGCCGCCACCCTGGCCCGCGAGTTCTACGACGTCGACCGGCTGAGCGCGTTCTTCGATCTCGTGCAACAGGATCCGGTGGTCAGCCAGGTGAAGCTGATCGCCGAACCGTGGGACGTCGGCGAGGGCGGATATCAGGTCGGCAACTTCCCAGGTTTGTGGACCGAGTGGAACGGGAAGTATCGCGACACTGTGCGTGATTACTGGCGGGGCGAGCCCGCAACCCTGGGCGAGTTCGCTTCGCGGCTGACCGGTTCGTCCGACCTCTATGAGGCCACCGGCCGGCGGCCCGGCGCGAGCATCAACTTCGTCACCTGCCACGACGGCTTCACGTTGAACGACCTGGTGTCCTACAACGAGAAGCACAACGAGGCCAACGGCGAGGACAACCGCGATGGCGAGAGCCACAACCGGTCGTGGAACTGCGGGGTCGAGGGCCCGACCGACGATCCGGACATCGGTGCGCTACGGGCCAAGCAGATGCGCAACATCATGGGCACGCTGATGGTGTCGCAGGGCACGCCGATGATCTCGCACGGCGACGAGATCGGCCGCACCCAGCGGGGCAACAACAACGTCTACTGCCAGGACTCCGAGATCTCGTGGATGGACTGGTCGCTGTGCGAGACGAACACAGACCTCCTGGCGTTCACCCGCAAGGTCACCGGGCTGCGCAAGCACCACCCGGTGTTCCGCAGGCGGCGCTTCTTCCAGGGCAAGCCGATCCGTACCCGCGACGAGGTCCGCGACATCGCCTGGCTGACCCCCGCCGGCGAGGAGATGACACCCGAGGACTGGGGCAGCGGCCTCGGCAAGTGTGTCGCGGTGTTCCTCAACGGCGAGGCCATCCCCACGCCGAACGAGCGCGGTGAGCGAGTCGTGGACAATTCATTCCTGTTGTGCTTCAACGCAAATGACCACCCACAGGATTTCATCACCCCGGCCGGCGGCTACGCCAAAGAGTGGACGGCGGCGCTGGACACCGCCGACGAGACCGGGGCCTCCGACGCGGTCGTCAAGGCGGGCGAGAAGCTCTCGCTGCAGGCCCGCTCGCTGCTCGTCATGCGCAAGACCGCCTAGCGCATGACCATCACCTCGACATACCGCCTGCAGATGCGCGGTGACTGCTTCACCTTCGCCGACGCGGAGAACCTCCTGGACTACTTCGCCGACCTCGGGGTCTCGCATCTGTACCTGTCGCCGATCCTGACCGCGGCCGAGGGGTCCACACACGGCTACGACGTCACCGACCCGACCACGGTGTCGGCGGCGCTCGGCGGAGCAGAGGGCTTCGCGCGCCTGTCGCAGGCCGCGCGCGAGAAGGGCCTCGGTCTCATCGTTGACATCGTCCCCAACCACGTCGGCGTCGAGAAGCCGCAACAGAACCCGTGGTGGTGGGACGTTCTGACGCACGGCCGAAACTCGCCTCATGCAACGTATTTCGACATCGACTGGGATCTGGACGGTGGCCGCGTGGTGTTGCCGGTGCTGGGGTCCGACAGCGACGTCGACGATCTGGTCGTCGACGGTGATGTGCTGCGCCTCGGCGACCTCGTCTACCCGATCGCGCCCGGAACCGGCGAAGGAACCGGCACAGAGGTGCACGATCGGCAGCACTACCGGCTCGTCGCCTGGCGCGCCGGGGCGAGCGAAGCGACGGGGAAGTTATCCGGCGTCTGCGGCTACCGCCGCTTCTTCTCCATCACGTCGCTGGCGGGGCTGCGCCAGGAGGACCGCGCGGTCTTCGACGCCACCCACGTCGAGGTCAGGCGCTGGTTCGCCGAGGGCCTGGTCGACGGGGTCCGAATCGATCATCCCGATGGGCTGTCCAACCCGACCGGATACCTGACGTGGCTGCGCGAGCTCACCGGACCCGACGCCTGGATCGTCATCGAGAAGATCCTCGCCGCCGACGAGCCGCTGGAGCCGAGCCTGCCGGTCGACGGCACCACCGGGTACGACGCGATGCGCGAGATCGGCGGCGTCCTCATCGATCCCGCCGGCGAAGAGCCCCTGACCAACCTGTTCGCCTCCACCGGGACGGACTACCGCACGATGCGCGCCCTGGCGCGTCGGCTGAAGGCTCGCGCGGTCACCGACACACTGCGCAGCGAACTCGCCCGGCTACGGCGCACCATCGTGGCGGCCACCGGAAGCGACCATCCGCAGCTACCCGAAGCCGTAGCGGCGTTGCTCAGCCATATCGAGGTGTATCGCTCCGACTACCGGTCCCTGTCCGGCGTGCTGCCCAAGGCGTTGGCCGAAACCGTTTCGGCACAACCCGATCTGGCGGTGCCGCTCGCGGTGGTAGCCGCGGCACTGGCGGTGAGCACCGAAACCGAGGTGCGGCTGCAGCAGCTGTGTGGCGCGGCCACGGCCAAGTCGATGGAGGACTGCCTGTTCTACCGCGACGCGCGGCTGGTGTCGCTCAACGAGGTCGGCTCGGAGCCAGGGCATTTCGGCGTCAGCGTCGCCGAATTCCACCAGCGCGCAGCGGTGCGGGCGCGGACGTGGCCGCAGGCCATGGTGTCGCTCTCGACGCACGACACCAAGCGCGGTGAAGATGTCCGTGCGCGGCTCGGCGTGCTGACACAGGTCCCGTCGTTGTGGGCGGAGCTGGTCGGCAAGTGGACGCTGGCTGCCGCTCCCCCGGATGCGGGCACCGCGTTGTTCCTGCTACAGAACATGTTCGGGGTGTGGCCGGTCGACGGCGCGGTCACCGACGAGCTTCGCCGGCGGTTGCACGACTACGCCGAGAAGGCGGTCCGCGAGGCCGGCGTCCACACCACCTGGAACGACCCCGACGATCAGTTCGAGTCCGAAGTGCACACCTGGCTCGACACCGTCCTCGACGGACCGGTGGCCGCCGAGATGACCTCCCTGGTGGGCCGCATCGACGCGTATGCGCGCAGCGACGCCCTCGGCCAGAAACTGTTGGCGCTCACGGCTCCCGGCGTGCCGGACGTCTACCAGGGCACCGAACTGTGGGAGGACAGCCTCGTCGATCCGGACAACCGCAGGCCGGTCGACTACGCGGCGCGACGCGACGCGTTGACCGCGTTGCGTCATCCGAAGATGCGGGTGGTGCGTGCCGCCCTGGGGCTGCGCCGCGACCGCCCGGCCAGCTTCACCGGCGGCTACCGGCCGGTGCTCGCCGACGGCCCGGCGGCCGAACACGTGGTCGCGTTCCTGCGCGGCGACGACGTGCTGACCGCCGCGACGCGGCACGCGGTGCGGTTGTCCGAGACGGGCTGGGGTGAAACGTCTGTCGTGCTGCCCGACGGGGTGTGGACGGATCGCATCGGCGGCGTCCGGCACAGCGGGCGGGTACCGGCCGCGGAGTTGTTCACCGGACTGCCGGTCGCCCTCCTGGAGCGTCTCGATGACTGAGTTCAGCGTGTGGGCACCGCAGCCCGCGAGGGTACGCCTGGACGTCGACGGCACCCTGCACGACATGACCCGGTCCGAGGGCGGGTGGTGGCGGGCCGACGTCCCCGATTCTGAAGCCGGGCCCGATGCCCGCTACGGCTTCGTGCTCGACGACGACCCGACCGTGCTGCCGGATCCGCGCTCCCCCCGCCAGCCTGAGGGGGTGCACGCCCGTTCGCAACTGTGGCAGCCCGCGGCCGATGCGTGGACCGACGGCGACTGGTCCGGCCGGACGATCGAGGGCTCGGTCATCTACGAGTTGCACGTCGGAACATTCACCGGCGAGGGCACTTTCGAGGCGGTGATCGACAAGCTGGATTACCTTGTCGACCTCGGGGTCGACTTCGTCGAGCTGATGCCGGTGAACGCGTTCGGCGGAACTCACGGCTGGGGCTACGACGGCGTGTTGTGGTACGCGGTGCACGAGCCGTACGGCGGCCCCGACGGGTTGGTGCGGCTGATCAACGAGTGCCACCGGCGCGGACTCGGGGTGCTGATCGACGCGGTGTTCAACCATCTCGGCCCATCGGGAAACTACCTGCCGCGGTTCGGGCCGTACCTGTCGACGGGCAGCAATCCGTGGGGCGAGTCGGTCAACATCGCCGACGCCGAGGCCGACGAGGTGCGCCGCTACATCATCGACTGCGCGCTGCGCTGGATGCGCGACTTCCACGCCGACGGGCTGCGGCTCGACGCGGTACACGCGCTGGTCGACACGACCGCGATCCACATCCTCGAGGAGCTGTCCGCCGAAACCGGCGCCCTGGCAGCGCAATTGGGCAGGCCGCTGTCGCTGATCGCCGAGAGCGACCTGAACGACCCCCGGCTGATCACCCCGCGGGATCACGGCGGGCTCGGCATGACGGCGCAGTGGGACGACGACATCCACCACGCCATCCACTCGGCGGTGTCGGGCGAGCGCCAGGGCTACTACGGCGACTTCGGCACGATCGAGGCATTGGCTACCACGCTGCAGAGCGGCTACTTCCATGCGGGCACGTATTCGTCGTTCCGGCACCGCCGGCACGGCCGACCACTGGACACCGCCGCCATTCCGGCCACTCGCCTGCTGGCCTACACCCTCACGCACGACCAGGTGGGCAACCGCGCGGTCGGCGACCGCCCGTCGCAGAACCTGACCTTCGGCCAGCTCGCGGTCAAGGCGGCTCTTGCACTCGGGTCTCCCTACACGGCAATGCTGTTTATGGGGGAAGAATGGGGATCGTCCTCGCCGTTCCAGTTCTTCAGCTCACATCCGGAGCCCGAACTCGCCCGAGCGACGGCGGAGGGCCGCAAGCGTGAGTTCGCCGAGCACGGGTGGGACGCCGACGAGATTCCCGATCCCCAGGACCCGGAGACGTTCCTGCGCTCGAAGCTGAAGTGGGACGAGGTCGACGACGGTGATCACGGCCGGCTGCGGCGGGTGTACCGGGAGCTGATCGCGTTGCGGCACAACGAACCCGACCTGGCCGACCCGTGGCTGGACCACCTGCGGGTCGACTACGACGAGGACCGCCGCTGGCTCGTGATGCACCGCGGGTCGCTGGCGATCGCCTGCAACCTCGGCGCCGGGGAGGCCGACGTGCCCGTCACCGGCGAGGTCGTGCTGGCTTGGGACGAGCCGACGGTCGACGCGGCGTCGACGCGGCTGCCCGGACAGTCGTTCGCGATCCTGCGCCGAAACTGAACTCCTGCAGGCCGTTTCCCGAACAAGCTCTGCACAAGCTCAGTCTCGCGCTGTCTAGAGCAGGTAGCGGTACGCCGGCGAGCCGGGTTCCAGCGCCTCGATATGGATCTCCGAGGCGCGCATGCGCTCGAGCAGGCCCTCGAAATCGGCAGCCGAGCCCAGCTCGATGCCCACCAGCGCCTCGCCGGTCTCGCGGTTGTTGCGCTTGACGTATTCGAACAGCGTGATGTCGTCGTTCGGTCCCAGCACCTGGTCGAGGAACCGGCGCAGCGCGCCCGGCTCCTGCGGGAAGTCGACGAGGAAGTAGTGCTTGAGGCCGAGGTGCACCAGCGAGCGCTCGAGCACCTCGCCGTAGCGCGAGACGTCGTTGTTACCCCCTGAGATCACGCACACCACCGTCGACCCCGGTTCGATGTCGGCCTCCATCAGCGCCGCCACGGACAGCGCGCCCGCCGGCTCGGCGATGATTCCCTCGTTCTGGTAGAGGTCGAGCATCGCCGTGCACACCGCGCCCTCGTCGATCGTGGTGATCGACACCATGTCGCCCGCCGCGGCCAGCGCGGCATACGTCAGCGTGCCCGCCCGTCTCACCGCGGCGCCGTCGACGAACTGGTCGACGTGGTCCAGCGTCACCGGCTCGCCGGCGGCCAGCGCGGCCATCATCGCGGCGGCGCCGGCCGGTTCGACACCCAGCACCGAGGTGCTGGTCGTCCGTTCGGCGAGATAGGTGGTGATGCCCGCGATGCAGCCGCCGCCGCCGACCGGGACGATCACCAGATCGGGCTCGCCGTCGAGCTGGACGAGGATCTCGGCGGCGATCGTGCCCTGACCGGCCATCGTGCGCAGGTCGTCGTACGGCGGCACCAGGGTCGCGCCGGTGCGCGCGACGTCCTCCAGCGCTGCCGCCGCGGCGTCGTCGTAGGTCTTCCCGCCGACGATCAACTCGATGTACTCACGGCCGTGGTAGCGGATGCGGTCGCGCTTCTGCTTCGGCGTCTTGGCCGGCACGTACACCCGGCCGCGGATGCCCATGGACCGGCACGCCATCGCGAAACCCTGCGCGTGGTTGCCCGCCGACGAGCACACGACCCCGGCCGCGAGTTCGTCCGCGGACAACTGCATCAACAGGTTGTGCGCACCACGCAGCTTGTAGGACCGCACCGCCTGCAGGTCCTCGCGCTTCAGGTACACCGTCGCACCGGTGGCCTCCGAGAGACGTTCGCTGACCTGCAGCGGGCTGCGCAACACCACGCCGGAAATTCGCGCAGCGGCCTCGTCGATGTCGGCCGCACGAAGCGGCGACGTTCTACGACCCTGGCTCAGTTCGGCGGACACCGGTCAATGGTGCCACCAACCTAGCTCTTCTCTTAAATGAGCCCGTCAGTTAACCGGGGTGAGCACGAACACCGGGATCTGGCGGTCGGTCTTGGTCTGGTACTCCGCGTAGTCGGGCCAGGCCTGCACGGCACGCTCCCACCAGAGCGCCTTCTCCTCGCCGAACACCTCGCGCGCCTGGTACTCCCTGGTGACGGGGCCGTCCTGCAACTCCACCCGCGGGTTGGCCTTGATGTTGTGGTACCAGACGGGGTTCTTCGGGGCACCGCCCAGCGACGCCACCACCGCGTACTGGCCGTCGTGTTCGACCCGCATCAGCGGGGTTTTGCGGACCTTGCCCGTCTTGGCCCCGATGGTCGTCAACAGGATGAGCGGCTTGCCCTTCATCTCGACACCGTCGGTGCTGCCCGACTCCATGATCGTGTCGGCGTGTTCACGCACCCAGTCCCATGGGCTCGGCACATACTCTCCGGAAAGCGGCATGTGACCAGCTTAGACCCGCTTATCATCCGTTCGCCTGATCCGGCGTTTCGGCTGGCCGAAAAATCGATTACGAGCTATCGTCGTGTCATGACCACCGCCGGGAACTTCCGCACCGCCGCCAGCAGGGTGGCGTGCGATGTCTCGGTTGCCGGCGTGCCATGGCCTGCGTACAAGCTGATCGCGCTGATCCTCGGTGCCCTGGTGGCGGTCGTCGTCGGGCTGGCTACGATGAGCGCGGCGCCCGCCGTACTGGGCGGCGCCGCGGTGGGCGCGGCCGTGTGGCTGGCCCTCAGCGCCTACTGCTCCACCTGCCGCTAGTCCTCGATCAGCCGCCGCAGCGTCGCCAGGTCGGCGGCCACCGCCTCGGCATCCGCCTCGAACTGTCCATCGGACATGCCGGCCCTGCGCCGCACCGCGAACACCACCTCGCAGCGGGGCTCACCGACGCCACCGGGGACGACCCGCATCGGGTTGTAGACCGCCTCGCCGGACGGCAGGTGCACGACGTGGTCGAGGACGCCGAATTCGTTCGGCGGTGCGAACTCGACGGTCACCTCCCCCATCGGCGAGTCGGCCACCCAGCCGGCTGCCGTCTGCCGCAGCCCACCTTCGGCGAGGCCGGCGGCCCACCGCGGCCAGGTCCGCACATCCGCGGCGAACTCGTAGACCACCTCGGGTTGCGCGTCGATCCATACGCTGACGTGTCGCGACTCCATGTCTCCATGGTGGCGCATCACACTTACTTGATGACCTCACCATCGGCGCAGCACCGCGCATCGCCGTGGCTGCGGCGCGGTGAACCGGAGAGCACCGTGCCCGTGTTGATCGCGGTGTTGTCGGCCATGGCGCTGCAGGTCGCCATCCCCAAGTACTACACGCTGGTTCCCCGGTGGCCGCTGTTGGTCCTGGAGGGACTGCTGCTGCTGGCGCTGCTCGCGATCAATCCGCTCGTCATGTCGAGGCGGACGTGGTACGGCCGATGCGCCACGTGGGTGCTGCTGGCCGCGATCACCGTCGACAACACCCTCTCGGCGATTGTGCTGGACATCGGGATCCTGAGCGGTAGCGAGAGCAACGACGCGGCGGTGCTGCTCGGCAGTGGCGCGTCGATCGTCGTCACCAACGTCATCGTGTTCGGCATCTGGTACTGGGACCTCGACCGGGGCGGGCCGTTCGCACGCCGGGCCGGCGAGCGGCCCTATCCCGACTTTCTGTTCCCCCAGATGGCGAATCCCGATGTGGCCGCGCCGGATTGGCGGCCCACATTTCTGGACTACCTCTACGTGAGCGTGACGAACGTGATGGCGTTCTCACCGACCGACACCATGCCGCTGGCCCGCTGGGCGAAGATGATGATGACCGTGCAGGCGATGGTGGCGCTGTCCACGGCCGGTCTTGTAATCGCAAGAGCCGTGAACGTTTTGGGCTGACATGCGACGATGACGGCGTGACCCGGATCGCCAACCTGCTGACACTGGTCGGGGTCAACGCCGTTCCGGCTTCCGGGTGGTTCATCGCGCACTGGTCGGCGGGCACCACACTGACGGTCTACTGGATCGAGAACGTGGCGGTGTGTCTGTTCGTCGCGCTGCGCATCCTGGCCCACCAACGGCTGAGTCCGCGCCGCGGGCACTTCCGATACCTGGCGCCGAACGCCGAGCGCCGCGCGTCGCAGGGCTCGTTCATCAAGGGATTCCTCGTCGTCGGACTCGCGTTCAGCGCCGCGCACGCCGTGTTCCTCGCCGTCATCCTGACGATGCTCACGCACAACGGTGAGGCGACCGCCCGTGTCGACTGGCACACCGTGTGGATCGGCTGCGGGTGGGTGCTCGGGTTCCTCGCCGTGGATCTGGTGCTGGACCTCGTGCGCCTGCGCCACTGGTCGTTCTGGCGCGTCGAGCAGGCGGCCAACCGCGGCCTCGGCCGGGTGATCGTCGTGCATTTCACGCTGATCTTCGGCATGCTCGGTGTCGCCGTCACGGGTGCACCGGCTGCGCTGTTCGGCCTCTTCGTCGTGTTGAAGACGTTGTATGCGCTGGGCTCCGCGCTGCCGCAGTACAGCCCGGCCACCGCGCCCCGGTGGCTCAGCGGACTGATGAACCGGCTGCCGAATGTGCATCCGGGCGAACGGTTCGAGCAGTACTGGGCCGACGAGCAGGCCGAGGAGGCCGACCGGCGCGAGCGCAACGAGGAACCCGTCAGCCGCCCAGGCAGCCGGGGCCGAGAAGCTCCTTGAGGTCACCCATCAGCGCCGACGACGGAGTTACCCGCAACGACGCGTCGAGTTCCAGTGTGGTGATGCGCTCCCCGCTGATCAGCCGCAGATGAACCTGCGAGGTGCCGGGATGACGGGCCAGCACCTGCTTGAGCGCGCTGACCTTGTCCACCGTGCACTGTCGCGTCGGCAGGCTGACCGCCAGCGGACGGTTCAGTTGCGCGCTCGAGAAGTCCGGCGCGACAAGGTCGTTGGCGATCAGTGAGATCCGGTCGTCGCGGATCGCCACCTTCGCACCGACCAGCACGACCGCGTCGTCGGCGATCTCACCGCCGAACGTCGAGTACGTCTGGGGGAAGAACAGCACCTCGATGCCGCCGGTGAGATCCTCCAACTGCGCCGAGGCCCAGGGCAACCCGTTCTTGTTGACCCGCCGGTTCACCGACGCCAGGATGCCCCCGACGCGCACCTGGGTGTCGTTGGGGATGTCGCCGTCGAGAATGGCCGGGATCGCGGTGTCGACCTGATTCGCCAGCAGGTGGGCGATGCCGTTGAGCGGATGCCCCGACACGTAGAGTCCCAGCATCTCCCGTTCGAGCGCGAGCTTGTGCTTGTCGTCCCATTCCTCGTCGGGGACCTTGATGGTGAACACCGCGTCGGTGGCCGTGTCGGCGCCGCCGAAGAGGTCGAACTGGCCCATCGCTTCGGCCTTCTTGGTGCCCAGCACCGAATCCACGGCGTCGGTGTGCACGAGGAACAGGCCCTTGCGGGGGTGACCGAGCGAGTCGAACGCCCCCGCCTTGACCAGCGACTCGGTGACCTTCTTGTTGCAAGCGCCGATGTCGATCTTGTTCAGGTAGTCCGAGAAGTCGACGTACTTGCCCTTCTCGGTGCGCGTGTTGATCAGTGAGGCAACGACATTGGCGCCGACGTTTCGGACCGCGCCAAGTCCGTAGCGGATGTCCTCGCCGACCGAGGCGAAGTTCAGTTCGGACTCGTTGACGTCCGGTGGCAGCACCGTGATGCCGAGCCTGCGGCAGTCGGCGAGGTACACGGCGGCCTTGTCCTTGTCGTCGCCCACCGAGGTGAGCAGGCCGGCCATGTACTCGGCCGGGAAATTCGCCTTCAGGTAGGCCGTCCAGTAGGACACCAGGCCGTAGCCCGCCGCATGCGACTTGTTGAACGCGTAGTCGGCGAACGGCAGCACGGTGTCCCACAGCGCCTTGATCGCGCCCGCGGAGAAGCCGTTGCTCTTCATGCCCTCTGAGAAGCCCTCGTACTCCTTGTCGAGAACCTCACGCTTCTTCTTGCCCATCGCCTTTCGCAGAATGTCTGCTCGGGCGAGCGAGTAGCCGGCCACCTTCTGCGCGATCCGCATGATCTGCTCTTGGTAGACGATCAGGCCGTAGGTCTCCGCGAGGATCTCGCGCAGCGGCTCCTCGAGTTCGGGGTGGATCGGCTTGATGGCCTGCCGGTTGTTCTTGCGGTCGGCGTAGTCGTTGTGGGCGTTCATGCCCATGGGTCCCGGTCGGTACAGCGCGATGACCGCCACCACGTCGCCGAACTCGGTGGGCTGCATGCGCCGCAGCAGGTCGCGCATCGGCCCGCCGTCGAGCTGGAACACGCCCAGGGTGTCGCCGCGGCCGAGCAGTTCGTAGGTGAGCTTGTCGTCCAGCGGCACCGATTCGAGGTCGAGCTCGATGCCCCGGTTGGCCTTGATGTTCTCCAGCGCGTCGCCGATGATCGTCAGGTTGCGCAGGCCCAGGAAGTCCATCTTCAGCAGGCCGATGGCCTCACATGACGGATAGTCCCAGCCGGTGATGATCGCGCCGTCCTGCGGCCGCTTCCACAACGGAATCGCCTGTGTCAGCGGCTCACTGCTCATGATCACCGCGCACGCGTGCACGCCGGCGTTGCGGATCAGCCCCTCCAGGCCTCGCGCTGTCTCGTAGATGGTGCGGACGTCGGGGTCGGTGTCGATCAGCCCGCGGACCTCGGCGGCCTCCTTGTACCGCTCGTGCTCCGGGTCGGTGATCCCCGACAGCGGGATGTCCTTGGCCATGATCGGCGGCGGCAGCGCCTTTGCGATCCGGTCGGCGATCGCGAAACCCGGTTGGCCGTAGTGGATACGCGCCGAATCTTTCAGCGCCGCTTTCGTTTTGATGGTGCCGAAGGTGATGACCTGGGCGACGCGGTCCTGACCCCACTTGTCGGCGGCATAGCGCACCATCTCACCGCGCCTGCGGTCGTCGAAGTCGATGTCGATGTCGGGCATCGAGGCGCGCTCCGGGTTGAGGAAGCGCTCGAACAGCAGCCCGTGCTCGATCGGGTCGATGTCGGTGATGCGCAGTGCGTAGGCCACCAGCGAGCCCGCCGCCGAGCCGCGACCGGGCCCGACCCGGATGTCGACCGAGCGCGCATAGCTCACCAGGTCGGCCACGATCAGGAAGTACGACGGATAACCCTTGGCGCAGATGACGTCGATCTCGTAGGCGGCGCGGTCGATGTAGGACTGCGGCACCCCGTCGGGGAACCGCCGCGCCAGGCCCGCGTCCACCTCGTGGCGCAGCCATGACGCCTGGTCGTGGCCCTCGGGCACCGGGAATACCGGCATCCGGTCGCGCATCGTCCAGACGTCCTCATACGTGCTGACCCGTTCGGCGATCAGCAGCGTCGAGTCGCAGGCTCCGGGCACGGCGCCGTCCCAGATCGCGCGCATATCGGCGGCCGACTTGAGGAAGTAACCGTCGCCGTCGAACTTGAACCGGTTCGGATCCGACAGCGTCTTGCCGGTCTGCACGCACAACAGCGCCTCGTGGTTGTGGGCGGCGTCGCGGGTGACGTAGTGGCAGTCGTTGGTGGCCAGCGGCGGGATGCCGAGCTTCTGGCCGATCTCGAGCAGCCCCTCGCGCACCCGGCGCTCGATGTCGAGGCCGTGGTCCATCAGCTCGAGGAAGAAGTTCTGCGGGCCGAAGATCTCCCGCCACTTCGCGGCGGCCTCCAGCGCCTCGCGATCGTGACCGAGCCGAAGCCGGGTCTGCACCTCACCGGACGGGCAGCCGGTGGTCGCGATGATGCCCTCGGCGTGCTCGGCGATGAGCTCGGCGTCCATGCGCGACCACTTGCCGAGCTGACCCTCGAACGACGCCAGCGACGACAGCTTGAACAGGTTGCGCAGACCGGTCGCGTTCTCGGCGACCATGGTCATGTGGGTGTAGGACCCGCTGCCGGAGACGTCGTCACCCTTCTGGCTGGGATCGCCCCACAGAATGCGCTTGGTGTCGAATCGAGAACCGGGAGCGATATACGCCTCCACACCGATGATCGGCTTGATGCCGGCATCGGTTGCCGCGTTGTAGAACTCGCTGGCGCCGAACATGTTTCCGTGATCGGTCATGCCGATCGCCGGCATCTCCAGCCGCTGCGCCTCGGCGAGCATGGGCTTGACCTTCGCGGCACCGTCCAACATCGAATACTCGGTGTGGTTATGCAGGTGCACGAAGGACGACGAGTTCATAGGGAGGCCAGTCTATGACCGTGCTCCGACAGATCCCGGCGTGTCGGGGTGCGTGTCTTTGCCGGTTCTCCGCGGGTCACGCGCCGAACGCGATGGCCCTGAAATGTCGGGAGGAATCCGACGCTTGCCCGTACCGCAGCGGGTCGGCCACCAGCGCCACCGATGCGTCGACCACGGACGGACCGACCGCGGGTCTCTGCACGCGACCCGACGAATTCAGCAATCCCTTCCGGAACATGCGGTTTAGTTGCTTGGCAATGTCGGCAAGGTCGTCGGCGGAATGCACGAAGCCGGCGAAGAAGCCCACGCCCCAGAACATCGCGTACAGCATGTTGACCACCGCGGGGGCGTCGGCGTCGGCGGGCAGTTCTCCGGTCGCGATGGCCTCCTCGACGATCCGGGCGTAGAACTCGGCGACGGCCTCGCTGACCGGCGTGGCGCTGCCGCGCAGGCTGGGACAGCGGTGCTGCTCGAAGCGGGACGTGACGATGAACCGCATCAGCGACCCGTCCGACAGGTCCGCCCTGCGTGCCGCCACGACGAACGTCGTCAGCTGTTTCAGCAGGCCATCTTCGCGTTGAGCGGCGGCGATGCAGTCGGAGACGATCGAGTACGCCTCCTGCTGGAGGTTTTCGTAGATCTCTTCCTTGGTGTGGAAGTAGTAGTGCATGGTCGGGCGGCTGAACCCGGCGCGCAGCGCGATGGCCTGGAACGTCGCCGCCTCATAGCCGCGTTCGTTGATCACCTCGCGCGCGGCGCGCCGGATCGCGGCGCGCGTCTCGGCCGAGTCGGACCCCACGGGGCGACCCCGTCCGCGTCCGCCTGGTACCGGCTGGTCCCCGCTGGCCATTGGCAAACGCTAAGACATTGCTGATCCGCGGTCAACAGGACACGGTTCGCAAACGTCGCGAAAGATACTCGACGACTCCGGGGTCGGTCGTGAGTGCGATCGCGCGCCGGTACGCCGCGACCGCCTCGGCGGGCCGGTCGGCCGAGGCCAGCAGGTGGGCGCGGGTGGCCCAGGCCGGCTGGAACCGTTCGATGCCGGCGTCGGTGATCGCGTCGAGGGCACGCAGGCCCGCGGCCGGACCGTCCACCTCACCGTCGACGGCCGCCGACGCGACGGCGGCGCCCAGAGACGGCGCCACCCGCAGCACCGCCTTGTGCAGTTTCTGCAGTGCCTCGGTGTCCACCCGGCCGGTCGTCGCCCTGGCGCAGTGCGCGGACTGGATGGCCGCCTCGTACTGGAAGCGGCCCGGTCGGCCGAAGGCGTGCGCGCGGTGTAGCAGGGCTTCGCCGCGGGTGATCAGCGCGGCATCCCAGCGCTGGTGGTCCTGCTCGTCGAGCGCAACGAAGACGCCGTCGGCGCTGCGCCGGGCCGCCCGCCGCGACTCCGACAGGCACACCAGCGCTGCGAGTCCCAGCACCTCCGGCTCGTCGGGCAGCAGATCGGCCAGCACCAGCGCCAGATGCAACGCCTCGGCCGACAACGTCTCGATCGGCGGCCCCTGCGGCGTGAGTTGCCAGTCGATCGCATAGGCCCCGTAGACCGCCTCCAGCACGGCGGGCAGCCTCGCCGCGAGGTCGTCGCGCTGCGGCAGCAGGAACGGGATGCCTGCAGTGCGGATCCGTTTCTTGGCTCGCACCAGCCGCTGGGCCATGGCGGCCGGTTCGATGGCGAAGGCCGCGCCGATCGCGGCGGCGTCCACACCGAGCACCGTCTGCAGCATCAGCGGCGTGCGGATGTTCTCGGCGATCGCGGGATGGGCGCAGACCAACATGAGCTCGAGGCGGCGGTCCGGAAGCGTGGGCACCTCCTCGCCGGCGGCGGCTGCCTCGACGACGGTGGCGGCGCCGAGTGGCTCGGTCATCCGGTGCGCCGACGACTTCCACATGTCGCGCAGCCGGTTGCGTGCCACCGTGAACAGCCAGCCCTCGGGGCTGGCGGGAACGCCGTCGACGGGCCAGCGCTGCAGCGCGCGTTCCATGGCGTCGGCGAGCGCGTCCTCGGCGGCGGCGATGTCACGGCTCGGCGCGGCCAGCGCGGCCAGCAGCCGGCCGTAGCCGTCGCGGGCGACCGCAGCCACCCGCGACTGTGCCTCTACGGCGTGTACCATCCGCGGTCGGCCGCGTAAGTCGTTGCGACGGGCCGGATCTCGACCGACCCCCAGCCGTTGGCGGGGTTACGGTGGGCCCACGCCAACGCCTCGTCGAGGTTGTCCACCTCGATGACGAAGATGCCGCCAAGCTTCTCCTTGGTGTCGGCGAACGGGCCGTCCTGAACCTCGGGCGTGCCGTTGCGCGCGGTCACGGTGGTGGTGGCGATGACGGACTCCAGCACCTCGGTGTCGATCAGCACCCCGGCCGCCGACAGGTCGTCGGCGTAGACCTTGAACGCCTCCATGGCCGGAGCCATGTCCTCTTCGGTCAGGCCGACCTCGGAACCCTCCTGATAGTGCATCAACAGGCAATACCGCATGACATGTCCTTTCCCAGACGATGGTGTCACGGGTATGACGATTCGAGGGGGCGCCGATCGACACGTGCGCGCCGGATCGCGTCGACGCTGAACACCAGCAACGCCAGCCAGATCAGCGCGAAGCCCAGCCAGCGCGCCGGCGGCATCGGCTCGTGTCCGACGACCACGCCCCACGTCAGCTGCATGGCCGGGGTCAGGTAGAACAGCAGGCCCATCGTCACCAGCGGCAGCCGCTGCGCGGCCGCGGCGAACAGCAACAGCGGAAGTGCCGTCACCACTCCGGACAGCACCATCAGTGCGACATGGCCGCCGCCGTGAGCTGTGAACGTGCCACGTCCGGTCAGCTCGAGCACGACGATGTAGGCCGCGGCGAAGGGGGTGGCCAGGCCCGCTTCCACACCGACGCTCACCCGCGGGTCCGTCGGCACGACCTTCTTGACCGCGCCGTAGAGACCGAACGACAGCGCCAGCCCGATCCCGATGTAGGGCGGCGCGCCCACGTCCACCGTGAGCACCAGGACCGCAGCCACCGCGATCGCCAGTGCCGCGAACTGCGCGCGATTGAGCCGCTCGCGGAAGACGACGAGCCCCAGCGCGACCGTGACCAGCGGGTTGATGAAGTAGCCGAGCGCAGCGTCGACGACGTGGCCGTTGTTGACGGCGTAGACGTAGATCACCCAGTTCACCGAGATCAGCGCCGACGCGGCGGTCAACAGCAGCCAGGTGCGGCCGGTGATGGTCCGGAGGTCGCCGAGCCGACGGACACCGGCGATGACGACGACCATCAGCGCGAAGCTCCACACGATGCGGTGTGCGAGCACCTCGACCGCGTTCGCCGGCTTGAGCAGCGGGAAGAAGGCGGGGAAGGTGCCCCAGCACACGTAGGCGCCCACGCCGAACAGCAACCCGGACCTACGGGCGTCGCTCACAATTCGTGGTTACGCAGCACGTCGAGCGCATGCTGCAGATCGGCCGGGTACGGGCTGGTGATCTCGAGGCGGCGCCCATCGGCCGGATGCGCGAACGCCAGCGACCGGGCATGGAGCCACTGGCGTTCCAGCCCAAGCTTTTTCGCCAGCGTCGGATCCGCACCATAGGTGAGGTCACCGACGCAGGGGTGGTGCAGGGCGGCGAAGTGCACGCGGATCTGGTGGGTGCGGCCGGTCTCGAGTTCGATGTCGAGCAGGCTGGCGGCCCTGTGCGCCTCGAGCGTGTCGTAATGGGTGACGCTGTGCCTGCCGTTCTCGGTGACCGCGAACTTCCAGTCGTGGCCGCGGTGCCTGCCGATCGGGGCGTCGATGGTTCCGCTGGACGGGTCGGGGTGGCCCTGTACCAGCGCGTGATAGCGCTTCTCGACGGTGCGCTGCTTGAACGCCCGCTTGAGCACCGTGTACGCGCGCTCGGACAGCGCGACGACCATGACACCCGAAGTGCCGACGTCGAGGCGGTGCACGATGCCCTGCCGTTCGTGGATGCCCGAGGTGCTGATGCGGAATCCCGCGGCGGCCAGGCCGCCCAGCACGCTCGGACCGCTCCAGCCGACGGTCGCGTGCGCGGCGACCCCGGGCGGCTTGTCGACCGCGACGATGTCGTCGTCGGAGTACAGGATCGCCATGCCCTCGATGGCGACGGGCGTGTTCTCCACCGGCGCAGGCGCTTCGGGCAGTCGCACGTCCAGCCACGCGCCGGGGGTGAGCTTGTCGGACTTTCCGGCGCGGACGCCGTCGATGTCGACGCCACCCTCCTCGGCCAGCGCGGCGGCCGCGGTCCTGGACAGGCCGAGCAGTCGCGCGAGACCGGCATCGACCCTCATCCCCGCGAGCCCTTCCGGGACCGGGAGCGACCGGTCGGCCATCTAGGAGTCCCCGGCCGACTTGCGACGCCCGACGGTGCCTGATTCGTCGCCCGGCTGGCGCCGTCCGACGGCGTCGAAGTCGTAGCCGAACAGCGAAAGCGCGACGAGCAGGATCGCCCCGCCCACCACCGAGGGGTCTGCCACGTTGAACACCGGCCACCAGCCGATGGACAGGAAGTCAACGACGTGGCCCTGCAGCGGTCCCGGGGAGCGGAAGAACCGGTCGACGAGGTTGCCCATCGCACCGCCGAGAATCATGCCCAGCCCAACGGCCCACCACGGGGAGACCAACCGGCGGCCCATCATGACGATGCCGATCACCACGCCGGTGGCGATCAACGTCAGCACCCAGGTGTAGCCGGTGGCCATCGAGAACGCGGCACCCGAATTGCGCACCAGCGTCCAGGTCACCGTGTCGCCGATGATCGACACGGGCTGCCCGGGCGTGAGCAGCTTGACCGCGAGCACCTTCGTGACGATGTCGGTCACCAGCACCACCGCCGCGACCGTGAGCAGCAGCCGCAGCCGCCGCCTCGGCGGGGCGTGCTCGTCGGTCGTCTGCTCGGCCGCTCCCGAGTCGTCAGTCACTCCCCCATCATTCCAGGGCGTGCATCCGGGAGAATCTCGGTCCATGGGCCGTCTCGTCGTCGTCACCACCGGCGGGACCATCGCGACCAGTGCCGGCCCCGACGGGGTCAAGCGGCCCACCCGCAGCGGCGCCGAGCTCACATCCGGGCTGAACGTCGAGGTCGTCGACCTGCTGGCGGTGGACAGCTCACAGCTGACACCCGCGGACTGGGACCGGATCCGGGCGGCGGTCACCGCCGCCGGCGCCGACGGTGTGGTGGTCACCCACGGCACCGACACCATGGAGGAGACGGCGCTGTGGCTGGAGCTGACCTATGACGGCGAAGCGCCCGTGGTGCTGACGGGCGCGCAGCGCAGCGCCGACGCCCCCGACCCCGACGGCCCGGGCAACCTGCGCGATGCGCTGACGGTCGCGGCCAGCCCTGCGGCCCGGGGACTCGGGGTGCTGGTGAGCCTCGCCGGGGTCGTCTGGCAGCCGCTGGGCCTGCAGAAAGTCGCGACCGCCGACCTGCGGGGCTTCGCAGGCACGGCTGTGGGCGCGGTGTCGGGCACCGGGTTCACCGCCGAGGCCGCCAAGGACCGGGCGTACCTCGGGCCGCTGACTGCAGCGGACGCGCCGCGAGTGGACGTCGTCGTCGCCTACCCGGGCGCCGACTCCGTCGCAATGGATGCGTGCGTGGCCGCAGGCGCCCGCGGCATCGTGCTCGAGGCGCTGGGCGCGGGCAACGCCGGGACGGCGGTGATCGACGGGGTGCGCAGGCTCTGCGGCGCCGGGGTGGCGGTCGTTGTCTCGACGCGGGTGCCGGGGGGCCGGGTCAGTCCGGGCTACGGCCCCGGCCGCGACCTGGTCGACGCGGGCGCGGTGCCGGTGCCTCGGCTGCGGCCGCCCCAGGCCCGGGTGCTGCTGATGGCCGCGCTCGCCGCCGGCTCACCCGTCGAGGACGTCGTCGCCCGCTGGGGCTGAACGGGCGGCCAGCGCGCTGACATAGTCCGGCCAGTCCAGGCTGTCGACCGGGTTAGCGCGTTCGATGCCCGGAGTGTCGGCGGGGAAGGTGCGGGCCTGTCCGGGGCCGGTGCCCCGTGTCTCGAACCGCACGGTCATCACCCCGTGCCCGGCACCCTGGATCCAGCCGTGCCCGAACTCCGGATGGGTGACGTCGTCGCCGACCCGCCAGGCCGGTGGTGCCGCGGCGAGATCGGTGACCGTCGGTGGCAGCCGGCTGTCGGAGACCTCGTCGGCGTCCATCAGGTCCAGGTCCGGGAACAGCGACTCCTGACGGACATCGGAGAGCCCCGAAAAGCCAACGCCGACAAGCCGAATCGGCCCGATCTCGACCGGGTCGAGCAGCAGGCGGCGCGCGGTGGCGATCAGGGTGCCCGCATCGGTGGTGGCGTACGGCAGGGTGGCCGAGCGCGTCAGCGTGCTCATATCGGATTTCTTCAGCTTGACCGTGACGGTGCGCGCGCCGCGGCCGTCCTTCTCCAGCCGCGCGTGGGCGTGCTCGCCGATGGGTCCGGCGGCCTCCCGCAACTGGTCGAGGGTGGTCAGGTCCTCCGGAAACGTCGACTCCGCGCTGATCTGCTTGGCGGGCGCGTTCTCGGCGACCGGCCGGTCGTCGATGCCGCGGGCCAGCCGGTGCAGCGCCGGGCCGACGGTGCCGCCGAGGATGTCGGCCGCCTCGGCGTCGCTCAGTGCCGCGAACGCCCCGATGGTCTCGATGCCGAGCCGGTGCAGCTTCTCCTCGGCGACGGGCCCGATGCCCCACAGCTTGCGCACCGGCAGCGCGGCGAGCAGTGCGCGCTCCTCGTCGCGGCGCACGATCCGGATGCCGTCGGGCTTGGCCAGTCCCGAGGCGATCTTGGCGATCTGCTTGCCCGAGCCGGCGCCGACGGAGGCGACGAGCCCCGTCTCGTCGAACACCCGGGCCTTCAGCGCGAGGCAGAACTGTTCGGCGTCGGCCGCCGCTGCCCCCACCAGCTCGGCGGGTTCCCCGAACGCCTCGTCGTAGGAGAGTTGTTCCAGCACGGGAACCATCGTGCGGACCGTCTCGAAAACCCGGCGGCTGGCCAGCCCGTAGACGACGCCGCGCGGCGGCAGCACCACGGCGGTGACGCCGACCAACCTGCGGGCCTGGTGCATGGGCATCGCCGAGCGCGCGCCGTACACGCGTGACTCGTAGCTGGCGCCGGCGACCACCCCGCGGCCACCGAGCCCGCCGACCAGCACCGGCCTGCCGCGCAGCGTCGGACGCGTCAGCTGCTCGACCGACGCGAAGAACGCGTCCATGTCCAGGTGCAGGACCCAGCGAGCGTCCACATGCCGATGCTAGGGCGCTAGCCTGACGGCCATGGCGCACCCGGGAGCCGAGCCTGCCGATATTCCGATCCGGGACGCCTCGATCCGGCTCGGGCAGTTCCTCAAGCTGGCCGGACTCCTCGACTCCGGCGCGGATGCCAAGTCGGTCATCGCCGAAGGGCTGGTCACCGTCAACGGCGAGGTCGAATATCGGCGCGGCAGGCAGTTGCGCCTCGCGGATGTCGTCGCGTTCTCCGGCCGCGGCGCACGTGTCGCCGATGGCTGAGTTCGCGCAGCAGTGGGTCGAGCACTTCGAGCGCAACGACGCGGTTCTCGTATGGCTGCGCCGGCTGATGGGCCTCCACAGGGAGCCGATCTGGCGGATGCGTGCCGCGATCCCGCGACGCGCGCGGTGGCCGCGCGGATCCTCTAACACCGGCTTTACCTCGGGTTGGCCGACGCCGGCCCGGCGGTCCGTCTTTGGCCGCCGTCCTGTGGTGGGTGACCGCGATCGGTGCGACAGTGGTGGTCGCCTCCGACCACGGCCCGCTGCTGGAAGCGATCGGCTAGCGGCGCACGCGGTTCGCTCGCGATGTTCTCCGTGATTTCCGACCCGATAAGGCTTTACGATCGCCCCCCTGCCCGATAATCGGTCGACAGGATCACAAACGACCGCCCACGGGTGCACAGCCAACTCGACAAGATCCCGCCCGGAGAATGCGAGCTTTCACGCGGGCACGAGGCGAACGGTTGACTTCGGGGAGGGGAACGAAGCAATGGCGGGGGCAGGTCTCGGATATGGGCTTCTGGGACCGTTACAGATGACTGTTGACGGCAACCTCGTGGCGTTGGGAACTCCCAAGCAACGCGCGGTTCTGGCGGCGCTGCTTATCAACCGCAACAGGCCGGTGGGGATCGATTCGCTAGTCAACGCCGCGTGGCAGGATTCGTCACCTGCACGGGCGGGCGCCAGTATCCACACGTACGTCTCGAACCTGCGCAGACTGCTGAGCAACGCGGGCATCGACCCGAAAACAGTGTTGGTCAATTCACCGCCGGGCTATCGGCTCGATATCGGCGACGAGGGTGTCGACCTGGGGCGATTCGTCACCGCGAAAACCGCAGGGATGATCGCCGCCTCCGCGGGCCGATTCGAGGAGGCAAGCCGCCGATTGTCAGCCGCGCTGAGCGAATGGCGTGGACCCGTGCTGCAGGATCTGCATGACCTCGAGTATTTTGCGGCGTTCGCCATCGGACTTGCGGAGGAGAAGGTTGTCGTCCAAAGCGCCCGCGCCGAGGCCGAAATAGCCTGCGGTCGAGGCAACGGGGTCATCACCGAACTGGAAGTTCTTGCCGAAGAGCACCCCTACCGCGAACCGTTGTGGGCGCAGTTGATCACTGCCTACTATCTCGCCGGACGTCAGTCCGACGCACTCGACACCTATCGCCGATTGAAGTCCACCCTTGCCGACGACCTCGGCATCGACCCCGCAGCCCCACTGCAAACGCTTCACCAGCGGATTCTGCGCCAGGAAATTCTGGACGTGAAGCGGACCGCGCAGACGACCGCCGCCAAGACCATCACCGCCATTCAACGACGTACAGCGATGAACGTCAGGTCGGCTGTCGCCCGGCTGCGCGACACCTCGGGACAGTGCTATGTGTTGCGGGCCGCGGCCACGCGAATCGGCCGCCGCGCCGACAACGACATTGTTCTCGCCGACCCCCAAGTAAGCCGGCATCATGCGGTCATCATCGACACCGGCACCAGCTACCTCATCACTGACCTGCAGTCCGCCAACGGCCTAGAGGTTCAACAACAACCTATCCGGAGCACCGCCGCCCTCACAGATGGCGACGAGATCCGAATTGGTTTGCACAACTTCACGTTTGAATTCTGTGAGGTCTCTCCGTCGGCCACGACGTGAAACCGAGTTGGTTCCAGGCCCGCTGAGCCCAACACCTTCTCGGGTATCTGCACTGCCCGCTGTCGCGGCAATCGACTTTCTGGCTCGCGTCTGCGCGAGCACATTCACGAGGCCGCTGCGGTCCTTTGAGGATCCTTTGAGCCCACCCGGTCATTGTCACTTGCATCAAGGACGGCGCCGTGCCATCCACCTACTGAAGGGAAAGTCAACATGAAGTTCAACAAGGCGATCGGGGGGTCTTTGCTCGGGCTGGCTCTCGCGATCGGGGTGGCCACCGCCGCGGCGGGTACAGCGCAAGCCGACCCCGCCAGCTACATCGACGACTTGTCCAGCGCCGGGTTCTATGGCGACAGCGACGAAGCCCTCGCGCTCGGCTACGCAGTCTGCGACCTCGTTACAGAGGGATACACGCAGGACGAACTCGTCGACGGGGTCTGGGCCGACACCGATGAATCGATCAGTTTTTCGGATGCCCAGTACATCGTGGAGTCGGCGGAGATCTTCCTCTGCTGATCAGACGCCTCCGGCGGAAGCGCCCCCTCCTATGGACGGGGCGTTGCCGCATGGGCACCGCGAGGTCAACGCGTTGACAGCCGAGTTCACCGACCAGCCGCTCGCCAAATCGCTCTTGACGCGTGGTCGGCCCGCACATACTGGCGTAGGCACGCGATTCCGTGTGCTGACGTAGCTCGACCACTACCGTGAGGACACAACACCTTGGAGCCAAGGCGGCGGGTGAGGAGGTGGCGATGCTGTTGCGCGCCCATCATTTCCGAGGACTTGGCATGGGTACGCAGCAGCCGCATCTTTCGGGATCCGCCAAGGCGGACAGCGCAGCTTGATGTCACTCGGCACGCCTAGGGAGTACACATGAATGGAGACCTGACTCCGGTGTTGGTCGACACAGACGTCTGGACGGACGACATGGTGTCAGCCGCCGGGATACCGGTGGTCGACGTGCCCTTTGTCACCATCGGCGGTGGCATTGGCTCGTTCGTAACGTTCGACACATTGCGCATATATGGCGTGCAGGCGACGGCGATGGCGTCGCTGGGTCCCAGCGCCGTGCCGTGGTCGAGTTACGAACACCTCGTGCGGGTGTCTCAGATTCCGCGTCGCGAGCGGATCCGTTCCGACTCGGCCTCGACACCCGATAACATCTGGGGATTCCCGTCGTACGCCATTCGGGAGGCAGTTTCGGCCCACTCGTTGTCGGGGTTCATCAAACCCCTCTGGAACGTGGCTGTCGAACCGATCTTCGCGAACTACTACACGCCTCGCGCCGGTCAGGTATTCGAATCGCTGGAACGCGAATACCAGCGGGTGGGTTATGCGGATTCAACGCGCATCGGCAACGTGCGCATGCTCCGGAGGCGAAGTGGCGGCGGCTACTTCACCATCCTTACGCCACCGCCCGGATCGTCACCGACGAAGAGGGTCGCGTTCCGCAGCATGTACGCCCATGTTGCAGTGGGTTACCCCGGCTTGAATTTGCTGCCCGAGCTGCAGGAGTTTCGCGAGAGGTACCGCGATCCGTCAAAGGTCGTCAACGCCTACGAATCCCATGAGCACGTCTACGAGTCTTTGCGGCGTCGCCCGAGCACGGTGATGGTCCGCGGCAGCGGCATCGTCGCTTCGCGGGTGCTACAACGCCTGATCGACGACCGCGACAAGTACCGGCTACAGACCACAATCCTGCACCTGTTCCGTACCTACGTTGCCGCGCCTCACGGGGCTAGCATCTTCAAACGTCGAAAAGGCAAGGACGGCTGGGCATATCAGGGATTCAACTATCCGAAGTCGGTGTGGGGTGGCCAGCTCAAGTCGAAGATGCGCAAGCTCGAGGGAGAGGACCGCAAGCGGGCATACAAGGAGATGGGCGGAACCAACACGCCGGTTCGCAAGACCTGGCAGGAACAGCTACGGCGAGGTCGCACCCAGGGCTGGTACCAGGTGATGGCCGGGACTGCGCGGGACCTGCGCCCAACCCGCGACGGCCTGACCCTCACGGTCGTTCCGGACCCGAGCCAGCCGCTGCCGAACCCGCCTCCGACGCACCCGTTCGACGTCACAGTGAGTTACGTCATCGACTGCACCGGCCTGGAGGCCGACATCCGGGAACATCGACTGCTCGCTGACCTGCTCGACCACACCGGGGCCGGCCGTAATCCGCTCGGCCGACTCGACGTCGACCGCACGTTCGAGTTGATCGGCACCCGCAGCGGCACCGGCCGGCTCTACGCCTCGGGAACCGCGACACTCGGCGGCTATTTCCCGGGGGTCGATACCTTCCTCGGCCTGCAGATCGCCGCGCGCGAGATCGCCGATGACCTGGCAGCACACGGCTTCTGCCGCCGGATGGGACCGGCGCGGTCGGTTCACCAATGGTGGTTGTGGGCGAGAAACCAGAGGATCTGAGTCGGATGCTCCCTACGCTGAACGGACGGATACAGACCCGTGTGCTTGGGTTGGGCATCATCGGATTCTTTGTCGCGCTTGTGATTACTCCGATGCTGCCCACAGGCGATCTCTCACTGACGCAGAGCTATCGGGTGACCCTGAGCGTCCTGCTGACGGTCGTCTTGGTAGGAGTCCCGTGGGAGCTGCTGTACCACGGTCTGCAACAGTTTCGATGGGAGAAGGACTGGCCAACCCTGTTCGGGCTTCTCACGGCGGTCAACGAGGGCATCGTGGTCTGGCTGCTCGTCCGCTACACCACTCTCGTGGTTCCCGAAGACCTACGACCGTCGTTGACGGCCTATCTGATTCAGTTCATCATTACCTGGTTAGCGTTCTGGCTCACCGTCAACGGACCTATGCGGGTGGCATTTCACCGTTGGCGTTTTGCGGGAGGGCGGTTCCTATGAACAGTCCCCAAATCGGGGTGATCCCCGGTAATCACCTTGTGGCGGTCGTGAAAGGTGCGGTGGTCGTCGTGCCGCACCGCGAACGATCCCGGCTGAATAGCGGCTCATTGGCCGCACAGACGTGGTCGGCGCTCTCTGCGCTGATCGAAGATGCGACGGCACGCGATGGCGACCGGTTTGGACGCTTGTTCTGCAGAAATGCCGCCGAGTGGGCGGCCGATCTTGGCGGTGACGCGGAATTCGGTGCGCTGGCGCCCGTCCAGGACGGGTATGTGCTGATTTTGCACGGCGGTGCTGCGGCCATTGTCGAGCACGGGGGTGGACGGGATCTTTTCCGCGGCGGCCCCCGCTGTTCGACAGAGGTCAGCGAAATCCGTCCGGCTGCCTACCGAGCCGCCTTGTACGTCACGGACGACACCTTGTCAACGATCGACCTACCGGCCGAACGTGGAGTCGGCTCGCTTATCGAGGGCGTCGTCGAGGGCACCGGTGCCGTGGTGTGGTTGGAAGGAACTAGACCTCCTGCGCAAGTCCCGAGTTCGGGCCAATATGTCGAGCTCAAGCCGCCGAAGGTCTTCGAAACTTTCAAGCGGGACGACAAGCCACCGCCGCGTCGCGCTCCGCTACCGCTCAAAGGCAGTCCTCATGCCGCGGCGGCCGTCCCAGCTCGGCCGCCGATAAGCGTCGCCAGCCCTCAAGTTCGCGGAATCAAATGCGCGCGCGGGCACTTCAACGATCCGCGGGTCGCATTCTGTCGCTTGTGCGGACTACGCATGAATCAGACCAAGGAAATCTGCGAAGGGGAACGCCCCCCACTCGGATTCTTGGTTCTCAGTGACGGCACGACGCTCGTCTTGGCTGCCGACCTGATCATCGGGCGTGACCCGCGAAATTCACCGTCGGTCCGCAACGGAGCTACGCCCGTCTGTTTATCCGATACCGCGGGTCGACTGTCGCGGGCGCATGCTGAGATTCGCCTCATCGAATGGGACGTCGCGGTCGTCGACGTCGCGTCGACAAACGGCACCTTCGTGAAGCCGCCGGGACACGACCAATGGCTCCGCCTCACAGCTCGGCGGCCGTATGTGCTCTCTGCTGGAACTGAAGTGCAAATCGGCGGTCACACAATTACTTTCGAGTCGCCACACGCTCATCTGTAACGCCCATATCGGGCCTGCCGCCGGATCATCGGCACGACCGGTCAGCGAAGCTTCACCCGTCGTACAACACTGTTCGGCCCGTCGGTAAGCCAGAGCGTGTCGTCGAGCAGCACCATGTCATTGATTCCCTTGCCGATCCCGGTGACCGCGCCCCCCTTCGACTCCTCACCGTCCAGGTTCAGCCATTGCAGCTCGTTGGACAGCGGAAACAGGACCCACAGACCGTCGGCGGCCGCTAGAAAGAGGCTGCCGCCCTTAAGCGGTATAGGTTCGCCCACGGCGAGGGATGCCTCGTCGATCGGCGTGACGTCGCTGGTGGTCCCGACGTAGATTGTGCCATCGACAACGTCTATGCCACCAAGATCGTCGCTCAACTTCAACGGCTGGCCGATAACGGTGCCGGTGGTATCGATCATCGTGATGGTGCTGTCACCGGTATTGACGACGTAAAGAATGCCGTTGGCGAACCTCATACCGACGGGGGCGGCCCCAACGTTGATCGGCTCACCAACGAGAGCTTGGGTTCGCGTGTCAATGCGGGTCACCGTGTTCTCGGCCGCGTGTGACACCCACAGGAACCCACCACCACTCGCGATCGCCGAGATGTCTCCCAGACCCGCGCCAACGGGCTCGCTGATCTCTTCGGTTGCGAGGTCCACGCGAGTGACTCCATCGGTGTAGTTCCACACCCATATCGCGTCTTCGGTGACGATCAATTCGCTTGGTATGCCGCCGACCTCGATCTGCTCGGCGGTTCCCGTCGAGGGGTCGATCTTCGAGATCGTGGCATCACTGTTCGCGGTCCAGATGAAGCTCTCGCCGGCTTCGATGTCGTAGGGCTCCTTGCCCACCTGAATAGGATCCCCTTCCAGCGCGCCGATCGGCTGGGGCCCTTCCGGGCCACGGTCGCGGAGTAAGAACCACGCCCCCACACCGCCGGCCGTGAGAACGAGCAGCGCGACGAGCGCGACGATCAGCCCGGTGTGGCGCCGCTTCGGTGGAGTGACGACCGGGAGCGGTTGCGACGGCGGCTGCTGCAAACCTGCCGATGGGTGGGGCGGCGGACCGGGCGCCCAAGCGCCCTGCGGTCGGGGTCCGGCGGCAGCAGGGTTGGCATAGAGGGTCGGGACGGACGGGGCCGGTGGCGGGACCGGTGAGGGGGGCGGCGTGTCCGAAGGCGAGGGCGGTTGCGCGAAAAGAGTGGGCGGCTGGCCGGTCGGCGGTGGCGGCGACGGAAGGGTCGCCAGTTGGCTACGGTGCAGAATATCCGCGGCCCGATCCTGTTCCGGTGTGGCAAGCGCTTCATGGGCGGCCAGCGCCAGATCCCCTGCGGTGGCATAGCGGTCCTCCGGACTCTTGGACATGCCGCACGCAACCACTTGGTCGAACGCCACTGAGATGCCAGGCCGAAGCGCGCTCGGTCGCGGGATGGGCTGGGTCAGGTGCGCGGTCATCAACGTGATGTCGTTGCCGCGATACGGGGGAGATCCGGTCAAGCACTCGAACAGCACACACGCAAGGGCGTAGATGTCGGCGCGATAAGTGACTTGCGAGTTGGTGAACCGCTCCGGAGCCATATACCTGAAGGTTCCGATCGCACTGCCCATTTGGGTCAGCTTTTCGTCGGTCGTAGCACTTGCGATACCGAAATCGACCAGATACGCAAAGTCGTCGAGGGTTACAAGAATATTTTCCGGTTTCACGTCACGATGCATCACACCGGTGGCGTGTGCAGCGTCGAGCGCCGACGCGATCTGGCGGATGATCGCCACCGCCCGCGGCGGCGTGAGCGGCCCATAGCGGCTCAAGATGGCGGCCACGTCCATGCCCTCGATCAGGCGCATATCGACATATAGCTGCCCGTCGATCTCGCCGAAGTCATGGATGGGCACCACATGAGGTTCCTGCAGCCGCCCGGCGGTGCGCGCTTCGCGCTGCATCCGCTTTCGGAAGACGGGATCCGAAGAGAAAGCCGCCGACATCAGTTTCAACGCCACGACGCGTTGCTTGATGGTGTCCTCGGCCTCGTACACATCGCCCATGCCACCGCGGCCCAGCAGCCGGCGGAGCTGATAGTGCCCGAATCGCGAGCCCGCTCGCGAATCCTCGGTGTCGCTCATCGCCGACTCCGTCCCGCCCACGACTTACCAAACGGGGGCCTGCTACCGACCCTCCGGCGAACCACCTCCCCGCGGCACGGACGCCGGGTGGTTTGCCGGCTCATACGCTATGTCCTCCCCTGGCCGGCCGCAGGAAAACCGCCCTAGCAACCGTCGCTTTCACCCCCGGATCAGCGGCTTACACGACGTCGGCTACTGCGTCGCGCAGATTGATCTGCGAACCACCCACCCGGTCAACAACCCGGGCAACGGCCGAGATGCGGGCCTCCGTCAACGCGTCACCGTCACCGACGGAAACAAGACGAACCGGCGTCGAGGTGTGGCGCAGCGGCTCGAGCGCCTGCTCGAGCCGCCGACGCCCTCTGCCGTCCGTGTCCGACAGAACGGCGATCAGCGACCTGGCCGAAGCCGTCGCCGCCTGGACCGCGAGGAGCACGGCACGGGCACCGTTGGCGGCTCCGTCGTCACGCACAAATATCGCGTCATCCGACACGCCCAGGGTCGCCTCACGGTCGGCCACCAGCCACGCGGTCTGCGGCTCGGACGGAACAATCAGCACGGTTACCGCGTCGAGGGTTTCGAATGCCTGCGGATGCCTGTACGTCCAAATTTCGCTGACGACAACTACTTCCGCTCCCGACGTTTCCGCCTGACGCACTACATCCTGACCAGATGCTGAACCGAACCGACACAGCACGCGGAGGGTGGCGGCGGTCGCGGTGGTCTGCGTCGCGAACCGTTCCAATGATTCCACCGCTTCGGCCATACCCGCGAGATCCGGGAGCGGGCCGGATCCGAGCTCGAGAGGTGGGGCCTCATCGGACGTTTCCAGAATTCGCGAGAGCATGATCTCACCGGGACTGCGGTCTGCAAGCGCTGCGTCGGCCACCCGCAGCATTCGCTCCGTCGCTGCGTTGGGGACTGCATCGACGACGACCAGCACTCGATAGGTTTGCTCGGAGCCAAGTGCGGCCTTCGTCGCGGCGTCGATGTCGCGCTGCACCGCCTTGTCGGGGTATACGATCCTCAGTACTGGCTCAGTAATCAGCGTAGTGACCAGGGCCATCACTACCATCATCGTGAACATCGCGGTATCAAGAACGCCGAGCTGTTTGCCGATGAGAAGGATGACGAGTTCAGTCAGACCGCGGGTGTTCATCAGCACCGCGATGGCGGCGCTCTGCTGGAAACTCATGCGCTGGATGCGCGCACCAATGAAGGCGCCGCCGAACTTGCCGCAAATGGCCACCGTCAGAATCAGCAGCAGCTGCCACGACAGGCCAGGATCCTGGAACGCGCGCAGGTTTACGCCGAAGCCAGCGATCACGAAGAAGATCGGCAATAGCAGAAGCACGCTCATCTGTTCGAGACGTTCTAAGATTTCGCGCCGAAACTCCAGAGCACCCCGCCGGGGCATGATGGCGCCAAACAGGAACGCGCCGAAAATCTCGTGGATACCGATTCTTTCGGTGATCAAGGCAGACAGCAGAACACCCACGAGCACAACGGCCAGCATGTCAGGAGTGATTCGGCCCGCCCGCTCGTACCAGGCAAGCATGCGGGCCAGCGCCGGCCGCACGACGACGAACATCACCGTGACGAACACTGCGGACAACGCGATGATGCGCACCACCGACCAAGGACTGTCGCCCACCACGACCGCGTAGACGAAGGCCAGCAAGGTCCACGCCAAGATGTCGTCTACCGCCGCGGCCGAAAGCGCCAACACCCCAACGCTTGTGCGGTTCATCCTGCGTTCGGCGAGGATCCGTGCCAGCACAGGAAATGCGGTGATCGACATCGCCACACCCAGGAAGAGCACGAAACCCAACAACGGCACTGTCTTGGCGTCGACCACGTCGTGGAGCGGATGCAAAGTCAACGCCAACAACGCACCCAGCGCGAAAGGCACGACGACGGACAGCAACGAAATCGTGCCAGCGCGGCGCTGGCGGCCCCGAATCAATGCGACGTCGAGTTCGAGCCCCACGATGAACATAAACAACACCAGCCCGAGCTGCGCAAGAATCTTGAGATACGGCAGCACGTCGGGAGGAAAAAGGAGCGTGTCGAGGTGCCCGGGCAGCAGGCCGAGCAGGCTTGGGCCGAGCGCTATGCCCGCGACGATTTCACCTATCACAGTCGGCTGCCGAAACATCCGCGCGACCCGCCCAAAGAGCCTCGCGACCACGATGATCACAGCTACATCGAGCATCACGTATGCGAATGTGGCGCCCATGGAGAACAGTGCACCATAATCGGCCCGCCGCCTCCATAATCCGATACGGTTTGCTAGCGACCAAAGGACCGTGACATGCACGTCGACGCAGAATCGATGCCCGCCGCGATCGCGGACTACCGGATCCTCGGCGCGCTAGGAGAAGGCAACAACGGGCGGTTTTACCTGGCTGAAGCGCCAGAGCGGCTAGGTTTGTCGACCGATCGAGTGGCGTTGAAGGTGTTCACCGCTCCTGTCGGCAAAGACGCATATCGGCGGGGTGTGCGGGAATTGCGGGCTTTCGCTGCGGTTCGGTCGCCCCGTCTGGTGCAAATTTATGACGTTGTCCTCGAGGACAACTTCCTGTACGCAACGGAGTACTTTCCGCTCGGCTCTCTCGCGTCATCCGCGCGCATCTTGACACGCAACGAAGTTCTGCGCGCGCTCGAGGATGCGGCCCGCGCCGTACATGAGTTGCACGAGCATGGGTTGGTACATGGTGACGTCAAACCCGCCAGTGTGATGGTCGCGGACGACGGCGGTCGGCTATCCGACCTGGGGCTCACCCGGGTGCTGACTTCAGAGGGCAGCGTGACAAGCTTCGCCCCGGCAACCTCCGCTGAGTTCATCGACCCGGCTCTCTTGCAGGGCGAAATGCCCTCGCGGGCAACCGATATCTGGTCGCTTGGCGCGACCATCCATCGAGCGCTCTCCGGCGAAGGACTGTACGGCGAACTTCCCCCCGACCAGCCGATGCTGGCCATTCGTGCCGCCGTATCCGGGAAGGTACAGATATCGGTGAAGCTGGACAGGGCCGAGTCCGAATTGGTACACCATTGCATTGCTCCGGAGGCAAGCCGTTCCGCAACCGCCGCCGAAGTGGCCGAAGGCATAGCTGCGCTGCGTTAGGGGGCCATCCGAGGCCGCCGCGAACGTCGGATTCAAACTACGATCAGACCTTCGCGATCGCCACACGCACCCCGTCGCCGATCTCGCTGCCGTCGTCGGGTTCCCCGAATTCGAACCGGGTGGCCAGGATTTCGTTCGCGATCAGGTCGCTGTGCGTGCGCGCCCATGCCTCGCGCGCGGTCGGCACCGAGATGACCACCGAGATCCGGTCGGACACCTCCAGTCCGGTCGACTTGCGCAGGTCCTGAAGCTCGCGAATGCGGTCCTTGGCCCATCCCTCGGCCTCGAGCTCTTCGGTCACCGTGCCGTCGAGCAACACCAGCCCGGCGCCGTCCGCCAGCGCGGCCGTGTACTCGGGGTCGGCGGCCACCAGCCGCGAGCTGTACTCCTCGGGCTGCAGCACCGCGGGGCCCGCGGTCAGCGTGCCGTCGGCGTTGACGACGGCCTGCTCCGCCTTGACCGCCTTGATGGCCGCCTGCACGTCCTTGCCCAGCCGCGGCCCGGCGACGCGCGCGTTGACGGTCAGTTCAAATCGGCCGTAGGTGTCGATGTCGTCGGTGAGTTCGACCGACTTGACGTTGAGCTCGTCGGCGATCAAGTCGACGAACGGTTCGAGCCGCTGCGGGTTGTCAACCGCCACAGTCAGTTTCAGCAACGGCAGCCGCACCCGCAGCTTCTTGGCCTTGCGCAGCGACGAGCCGGCGGACGCCACCTCCCGCACGAGGTCCATGGTCGCGACCAACTCGGGGTCGGCGGGCAGCAGTCCCTCGGCGGGCCAGTCGGTCAGGTGCACCGACCGCTCGCCGGTGACACCGCGCCAGATCACCTCGGTGATCAGCGGCAGCAGCGGCGCGGCCAGTCGTCCGGTCACCTCCAGCACCGTGTGCAGGGTGTCGATCGCATCCGGGTCCTCCTCCCAGAAGCGCGAACGTGACCGTCGCACATACCAGTTCGTCAGCGCCTCGGTGAACTGCCGCAGCTCGTCGCAGGCGCCGGAGGTGTCGCAAACGTCGAGCGCGGCGGTGAGGTCGTCGCGCAGCACCGCCAGCTTGGCCAGGATGTAGCGGTCCAGCACATGCGTGGAGTCGGTGCGCCAAGTGCCCTTCTTCGGCGCGTACAACGCCAGGAACGTGTAGGCGTTCCACAGCGGCAGCAGCACCTGGCGGACACCCTCCCGGATGCCCTGTTCGGTGACGATGAGGTTGCCGCCGCGCAGGATCGGCGAGGCCATCAGGAACCAGCGCATCGCGTCGGAGCCGTCCCGGTCGAACACCTCGGTCACATCGGGATAGTTTCGCAGCGACTTGCTCATCTTCTGGCCGTCGTTGCCCAACACGATCCCGTGCGCCACACAGGTTTTGAAGGCCGGCCTGTCGAACAGGGCGGTGGCCAGGATGTGCAGCGTGTAGAACCACCCGCGGGTCTGGCCGATGTACTCGACGATGAAGTCACCCGGGAAATGCGAGTCGAACCAATCCTGGTTCTCGAACGGGTAGTGCACCTGCGCGTACGGCATCGATCCCGAGTCGAACCACACGTCGAACACGTCCTCGATGCGGCGCATCGTCGACTTGCCGGTCGGGTCGTCGGGGTTGGGCCTGGTGAGCTCGTCGATGTAGGGCCGGTGCAGATCGGTGGGCCGCACCCCGAAGTCGCGCTCGAGTTCGTCGAGGCTGCCGTACACGTCGACGCGGGGGTATGCCGGGTCGTCGGACTTCCACACCGGAATCGGCGTGCCCCAGTAGCGGTTTCGCGAGATCGACCAGTCGCGGGCACCGGACAGCCACTTGCCGAACTGGCCGTCCTTGACATGCTCGGGATACCAGGTGATCTCCTGGTTCAGTTCCACCATCCGATCGCGAAACTCGGTCACCTTGATGAACCACGACGAGACGGCGCGGTAGATCAGCGGGTTGCGGCACCGCCAGCAGTGCGGATACGAGTGCTCGTAGGTCTCGTGGCGCAGCAGCACGGCGCCGTTGAGCGCCGCGCCGCCGGTGCCGCTCTTGAGGTCGCGGATGATCTGCGGGTTGGCGTCGAAGACGTGCTGGCCCGCATAGTCGGGCACCGTCGCGTCGAAGCGCCCTTTCGGGTCGACCGGGGTGACGGCCTCGATGCCCGCAGCCTGGGTGGTGAGCATGTCGTCCTCGCCGTACGCGGGCGACATGTGCACGATCCCGGTGCCGTCCTCGGTGCTGACGAAGTCGGCGGGCAGCACCCGGAACGAGTTCGGCGCGTCCGAGAAGTACGGAAACGGCGGACGGTACCGCGTCTCGAGCAGGTCCCGACCGCGGTAGGTGCCCAGCACCTGCGGCTCTTCGCCCAGTTCCCGGGCGTAGGCGGCCAACCGGGCCTCGGCGAGCACGTAGCGCCTGCCGTCTGGCCCCTGCACCTGCACGTAGGCGACGTCCGGGCCGACCGCCACCGCCTGGTTCGACGGCAGCGTCCACGGTGTGGTGGTCCAGATCAGCAGGTAGGCGCCGTCGAGCGAGGCCGAAGCCGGGTGCTCCTCGTGCGAGCGCTCATCGGCGGCGACCTGAAACCCGACGGTGATCGCCGGGTCCTGACGGCTCTGGTAGACGTCGTCGTCCATCCTCAGCTCATGGCTGGACAGCGGCGTCTCGTCGTTCCAGCAGTACGGCAGCACGCGGTTGCCCTCGTAGGCCAGTCCCTTGTCCCACAACTGCTTGAACGCCCAGATCACCGACTCCATGAACTCGGGCTCGAGCGTCTTGTAGTCGTTGTCGAAGTCCACCCAACGGGCCTGGCGGGTGACGTAGGCGCGCCACTCGTTGGTGTACTTGAGCACCGACGCGCGGCAGGCGTCGTTGAACTTCTCGATGCCCATCTCGTCGATCTGCGCCTTGTCGGTGATCCCGAGTTGGCGCTGCACCTCGAGCTCGGCCGGCAGGCCGTGGGTGTCCCAGCCGAACCGGCGCTCGACCTTGTAGCCGCGCATGGTGCGGTACCGCGGCACGATGTCCTTGACGTAGCCGGTGAGCAGGTGGCCGTAGTGCGGCAGACCGTTGGCGAACGGCGGGCCGTCGTAGAAAACGTACTCGGGGGCGTCGTCGCGGCGCGCGATGCTGGCGCGAAACGTGTCGTCGGCGTCCCAGTACTGCAGCACGTCGGCTTCCAGCGCCGGGAACCTCGGCGCGCCGGCCGTCGGCTTGGGATAGGCGGTCACGTTGTCTCCTGTGCCGAACTGAGGCCTCCGGCCTCGGAAGCCAATGATCAGGCACGGGGACGACGTCGCGCTGGTGCGCAAGCGCCGCGGTACCACCCCGCTTGCGCACTTCGACACTCCGACGATGTGCGCCGCTCACTTCGGGCGATGACGGGCCCACCCGTCCGGGTCTACTGAGCAGCCGGGAATCAACCCGTCAGCTGTTCTTCCGAAGGCTCCCCGGTGATTGCCGGATCGGTGCCGTTGGCGTCGATTCTAACGAGGCCGCACATGAGAACGCGGACTGGACCGGTCGAACCCTGTCCAGCCCGCGGGCACCTCGGGGCCGGGTGCCTCCCGCCCGTCATGTCACGCTGAGGGCGGGTCCTACGGTCACCTCGGCGGCAGCGCGTCCGAGGTCACCTCGATGAGCGCGAGGCCGAACTGCTCGGTGAGCTCGGTGATCGTGTAGCTCTCGAAGCGGCTCGTGTCGTACCACCAGTCGACATGCAGGCCGTCCACGGTGCGGTACACGCGGACCTCGAGCGCGTGGCCGAGGCCCGGCGGAGTCTCCTGCACCGGAACGGTCTCCGCGGGCGCCTCGCCGATGTAGTTGAAATACACCTCGGACGGCTCGGCCGCGACATGCTCGGAAGCATCGGCCAGAGCGCGGTGCACGTTTCCGAGCACCTCGGTGGCGCTGGCCTGCCGTGCGGTCGCGCAAACCATCGGCACCGCGTCCAACAGCGAGCCGCGCTCGCTGGCGATGTCGACCAGCACGACGCCCTCGCCGAGCGTGCGGGCGATGGTCCTGGTGAGGGCGGCCAGCAGAATCTCGTCGGCCGGCAGGTCCAACCACTCCGCCGCACCGTCGAGCTCGGCCGTCAACTCAGCGCTGGTGGGCGTGGACAGCTTCGCCATGCCGGCGGAGCGGGTAGCGTCCGCTACGTCGTAGTCCGCCACGCGAACTGTTGCTGGAGCAAATGCGCCGAGCGGGTGCAGAACCTCTGTGGTCGGCGTAGCCATGTAGGGGGCAACCATGAAAGTAAAGATAGCTCAGATGTCCCAGTATTGGGAGACACATCCCAAAACTGTGACGCCAGTGTCAATTAAGGCAACACTGTCCGGTTTGCGGAGGCCGCTGCCCAAAGCGGGGAACTTACGTTAGAGTAAGTGGATGCCACGGACCGACGAGAACGGCAGACAGCTAAAAGCACTGCTCGATTACCTCCTGGATGGAGACGTCGAAGCGAAGGACATCTACGACGCGCTCGGCACGTCGAGTAGCACCTATTACCGTCGCATCAAGGACGCCGATTATCCGGACGCCGAAGAGCTGCGCCGGGTGTCCGACCGGTTCGGCCTGAGCTATCCCGACCTTCAGGTCCGATTCGGTTTGATGACCAGACAGGAAGTCCTGACCTACGTCGAATCCCTGTCCGTGACAGGCGGATCGCAGTCGGCACTGCTCGAGACGACCAGGA
The DNA here is from genome assembly GCF_039871645.1 of Mycobacterium sp. B14F4. Taxonomy (NCBI): domain Bacteria; kingdom Bacillati; phylum Actinomycetota; class Actinomycetes; order Mycobacteriales; family Mycobacteriaceae; genus Mycobacterium; species Mycobacterium sp. B14F4. Next base: position 158,977 of record NZ_JBDPMF010000007.1, on the reverse strand, counting down.
CGCGCACGCGCGCCCCGAAGCTCTCTGAACTGCGGCCGAGGAGTGACGCTCCGCCCCTTTAGTCCGTACACTTTGCTGAGTACACCGCGGCTCGAAGGCACCGTTCATGGGTTTGGCGACACTCATCGCAATCACTCTTTGCTGTATCGCATGGAGCCTGTGGATTCGCCGTGTGACCTGGTCGTCTCGCTGGGAAGTCGCCGCGACGCTCAACATCGCTTTGCAGGGCGCCGCCGTCGTCCTGATGAGCCCCTGGGCCTCGGAGACGCTGGGCGTGGCGCTGCACGCGCTGACCGGCAAGTGGAACCTCGAGGACTTCATCGGCCACGATTGCTACATCGTCGCCGCGTCGGCCGTCGTGTACAACGCCCTGGGCCGACTGCAGGACGACCACTCGCTGCAGAAGTCGTTCAAGTTGTATGTCGAGCTGCCGGCCACGCTGTGCATTCCCCTGCTGTTGGTGACGTTCTCCCTGGGCAACGGCGCGCGGATCTACAAGCCGGACTTCTTCCAGGTGCCCACCGACTTCTGGCTGAACATGTACTGGCTGATCCTCTGCGGCATACTCATCTACCTGCTGGGCTACGGCTCCCGGGCGCTGCTGGTACTGCGCAAGGACCCGCGATCGCGCAAGATCGCGAACGTCTACCTGATCTCGTCGGCCGCCGGCATCGCAGCGTGCGTCGTGCGGCTGCTCACCGCCTACATCCCGGCACTGCAGGCCATCGACGGCGGCACGACGCTGGTGTGGGTGTTCGCGTGCATCTGCGGCGCCGGCTTCGCGCTGACGTCGGCGGAGTCCTGGCGGCAGAAGACCAGGTGGTTCAGTAAGTCTCCGGGCTGAGCCGGATCATCCCGCGACGGGCCGCCGCACCCCGTGGAACGGCGCGCCGAACTCCGACACCGTCTGGTAGCCGCGCCTGCGCGCCCGCGCGGCGTCGCGCCGGATGAGCGCGTGCAGGCCGGCGAAGGTCACCTGGTCGAGCAGCATCCGGGTCAGCAGCCGGTTGTGCACGAAGCCGAACGACAGTCCCGTCGAGGGGTCGGCCCAGCCGACCGAGCCGGCCAGGCCGGCGTGGCCGAAGCCCGACATCAGACGCGGCGGCAACGGCAGCGAGTGGTAGCCGAGGTGGAAGCTCAGGGGGACGAACAGATTGCGGTCCGGCCAGTAGCTCGGCTTGCCGGTCAACTCGGCGACCCGTTCCGGCGACAGGAACTGCCTGCCCTCGATGCGGCCGCCGTTGGCGATCGCGCCGTACATCTTGGCGATGCCGCGTGCCGTCGCGACACCGTTGGCGGCCGGGATCTCGGCGTCCAGGAACGGCGTTTCGCCCTGCACCACGGCTTTCATGCCGGGGAAGTACATCGACCCGAACGCCCCCGACACGCCGAGCGCGGCCACCCGGGGCGCGACGAAGTTGAACACCGGATTGGCCAGCGTGCCCTGCGGCGCCAGGATCTGCGCGGCGCGGGTGGGCGCACCGGCCGGGGGCCTGCCGAGGTGCAGCCCGTCGGTGTCCAGCGGCTCGGCCAGCTCCTCGCGGACCAGCTCCCGCATGCCCTTGCCGGTGACCGCCCGGCCCAGGCCCGACATCAGCCAGCCGTAGGTCAGCGCGTGGTAGGCCTGATGGCCGAACAGCAGCTTGTTGACCGGCGCGGCGGCGACGCGCTCCTCCATCACGCGGTGATCGAGCAGTTCGGCCTTGGTGCAGCCGTTGAGATGGGACAGCCCCGCCCGATGCTGCATGATCTCGCGCACTGTGATGCCCGCCTTACCCTTCGCGCCGAACTCCGGCCAGTACTGCGCGACCGGGACGTCGTAGTGGATCAGGCCGCGGTCGGCCAGGCGATGGATGACCGTCGACGCCATGCCCTTGGTGACCGAGAAGACCATTGCGCCGGTGTCGGCGGTCCAGTGCTGGGTGCCGCGGCGGTCCGAGTAGCCGGTCCAGACGTCGACGACCGGCTCGCCGTGCAGGTAGATCGCCAAGGCGCCCCCACCGAACCGGCGTCCCGGGAACAGCCGCGCGAACGCGCGCAGGGTGCAGGCGAAGCTCGAGTCCGCCGCGCCCTGGACACGGTGCGGAAGCGCTGCGCTGCGCTCCAGGCTGTTGACACCCGTCACAATTATGAATTTACCTGCACCCGCGGCAAATAAACCCGGTGTTATCTATTTGTTAGCCGGCCTTATGTCAGCGGCGTCGAGAAGCTGTTGCGCGGCCAGGGCGGGGGGCAGTTCGCCGTCGCGCACCTGCCGCTCGACCGCGCCGCGAATCTCTCTGACCTGCGGATTCGACAGCACCCGGTCCAGGACGGTGTCCCGGACCATCGACCACGTCCACTCCACCTGCTGAGTCCGTCGGCGCGCCTCGAACTCCCCCGCCTCGGTGAGGACCTGACGGTGCTTGAGCACGGTGTCCCAGAGCTCCGTCAGGCCCCTGCCTTCCAGCGCGCTCATCGTGAGAACCGGTGGGCGCCAGAGTGTTTCGCGAGGATAGATGAGCCGGATCGCTCCCGTGAGCTCGCGGGCGGCGGCCGTGGCCTCCACGGCGTGCTCGCCATCTGCCTTGTTCACCACCACGATGTCGGCGAGCTCGAGCACACCCTTTTTGATGCCCTGCAGCTGGTCGCCGGTGCGGGCCAGCGTGAGGAACACGAAGGTGTCGACCATGTTGGCCACCGTCACCTCGGACTGTCCCACCCCCACGGTCTCGACCAGGATCACGTCGAAGCCGGCCGCTTCCAGCAACACGATGGTCTCGCGGGTGGCCTTCGCGACGCCGCCCAGCGTGCCCGAGGTGGGCGACGGGCGGATGTAGGCATCGGGGTGCACGGCCAGGCGGGCCATCCGCGTCTTGTCGCCGAGGATCGATCCGCCGGTGCGGGTCGATGACGGGTCGACGGCGAGCACCGCGACACGATGGCCCTGCTCGATCAGGTGGATGCCGAGCGCCTCGATGGCCGTGGACTTGCCTACCCCGGGCACCCCGGTGATCCCGACGTGCATGGCCTTGCCGGCGTGCGGCATCAGCTTCAGCAGCAGCTCCTGAGCTTCGCCGCGGTGATCGGCGCGCGTCGACTCGACCAGGGTGATGGCTCTGGCCAGCGCGGCGCGGTCGCCGCTCGTCACGGCGGCGGCGAGTTCGGAGACCCGGTCGGCCATCTAGCCGAGGCGGTAGCCGAGCCGCTCGGCCAGCTTCTGCAGCAGGCCGATCGCGGCGTCGGCGATTACCGTGCCGGGCGGGAAGATCGCCGTCGCACCGGCGGCATACAGCTCGTCGAAGTCACCCGGCGGTATCACGCCGCCCACGACGATCATGATGTCGGGCCGGCCCACCTTGGCGAGTGCCTCGCGCAACGCAGGAACGAGCGTCAGGTGCCCGGCCGCCAGTGACGACACGCCGACGACATGCACGTCGTTGTCGGCGGCCTGCTGCGCCACTTCTTCGGGGGTGGAGAACAGCGAGCCGACGTCGACGTCGAAGCCGATGTCGGCGAACGCGGTCGCGATCACCTTCTGGCCGCGGTCGTGGCCGTCCTGGCCCATCTTGGCGACCAGGATGCGGGGCCGGCGACCGTCGGCCTCGGCGAATTTCTGCACCAACTCGCTCGCGCTGGAGATGTTGCTGACCTTTCCGACTTCGTCGCGGTAGACCCCGGCGATGGTACGGATCTCGGCCTGGTGACGACCCCAGACCCGTTCGAGTGCGTCGGAGATCTCGCCGACGGTGGCCTTGGCCCTGGCGGCGTCGATGGCGAGCGCCAGCAGGTTGCCGTCGCCGCCGTCGGCGGCCCGGCTCAGCGCGGCCAGCGCGTCGTCGACGGCGGCCCGGTCGCGGTCGGCCCGCAGCTGCTGCAGCTTGGCGAGCTGTTCGGCGCGCACCCGGCTGTTCTCGACCTTGAGCACCTCGATCTCGTGGTCCTCATCGACCTGGTACTTGTTGACCCCGATGACGGGCTGCGCCCCCGAGTCGATGCGGGCCTGCGTGCGCGCGGCGGCCTCCTCGATGCGCAGCTTGGGGATGCCGTCGCCGATGGCCTGCGCCATCCCGCCGTGCTCGTTGACCTCGCGGATGTGTTCGCGCACCTTCTCGGCGAGCGCCTGGGTCAGCCACTCCACGTAGTAGGAGCCGCCCCACGGGTCGATCGGCCGCGTGGTGCCGGACTCCTGGGCCAGCAGCAGCTGGGTGTTGCGGGCGATGCGGGCCGAGAAGTCGGTCGGCAGCGCCAGCGCCTCGTCGAGCGCGTTGGTGTGCAGCGACTGGGTGTGGCCCTGGGTGGCGGCCATCGCCTCGATGCAGGTGCGCGCGACGTTGTTGAACGGGTCCTGTGCGGTCAGCGACCAGCCCGAGGTCTGCGAATGCGTGCGCAATGACAGTGATTTCGAGTTCTTCGGGTCGAACTGCGCGACGAGTTCGCTCCACAGCAGCCGGCCGGCGCGCAGCTTGGCGACCTCCATGAAGAAGTTCATCCCGATACCCCAGAAGAACGACAGCCGGGGCGCGAACTTGTCGATGTCCAATCCGGCGGCGAGGCCGGCCTTGATGTACTCGACGCCGTCGGCCAGCGTGTAGGCCAGCTCGAGATCGGCTGTCGCACCGGCCTCCTGGATGTGGTAGCCCGAAATCGAGATCGAGTTGAACTTCGGCATGTTGGCACTGGTGTAGCCGAAGATGTCCGAGATGATCCGCATCGACGCCGTGGGCGGGTAGATGTAGGTGTTGCGGACCATGAACTCTTTGAGGATGTCGTTCTGGATGGTGCCGGCCAGCTTGTCCGGCGGCACACCCTGCTCCTCGGCGGCTACCACGTAGAGCGCCAGGATCGGCAGCACCGCGCCGTTCATGGTCATCGACACCGATACCGTCGACAGGTCGATGCCGTCGAACAGCTGGCGCATGTCCAGGATGGAATCGATTGCCACGCCGGCCATTCCGACGTCGCCCGCGACGCGGGGATGGTCGGAGTCGTAGCCGCGGTGGGTGGCCAGGTCGAAGGCCACCGACAGACCCTTCTGGCCGGCGGCGAGGTTACGGCGGTAAAACGCGTTGGACTCGGCGGCGGTGGAGAAACCCGCGTACTGCCGAATGGTCCACGGCTGGTTGACGTACATCGTGGGGTACGGGCCGCGCACGAACGGCGGTTCACCCGGGAAGGTGTCCAGCGGGTAGCCGGCGGCGACGGCGGCGTCGCGGTCGGCGCCGATGTAGACGGGCTTGACGTCGATGCCCTCCGGCGTCGACCAGGTCAGCTGCTCGGGACGGTAGCCGTGGGCATCGGCCGCCGCGTCGATGTGCGCCGCGACCGACGCCTCGGTCGGCGGTTCGGCGCCCGCCGCACCCCTGAGCGGGACGTCGGCGAAACTTCCGATGTCCTTCCCGATACCCGCAGTGGCAGTCACCTCAGGCCCCCAATCTGTCGAGCAGGTCCGACAACGCGGCGACGGCGTCGATCTTCGCGGTCAGATAGCCATCGGGTTTCGACTCCGCCTCGGCCACCGCCTTTTCCGGGCCGGCCAGCAGGACGTGCGAAACTCCGGCCGCCCTGGCCTTCTCGACGGCCGCGGACGCCTCGGCGCCATAGCGCGCATCGGTGCCGCAGATCACCGCGATCGCGAGAGATTCAGCGCCGTCGGCGTCGGTCACCGCTTCGATCCCGCCGGACGCCAGCAGGTTGGTGGCGAAGGTGGTGCGGATGTTGTGTTCGGCGAGCGGCCCGAGCGTCAGCAGCGCAACCCGCGGCCGCGCGCCGGTCTTGGCCAGGAAGGCATCCGAGCGGTCCCGCAACACCTCGAAGGCCGCGGCGTAGCGCGCCACGGTGGGCAACGAGTCACCCTGTGGCAGCGGACCTTCACCGAGGTTGGGGAACTCGTTGACGCCGGTCACCGCGGTCCGGCGGTGCGCGACGTCGTCGGCGCGGTTGGCGGCCACCTCGGCGATCTGCTCGACGACGTGGTCACGGGCCTCGGGGAAACCGCCATGTGACTCGATGTCCTGGAACTGTTTCCAGGCCTGCTCGGCCAGTTGAGCGGTGAGGTCTTCGACGTGCCAGGAACCCGCAGCGGGGTCGAGCACGCGGCCGATGTGCGATTCCTCCAACAACAGCAGTTGGGTGTTGCGGGCGATCCGGCGGGCGAAACTGGCTGCCGTGCCGGGGAACCCGCCCTCGATCGCGACGTCGAACGGATGCACCTGCACGGTGTCGGCGCCGCCGACGCCCGCGGAGAAGGCCGCCAGCGTGGTACGCAGCATGTTCACCCACGGGTCGCGCTTGGCCATCATCGGCAGCGAAGTGACGGCATGCAGGGTCGCCGCGCCCGCCTCGGGGGCTCCGGCCACCTCGGCGACCCGCGCCCACAACAGGCGGGCCGCCCGCAGCTTGGCGATCGTCATGAACTGGTCGTCGTCTGCGGCGATGCGGAAGCTGATCTGTCGCAACGCATCTGCAACGCCGAGACCGCCGTCGACCAGCAGGCGCAGGTAGGCCACTCCGGCCGCCACCGCGCCCGCGAGTTCCCATGACGCATTCGCGCCGCGGTTGTGGAACACCGGACCGTCGACGGTGATCGCGCGGACGTGACCGTGGTGGTCGCCCAGCCTGGCGGCGGTCGCGACGACGTCGGTGATGTCAGGCGCGGGCCTGCCGCTCAGCGGCGCGGTCAGCGGGTCGGCACCCAGTTCGACCGACAGCCGCGAGCGCTGGTCGTCGTCGAGACCGGAGAGCAACCCGAGTACCGCATCGGCTGCTGCACTGAAATCGGTTCCGCTGCCGTCGATCTCGAAGATCACCGGAACCAGATCCAAGAACACGCCGTCGAGGAGTTGATCCAGTTCCGACGCCGCCATCCCACCAGGTCCGCCGAGCCGGATCACCAGTGCGCTGACCCCTTCGGTCAGCGCGAGCAGCACTGCGCCGTTGACTTCGGCGACGGTCGCCGGATCGGTCGCGGGAAACGCCTCGGCGACCCGCCAACCCGACTTGACGTCGCGCAGCGCATCGCCGCCTCGCACGAACGGCCACTGCCCAGGCAGCGGAGGCTCGGGCAGCGTGTCCAGGCTGGTATAGAGAGCCCGGATCGGGAAGCCGTCATAGGTCGGCGAATCGAGCAACCGCTCGGGTTCGGCGGGCAGATCGGCGGGATCCTTGCGGGTGCTCTTTGCCAGCACCCCGGCGACCGCCGAGCGCCAGCGCTGGCGATCGGACTCGACTGCAGTGGGTTTCTGCACGTCCAACAGGCTAAATGATCGCGGTCACAGCCTTGTCGCTTGGTCAGCCGACTCGCGGCGGCGCCGACGGGTGACTTCGGCCGCCGCTGCGTAGTCTTGGTAGACGTGAATGCCGTCGTCAGCACCCTTCGCGCGGTCCGCGCCGCGGTGCTGGCCACGGCCTCCGGCGTTCCGCGACGACGGCTGGTGACCATCGCGGCGGCGATTGTGATTCTCGTCGCAGTCGCATTGCTGGTGCCACTGCCGACGGCGGTGCAACTGCGCGACTGGGCGACCTCGGTCGGCCCGTGGTTCCCGCTGGCGTTCCTGGCGGCGCACATCGTGCTGACGGTGTTCCCCTTCCCGCGCACCGCGTTCACGCTGGCCGCGGGCCTGCTGTTCGGCCCCGTGCTCGGTATTCCGCTGGCGGTAACCGCGGCCACCGTCAGTTCGCTGATCGCGCTGCTGCTGGTGCGTGCCGCCGGGTTGCAGCTGAACCGGCTGGTGCCCCATCCGCGGGTGCAGTCGCTGGACGCGCGCCTGGGTGAACGGGGTTGGCCGACGGTGCTGTCGATGCGGCTGATCCCCGCGGTGCCGTTCTCGGTGCTGAACTACGCGGCCGGCGCATCGTCGGTGCGGGTGCTGCCCTACACCCTGGCCACCCTCGTCGGCCTGCTGCCGGGGACGTCGGCGGTGGTGATCCTCGGGGATGCGCTCACCGGCAACGTGAGCCCGCTGCTGGTCCTGGTCTCGGCGTGCACGGCCAGCGTCGGCGTCGCCGGGTTGGTGTACGAGATCCGCGTGCACCGGCGTCACCACCGCGAGCGCGCGGACAACCCCGATCAGCTCTCCGATCGGGTGCGGGTGACGAGGTAGGACAGCGTCCGGTACAGCTGCACGAGCAGTTCGAGCGGCACCTCACCGGCAGGGGCCGGCGGCTGTCCCGGCGTCGATGGATCGTCTGCCCCCGACGGCTCTGTTTCCGCTTGTGACATGGCGTCCTTCCCTGCCATGTCGGCGCGCGGCTAAAGGGAATGCGAGCCGCCGCCGTCGGAGCGGGCCGGCGGCGGCACCGGCGGCGCGCCCAGCTGCGGCGCGGAGTACCCCGGGCCCTGCACCGGCGCGCGTGCCTCGGCCTCGGCCTTCGCCACCGCCCGCGCGATCTCCGGATCGGTCTCGGTGTTGAACCAGTCGGCGACCTCTTCGTCGTCATCGGTCCGGGCTGGCGTGTCGTCGACCGGCGAGGGTGTGTAGCGGAACACCCCGTCCTCGCCGGGCGCGCCGAGCATTTTGGTGAAACCCTGTAGTGCCGAACCGAAGTCGCTGGGCACCAGCCACACCTTGTTCGCCTCGCCCTTGGCCATCTGCGGCAGCGTCTGCAGGTACTGGTAGGCCAGCATCTCCGGGGTCGGCCTGCCCGCCTTGATCGCCGCAAACGTCTTCTCGATCGCCTTGGCCTGGCCCTGGGCCTGCAGGTAGGCGGCGGCTCGCTCGCCCTGGGCACGCAGCATCCGCGACTGCCGGTCCGCCTCGGCGGCGAGGATGGCCGCCTGCTTTGCGCCCTCGGCCGCCAGGATCTGCGCCTGCTTCTGGCCCTCGGCCTGCTTGATGGCCGCCTCGCGGCTGCCCTCGGCGGTCAGGATCATCGCGCGCTTCTCGCGGTCGGCGCGCATCTGCTTCTCCATCGAATCCTGGATCGACGGCGGCGGATCGATGCTGCGCAGCTCGACGCGCGCCACCCGCAGACCCCAGCGGCCGGTGGCCTCGTCGAGCACGCCGCGCAGCTGGCCGTTGATCGAGTCGCGGGAGGTCAGCGTCTGCTCGAGCGTCATACCGCCGACCACGTTGCGCAACGTCGTGGTGGCCAGCTGCTCGACACCGACGATGTAGTTGCTGATCTGGTACACCGCGGCTTGCGGGTTGGTGACCTGGAAGTAGACGACGGTGTCGATGTTGACCGTCAGGTTGTCCTCGGTGATCACCGGCTGCGGCGGGAAGGACACCACCCGCTCGCGCAGGTCGACCCTGGCCCGGATCCTGTCGATGAACGGCAACAGCAGTGTCAGCTGTCCCGACACGGTCTTGCTGTAGCGGCCGAGCCGTTCGATCACCGCCGCCTCGGCCTGAGGGATCAGCGCGATCGACTTGGCGACGATGATGGCGGCGAACACCACCAGCACGCCGACGAGGATCAATCCGGCGATGGCACCATCCATGACGGGTTCCTTCCCTGTTGCCCAGTTTTCTCTAGACGACTTTCTGCACGACGGCGGTGGCGCCGTCGATGTGCACGACGGTCACGTGGTCGCCCGCCTCGTACACCTCGTTCTCGTTGTACGGCCGCGCGGTCCACACCTCGCCGTCGAGTTTCACCTGTCCTTCATGGCGGGCCACCCGGTCGAGCACCAGCGCGCTCTTCCCTTCGAGCGCCTTGGCGGGATCGGGCAGCCCCCTTCCGGAGGTGAAGTGCCTTCGCAGCGCGGGGCGCACCAGGACCAGCAGCAGGACCGACACCACCGCGAACACCGCGCCGTGTATCCACAGGTCGTCGAAGATCAGGCTGGAGCCCGCAGCGGCGAGCGCTCCGCCGCCGAGCATCAACAAGAACAGGTCGCCGGTCAACGCCTCGGCCCCGGCGAGGGCCAGCGCGGCGATTAGCCAGATCAGCGCAGCGGGCATGGCATCAGCCTATCGCGTAGCCGACCTGATGCGGGCGTAACAACTACACTGCGACCATCATGTGGTGTCCCAGTGTTTCGCTGTCGGTGTGGGCCAACGCCTGGCTGGCGGGCGCCGCCGCCCCCGACGACGTGCTCGACGCGCTTTCGCATTGGGCACCAAAGCATTCCGCCACCGCCTATGACTCGGTTGCGGCCGCGCGCACCGGCCTGGCATGGCCGGATCTGCTGGACACCAGCGCGGTTTCACTGCTGCAGACGCTGCGCAGCGCGGCCCGCCCGGCGGAGGTGGTTCCCCCGGTCGCGTTGGCCCTTCCGGTGCCCGGCGACGTCCGGGGCCTGCCCGCCGGCACCCAGTTCCAGCGCGATGCGGTGACCGCAGGCGAGGCGATCCTCGTCTCCGGCGACCCGGCCGGCCCGATCGGCCTGGTCCCGGATTTCGAGTACGACGACCTCGATGTCGACGACGACTTCGGGCGCGATCCGTGCGCGCTGTCGTGGACGGTGTATTCGGTGTCGACCCCGGCCACGCCCGCCGAACACATCGACCTCGGTGAGGCCGAGTACGAGCTGCGCTCGGCGGTCCGCGCGGCGGCAGCGGCGCTCGGCGCGTTGCGCGCCGGCACCGCGGACGTCGACGTCGACGACCCTCGCGGACTGGTGGAACAAGTGCTGGAATCCGGTCGCATACACCCGATTCCCGGCCATGCGCCCGACCGCGCGCTGCGCGTGCTGGAGAACGCCGCGCACGTCGACGCCATCATCTCGGTCAGCTCGGGGCTCATCCCGATCGGGCTGCACAGCTCGTCGGAGGTGCAGATCGCCAACGACGCGCTGCGTCCGCTGTCGTCGGTGGTGCGCTCGGCCCGGATCGCGGCGGTCAACGCGATCCTGCAGTCAGCCTGGCGAGGTTAGGCCTCGCAGGCCGACGTACAGACCACCCCGTCGACCGAAACACCCTGCAGCGGTGGCGGATCCACGCCGGGCACGCGCGCCGGTGGACGGCCCTCGCGCAGCTCACCGATCAGATCGGCCGCCACCCGCGCGAGGTCGGCGTTCGGGGTGGCGGCCCGCGCGAACGCCACCCCGGCCTCCTGGGCCTGCAGCCGCAGTTCGTGGTCGAGGTCCCACACCACCTCGATGTGGTCGGCGACGAACCCGATCGGGCACACCACCACCGCCGTCGCGCCGCCTTCTCTCAGCCCCGTGAGATGGTCGGCCACATCGGGTTCCAGCCACGGCACCTGCGGCGGTCCCGATCGTGACTGCCAGACCTGGTCGTAGTCGTCGTAGCCGGCCGCGTCGGCCACCAGCTTGGCGGCGTAGGCCACCTGCCGAGCGTAAAGGTCCGCGCCACATCGGTTCCGGGCCGAGAACGGGATGGAGTGGGCGGTGAACACCAGCCGCGCGCCGTCGGGCACCGTCTTGGCGGCGGCGGTGACCGCCTCGGCGAACATCTGCACGAACAGCGGGTGGTCGAAGTACTGCCGCAGCTTGACCAGTTGCGGTGCGGAGTCGCCGGCCGCCCGACGCCCGCGCGCGATGTCCTCGACGTACTGGGTGCAACTGGAGTAGCCGGCCCACGCCGACGTGGTGAAGACCGCGGCGCGCTCGATGCCGTCGTCACGCATGGCCGCCACGACGTCCTCGACATAGGGCTCCCAGTTGCGGTTGCCGAAGTACACCGGTAGGTCGATGTGGGTGCGCAGCTGCTCGATCAGGTCGCGGTTGATGCCGTTGATGGGTGAGACACCACCGAAGTGCAGGTAGTGCTCGGCGACGGCGGCCAGCCGCTCCCGCGGGATCCCGCGGCCCCGGGTGACGTTCTCCAAAAACGGCATCACCTCGTCGGGGGCCTCCGGCCCGCCGAACGACAGCAGCAGGACCGCTTGAAAATCCGAGAAATCCGGGCCGGCCATTCCTTACAACAGCTGCGTGCTGGCGCCGCCGTCGGCGTAGACGACGGTACCTGTGGTGGCGGGCAGCCAGTCCGAGATCAGCGCGAGCACGGTCTTGGCCACCGGGGTCGGGTCCTTCATGTTCCAGCCCAGCGGCGCCCGCTGATCCCAGCCCTCTTCGAGGAGCCTGATCTGGTCACCCGCGTCGTCACCGAGTGCGCCGCCGACGATCGCGCTCATCGCCAGGGTCCGGATGGGACCTGCCGCAACAAGATTCGAGCGAACACCGTAGGGACCGGCTTCGCGCGCGACGAACCGGTTGACCGACTCCAGTGCGCTCTTGGCCACGGTCATCCAGTTGTAGGCCGGCATCGCCCGCCTCGGGTCGAAATCCATGCCGACGATGCCGCCGCCGCGGTTCATGATCGGCAGCAGCGCCTTGGCCAGCGATGCGTAGGAGTACGCCGAGATGTGAATGCCCTTGGCGACGTCCTCGTACGGGGCGTCGAAGAACGGGTTGATACCCATGCCGGACTGCGGCATGTAACCGATCGAGTGCACCACGCCGTCGAGCTTGTTGCCCTCGCCGATCACCTCGGTGACGCGCTCGGCCAGCGTGTCGAGGTGCTCGGTGTTCTGCACGTCGAGTTCCAGCAGCGGCGCCGGGTTCGGCAGCCGATCGGCGATCCGCTTGATCAGCTTGAGCCGGTCGAAGCCGGTCAGCACCAGCTCCGCGCCCTCCTCCTGAGCCACCCGCGCGATGTGAAACGCGATCGACGAGTCGGTGATGATCCCCGTGACGAGGATCCGCTTACCTTCGAGAAAGCCTGTCATGTCAGTCCTTATCTACTAGTGGCCCATGCCCATGCCGCCGTCGACCGGGATCACCGCGCCGGCGATGTAGCTTGCGTCCTCCGACGCCAGGAAGCTGACGGCACCGGCCACCTCCTCGGCGGTGCCGACCCGCTTGGCCGGGATGAAGTCCAGCGCACCCGCTTGGATCCGGTCGTCGAGCGCGCGGGTCATCTCGGTGTCGATGTACCCGGGGGCGACGACATTGGCGGTCACGCCCGCCTTCGCCAGCTCCCGGGAGATCGAGCGGGCCATGCCGATCAGCCCGGCCTTGGCGGCCGCGTAGTTGGCCTGGTTGCCGATGCCCCACATGCCGGAGACCGAGCCGATGAAGATGATCCGGCCGAACCGTTTGCGCTGCATGCTGCGTGACGCCCGCTGGGCCACCCGGAACGCGCCGGTGAGGTTGGCGTTGATGACCTCGGTGAACCGCTCCTCGGTCATCCGCATCAGAAACGCGTCCTTGGAGATGCCGGCGTTGGACACCAGCACCTCGACCGGACCCTGATGTTCCTCGACCTCTTTGAATGCGCGGTCGACGGCGGCGTTGTCGGTGACGTCGCAGACCACACCGAACAATCCTTCGGGCGCTCCGGACCCGCGGTGGGTGACGGCCACCTTGTGGCCGTCGGCGGCGAGGCGCTGGGCGATGGCCAGACCGATGCCGCGGTTCCCGCCCGTCACGAGGACGGAACGGGAAACGAAAGCCGGACGACTGCCTGCGGTTTGGCCGGCGGTCTCGGCCGGACGGTCGGTCGTGGTCATGCCCGCCAACTTAACGTGTGATCCACTTTCTTAAGAAATCGCCTTAGTCAGAGCGGCAACCGGCGGTTGATCAACAGGCTCGTCAACGCCGCCGCGGCGGCGACCAGCGCGGCGAGCCGCAGCCAGCCGGTGGTGGCCTCGCCGCGCACCGTCTCGTACCCGATCTGGTCCTGGAGCGTGTCGTAGACCTTGTTGAGCTCGGCGATGTTCGACGCGGTGTACGACTCCCCTCCGGACAGTTCGGCGACCTTCTTCATCATCGCGTCGTCGACGGGGACCGGAACGCGCTCCTCGTTCACCTCGACCGAGCCGTTGGGCGTGCCGAACGAGATCGTCGAGATCGGCACCCCCTGGTCCTTCGCGGAGCGGGCCGCGGTGTAGGCGCCCTTCGGATTGTCCGGATTCGACGGCACGGTCTCCTTGCCGTCGGAGAACAGCACGATGCGCGCCGGTGGCGGTTCGTCACCGCCGCCGATCACGGCGCCCACCGTGGCGATCGACGACAGCGCGGTGAAGATGGCCTCCCCCGTCGCGGTGCGGTCGGCCACCTGCAGGTTGTCGATGGCACGCCTGCTCGCATCGCGGTTGGTGGTCGGCGAGACCAGCACCGTGGCCGCGCCCGCATAGGCGATCACGCCCAGGTTGATACCCGGGGTGAGCTGATCGACGAACTGCTTGGAGGCTTCCTGCGCGGCGGCCAGCCGGTTGGGGTCCACGTCGGTGGCCCGCATCGACTGCGACACGTCGATGGCGAGCATCACGACCGCACGGTTACGCGGCAGCCGTTCGTCGTGCGTCGGCCCGGCCAACGCGATCGTGCACAGCAGCAGCGAAACCAGCAGCAGCACCGCCGGGATGTGACGCCACCGGCTGGGGCGCTGCGGGGCCACGCTGTCGAGCAGCTCGGTGTTGGCGAACTGCTGCAACCGCCTGCGCCTGGCCCGCTGGGCGACGAGGTACCAGCCGATCAGCGCCAGCACGGCGATGAGGAACAGCGCGAACCACCAGAGGTGGGTGAAGCCCGTCAGCGATACCGGTCCCAGCAGCGGAAGGGTCATGTCAGATCGTCATCCTCGCGGACTCAGTTCGGCAGGCGTCGGTTGATCAGCAGCGCCGCCAGCGCCGCGAACGCCAGCGCAAGCGCTCCCAGGCGCAGCCAGCCGGTGCTCGCATCGCCCTTGATGGTCTCGTAGCCGATCTGCTGCTGAAGGTTGCCGTAGACCTGACGCAGCTGCTGCAGGCTGGAAGCGGTGAACGCCTCACCGCCGGACAGGTCGGCGATCTCCTTGAGCATCTCGTCGTCGACGGGCACCGGCTGGCGTTGGTCATTGATCTCGACGTAGCCGTACGGCGTGCCGAAGGAGATCGTGGAGATCGGCACGCCCTGGTCCTTGGCGGTGCGCGCCGCGGTGAAGGCGCCCTTCGGGTTGTCCGGATTCGACGGCACCGTCTCCTTGCCGTCGGAGAACAGCACGATGCGCGCCGGTGGCGGTTCGTCACCACCGCCGATCACCGCGCCGACGGTGGCGATCGCCTGCAGCGCGGTGAAAATGCCCTCACCGGTGGCCGTGCGGTCGGCGAAGTCCAGCTTGTCGATCGCGGCCTTGGTGGCCTCCCGGTTGGTGGTCGGCGAGACCAGAACGGTGGCCGTGCCGGCATAGGAGATCAGCCCGAGGTTGATGCCCGCGGTGAGCTCGTCGGCGAACTGCTTGGAGGCCTCCTGCGCCGCGGCCATGCGGTTCGGCGACACGTCGGTGGCCCGCATCGACTGCGACACATCCATCACGAGCATCACCACCGCTCGGTTGCGCGGCACCCGCACGTCGTGGGTCGGGCCTGCCATCGCCACGGTCAGGAAGACCAGCGCGATCACCACAAGGATCGCGGGCAGGTGCCGCCACCGCGACGGCCGTTTCGGGGCAACGCTTTCCAGCAGTTCCATATTGGCGAAGCGAAGCATTCGCCGCTGCCGGGCCATCTGCACGACGACGTAGAGCGCGGCGATGCCGAGCACGACCAACAGGAACAGGAAAAACCAGAGATGTTCGAACCCCGACAGCGTGAGCGGTCCGAGTAACGGTAATGTCATGTGCGCCTTATCAATTCGATGCTAGGCGCGACCGGCCAATGCGAGGCGGCGGGTGGCGACGAACCGAACCACGTCGGCGATCCAGTCGCGGTCGGTGCGCAGCGACAGCAGCGGCGCGTCACAGCGCCGCAGTGTGCGCGCCACCTCGGCCCGGTGGGCGGCGGCGGCCTTCGCGAAGTCGTCGCGCAACTGCTCGTCGATGGTGAACTCGCGGATCCGGCCCGTCTCGGCGTCCTGAAGGATCACATCACCGACCGGCGGCAGCTCGACATCGCGCGGGTCGAGCACCTCGATGCCGAGCACCTCGTGGCGGCCGGCGATCGCCCGCAGCGGACGCATCCAGTCGATGGGGCCGAGGAAGTCACTGATGATGACGGCCATGCCGCGGCGGCGCTCCGGCCTGCGCAACGCGTCGATCGCGGCGGCAAGGTCACCGCGGGTGCCCGCGGGCGCCTTCGGCATCGTGGCGATGGCGCGCAGCATCTCCTGCTCGTGAATCCGGCCGGACAGGGCGGGCACCCTGCGCACCGTGTCGCCGTTGGCGATGATCGCGCCGATCCGGTTGCCGCCCCCGCTGTTGAGGAAGGTGATCGCCGCAGCGGCGGCGACCGCGAGGTCACGCTTCTCGCACTCGACGGTGCCGAAGTCCAGGCTCGCCGACACGTCGACGACCAGCCAGGTCTCCAGTTCGCGGTCGGCGATCATCTGGCGCACATGCGGGTGCGTGGTGCGCGCGGTGACCGACCAGTCCATCCGGCGCACGTCGTCGCCGGGCTGATACAGCCGCGACTCGCCGGGCTCGGAACCCGGGCCGGGCAGCAGCCCGAGGTGGTCGCCGTGCAGCACTCCGTCGAGCTTGCGGCGCACGGTCAGCTCGAGCTTGCGCAGCGCCGCCGAGAGCGCGGGGTCGCGGATCTCCCCGCGCTTCAGCGACGGCAGGTCGACCGCACGTCGGGAACTGGTCACCGACCGCTGGCCGCAGCCGCTGCGGCGGGCACGACGGGCGGCACCGAATGACCTTGCTGGGGAATGGCATTCACCTGCGGCAGGGCCACGGTCTGCAGGATGCGGTTGATCACCGTCTCGGAAGAGATCTCGTCGGCCAGCGCGTCGTAGGTCAGCACGAGGCGGTGCCGCAGCACGTCGGGGATGACCTCGACGACGTCTTGCGGGATGACGTAGTCGCGGCCACGGACCAGCGCGAGCGCGCGCGACGCCGCGATGATGCCCAGGGACGCACGCGGCGAAGCGCCGTAGGCGATCCACGCCTTGGCGTCGGGCATCCCGAACTTCTCGGGCTGACGGGTCGCCGTCACGATGCGCACGACGTAGTCCACGAGCGCGTGGTGCACGAAGTTGTTGGACGCGACGTCCTGCAGGCGCAGCAGGTCGCCGGGGGCGAGGATCTGCTTGGGTTCCGGCGGCTTGACGCCCATCCGGTAGATGATCTCGCGCTCTTCCTCCGGCGACGGGTAGTCGATATTCAGCTTGAACAGGAAGCGGTCACGCTGCGCCTCGGGCAGCGCGTAGACGCCCTCCTGCTCGATCGGGTTCTGCGTGGCCATCACCAGGAACGGCGCGGGCAGCGGAAAGGTCTTGCCGGCGATCGAGATCTTCCGTTCCTGCATGACCTCGAGCAGCGCCGACTGCACCTTGGCCGGCGCACGGTTGATCTCGTCGGCGAGCAGGAAGTTGACGACGACGGGACCGAGCTCGATGTCGAACTCCTCCTTGCCCACCCGGTAGATGCGGGTGCCGACGATGTCGGTGGGCACCAGGTCGGGGGTGAACTGGATGCGGGCGAAGGTGCCACCCACCACCTTGGCGAAGGTCTCGACGGCCAGCGTCTTGGCCACGCCGGGAACGCCCTCGAGCAGCAGGTGACCCTTGGCGAGCAGGCCGACCAGCATGCGCTCGACCAGCTGGTCCTGGCCGACGATGATGCGCTTGACCTCGAAGACCGCGCGCTCGAGGGTGTGGACCTCCTGCTGCAGGCCGCCGTTGTTGGAAGGGTTGGCGGCCGGAGCGGCGTGCGAGCCCTGCGGGTAGCCCTGCGGCGGTGCCTGGCCGGGATACCCTGCAGCCCCCTGCGGCGGCCCACTCGGTGACGTCATCAACGTTCCTTCCACATCAACTCGCTGGTCGTGGCGTTTCGGGCCGGTCGGGGCCGCACGCTCGCCGTCAACTATTCCAGGCAGTCCGGGATCCGTCGACGTTGCCCACAACGTTCAGGAATGCCTCAGGCTGCGCTCAGGATTCGATGATGCGCGCGGCATACGGCTGCAGGCCCGCCGTGCGCAGCGGGCTGACCGTCACCTTGCCCGCGCTGCTGGCCGACTCCAGCACCTGGCCGTTGCCGAGGTACATCGCGACGTGCTGGCTGCCACCAGGCCCCCAGAACACCAGGTCTCCCCTCTTGGCCTGCGCGATCGGCACCTTGCGGCCGGTGTCGTACTGGTCGCCGGAGTACTTGGGGATCAGCACCCCGACACCGGCGTAGGAGAACTGGGTGAACCCCGAGCAGTCGTAGCCGACGGTGTTGGCGCCCGAGTCGATGCCCCGGCTCGGGCCGTTCGGCTTGCCGCCGCCCCACGAGTACGGCGTGCCCATCTGCGACGCGCCGCGGCGGATGACGTATTCGATCGCCTGCGGTCCACGCACCCGGCCCGGGGCCACGGAGGCGACCTCGGGCGCGGGCCCGAACCCGAGGGTGCTCAGGAACTTGCGCCCGAGGTTCATCGTGACCTCGGTGGCCTGCGCGGTCGCGGCCAGCGATGCGTTGGCGATGGCCAGCGGGTCGCCCGGCGCGCCTGCCGAGATCAGCTTGGGCAGCGTGGGATCCCACTGCCCGTCCCCGGGCGCCGACGCGGACGGCGTCGCCAGTCCGACGGCCACCGCCACCGCCGAGAGCAGGAGCGTCACGCCGCTGAGCAAACGAAACAGTTTGGAGCGCAATGTGTTCTCTGTCTTCCCTGTCTTTGGACGCGTCACCATTCGATGAGTCGAGTCGCGTACGGGGTCATGCCGCTGGTGCGCACCGGGGACACCTTGACCACCGAACCGGTGTATGGCGCCTCGAGCATCTGCCCGTCGCCGAGGTACAGCGCGACGTGCTGGCTGGCGTTGGGACCCCAGAACAACATGTCGCCGCGGCGCATCTGGGACGACGGGACCTTGCGGCCCGCGTTGTACTGCGAGCCCGAGTAGTGGTCCAGCTTGATGCCGACGCCTGCGAACGCGTAGAGCATCAGTCCCGAACAGTCGAATCCGACTGTGCCCGCGCCGGAGTCGATGCCCCGACTCGGGCCGGCCGCGTTGCCGCCGCCCCACGAGTACGGCACGCCCATCTGCGACATCGCCCGTTTGATCACGTACTCGGTGGCCTGCCTGCCGTGGACGCGCGGGATCGCGCCGTTGGTGAAGCCCGTCGTGGCGACGGCGGGCTCGGGGAGCAGGCCCACCGATTGCAGGAACTTGCGGCCGAGGTCCTGTGTCACCTGCGCCGAGGTCGACGCGATGCCCAGCACCGTGTTGATGATCGCGATCGGGTCGCCGCTGACGAACGCGCTGGGAATGGCGGGCAGGAACGGGTCCCAGGCCGTGGCCCAGTTGCCCGTCGCCGGGTCGACACCTTGGGGTGTGCGGTCCCAGTCGGTCGTCGACGCGGCGGCCTGGGTGATCGGCTGGCTGGCCGCTGGAGCCGGGCGCGCCTCTTCGAGTTTGGCCTGCGCGGCGGACCGCTCGGCGGCCAGCTTGTCGATTTCGGCCTGCTGCGCCTTGAAGGTCTGCTGCGCGTCCGTGAGCGACGCGACCGCGGTCCGCTGGCTGGCCTCGGCGTCGGCGACGGCCTTGTCGGCGTTCTGCTTGGCCAGGCGCGCGGCGGAATCGCGGTTCACCTGCTCGGTGCGGGCCCGCTGCAGATCGGCCATCACCTGTTGTGCGCTGACCGACAGCGTCTGCCCCGCGGCGGCCGTGTCGACGATGTCGGCAGGATCCGAAGCGGTCAGGTACGAGTCCGACGGGCCGTTGATGTAGGTCGCCGCCGCGAACGAGTCGAATCGCCTCTGGGCCTGTTCGATTGCGATGTTGGCGTCTTCGACGCGCTGACCGCTCGCGTCCACCTCCCGCTGCGCGGCTGCGGCGTTGTCACGTGCGGTCTGCACGTCGAGGATCGCCTTGTTGACGCTTTCCTGCTGCTGCTGGATCGCGGCGCCCAGATCCTGCAGCTTCTGGTTGGCGTCCGCGACGGCCGCGACCAATGAGGCGATGGTGTCGGGGCCACCGGGCTGGGCGACGGCCAGTCCGGGGGTTGCCGCCAGCATGCCGGTCGCCAGCAGCGCCGCGCAGAGGCTCCGGACCCGGTCTGCTCCTCGCGCTTGCCCCCGATGATCTGCTCCTCGCATGCGCCAAGCGCCAGGGGTGCGTCTCATGCGACTCAGGTCTCCTATTGCTCTCGCGAACGTGCGGGCACATTCGTCCGGCGACTGTGCACAGAAGTCACAGAATGCACATCCACAACATCAGCCACCGAATGCACCGTACGTCACATCTGACGCTAATGAAACTTAAGTCACGAATTACAGGTTTGTAATTGAATGTGACGTTATCGGGCCGTGATATTCACCATTGCCGGCCCGACTGAGGGCGGCACGAAAAGGGTTGCTGCAGTGCGACTTTATGTCTGTCGAGGCGACGCGGCGCGCTTGCTGCGGACCTGCAAAAGTCGCGTTCCGATAACGGCCGCAATGACGCCCAACATGATCACAATCGTGAATGCGGTCCACGGAAAGTGCGGTGTCGTCAACTCGCTGACGAAATTCTTCGAACCCTGCACGGCGCCGCGGCCTTCGGCGATGTCCTGGCCGGCCTCCAGCGTCACCCGGTCGTACGTCGGGCTGTACGTGCCCGACTCGCTGGGGCTGAGCACCAACACCGTCGCGCCGGGGAACTCCTGCCCCACTTCGGTGGCGATGTCCCGCAGCGGAGGATCGGTAGGCGGGTTGCTGTCCACGACGACGATCTTGAGATCGATGCCCTTCTGCTGCGCCTCGGCGACCACGTCGGCGAGTCCCTCGTTCTCCGGCGTGGGCGAGGCGCTGACACCGTCGTCGCGGACGTCGTCGATGACGAGGTTCATGCACGTGTCGACCGGCGTCGTCGCCGGGTCCCGGCCGACCGGCCCACATACGTCGGGCGGGATGTAGGTGGGCGGGAACGGGATGACGTGCGATCCGATCACAGGAGAACCGTACGCGATGGGTACCCACCGGGGTGGCAGCACGCGCGCCCGCCGACCAGACTGGACGACGGCCCTGGGTGTTTTGCAGGACAAGCGTACTGTTAGAGTTGTCGGCGCCTCCGACACAGCCCGTCGGCGGCGAGAACTAGCCGGGAGTTGATGTGAGCAGCAAAGATTCGGTGAATTCCTTTGGAGCCCGCGACACACTGAAGGTCGGGGACAAGAGCTACGAGATCTACCGCCTGGACGCGGTGCCCGGCACCGAGAAACTGCCCTACAGCCTCAAGGTGCTCGCCGAGAACCTGCTGCGTACCGAGGACGGCGCCAACGTCACCAAGGACCACATCGAGGCCATCGCCAACTGGGACCCCTCCGCCGAACCCAGCGTGGAGATCCAGTTCACCCCGGGCCGCGTGATCATGCAGGACTTCACCGGCGTGCCCTGCATCGTCGACCTCGCCACCATGCGCGAGGCCGTCGGCGATCTGGGTGGAGATCCGCAGAAGGTCAACCCGCTGGCCCCTGCCGACCTGGTCATCGACCACTCCGTGATCGCCGATCTGTTCGGCACCGCCAACGCCTTCGAGCGCAACGTCGAGATCGAGTACGAGCGCAACGGCGAGCGCTACCAGTTCCTGCGCTGGGGCCAGGGCGCGTTCGACGACTTCAAGGTCGTCCCTCCCGGCACCGGCATCGTGCACCAGGTCAACATCGAATACCTGGCCAGCGTCGTGATGGAACGGGACGGGGTGGCTTACCCGGACACCTGTGTGGGCACCGACAGCCACACCACCATGGAGAACGGGCTGGGTGTGCTGGGCTGGGGTGTCGGCGGCATCGAGGCCGAGGCGGCGATGCTGGGCCAGCCGGTGTCGATGCTCATCCCCCGTGTCGTCGGGTTCAAGCTGACCGGCGAGCGGCGGGCCGGCGTGACGGCCACCGACGTGGTGCTCACTGTCACCGAGATGCTGCGCAAGCACGGCGTGGTCGGCAAGTTCGTCGAGTTCTACGGCGACGGCGTGGCCGAGGTGCCGCTGGCCAACCGCGCGACGCTGGGCAACATGAGCCCCGAGTTCGGCTCGACCGCAGCCATTTTCCCGATCGACGACGTGACGATCGACTACCTGCGGATGACCGGTCGCAGCGACGAGCAGCTGGCGCTGGTCGAGGCCTACGCCAAGGAACAGGGCATGTGGCACGACCCGTCGCGCGAGCCCAAGTTCTCGGAGTACATCGAGCTGGACCTGTCCGACGTGGTGCCCTCGATCGCCGGTCCGAAGCGTCCGCAGGACCGCATCGCGCTCGACGACGCGAAGTCGGCCTTCCGCAAGGACATCCACAACTACGTCGAGAATGGCAACGCGCCCGCGCACACCCAGCTCGACGAGGCGGTCGAGGAGACCTTTCCAGCGAGCGATCCGGCGTCGAGTCTGGCCTTCGCCGACGACGACGCGGTGGTGCCGTCGGCGGCCGTCGGCTCCAACGGCAGGCCCACCAACCCGATCGAGGTCACGTCCGACGAGCACGGCGAGTTCATCCTCGACCACGGCGCCGTGGTGATCGCGGCGATCACGTCGTGCACCAACACCTCGAACCCGGAGGTGATGCTGGGCGCGGCGCTGCTGGCGCGCAACGCCGTCGAGAAGGGGCTGACTTCCAAGCCGTGGGTGAAGACCACCATGGCGCCGGGTTCACAGGTGGTCACCGACTACTACGAGAAGGCCGGGCTCTGGCCGTATCTGGAGAAGCTCGGTTTCTACCTCGTCGGTTACGGCTGCACGACGTGCATCGGCAACAGCGGTCCGCTGCCCGACGAAATCAGCAAGGCCATCAACGACAACGACCTGTCGGTCGCCGCCGTGCTGTCGGGCAACCGCAACTTCGAGGGCCGCATCAACCCCGACGTGAAGATGAACTACCTGGCGTCGCCCCCGCTGGTCATCGCCTACGCACTGGCCGGCACGATGGACTTCGACTTCGACTCCGAGCCGCTGGGCAAGGACTCCGAGGACAACGAGGTCTTCCTCAAGGACATCTGGCCCTCGCAGAAGGACATCAGCGACACCATCGCCTCGGCGATCAACACCGAGATGTTCACGAAGAACTATGCCGATGTGTTCAAGGGCGACGAGCGCTGGCGCAACCTGCCGACGCCGAGCGGCAACACCTTCGACTGGGACCAGGACTCGACGTATGTGCGCAAGCCACCGTACTTCGACGGGATGCCCGCCGAGCCGGAGCAGGTCAGCGACATCGAGGGCGCCAGAGTGCTGGCGCTGCTGGGTGACTCGGTGACCACCGACCACATCTCCCCCGCAGGCAGCATCAAGCCGGGCACGCCGGCCGCGCAGTACCTCGACGAGCACGGTGTCGACAAGAAGGACTACAACTCCTACGGCTCGCGGCGCGGCAACCACGAGGTGATGATCCGCGGCACCTTCGCCAACATCCGGCTGCGCAACCAGCTGCTGGACGACGTGTCCGGCGGCTACACCCGCGACTTCACCAACGGTGGCGAGCAGGCGTTCATCTACGACGCCGCGCAAAACTATGCGTCGCAGGACATTCCGCTGGTGGTGCTGGGCGGCAAAGAATACGGGTCCGGGTCGTCGCGGGACTGGGCGGCCAAGGGCACCCGCCTGCTCGGGGTCCGCGCCGTGATCACCGAGTCTTTCGAGCGCATCCACCGGTCCAACCTGATCGGCATGGGCGTGATCCCGCTGCAGTTCCCGGAGGGCGAGTCGGCCGCGTCGCTGAAGCTCGACGGCACCGAGACGTTCGACATCTCCGGCATCACGGCGCTCAACGACCGGGGCGAGCGCAGCGACGGGGAAGGCGGAGGCAAGACGCCGAAGACGGTGCATGTGACCGCCACGAAGGAAGGCGGCGACAAGGTCGAGTTCGACGCGGTGGTGCGCATCGACACCCCCGGCGAGGCCGACTACTACCGCAACGGCGGCATCCTGCAGTTCGTGCTGCGCAACATGCTCAAGACGCAGTAACGGAAGTCCGTTGCCCCGGGTCACCGACGACCACCTGGCGGCGCGTCGTCGGCAGATTCTCGACGGTGCCCGGCGGTGTTTCGCCGAGTACGGCTACAACGAGGCGACCGTGCGGCGGCTCGAGCAGACGATCGGGCTGTCGCGCGGCGCCATCTTCCACCATTTCCGCGACAAGGACACGCTGTTCTTCGAACTCGCCCGCGAGGATGCGGAGCGGATGGCCGACGTCGCGGCGCGCGAGGGCCTCGTTCAGGTGATGCGCGATATGCTCGCCGCGCCCGACCAGTTCGACTGGCTCGCCACCCGGCTGGAGATCGCGCGCAAGCTGCGTAACGACCCCGAGTTCTCCCGAGGGTGGTCCGAGCGGTCCAGGGAGCTGTCCGCCGCGACCACCGAGCGGCTCCGCAAGCAGAAGCAGGCCGGACGGCTGCGCGACGACGTGCCGAGCGCGGTGCTGCAGACCTATCTCGATCTGGTCCTCGACGGCCTGGTTGCGCGTATCGCCTCGGGCGACGATCCGGAGAAGCTCAGTGCCGTACTGGACCTCGTCGAAGTGTCATTGCGGCAGAGCGCGAGCTAGCTCGCGCGCCTGCTGCGGTGATTCGGCCCGCCGCGGCTGCGCATCGTCGTACCCGACTCGCGCAGCATGCTGTGTATCGAACCGTACGAGCGACCCGTCGACGCTACCAACGTGCGAATGCTTGCGCCCCCTTCGTAAGCACTCCGCAGCTCGTCGATCAACTGGTCTCGCGACTTGTCCACTTTCTTCATCGGCACCTCCCCGCGCACTTGTGATGCCCCGACGCATACCCAGCGTAGGAACGGCCTAACACACAGGGGAAGAATTTCTGGAAACGATTCGCGTTTTGACCTACGCCAGCTCGATCAGGTCCCGGTAGTCGTCGGACCAGAAGTCCTCGGTGCCGTCGGGCAGCAGCACCACCCGCTGCGGATCCAACGCCTCCGCCGCACCGGGGTCGTGGGTCACCAGCACCACCGCGCCGACGTAGCTGCGCAGCGCGTCGAGCACCTGCTCGCGCGAGGCCGGGTCGAGGTTGTTGGTCGGCTCGTCGAGCAGCAGCACATTGGCCGTCGAGGCGACCAGACCGGCCAGCGCCAGCCGGGTCTTCTCACCGCCGGACAGCGTGCCCGCCGGCTGCTCGAGCTGCGGTCCGCTGAACATGAACGCGCCCAACAGTCCTCGCAGATCCTGCTCACCGGTGTCGGGCGCCGCGTGCCGGATGTTCTCCCACACCGTGGCGGTGTCGTCGAGGGTGTCGTGCTCCTGGGCGAAGTAGCCGACCTTGAGACCGTGGCCGGGCTCGAGCCCACCGGCGTCCGGCGTCTCGGCGCCAGCGAGCAACCGCAGCAGCGTGGTCTTGCCCGCGCCGTTGAGGCCGAGCACCACGACGCGCGAACCGCGGTCGATGGCCAGGTCGACGCCGGTGAAGACCTCGAGCGAGCCGTAGTTCTTCGTCAGGCCCTTGGCGACCAGCGGGGTGCGCCCGCACGGGGCGGGCGTCGGGAACTTGATCCTGGCCACCTTGTCGCCGACGCGTTCCTCGTCGAGCGCGGCCATCATCCGGTCCGCGCGACGCAACATGTTCTGCGCCGCAACGGCTTTGGTCGCCTTGGCGCCCATCTTGGCGGCCTGGGTACGCAGCGCGGAGGCTTTGCGTTCCGCGTTCGCCCGCTCGCGGCGACGCCGCTGCTCGTCGGTGGCACGGGCGTCGAGATACTTCTGCCAACCCATGTTGTACACGTCCACCTCACCGCGCACGGCATCGAGGAACCACACCCGGTTCACCACGTCGGCGAGCAGGTCGACGTTGTGGCTGATCACGATCAAGCCGCCGGTGTGCTGCTGCAGGAAGTCCCGCAGCCAGCCGATGGAATCGGCGTCGAGGTGATTGGTGGGTTCGTCGAGCAGCAGCGTCATCGAGGAATCCGAGCCGATCCCTCCGTGGGACGCGGCGAACAGGATGCGGGCCAACTCCACCCGGCGGCGCTGGCCGCCCGACAGCGTGCGCAGTGACTGCGTCAGAACCCGTTCGGGCAGTCCGAGACTCGCACAGATGCGGCCGGCCTCGCTCTCGGCGGCGTACCCGCCCAGTGCGGCGAACCGCTCTTCGAGCTGACCGTACTTGCGCACGGCCCTGTCGCGGGCGGCGTCGTCGGCGACTTCGGCCATCAACACCTGTTGTTTCTCCAGGTCGGCAAGCAGCGTGTCGAGGCCGCGCGCCGACAGCACCCGATCACGGGCCAGCACGTCGAGGTCGCCCTCCCGCGGATCCTGTGGCAGGTAGCCGATTTCACCCTTGCGCATGATGGCCCCGGCGTAGGGCTCGCCCTCACCCGCCAGGATCCGCATGGTGGTGGTCTTGCCCGCGCCGTTACGGCCGACCAACCCGATCCGGTCGCCGGGCTGCACCCGCAACGCCGCCCCGTCGGTGGACAGCAGCGTGCGCGCCCCGGCGCGGACCTCCAGGTCCGTTGCGGTGATCACGCTTCACTCCTATCCCCGGTCGCTGGCGCTCTCCCCTGCCCTTCGGGCGTGGGCCCAGCCCGCCGGATCTCCTGCTGCTCGTCTACTTCTCGTCGGTGAAGACCGGGGCGCGTTTCTCGGCGCGCGCTGCCACCGCTTCTTCGAAATTGGCGGTGAGCAAACGGACGAAGAGTTGTCCAAGGCCCTCGGCTTGCATGTGCCCTTCCAGGCTACCGGCGTCCAGTCCACTCCAAAGTGTGCGCTTGGTCAACTCGGTTCCCGGCCGGGAGAACGACGCGACCCGTTCGCCGAGCTGGTAGCAAACCTCCAACAGCTCGTCGGCCGGCACGCTGCGCGACACCAGGCCGATACGCTCGGCTTCCTCGGCATCCACATCGCGGCCGGTCAGCATCAGCTCGAACGCCCTCGACGAGCCGATGGCACGCGGCAGCAGGTAGGACAGGCCGAGCTCGCTCGCGGTCAGCCCGTTGTTGATGCCCGCCGCGCGGAAGTACGCGGCGCGCGAGGCGACCCGGATGTCACAGGCCAGCGCCAGGCACAGCCCGCCGCCGATCGCGGCGCCGTTCACAGCGGCGATGACCGGCTGGTGCATCTTGCGCAGGGCCAGGATGACGTCGTCGAGCACCTCCATAGAGCGCAGGGCGAACGTCGGCCGGGTGAGGCCGTCGATGTGCGGCACGGACCCCGCCGACTTGTGGTCGGCACCCGAGGAGAAGCCGCGGCCCGCGCCGGTGAGCACGACTGCACGCACCGAGTTGTCGTAGGTCAGCTCCTCGAGCACCTTCTTCAGTGGCACCATCACGTCGAAGGCCATGGAGTTCATCCGCTCGGGCCGGTTGAGGGTCACCAGCGCGATGTTCGGACGGGGCCTGTCGACGAGAACGAAGTCGGAGCGTCCTGGGTCAGCGTGATCGGTCACGCAGTGCACGCTATCGCGTGCGGCACCTCACTCCGTCTGGCCGTTGTTCTGCGCGGCGATCGCGGCGTCGATGTCGAACTCCTTGACCCGCTGGACGAGTTCTTCCAGGGCCGCCGGAGGAAGCGCGCCGGCCTGGTTGAACACCAGCTTGCCCTTCTTGAACGCCATCAGCGTCGGGATCGAGCGGATGTCGGCGGCGGCGGCGAGCGCCTGCTCGGCCTCGGTGTCGACCTTCGCGTACACCACATCGGGGTGCTGCTCGGAGGAGGCGGCGAACGTCGGGGCGAATGCTTTACAGGGGCCACACCACGACGCCCAGAAGTCCACCAGCACGATCTCGTTGTCGTTGATGGTGTCGTTGAATTGTTCGGCGGTGAGTTCCAGGGTAGCCACGATCTGTCCTAACGCTGAGGGTCCGCTGAGTGTTCCCAGCCTAGGGCCGACGAAACGGGCGTGGGCGTCATCGGTAGTTCTTGAATGCGCCGAGCAGCCTGCTGCGGAAAGCCGGGTCGAGTTGGTCGTCGGTGATCCGGCCGACCGTGCGCACCGTCTGGCGGAACTGCTCGACGTAGTTGGCACAGCCCTCGCAGTCGGCGAGATGGGCCTCGACCCTGGCGCGGGTCTCGGTGTCGAGCGCATCGTCGAGGTAGGCGGTCACCAACTCGACGAGTTCGTTGCAGTCCATCGGTCCAACGCTCATGGTTTCTCCGCCAGATAGTCTTCCAGCACGTGCCGGACGGCCGCGCGGCCGCGGTGCAGCAGCACGCGCTGATTCGCGACGCTGATGTCGAGCAGGTCGCACACCTCGGCCGAGTCGAAGCCGAGCATGTCGCGCAGTGTGACCACCACACGCTGGCGTTGGGGCAACCTGTCCAGTTCGGCGCGGGCGACAGCGACCAGTTCGCTGCCCAGCAGCGAGCCCTCCGGGGTGTCCGGGAACGGCGAGGGCTCCTCCTCGGGCCGCCAGTGGCCCGGGTACGGGTCGCCTGCGTCCCGGAACCGCCCCGGGTCGACGGTGCCACCGGTGTGAGCCGCGATCTCGGCGTCGGCACCGCGGCGTTCTCGGACACCGCGTGTCTTGGCGATGTTGATCATCACCGCGAAAAGCCAAGTGCGAAGAGAGGATCGGCCCTCGAAGTTGTCGAGGCCCTTCAGCAGCGCGATCCAGGTCTCCTGGACCACCTCTTCGGCGATCTCGTGGCTGGGCACATAGCCGCGGGCCACCCGCAGCATCGCCGGTGTGTGCTGGTCGACCAGGCGGGCGAACGCGGACTCGTCGCCGTCGCGCAGGGCGGCGATGAGACCGGTCTCGTCCATGGTGGTGATCATCGGATCATCGCGTCACCGATACTCGGGATTGGCGAAGTCGTAGCGACAGCCCGCGTCCCAGCCGGTACGGATGTTCCCGTAGGCGGGCACGCCGCCGGCGGCGCGCAACAGGCGCGCCACATGCATCAGATTCCATGTCATGAAAGTCGTGTTGCGGTTGGTGAAGTCGTTCTCCGGTCCGCCGGAGCCCGGGTCGAGGTAGGACGGGCCCGGCCCGGCCTCGCCGATCCACCCGGCGTCGGCCTGCGGCGGGATCGTGTACCCGATGTGCTGCAGGGTGTAGAGCACGTTCTGCGCGCAGTGCTTGACGCCGTCCTCGTTGCCGGTGATCAGACAGCCCCCGACGCGGCCGTAATAGCGATACTGGCCGGCATCGTTGAGCAGGTGCGACCCGCCGTACAGGCGCTCGTGCACCCGCTTCATCACCGAACTGTTGTCGCCCAACCAGATCGGTCCGGCGAGCACCAGGATGTCGGCGGCCAGCACCTTGTCGAAGATCTCGGGCCAGTCATCGGTGGCCCAGCCGTGTTCCCGCATGTCCGGCCACACCCCGGTGGCGATGTCGTGGTCGACCGCGCGCACCTCCTCGACTTCGACACCGTGCTTGCGCATGATCCCGGCGCTGATGTCTACCAGGCCCTGCGTGTGGCTGGGCTCCGGTGACCGCTTGAGCGTGCAGTTGATGAAAAGCGCCCTCAGCCCGGTGAAGTCGAGGTCAACCTCGGCCATGTTGCAGTTCCTTTCTGCCGCGCTCGAAGAAGTCCGCGATCTGTGACGTGAGCGCGTCGACGTCATGGGCGGGGTCGAGCGGGTGCAGCGCGCCGAACGGGGCGTTCCAGAACGGCCCGGTGCGCGTCTGCCACGGCCCGACGTACGCATACGGCGTCGGATGCGTTTCGTCACCCGCCGAGACGCCGTAGTTGACCTCGTCCTCGGTGACGGCGACGTCGAAGTGCTCCGGCCACAACACCGGATGTTGTTCGGGAACAACCTGTTTGAGCGCATGTCCACCGGCGTAGTGAGAGCGCGCCGTCCACTCGGCCGCCACCGCGTCGAGCGCCAGCACGGCATCCCCGGGCAGTGGGTCGACGATCTTGTAGACGCCGTCGGGCGGGCCGACGTCGACACCCGCCGCCGCGGCGATCGCGTCCAGCGGCCCGGCCAGCGGCACACTGCCGTTGGGGAAGACGAGGTCGGTGCCGTGCACGGCCAGCGGGATCGCCGCGGCGGCGAAGCCGTCCGGGCGCACCGCCAACCGGATGGTGCCGGCCGCGCGGTACTGCGGGCCGGCGACCAGGCTCTCGGCGACCTGTCGCAGCTGTCGGCGGGTGGCGACGTAGGTGTCGGCGAACCCAGCGGCCATCGTGGCTCCTTCCCGGACACCAGGGTGGTGTAGCGATGCCGCTCAAGCGTTACACGCGAATCACGCCGATGGGCGTGTCGCCGCGGCCGCCCGGTTCGCGTTGGCCAGCAGCTGCGCCTGACGTCGTGGCCACCAGAACAACTCGACGCCCAGCGCGGCCAGGTAGATCGCCGACGCGATGGCGCTGCCCCACGATCCGAACACCGCGTCCCACACCGCCGTCCCGACGGCGACGACGAGGACGAACACCAGCAGCCAACGCCACGCCGGGCCGCCTCGGCGGCCTCGTGCAGGCCGCGGGCATAGTCGGCGACCGGCTCCGCCAGGCCGGGGTCGCTGACCCGGTGGCCGAGGCGCGCCGCGCGGGCCACCGAAACCCGTTGATCACCGGTCAGCTTCGCCGACCCGGGCCAGTAGCGCGGCATCCGGCGGGCCATCCATCCGCCGTAGAACACCGCGACGACGACGGTGACGATCGCCCCGGCGAGCACGAAGCCCGAGTCCAGCCAGGCCAGCACCCCCAGGCACAGCCCGACGCCGCCGCCGATCAGTGCCGCGCGACGCACCGCGCCGCCCCGCCAGACGAACGCCGGGACCGTGACCACCGCGGCTAGACGGTGAAGCCCAGGGCCCGCAGCTGTTCGCGGCCGTCCTCGGTGATCTTGTCCGGCCCCCACGGCGGGTTCCACACCCAGTTGATGCGCAGTTCGTCGACAAGGCCCGCGCCCACCAACGCGGTACGCGACTGGTCCTCGATGACGTCGGTCAGCGGGCACGCCGCCGACGTCAGCGTCATGTCCAGCAGCGCGATCTTGCCCTGCTCACCCTTCTCGACGTTCAGGTCGTAGACGAGGCCGAGGTCGACGACGTTGATGCCGAGTTCCGGATCGACGACGTCGCGCATCGCCTCCTCGAGGTCGGCGAGCAGTTCGTCGTCAGGCACTGCGGTGTCGCTCATCGGTTGTCTCCTCTGTCCCATATTCTGCGCCGGCCTCCGCCAGCGCCGAAGCTGATGCGCCGGCCTCCGCCAGCGCCGAAGCTGATGCGCCGGCCTCCGCCAGCGCGGCCTTGAAAGCTGTCCAGCCCAGCAGCGCACACCTGATCCGCGCCGGGTACTTCGCGACGCCGGCGAACGCGACGCCGTCACCAATGACATCCTCGTCGCCCTCGACGGTCCCCCGCGACGAGATCATCTCGCTGAACGCGGCGACGGTCTTGAGGGCGTCGCCCACGCTGCTGCCGATCACCAGATCGGTGAGCACTGACGTCGCGGCCTGACTGATCGAGCAGCCCTGCCCGTCGTAGGAGATGTCGGCGACCTGCTCGCCGTCGCCGGACAGCGTCACCCGCAGCGTCACCTCGTCGCCGCACGTCGGGTTCACATGGTGCACCTCGGCGTCGAACGGCTCACGCAGCCCGCGGTGGTGCGGGTGCTTGTAGTGGTCGAGGATCACTTCCTGGTAGATCTGCTCCAGGCGCACGTCAATCCCTGCCGAAGAACGTCACGGCGCGGCGCACGCCGGCCACCAGGCGGTCGACTTCCTCCATCGTGTTGTAGATCGCGAACGACGCGCGCGCCGTCGCCGCGATGCCGAACCGGCGGTGCAGTGGCCACGCGCAGTGATGCCCAACCCGCACCGCGACCCCGTCGTCGTCGAGCACCTGCCCGACATCGTGGGCGTGGATGCCGTCGACGACGAAGCTCACCGGGGACCCGCGGTGCTCAGTGGACGCCGGGCCGACGATGCGCACCCCGTCGATCGCCGACAGTCCCTCCAGCGCGGCGGCCACCAGTTCGGCCTCGTGGGCTTCCACCGTGGCCATCCCGATCTCGCGCAGGTACCGGGCGGCCGCCGCCAGGCCGACGACCTGGGACGTCATCGGGGTACCCGCCTCGAACCGCTGCGGGGCCGGGGCGTACGTGGTCTCCTCCATCGTGACGGTCTCGATCATCGAGCCGCCGGTGATGAACGGTGGCATCGCGTTGAGCAGTGCGCGCCGGCCGTACAGCGCGCCGATCCCGTTGGGCCCGAGCATCTTATGGCCGGAGAACGCCGCGTAGTCGACGTCGAGCGCGTGGAAGTCGACAGGCTGGTGCGGTACGGACTGGCAGGCGTCCAGCAGGGTCAGCGCCCCGACGGCCTTCGCCCGCGCAACCAGTTCGGCGACTGGGGCGACCGCCCCGGTAACGTTCGAATGATGGCTGAAGGCAACGAGTTTCACCCGCTCGTCCAGCTCGAGCGAGTCGAGGTCGATGCGGCCGTCGTCGGTGACCGAGTACCACTTCAGGGTGGCACCCGTGCGACGGGCCAGCTCCTGCCACGGGATGAGGTTGGCATGGTGCTCCAGCTCGGTGGTGACGATGACGTCAC
Source organism: Mycobacterium sp. B14F4 (assembly GCF_039871645.1). Lineage (NCBI taxonomy): Bacteria > Bacillati > Actinomycetota > Actinomycetes > Mycobacteriales > Mycobacteriaceae > Mycobacterium > Mycobacterium sp. B14F4. The sequence continues at coordinate 126,760 of NZ_JBDPMF010000007.1, read as the reverse complement.
CCGGCCCGACGGCACGGTCGAACCGGGCATCGCCGAGCACGTAGGACACCAGGTTGATGGCCTCGGTGGCGTTCTTCGTGAACACCAGCTCGTCGGGGTCGGCGCCGACCAGCGCCGCGATGGCGGCGCGGCCGTCCTCGTAGGCGTCGGTGGCCTCTTCCATCAGCTGGTGCGCGCCGCGGTGCACCGCGCCGTTGGACGACACCAGGAACTCCCGCTCCGCGTCGAGGACCTGCACCGGACGCTGCGACGTCGCGCCCGAGTCCAGGTACGCCAACTGGGTTCCGCCGCGCATCACCCTCTTCAGGATGGGGAAGTCGGCGCGGATGGCTGCCACATCGAGCGGACGAACCGACGCGGTCATGGCTCTGGCCTCCTCCAGACGCTCAGGAAGCGCTCGCTGCTGCCTGGGTGAAGCGGACGTAGCCGTTCTCCTCGAGCTCGTCGGCCAGCTCAGGACCGCCGGACTCGACGATGCGGCCGCCGACGAACACGTGCACGAACTGCGGCTGGATGTAGCGCAGGATGCGGGTGTAGTGCGTGATCAGCAGCACGCCACCGTGCTCGGCTTCGGCATAGCGGTTGACGCCCTCGCTGACGACCCGCAGCGCGTCGACGTCCAGGCCGGAGTCCGTCTCGTCGAGGATCGCGATCTTGGGCTTGAGCAACGACAGCTGGAGGATCTCGTGGCGCTTCTTCTCGCCGCCCGAGAACCCCTCGTTGACACTGCGTTCGGAGAACGCCGCGTCGATGCCGAGGTCCTCCATTGCGCCCTTGACCTCTTTGACCCAGTGCCGCAGCTTCGGCGCCTCTCCGCGGACGGCCGTCGCGGCGGTGCGCAGGAAGTTCGACATCGACACGCCAGGCACCTCGACCGGGTACTGCATGGCGAGGAACAAGCCCGCGCGGGCGCGCTCGTCGATGCTCATCGCGAGCACGTCCTGGCCGTCCAGCGTGATCGACCCGGACGTCACCGTGTACTTGGGGTGCCCGGCGATGGCGTAGGACAGCGTCGACTTGCCGGAACCATTGGGGCCCATCAGCGCATGGGTCTCCCCCGACTTCACGGTGAGGTCGACGCCCTTGAGGATCGGGATGTCGGTCCCGTCCTCCGCGGAGACGACGCTCACGTGCAGGTCCTTGATTTCCAGTGTGGTCATTGCTGCGCTTTTCCTTCGGTTAGCTCGAGTTCGTGTTCGATGGCCTCGGTCAGCCGGTCCCGCACGGCAGGCACGCTGATCTTCTGGATGATCTCGCCGAAGAAACCACGTACGACGAGTCGCCGGGCCTGGTCTTCGGGGATGCCCCGGGACTTCAGATAGAACAGCTGCTCGTCGTCGAATCGCCCGGTGGCGCTGGCGTGTCCGGCCCCGGCGATCTCGCCGGTCTCGATCTCGAGATTTGGCACCGAGTCGGCCCGGGCGCCGTCGGTCAGCACCAGGTTGCGGTTGGTCTCGAAGGTGTCGGTGCCGGTCGCGGCGGCGCGGATCAGCACGTCGCCGACCCACACCGTGTGCGTGTCGGGCTTGGCCGACGCCGGATCTCCTTGCAGCGCGCCCTTGTACGTCACATGTGAGCGGCAGTTCGGCTCCGCGTGGTCGACCAGCAGGCGCGATTCGAAGTGCTGGCCGTCGTCGGCGAAGTACAGCCCGAGTAACTCGGCCTCCCCGCCCGGCGCACAGAACCGCACGCGGCCGGTCATCCGGACCACGTCGCCGCCGAGGGTGACCGCGGCGTGGCGCAGCACCGCATCCTTGCCCAACCGGGCGTGGTGTGTGCTGACGTTCACGACGTCGTCCGCCCAGTCGGCGATCGACACCACCCGCAGCGTCGCGCCGTCGCCGACGACGAACTCGATGTTGTCGGCGTAGGTCCCGCTGCCGCGCTGGTCGATCACCACGACGGCCTCGGCGAGCTCTCCGACGCGGATCTGCAGATGGCCGTAGGCCGTCGCTCCCTCACCGGGGCCGGTGATCACGACCTCGATCGGGTCGCGCACCACGGTCTGCTTGGGGACCTCGATCAGGGTGGCGGTCTCGAAGGACGAGTACGCCTGTGCCGCAACGCGATCGGCCGGGGCACCGGCCTGCCCGATGCGGGGGTCGTCGCGCGTGGTGCGGTCGACCCGCACGTCGTCCGGGGTGGTCACCTCGATCGTCGCGCTGCCGGTGGCCTTCCCGTCGGACCCAGCGGACCCGTCGTGCAGCCCGCGCAGGCGCCGCAGTGGGGTGAAGCGCCAGATCTCGTCGCGCCCGCCGGGCACCTCGAAAGCGTTGACGTCGTAGGACGTGAAGATCTCGCCCTTGTTGAGCGCCGAGCCGGCGGGTATCCCCTCGAGGGCAGTGTTGAGTTCCGTCACTTAGCCGACCGCGCCTTCCATCTGCAGTTCGATCAGCCGGTTCAGCTCGAGCGCGTACTCCATCGGCAGCTCCTTGGCGATCGGCTCGACGAAGCCGCGCACCACCATCGCCATCGCCTCGTCCTCGGTCAGGCCGCGGCTCATCAGGTAGAACAGCTGATCCTCGCTGACCTTCGACACGGTGGCCTCGTGCCCCATCGTCACGTCGTCCTCGCGGATGTCGACGTAGGGATAGGTGTCGCTGCGGCTGACCGTGTCAACAAGCAGCGCATCGCATTTCACGCTGGAGCGCGAACCGTGCGCGCCCTTGTTGACCTGGACCAGACCGCGGTACGACGCGCGGCCGCCGCCGCGGGCCACCGACTTGGACACGATGTTGCTCGAGGTGTGGGGCGCCAGATGCAGCATCTTGGCGCCGGTGTCCTGGTGCTGACCCTCGCCGGCGAACGCCACCGACAGCACCTCACCCTTGGCGTGCTCGCCGGTCATCCAGACCGCGGGGTACTTCATGGTGACCTTGGAGCCGATGTTGCCGTCGACCCACTCCATGGTGGCGCCCGCCTCGGCGCGGGCCCGCTTGGTGACCAGGTTGTAGACGTTGTTCGACCAGTTCTGGATCGTCGTGTAACGGCAGCGACCGCCGGGCTTGACGATGATCTCGACGACCGCGGAGTGCAGCGAGTCGCTCTTGTAGATCGGCGCGGTGCAGCCCTCCACGTAGTGCACGTAGGCGCCCTCGTCGACGATGATCAGCGTCCGCTCGAACTGGCCCATGTTCTCGGTGTTGATCCGGAAGTAGGCCTGCAGCGGAATGTCGACGTGCACGCCGGGCGGCACGTAGATGAAGGAACCGCCCGACCACACGGCCGTGTTGAGCGCCGAGAACTTGTTGTCACCGGCCGGGATCACCGTGCCGAAGTACTGCTTGAAGATGTCCTCGTGTTCGCGCAGCCCGGTATCGGTGTCGAGGAAGATGACGCCCTGCGCCTCCAGATCCTCGCGGATCTGGTGGTAGACCACCTCGGATTCGTACTGAGCGGCGACGCCGGCGACCAGGCGCTGCTTCTCGGCCTCGGGGATGCCCAGCCTGTCGTAGGTGTTGCGGATGTCCTCGGGCAGATCCTCCCAGGAGGCGGCCTGCTTCTCGGTGGAGCGCACGAAGTACTTGATGTTGTCGAAGTCGATGCCCTCGAGGTTGGAGCCCCAGTTCGGCATCGGCTTCTTGTCGAACGTCCGCAGCGCCTTGAGCCGGGTCTGCAGCATCCACTCCGGCTCGTTCTTCTTCATCGAGATGTCGCGCACCACGGCCTCTGAAAGACCCCTCTTGGCCACACTTCCGGCATCGTCGGAGTCCACCCAGCCGTAGCCGTACCGGCCCAGCGAGGCGATCGCCTCTTCCTGGCTGAGCGGTTCGCCGACCTTGTGGGCTTCGGGCGTGGTCGTCATGTCGACGCTCCTTGTGTGCTCTCGATTTTCTCAGTGGATCTCCGGTGCGGGGCTGTGCGCCGAAGTGGGGTCGGGGTATCCAACGGAACGTGCGTGGTGCACGCGCAGTCACCGTTGACGATCGTGGCCAGCCGCTGGACGTGCGTACCCAGGATCTCGGCGAAGGCCTCGCGCTCGGTCTCGCACAGTTCCGGGAACTCCTCGGCGACGTGGGACACCGGGCAGTGATGCTGGCACAGCTGGATGCCGTGGATGGGGCCGGTGACCGGTGTGGTCGTCGTGGCGTAGCCGGCCTTCGTCAGCGCGGCCGCGACTCGATCGGCGGTTGATTCAACGTCATCCGGGCCGTCGGTTACTCCCGCCAGGATGCCGTCGATGCGGCGGCGGGCGAACGCCCGCACCGCATCCTCGCCGCCGATCTCGCGCAGTTGGCGGATGGCCGCCACCGCGAGATCGTCGTAGGCGTGGGCCAGCTTGGCCCGCCCCGCCGCGGTCAGCCGGTAGCGCTTGGCCGGCCTGCCGCGTCCGTGGTGCTGCCAGGCCGCCGCGGCGCTGGACTGCGCGTCGCCGGCGTCCATCAGTGCATCGAGGTGACGGCGCACGCCCGCGGCGGAGATGCCCAGTTGCTCGCCGATCTCGCCCGCGGTGATCGGCCCGGACTCCAGCAACAGCTGCACGATCGCGCCACGGGTGTGGCGGTCGGCCCCTGCGTTGGTCTCCGGACGGATTTTCACAACACTATTGTGACGGAATTCGAAAACGCGGTAAAGCAAGGGCACCCTTAGCGTGACGGCCGCCATCGGACCGGCGGTTACGCTGCTGAGGTGGCAGCCCGCCTCCGCTCGCTCAGTTCGTCGATTGCCCGTTGGCATGCCGACGAACGACTCGTGGGCTCGCCGCTGAACGAAGCCGAGACCATGGCCTTGCGACGGACCCGGCTGTTCGGCGCCGCGGGCACGGTGGTGATGGCGATCGGCGCGCTCGGTGTCGGTGCCCGGCCGGTGGTGCAGGATCCGACGTTCGGCGTGCGACTGCTCAACCTGCCGTCGCGCATCCAGACCGTGTCGTTGACCATGACCACCACCGGCGCGGTGATGATGACGCTGGCGTGGCTGATGTTGGGCCGATTCGCGTTGGGCGACCGCCGCATGTCCCGCAGCCAACTCGACCGCACGCTGCTGCTGTGGGTGTTACCGCTGCTGATCGCCCCGCCGATGTACAGCCGCGACGTCTACTCGTATCTGGCGCAGAGCGAGATCGCGATCAAAGGTCTCGACCCGTACAAGGTCGGGCCCGCCCCCGGCCTGGGCCTCGACCACGTGTTCACGCTGTCGGTGCCCAACATGTGGCGGGAGACGCCGGCGCCCTACGGCCCGCTGTTCCTGTGGATCGGCGAGGGTATCTCCGCGATCACCGGCGAGAACATCGTCGCGGCGGTGCTCTTCCACCGCCTGGTGGTGCTGCTGGGCGTCGGCCTGATCGTGTGGGCGGTGCCCCGACTCGCCCGCCGCTGCGGCGTCGCCGAGGTCAGCGCGCTGTGGTTGGGGGCGGCCAATCCGCTGTTGATCATGCATCTGGTCGCGGGCATCCACAACGAGGCGCTGATGCTGGGGCTGATGCTCGCGGGCACGGAGTTCGCGCTGCGCGGTGTCGACGCGGCCACGCCCCTGATTCCGCGTCCGCTGTCGTGGCCGCGCGGCCGGCAGGACCGGGCGCGCTGGTGGCCGATGGCCATGCTCCTGCTGGGCATCGTGCTGATCACGATGTCCTCACAGGTCAAGCTGCCGTCGCTGCTGGCACTGGGATTCGTGGCGATGGCGCTGGCCTGCCGGTGGGGCGGCACGTTCAAGGCGTTCGTGCTGGCCGGCGGGTCGCTGACCGCGGTGTCCGTCGCGGTGATGGCGGTCATCGGCTGGGCCAGCGGACTGGGGTTCGGCTGGATCTTCACGCTGGGCACGGCCAACGTGGTGCGCAGCTGGATGTCGCTGCCGACGCTGCTGGCCTTGGGCACCGGCCAGGTCGGCATCCTGCTCGGCCTGGGCGATCACACCACCGCGGTGCTGGGCCTCACCCGCGCCATCGGCGTGTTCATCATCGCGATCCTGGTCACCTGGCTGTTGCTCGCCGTGCTGCGCGGCAGATTGCACCCCGTCGGCGGCCTGGGTGTCGCGCTCGGCATGACCGTGCTGCTGTTCCCCGTCGTGCAGCCGTGGTACGTGCTGTGGGCCGTGCTGCCGCTCGCCGCATGGGCCACCCGTCCGGCCTTCCGCGGCGCCACCATCGTGGTGACGCTGGCCGTCGGCATCTTCGGCCCCACCGCCAACGGCGACCGGTTCACGCTGTTCCAGATCCTGCTCGCCGTGGTGGCGAGCACGGTGATCCTGGTGCTGCTGATGGCGCTCACCGTCAACCGGCTGCCCTGGCGAAGCGTGCCGTTCGCCAGGGAACCGTCACCACCGCCGCCGCAGCCGGTGCGGCCCGACGCCTACGCTGAATCTCCGTGACCCACCTTGGATCGGGGACCTCGACCGTCCCCGTGCGGCTGCGCGGCGTCAGCAAGCGCTATGGGTCGACGACCGCGGTGTCGAACCTCGATCTCGAGGTGCAGAGCGCGGAGGTGCTCGCGCTGCTCGGCCCGAACGGCGCGGGCAAGACCACGACCGTGGAGATGTGCGAGGGGTTCATCAAGCCCGACGCGGGCTCGATCGAGATCCTCGGCCTCGACCCGTTCGCCGACAACGCCCGGCTTCGGGAGCGCATCGGCGTGATGCTGCAGGGCGGCGGCGGCTACCCGGCGGCACGCGCCGGCGAGATGCTCGACCTCGTCGCCTCCTACGCCGCCAATCCCCTCGACCCGCAGTGGCTGATGGACACCCTGGGCCTGACCGAGGCCGCGCGCACCACCTACCGGCGGCTGTCCGGCGGCCAGCAGCAGCGGCTCGCGCTCGCCTGCGCGGTGGTGGGCCGTCCCGAGTTGGTCTTCCTCGACGAGCCGACCGCAGGAATGGACGCGCACGCGCGAATCGTGGTGTGGGAGTTGATCGATGCCCTGCGCCGTGACGGCGTCACGGTGGTGCTGACCACCCACCAGCTCACCGAGGCCGAGGAGTTGGCCGACCGGATCGTGATCATCGACCATGGTGCGGTGGTCGCCACGGGTTCGCCAGAGGAATTGATGCGCAGCGGCGCGGAGAACCAGTTGCGGTTCCGCGCCCCGCGCAGGCTCGACCTGTCCCTGTTGATCACGGCGCTGCCCGAGAGCTATCAGGCGAGCGAGACCGCCCCCGGTGAATACCTGATCGAGGGCGCCATCGACCCGCAGGTGCTGGCCACGGTCACGGCGTGGTGTGCCCGGCTCGACGTGCTGGCCACCGATATGCGTGTCGAGCAGCGCAGCCTCGAGGACGTGTTCCTGGATCTGACCGGGCGGGAGCTGCGATCGTGACGGTGAACCGGTTCGAGCCGGGCACATTCGCGCCCGACCCGCGGCCCGCGACCGTGCCGAAGATGCTGACCGCCCAATTCGGCCTGGAACTGCGGCTGCTGTTGCGCAACGGCGAGCAGTTGTTGCTGACGATGTTCATCCCGATCACTCTGCTGATCGGGTTGACGGTGCTGCCGCTGGGTTCGTTCGGACCCAATCGGGCCGCGACGTTCGTGCCGGCGATCATGGCGCTCGCGGTGATCTCGACGGCGTTCACCGGACAGGCGATCGCGGTGGCGTTCGACCGCCGGTACGGGGCGTTGAAGCGCCTGGGTGCGACGGCCCTTCCGGTGTGGGGCATCATCGCGGGCAAGTCACTGGCCGTGGTGAGCGTGGTGTTCCTGCAGTCGATTGTGCTGGGCGCCATCGGTTTTGCGCTGGGCTGGCGCCCGCATCTGGCGGGGCTTGCGCTCGGCGCCGTGGTCATCGCTTTGGGCACGGCGGGTTTCGCCGCGCTGGGGCTGCTGCTGGGCGGCACGCTGCGCGCGGAGATCGTGCTCGCGGTGGCCAACCTGCTGTGGTTCGTCTTCGCCGGGCTGGGCGCCCTGACCCTCGAAGCCGGGGTGGTGCCGTCCGCCGTGCAGTGGGTGGCGCGGCTGACGCCCTCGGGTGCGTTGACGGAGGCGCTGTCGCGGGCGATGACGCTGTCAGTGGACTGGTTCGGCCTGCTGGTGCTCGCGGTGTGGGGTGGCCTCGCCGCGTTGTGCGCGTTGCGCTGGTTCCGGTTCACCTGACGCGGCGAGCATCGGCAGCAGATACTCCAGCTGGCCCACCTCTTCGATGTTGTGCTTGATCCACGCCCGGGTCTTGGCCACCGGAAAGTGCTGTCGCACAAAGCGGTTGACGGGGGCAAGCAGTGCCGACCGGACACCGAGGTCCATCACCGTCACGTAGTGCGCACCATCGGCGCCCGCAGACCAGGTGTGCTCGAGCTGAAACACCGGTATCCCGGCGATCCGCTTGACCAGGCGGATTCCCGTCTCATCGAGTTTTTCGACCCGGGCGACCTCGTCGATCCGGTACTCGGGCCGCCCGCCGAACGCCTCCACCATTCGGAAGCGGGCGCCCTCGGCTGCCCCGCCACCGCGGGCCGGGCGGGCGAGTTCCCAGGCGATGTGGTCGATCGGGTGCCACGCCAGGTAGCGGTCGATGACCTCACCGCCGTAGGTCATGGTCTCCCCCAGATGCGTGAACCAGTCGAGCAGCACGGCCGGCGTCACCCCGGCCAACGGCCGGTGGTCGATGGTGATGCGGCGCCGTCCGTGTGGGTGGTCGGAACAGCGAACAGTCGCGGTGTCGACCGGACGAAGTGGGTAGAGCACGGGACGAACCATGTCGAGCCTCCAAGATACGGTTTCGTTTCTTACATAACGGACGCTAGACTCCGGTTCTAAGATACGCAAGCGTTTCTTTGGAGGATCGATGCAACGCCGCCGCGGCCAGGAACTGGACACCGCGATCCGCGACGCCGTGCTCACCCTGCTCGCCCGGCACGGTCCCGGCGCGGTCACCATGGAGGCCGTCGCGGCGGCCGCCCAGACCAGCAAGCCGGTCCTTTACCGAAGGTGGCCCGACGCCGCGGCGCTGCTGCGCGACACCCTGCTGCGCATCGCGACCGCAGCGATCCCGCACGAGGACACCGGTAGCTTCCGCACCGACATGCTTGCGGTCCTGCGGGGCTGGGCAGCACTGTTCACCGGCCCGCAGGCCGAGCTGTTGCGCGCAGCGATCGCCGCCACCGCCTACGATCCCGATCTGTCCGCCGCCTTCCGCACCGACGTCATCGGCTGGCGCAAGCGGGAAATGGCCGCGCTGCTGGCGCGCGGCATCGAGCGCGGCGAGGTGCGGCCGGACGTGCCCGTCGAGATCGCCCGCGAGTTGGCACAGAGCGTGCTGTGGCACCGGCTGCTGATCACGGGTGACCCCATCACCGACGACCTCGTGGTGCAACTGGTCGACGAGGTGCTGGTGCCGTTCGTCGCACCCCGGACCTGACCCCGAGCAGGCCGCTACTACGGGTTGTAGTTGCGCTGCACTACCATCGGGGCGTGCGACGCGTCTTCCTGCGGCTGGTCGACCTCCTGCCGCTGCCGAGCCTGCGGGTTCAGCGCGTGATCGCGTTCCTGGTCATCCTCACCCAGGGCGGCATCTCGGTGACCGGCGCGATTGTGCGCGTCACCGCATCGGGCCTCGGCTGCCCGACGTGGCCGCAGTGCTTCCCCGGCAGCTTCACCCCGGTGCCCGTCGCCGAGGTGCCGGTCGTGCATCAGGCTGTCGAGTTCGGCAACCGGCTGATCACGTTCCTGGTGGTGCTCACCGCGGCGGCCGCCGTCCTGGCGGTGGTCCGCGCCCGGCGCCGCCGCGAGGTGCTCGTCTACGCCTGGCTCATGCCGGTGTCGACGGTCGCGCAGGCCGTCATCGGCGGGATCACCGTGCTGACCGGTCTGCTGTGGTGGACGGTCGCGATCCACCTTCTGGTGTCGATGACCATGGTGTGGCTGTCGGTGCTGCTGTTCGTCAAGATCGGCGAACCCGACGACGGCGTCCCGGTGCGACGGGTGGCGAAACCCTTGCGCCAGCTGACCTTCCTGACCGGCGTCGCGCTGACCGCGGTGCTGGTGACCGGCACGCTGGTCACGGGGGCCGGACCGCATGCCGGCGACAAGAGCATCGAGGCGCCGGTGCCCCGCCTCGAGGTGGAGATCGTCACGCTGGTGCAGTTGCACGCGACGCTGCTGGTGGCCTACCTGTCGCTGTTGGTGGCGCTGGTGTTCGCGCTGCGGGCCGTCGCGGCGCCCCGGCTCGTCGTCCGGCGGCTGGCCGTGCTGCTCGTCGTGGTCGCCGCACAGGCGCTGGTCGGGCGCATCCAGTACGCGCTGGGCGTGCCCGCCGCGCTGGTGGCCGTGCACGTCGCGGGCGCGGCCATCTGCACGGCGGCCACCGCCGCGCTATGGGCGTCGATGCGACAGCGGGCCGAGCCCGAGCCGGTCGAGAGCTGACTCGACGCACAGGACGAACACCCGCTGCTGGCGGTCCCGGCTCGCGGCGTCCAGCTGGCCCCAGCCCAGTGACGGCTCGACGAGTTCCACCTCGAGCACACGCGGGTCATCGCGCGCACCGATCACGTCGACCCGCGCGTAGAGCAGGTCCTCGGGCGCCATGCCGAGATGTGCGGCGGCCGACGCCAGTGCGGCCAGGCCGACATCCCACACCTCGAAGTCCGGTTCGGCGGGCGTGAGCGTCTCCTCGGCATAGGTGCCGGACTCGTCGAACACCGGCGGTGCCCCCGGCGCGGCGAGAATCGGGCCCTTGGTGAACGCGTGCGACTGCACACCGCCGAGGAACACCAGCGCGGTCTCCCCCTCCTCGATCCGGGCATCGTATGGCTGCACCAGTACCGACCGGCCCTGCGCCTGCAGCGCCGCGGCGTGGTGCCGCGCATCGTCGCGGTCGCGGAACCTCAGAGCGCCAACCGATCCCACTCCGATGACCGGCTTGACGACCACCTCGTCACTGTCCGGCAGGCGGACCCGGTCACCGGGTCCGAAGAACCGGCTCGGCACCGTCGGGACACCGCTGTCGGCCAGGTCGGCGAGATAGCGCTTGTCGGTGTTCCACGCCACCACTGCCGGCGGGTTGAGCAGGTTGCGAACCCGCCGCGTCCAGTCGAGGAACTCGTCGAGGCGGTCGATGTAGTCCCACGTCGCCCGCAGGATCACCAGGTCCGCGTCCAGCGTGGCCGGGTCGTCCCACGACAGCCACCGGGCGTGCAGGCCGTGTCTGCGTAATGCCGCCACCAGGCCGGCGTCGTCGCCGTCCCCCTCCGGCAGGGCCGGACACGCGGCCAACACGATGCGCGGATGGAACACGTCGGGGCGGGCGAGCTTCACAACTGCCAGGATATTGGGAGGATGTGAGCATGCACGCCATCGAAGTCGCCGAGACAGGCGGACCCGAAGTCCTGACCTACGTCGAGAAGCCACCGCCCACCCCCGGCGCCGGCGAGGTGCTGATCAAGGCCGAAGCGATCGGCGTGAACTTCCTCGACACCTACTTCCGGTCCGGGCAGTACCCGCGCCCGACCCCGTTCATCGTCGGCAACGAGGTGTGCGGCACCGTCGAGGCCGTCGGCGACGACGTCGCCGCACTGAAGGTCGGCGACCGCGTCGTCACCGCCCAGGCCAACGGTGCTTACGCCGAATACAGCGTCGCGCCAGCCGATTTCGTCGCCTACGTACCCGACGGAGTGGCCCCCGACGCGGCCGCCGCGGCGCTGCTCAAGGGAATGACCGCGCACTATCTCATCAAGTCGCTGTACCCCGTGCAGCAGGGCGACGCGGTCCTGGTGCACGCCGGCGCGGGCGGTGTCGGCCTGATCCTGACGCAGTGGGCGACCAGCATGGCCGTGCGCGTCATCACCACGGTGTCCACACCGGAGAAAGCCGAGCTGTCCCGTCAGGCGGGTGCGGCCGAGGTGCTCGACTATCCCGACGACCCCGCCGCGTTCGGCGCCACGATCAAGGAGATGACGGACGGGGGTGTCGCCGCGGTGTACGACGGTGTGGGTGCGGCCACCTTCGAGGCCAGCCTGGCCAGCCTCGCGGTGCGCGGCACGCTGGCGCTGTTCGGCGCGTCCAGCGGGCCCGTTCCGCCGTTCGACCCGCAGCGGCTCAACGCGGCCGGCTCGCTGTTCCTGACCCGACCCACGCTGGTGCACTACACCCGCACCGCCGACGAGTTCAGCTGGCGCGCAGGCGAACTGCTCGGTGCCATCGCCGCGGGCACGCTCACCATCACGGTCAGCGAGCGCTACCGCCTTGCCGATGCCGAACAGGCCCACCGCGATCTGCAGGGCCGCAAGACGGTCGGCTCGGTGGTCCTTATCCCCTGACTCAGAGCAGAGTCGGAAGCGCTAGCGCCGAGTCGACGGCCAGCGCGCAGAAAACCACCGCGAGGTAGTTGTTCGACTGCAAAAACAGCCGCAGCGGCTTGACGGGTTCGCCCCGGCGCACGCCGCCGTAGAGCTGGTGTGCCATCGCCAGGAACCAGACGCCGGCCGGCACGGCGACCGCCAGGTACAGCCACCCGGTGGCCGGTGCCAGCGCCAGCGTGGCCGCGACGGTCAGCCAGGTGTAGATCAGGATCTGCTTGGTGACCTGGCGCTCGGTGGCCACCGCGGGCAGCATCGGCACACCGGCCGCCCGGTAGTCCTCCTTATAGCGCATGGCCAGCGCCCAGGTGTGTGGCGGCGTCCAGAAGAAGATGATCGCGAACATCACCAGCGCGGGCCAGGAAATGGTGCCGGTCACCGCCGACCAGCCGATCATCACCGGCATACAGCCGGCGGCCCCGCCCCACACCACGTTCTGAGAGGTGCGCCGCTTGAGCAGCAGCGTGTAGATCAGCACGTAGAACGCGATCGTCGCACCGGCCAGATGGGCCGAGAGCATGTTCGTCGTCCACCACAGCCAGAAGAACGAGCCGACCGACAGTGCCAGCCCGAACACCAGGGCATGGCTGCGTGGCACCGTGGCGCGGGCCAGCGGCCTGCGCTCGGTGCGCTTCATCACCTTGTCGATGTCGGCGTCGGCCACGCAGTTCAGCGTGTTGGCGCCCGCGGCCGCCAACAGCCCGCCGACCAGCGTGTTGAGGATCAGCAGCGGATCCACCGTGCCGCGATCGGCCAGCAGCATCGCCGGGATGGTGGTGACCAGAAGCAGTTCGATGACGCGCGGCTTGGTCAGCGAGACATAGCCGAGGAGCGTGTCGCGGATCCGGTTGGGCGCCCCGTCGACGAGGCGGCCTTCGCGAACGCTCACGCAGATAACTCCTCTAAGAAAGGCGGCAGCGCGGGGCTTCTACTACAGACGATGGTAGACCCCGCCCGAACGCCGGCCTAATCGTCCCCCAGCTGCCTGCAGCGGATGACCATCCCGCACTAGGGTGTGTTAGCGAGCAGCGAGAAGAGCTCACCGTCGACCAGGAGTGCGCCTGTGACCACGCTCGAAGAAATCTCCACCCTGACGCGGCCGAATCACCCCGACGACTGGACCGAGGTGGATTCGCTCGCGGTCGACACCGTCCGGGTGCTCGCGGCGGACGCGGTACAGAAGGTGGGCAACGGCCACCCCGGCACGGCGATGAGCCTCGCCCCGCTGGCGTACACGCTGTTTCAGCGGCAGATGCGCCACGACCCGAGCGACGTGCACTGGCTGGGCCGCGACCGCTTCGTCCTGTCGTGCGGGCATTCCAGCCTGACCCTGTACATCCAGCTGTACCTCGGCGGCTTCGGCCTCGAGCTGTCCGACATCGAGTCGCTGCGCACCTTCAAGTCCAAGACGCCCGGACACCCGGAGTTCCGCCACACCAGGGGCGTCGAGATCACCACCGGCCCGCTGGGCCAGGGGCTGGCGTCCGCCGTCGGAATGGCGATGGCATCGCGGTACGAGCGGGGACTGTTCGACCCCGACACGCCGTGGGGCGAGAGCCCGTTCGACCACTACGTGTATGTGATCGCCTCGGACGGCGACATCGAAGAGGGCGTCACCAGCGAGGCGTCCTCGCTGGCCGGCACGCAACAGCTCGGCAACTTGATCGTGTTCTACGACCAGAACCAGATCTCGATCGAGCACGACACCAATATCGCGCTCTCCGAAGATGTTGCGGCCCGCTACCGGGCTTACGGCTGGCATGTGCAGGAGGTCGAGGGCGGCGAGAACGTCGTCGGAATAGAAGAAGCCATCGAGGCCGCACGCACAGTCACCGACAAGCCGTCGTTCATCGCGCTGCGCACGATCATCGGCTATCCGGCCCCGAACAAGATGAACACCGGCGGCGTGCACGGGTCGGCGCTCGGCGAGGACGAGGTCGCCGCCACCAAGAAGATCCTCGGCTTCGACCCGGACAAGACGTTCGAGGTCCGGCCCGAGGTCATCGAGCACACCCGCAAGCTGGTCGACCGCGGCCAGGAGGCACATGCCAAATGGCAGAGCGGGTTCGACGCCTGGGCCGAACGCGAGCCCGAGCGCAAGGCGCTCCTGGACCGACTGCTCGCCCAGGAGCTGCCGGAGGGCTGGGACGCCGACCTGACCCACTGGGAGCCCGGATCCAAGCCGGTGGCCACCCGCGCCGCGTTCGGCCAGGTGCTCAACGACGTCGCGCCGAAGCTGCCCGAGCTGTGGGGCGGTTCCGCCGACCTCGCGGGCAGCAACAACACCACCATCAAGGGCGTCAAATCCTTTGGTCCACCGTCGATTTCGACTGAGGACTTCACGGCGGACTGGTATGGCCGGGTGCTGCACTTCGGCATCCGCGAGCACGCGATGGGCTCGATCCTGTCGGGGATCGTGCTGCACGGTCCAACGCGCGCGTTCGGCGGCACCTTCCTGCAGTTCTCCGACTACATGCGGCCCGCGGTGCGGCTGGCCTCGCTGATGGACATCGACACCATCTACATCTGGACGCACGACTCGATCGGCCTGGGCGAAGACGGTCCCACTCACCAGCCGATCGAGCATCTCGCGGCGCTGCGGGCGATCCCGAACCTGTCGGTGGTGCGGCCGGGTGACCCCAACGAGACGGCGTACGCCTGGCGCAGCATCATCGCCCGCGGCAACGGCAGCGGCCCGGTCGGTTTCATCCTGACGCGTCAGGGCATCCCGGTACTGGAGGGCACCGACGCCGACGGGGTGGCCCGCGGCGGGTACGTGCTGGGTGGCGGAAACCCCGCCGACGACGCCGACGTGATCATCATCGCGACGGGGTCGGAGCTTCAGCTCGCCGTCGAGGCCCGAAAACAGCTTGCCGAAAAGGAGATCACCGCCTACGTGGTGTCCATGCCGTGTGTGGAGTGGTTCGAGTCGCAGCCGAAGGAGTACCGCGATTCGGTGTTGCCGCCGACGGTCTCGGCGCGGGTCGCGGTCGAGGCGGCCGTGGCGCAGAGTTGGTACAAGCTCGTCGGCGACACCGGCGAGATCATCTCGATCGAGCACTACGGCGAGTCCGCCGACGACAAGACGCTGTTCCGCGAGTTCGGGTTCACCCCCGAGGCGGTGGTGGCCGCCGCGGAGCGATCCATAGACAACTGAGGTCGAAACGGTAGGGAAAGGCACAGCAATGGCTCAGAATCCGAATCTCGCGGCGCTGTCCGGCGCGGGTGTGTCGGTATGGCTCGACGATCTGTCGCGCGACCGGCTGCAGACCGGGAATCTCCAGGAGCTCATCGACACCAAGAGCGTGGTCGGCGTGACGACGAACCCGTCGATCTTCCAGGCCGCGCTGTCCAAGGGCCACGCCTACGACGGGCAGGTCAAGGAGCTGGCCGACCAGGGCGCCGACGTCGACGCCACGATCCGCACCGTCACCACCGACGACGTCCGCAATGCGTGCGACGTCCTGGCCAAGGCCTGCGAGCTGTCCGACGGCGTCGACGGCCGGGTGTCCATCGAGGTGGACCCGCGGCTGGCACACGACACCGACAAGACGATCCTTCAGGCGATCGAGCTGTGGAAGATCGTCGACCGGCCCAATCTGCTGATCAAGATTCCCGCCACCATGGCCGGCCTGCCCGCGATCACCGCCGTTATCGCCGAGGGCATTTCGGTCAACGTGACGCTGATCTTCTCCGTCGAGCGGCACCGCCTCGTGATGGACGCCTACCTCGCGGGCCTGGAGAAGGCCAAGGAGGCGGGCCACGATCTGTCGAAGATCCATTCCGTCGCCTCGTTCTTCGTCTCCCGGGTCGACACCGAGATCGACAAGCGGCTGGAGACGATCGGGGGCGACGAGGCGTTGGCGTTGCGCGGCAAGGCCGGTGTCGCGAACGCCCGGCTCGCCTACGCGGCCTACGAGGAAGTGTTCGTCGGCGGTGAGCGCTATGGGGCCCTCAAGGCCGACGGCGCCCGGGTGCAGCGCCCGCTGTGGGCGTCCACCGGCGTGAAGAACCCCGAGTACTCCGACACCCTCTACGTCACCGAGCTGGTCGCACCGAACACGGTGAACACCATGCCGGAGAAGACGATCGACGCGGTCGCCGACCACGGCGTCGTCACGGGTGACACCGTCACCGGCACCGCCGCCGAGTCGCAGGCGCTGTTCGACGAACTAACCGCCGTCGGCATTGATTTGCCTGATGTGTTCCGGCTGCTCGAGGACGAAGGCGTCGAGAAGTTCGAGAAGTCGTGGCTCGAATTGCTCGAGGCCACGCAGGGTCAGCTCGACATGAACAAGCCCTCAGCCAAGAAATGACGGCCTGGGCCAACCCGCTTCGCGACAAGCGCGACAAGCGGATGCCCCGCATTCCGGGGCCGTGCGGCATCGTGATCTTCGGCGTGACCGGTGACCTGTCGCGCAAGAAGTTGATGCCGGCGATCTACGACCTGGCCAACCGCGGCCTGCTGCCCCCCTCCTTCGCCCTGGTCGGTTTCGCCCGACGCGATTGGGCCGACGAGGATTTCGGCCAGGTCGTGTACGAGGCGGTCAAAGAGCACGCGCGGACACCGTTCCGGCAGGAGGTGTGGGACCGGCTCGCCGAGGGGTTCCGGTTCGTGCAGGGCACGTTCGATGACGAGGCGGCGTTCGGCCGACTCGCCGAGACGCTGGAGAAGCTGGACGCCGAACGCGGCACGGGCGGCAATCACGCGTTCTACCTGTCGATTCCGCCGAAGGCCTTCCAGCAGGTGACCGAGCAGCTGCAGCGGTCCGGGCTGGCCCGGCAGCAGGACGGCCGATGGAGCCGGGTGGTCGTCGAGAAACCGTTCGGCCACGACCTGGAGAGTGCACGTGAACTCAACGCCGTGGTCAACAGCGTCTTTCCCGAGGAGTCGGTGTTCCGCATCGACCACTATCTGGGCAAGGAAACCGTCCAGAACATCCTCGCGCTGCGGTTCGCCAACGAATTGTACGAACCGATCTGGAACAACAACTACGTCGACAGTGTGCAGATCACCATGGCCGAGGACATCGGGCTCGGTGGTCGCGCAGGCTATTACGACGGCGTCGGCGCCGCACGCGATGTGATCCAGAACCATCTGATCCAGCTGCTGGCGCTCACCGCGATGGAGGAGCCGGTCAACTTCGGCCCGCACGAACTTCAGGCCGAGAAGATCAAGGTGCTCTCGGCCACCCAACTCGTCCAGCCGTTGGACCGGACGACAGCGCGCGGACAGTACGCGGCCGGCTGGCAGGGCAGCGAGAAGGTCGTCGGCCTGCTCGAGGAGGAGGGCTTCTCCAAGGACTCCACCACCGAGACCTACGCCGCGATCACGCTGGAGATCGACACCCGGCGGTGGGCCGGCGTGCCGTTCTTCCTGCGCACCGGAAAGCGGCTGGGCCGCAGGGTGACCGAGATCGCGCTCATCTTCAAGCGGGCGCCCCATCTGCCGTTCGACAAGACGATGACCGAGGAACTCGGACAGAACGCACTGGTGATTCGCGTGCAGCCGGACGAAGGCATCACCACGCGGTTCGGCTCCAAGGTGCCGGGCAGCGCGATGGAGGTCCGCGACGTCAACATGGACTTCTCCTACGGCTCCGCCTTCGCCGAGGATTCCCCCGAGGCCTACGAACGACTGATCCTGGACGTGTTGCTGGGTGAGCCCTCCCTGTTCCCGGTGAACAGGGAGGTCGAATTGTCCTGGGAGATACTCGATCCGGTCCTCGACCACTGGGCGGCGCACGGTAAGCCGAAGGCCTACGAGTCCGGAACGTGGGGTCCCGCGTCGGCCGACGAGATGCTGCACCGGATGGGCCGGGAATGGAGGCGACCGTGACGCGCGAAGGAGTCGAGCAATGATCGTCGACCTGCCCAACGCCACCACCAACGACATCAACAAGAAGATCACCGGCCTGCGCGAAGAGGGCGGCGCGATCACGCTGAGCCGGGTGCTCACCCTGGTCATCTGCCTGAACACCGATGATCTGCTGGAGGATTCGATCGACGCCGCCAGCTTCGCCAGCCGCGAGCATCCCTGCCGCGTGATCGTCGTCGTACCGGGTGACCGGGACGCCGTCGAGTCCCGCCTCGACGCGCAACTGCGCGTCGGTGGCGACGCGGGCGCAGGTGAGATCGTCGCGCTGCGGTTGCACGGCGAACTCGCCGGTCACGCCAACAGCGTGGTGCTGCCCTTTCTGCTGCCGGACACCCCGGTCGTCGCCTGGTGGCCGGCGGACGGCCCGGACGTTCCCGCGCAGGATCCCGTGGGACGGTTGGCGATTCGGCGGATAACCAACGTGACCCAGAGCTCCGATCCGCTTTCCGCGATCAAGGCCCGCCTGAAGGGTTACACGGCCGGGGACACCGACCTCGCCTGGGCTCGCATCACCTACTGGCGGGCCCTGCTGGCATCGGCGGTCGACCAGGAACCTCG
Source organism: Mycobacterium sp. B14F4 (assembly GCF_039871645.1). Taxonomy (NCBI): domain Bacteria; kingdom Bacillati; phylum Actinomycetota; class Actinomycetes; order Mycobacteriales; family Mycobacteriaceae; genus Mycobacterium; species Mycobacterium sp. B14F4. The sequence continues at coordinate 108,105 of NZ_JBDPMF010000007.1, read as the reverse complement.
TGAACCCGTCACCTCCGCACTCGTGTCCGGCCTGCGCAACGAGCCGTCACTCGACGTCCTCGCCGGTTGGCTGGCCACCCGGATCGATGGCCCCGTGCAGCGGGCGGTGGGTGAGTTGAAGGTGGAGCTGACCCGCAGCAGCGAGACGATCACCTTGCGGCGACCGCAGCAGGGTGTGACGGCCACGTTGACCCGCACCAGCAGACCCGAGGCACGAATTCCGTTGGCTCGCAGGGAGGTCAAGGAGTGCCTCGCCGAGGACCTACGCAGGCTCGACGCCGACGAGGTCTATCACGAGGCCCTCGAGGGCATCGACAAGGTGCAATACGTATGAGCACGGTCATCGAGAAGTATGCGGACACCGCGGCTCTGGTGGCTGCCGCAGGCGATCGGCTGGTGACGGCGATCGTGGACGCGATCGACACGCGGGGCGCGGCGCACATTGTGCTGACCGGTGGCGGGGCCGGGATCGGCCTGCTCAAGCGTGTCGCAGAGCGCGGCGGTGGGATCGACTGGTCCAAGGTGTACGTGTACTGGGGCGACGACCGGTTCGTGCCCGCCGACGACGACGAGCGCAACGACAAGCAGGCTCGCGAGGCGCTGCTCGACCACGTCGACATCCCCGCGGAGAACGTGTTTCCGATGGCGCCCAGCGGCGGTGAGTTCGGCGACGACCTCGATGCGGCGGCGGCGGCATACGAACGGGTGCTGGCCGCCAATGCCGGAGCGGGCCGGCCGGCGCCGGACTTCGACGTTCACCTGCTGGGGATGGGCGGCGAAGGGCATGTCAACTCGTTGTTCCCCCATACCCCGGCGGTGCGTGAGCGGGAGCGGTTGGTGGTCGGTGTCGTCGACTCCCCCAAGCCGCCGCCCCGCCGTATCACGCTGACACTGCCCGCGGTCCAGCGCTCGCGCGAGGTGTGGCTGGTGGTTTCGGGCGCCGCCAAAGCCGATGCGGTCGCGGCCGCCGTGGGAGGCGCGGACCCGGACGAGGTTCCGTCCGCCGGCGCCGTTGGCCGGGTGTCGACGGTGTGGCTGCTCGACGAAGAGGCGGCTTCGAAACTCTAGTGCCGCGGTCAGGCTGACGTTCGATTCCGCCAGCTGCTCGTGTAGATCAACTGGGCGAAGGAGTCGTGCCGACTCTCACGGATCATCGCCCGTTGTCGCATGACTACCGCGCGCATGGTGAGCGCCATCAACACGACCATGACGACTGCCGTAAGGGCCATGGATAACGGCGTGGCCATCAGTTGGTTGAAATCGCTGGTGTTCATGTCTTGTCTTCGTAGCCGTCGTCGAGTTGGATGGGCCACGAAAAATGACATGCGGCTGAGCTGAGGGCTTGTTCATTTCCCGCCGCCCATCCCCATTCATCATGTCGGTGACGGGGGACATCCACGCGGCAGTTCCACCGGTGTGGTCATAATGACCGTCATGGCAGACAAGGGTGGTAGGCCGGTACGCACCGGGCCGGAGCGCATCAGGAAGCTGGCGCAGGCGGCGCTCAACGCCGACGTCACGGTCGAGCAGGTCGACACCATCCTGGAGGGGCTGAGCGAAACCCTCGAGGACTTGAACAATTCGACGGCGAATCTGGACTCCACACTCGAGCGGTTCAACGACACCATCAACCAGATCAACGCGCTCGCACCGCGGCTCAACGCGGTGGTGGACCGAATGGAAGGCATCGTCGAGCGCGTGGAGCGCATCGTCGGCATGGGCGAGTCCGTGATCATGCCGCTGGCCGCGACCGAACAGGTGGTGCGCGGGGCGGTCAACAAGGTGCGCCGCACCACCGGCCTGTAGCGGCGATCGAGAACCCTCCTTTGCCGCACCCGTGGCGGCGCTCAGACGAAATCCGAGCCACCGTCGACGTTGACGGTGGCTCCGGTGACATACCCGTTGCGTCTCGACACCAGGTAAGCGGTGATCGAGGCGATCTCCTCGGGCAGACCCGCGCGTCCGAGATCACACGGCTGGTGAAAATTTCTGTCGATCCAGGTCATCACGTCCGTGGGGTCAGCGGCGTCCAGACCGTCGGCGGCGAGGACCTCCTTGAGGTTCTCGGTGAAGCTCGCCGTGACGATGGTGCCCGGACAGACGCAGTTGACGAGAATCCCGTCCGAGGCAAGGCTTTTGGACAGGTTCTTGGTGACACTGCTCAAGGCCGCTTTCGACGCCGTGTACGCCACGATCCGGGGGTTCTGCCGTTGTATCGAATGAGCCGACAGCGTGACGATCCTCGACCATTCCGCGGCCCGCAACATCGGCAACGCCGCTCGGATCGAGCGCACCGCCGACATCGTTCCCAACGCGAAGGCCTCTTCCCACTGCGAGTCGGTCATCTCCTCGAAGTAGCCGTCGCCGGGCCCTATCGTGTGCACCAGGCTGTTGAGCACTCCCCACCGCTCGGCGATGCAGGCGAAGCCCGCGGCGATCGAGGCAGCGTCGGACATGTCGACCCTGATTCCGAGGGTGTCGGGTGATCCGGCCGCGCTTAGCGTCGCCACCGCCTCCTCGAGGGCTGCTGCGCCTCTGGCCATCACGGCGACCCTCGCGCCCTCTTCGGCCAGCGTGGTGGCGATCGCCAGGCCCATGCCCTTGCTGCCTCCCGTCACGACAGCCGCCGATCCCGCCAGTCCCAGGTCCATCGCGTTACCTTCCGTCGACGTGGGTGACGCCGAGTCCGCGCATGCAGAAGCGCACCACCTGTTCGCGAACATCAACTCGATCGCAGTCGCCCGTTGCCCATTGGCGCTCGACACTTGCCCAGATCGCACCGTGAATCGACAGTGCGACCGCAGCGGGGTCGACATCGGGGAACAAGCCGGCGTCTCGACCCACTTCGAGCTGCTGCACAAGCGGCTTGAGGATCTCGCGGTACGCATCGCCGATCAACTGGGGTGCGGCGAACATCTGCGTCTGCGCCTCCAGGGACAGCCGTCGCAAATCGGATCGGATCTGGTCGTCGAAGGCGAGGTCCAGGCGTCCGTCGATCCACGCCACCACCGCTTCCGCAGGACCGGCCACTGCTGCCATCTTCCGCTTGAGCCTGCGGGCCTCGCTCTGCGCCATCCGAAGGAACACCGCGGCGACGAGGGCGTCCTTGGAGTCGAAATGCCGGTAGAACGCACGGGTACTGAGCGCGGAGCGATCGAGAACCCGTGCGACATTGACTGCGGCCGCCCCCTCCTCGCGGAGGATTTCGGTGGCCGCCTCCACGAGTGTCTGGCGGATCCCGGGGTCGGGATCCAGCTTCTTTCGCTTCCGCTTGACGACGTCGGTCATGCGCTCGCGTCGTACGTCGCGAGGTATTCCGCGAAACATTCACGCACTTGACCCGCGGCGAGGCCGTAGTCGGCGAGGTCGTAGACGTGCTCGCCCCGCGAGCCCGGCCGGTGCCCGTCCGCCCACTCCCGCACCCGCCGGCGTGCTTGCTCGGTGAGGGGCAGCCCGAGCCGGGTGTAACCGCGTTCCAAGGTGCCGATGGGATCGGCGGAGAGCTCGGCGAAGGACACGTCGACGAACCGGTCGTCGCCGACGCGGTTGCGGAAATCCATCGCGCGCCTAACTGCCTCCGCCCAGCTTGCCAGCTGCTCTGCGCCCAGTTCGTGAGCGTCGTCGCGGTCGCTACTCCAGCTGCGCACGTACCTGATGAGGCTGCACACCGACCCGAGCACCTTGGCCGGATCGCGGTGGCTCCAAAGGAATCTGGCGTTCGGATAGGCCGCGACGAGCGCATCGAGGGCGAACATGTGCACCGGGGTGCGCAGATGCCAGAGGGTCGGCGGGCAGTGCCACTGAAGCAGTTTGAGCACCTGCCGGTGGAAGACATAGGTCTCCCGCATGTCACATTGCAGCAGCCACTCGAGGTATCCCGGAACGCGCACCACCCCGTCGAAATGGAAAGTGCGGAAGCTCATCCCCATCAGGTCCTGACATTCGGTGGCGGCTTGCGGCTCCGAGTTCATCATCGACCGCATGCGCGGGAACATGTTGTCCATCATCGCGATTCCCGCGGCGGCCTGGGCGATCCGCGGATCGTCGTGCTGGGTGGCGGCTTCCGGTGGCGGCGTGCAGGCCTGCGATTCCCAGAGCCGCAACGACCGGAATTGGGGATCACTGGCCACGAGTTGACTCAGCGCCGTCGTGCCGGTACGGGGCAGTCCGATCACGAACACCGGTCCGCCGACGACTTCGTCGTCGATCTCGGGATGCTGCTTGTAGGTGTCGACGATGCGTAGCCGTTGGATGAGGGCGTTGCTGATCGTCGCGTGCTGAATGACGCGGCCCATATCGGTCAGATCGGCTTCGTGGTTCAACGCCTCAACGGTGCGCTCGAGCCCCTCGCGATAGTAGGGCGAGCCGAAATCGCAGAGTCCCGTCGCGCGGCGCGCCCCGTCCTCGAGTTCGTCGGCGGTGAACGTCATCGGGAGAATCTCGCGTGTACAGCGCGGCGTCGCGCGGCGATGATGGCCGCCCGTTGTCGTGGGCCGACCACCGCGGTGCCGGGCGGCAATTCCGACGAGATGTCAGCGAATGCGACCACACGTGCACTCGGGGTGGGCGCGGTTTCGGTGCGTACGCAGCGCAGGATCATCGCCCCGTTGCTGTGCCCGGCCGTGTCGAGCCAATTGGCGACCCCGGGATCGCGCGCGCTGATCACTACGCGGAGGATCCCGTCGGAGTCGATCACGGCCTGATGGGCGTTGAGGCTGGATTGATGGCGACCGTAGTGGATGGTCTCCCACCACTGGTTGCCCAGTGAATAACCCCAGTAGACACCGTCGGGCGGTGCTACCTCCAGGATGAGCGCCTCGTCCGGTCCGAGATCGTATCGGCCGATGACCGGACGGTTCTCCGCGGCGGCGCCGATGTCGCTTCGGTCGATCGGGGACATGAACCCGTTGGTGGGTGGGCCCGCGTTGAAGTCGAGGAAGAACTGCAGGTTGTCGTGCACGAAGTCGCCCAGCGCTCGAATCTGTTGTGACACCGCCACATCGGACGGGATGAGGCGAACCTCCGGCTCGACCGCGTCGCCGATACGCTGGATCTGCAGTGAAGACGGTTTCTCGGCCTCCCAGTCGTAGAAGAAGTGGCGCACCACCAGGGTGGGATGATCGCCGGCCACGCGAAGCCAGTTGCCGGGCTGTCGTTCTCGCGACAGCACGACTTCGAAGTTCCCGTCCTCGCCCACCTCGAGGTCGTCGACCAGGCAGTTGGCGGTCGACGCGATCCCGTCCATGGTCTGAAGACCGACGTAACGCGCCGTGCCCCGATTGCCGAAGAGTCGGTACGTTTCCCCACCCCGCAGCGTGGCGCGCAGGTAGATGCAGTCCGGGCACTCCATTCCCCAGGTCAGGATGTCGTCGGTGCTGGTGCGCGACACGGCGAGAACGGGATCCGGGTCGGCTCGCAACGCCTCGTCGACCCCGACCGCCAGCAGGACCAGAAGGTGCCTCGTGCCCGATGCGCGGTCGACATTGTTGCGATTGACCTCGCTTGACGCGACGAGATCACCGGCGGTGGCCAACCGATCCAGCAGGTGCGCCCAGGCGGCGGGCAGATCGGCCTCGCCGCGACCGGACAGCGCCGCTTCGGCGATGGAGTGCGGCAACCAGGCCGCCGGGTTTGCGTCGCTCAACTGCTCTCCACTCGTCAGCGCACCCTTAAACGAAAACCATGTTTTCAGTTAAGGTTGCTCCGACTTTACATCTCGCCGACCAAGTGTCAATACCCGGCCGCCGACCCGTGCCCTAACCGCTATTGCGCAGGGCGGTGGCCAGGCCGCTCATGGTGAGCAGGATGCCGCGCTGGACGAGTTCGTCGTCGTCGCCGGACCGGTAGCGCCGCAACAACTCGACCTGCAGGTGGTTGAGCGGTTCCAGATACGGAAAACGATTGAACACCGAACGCGCCAGCGAGGGATTGTCGGCGAGCAGGTCGTCCTGGCCGGTGATGAGCTTGTGCATGCGAATCGTGCGCTCGTGTTCGGCCGCGATCTTGTCGAACACCCGGCGCCGCAACTGTTCGTCGTCGACCAATTCGGAGTAGTGCGCGGCAAGGCCGAGGTCGGACTTCGCCAGCACCTGCGCCATGTTCGACAGCACAGTGCTGAAGAACGGCCACCGCCGATACAGGTCCTGCAGCACTTCGAGGCGGCCGTCGCCCTCGGCGATCCACTGCTCGAATGCCGCGCCGGTGCCGTACCAGCCGGGCAGCATCACGCGCGACTGGCTCCACGCCAGCACCCACGGGATCGCACGCAGGTCGGCGATGGACGTCGTCGGCTTGCGGGACGTCGGCCTGCTGCCGATGTTGAGCGCGCCGATCTCACTGACCGGTGTCGATGCCTTGAAGTACTCGACGAAACCCGGTGTTTCGTGCACCAATTCGGCGTATGCCCGTCGGGCGCGCGCGGCGAGATCGTCGAGCACCTCGTAGGCGGGTCCGGCGGCGTCTCCGAGGCCCTCCACGTCGAGCAGCGTGGCCTCCAGCGTCGCGGCCACCAGGGTCTCGAGGTTACGGTGCGCGATCTGCGGTTCGGCGTACTTGGCGGCGATGACCTCGCCCTGTTCGGTGATGCGCAGCGACCCGTTCACCGCTCCCGGCGGCTGCGCGAGAATCGCGTCGTAGCTCGGGCCGCCGCCGCGGCCCACCGTCCCGCCACGTCCGTGGAACAGGCGCAACCTGATTCCGGTCTTGCGTGCCGACTCGACGAGGTCGAGTTCGGCACGGTACAGCGCCCAGTTCGCAGCCAGATATCCGCCGTCCTTGTTGGAGTCGGAGTAGCCGAGCATCACTTCCTGGCTCTCGCCGCGGGCCGACACCATCGCTCGGTAGGCCGGAAGGTCAAGTGCCGCTTCGAGAATCGACGAGCCGCGCTGCAGGTCGTCGATGGTCTCGAACAGTGGGACGATGCCCACCGGGTAAGAGGGACTCGACGCCCCGTCACCCGGGATGAGCAGGCCCACCTCCTTGAGCAGGACAGCCGCCTCGAGCATGTCGGACACCGACTGGCACATCGAGATGATGTAGTTGGGCACGGCTCGCGGTCCGAAGACCTCGACGGCGCGCGCGGCCGCGGCCACGATGTCGAGTTCCTTGCGCGCCAGCTCCGACAGCGTCGCACCGTCTCTGGTCAGCGGACGCCGGCTCGCCAGCTCGGCCGCAAGCAACTCCACCCGCTCGGGCTCGTCTAGCGAGCGGTAGTCCGGGTGCACACCGGCCCATGCCAGCAGCTCGGCGACGACCTCCTCGTGCACCTCGGAGTTCTGCCGCATGTCCAAGCCGGACAGGTGAAAGCCGAAGACGTGCACCGACTCTCGCAGCCGGGCCAGGCGGTCGTCGGCGAGCACCGCACTGCCGTTGGCCCGCAGCGACGCGTCGACGACGTCGAGGTCGGCCAGTAACTCCGCGGGTGTTCGGTAGCGCTCGAGGCCCAGCTCCAGTTCGTGCTCGGGCTGGCGGTCGAGGATCTCGCGCGCCGTCGCGGTCAGCCTGCCGTGGATGACGCGCAGCGCGCGGCGGTACGGTTCGTCCGCGCGTGCGGGCTCGTGGCACCGGTCGGCCAGTGCGGCGAGCTCGCCGCTGATCCGCACCAGCCGCGCCGACATCGACAGTTCCTCCTCCAGCGCGGTGATCTCGGCGAAGTAGTGGTCCAGCGCGGTGTACGCCGCGCTGCCCGTGGCGAGGCGCACCACGTCGGCGGTGACGTTCGGGTTGCCGTCGCGGTCGCCGCCGATCCACGACCCGGGCCGGACCATCGGCTCGTGCAGCAACTCGGCATCAGGCCACCGGTGCTGCAGAGCTGTCCGGACACCGGCGTTGACGGCGGGGATGACTTCGAAGAAGGCGGCCGGGTAGTAGCGCAATCCGGTTTCGATCTCGTCCTGGATCTTCAATCGCGACAACCGGATCAGCGCGGTCTGCCACAGCGTGAGGATGTGGCGGCGCAGTTCGCACTCGATGTCGCGGCCGTCGTCGGTGCTCGAGTGCCCGTGCAGGCGCAGCCGCATCAACTCGGTGATGCGGTGTTGGGTGTCGAAGACGGTCCGGCGCCTGGTCTCGGTGGGATGCGCGGTGATCACCGGCGACACCAACGCACCGGTCAGCGCGTCGGCAACCGTCTGTGAATCCAGGCTGACCGAGTCGAGTTTGGCGTAGGTGGCGGCCAGGCTGCTGTTCTGCGGCGGTTCACCCGCGGCGACATGGACCGCGCGACGCCGCTCGCGGTGGATGTCCTCGGCGACGTTGGCCAGCAACGCGAAATGGGTGAAGGCGCGGATGACGGGGATGGCCTGGTGGATGTCGATACCGTCGAACATGCCCGCCATGTCGGCGCGCTCGATCTCGGAGCGACGCACCCGGAACGACTCCACGCGGGCGCGCTCGACGAGGTCGAACACCTCCTCGCCGTTCTGTTCGCGGACGGTGTCGCCGAGGATCGCGCCCAGCAGACGGATGTCCTCACGCATCGGCTCGGTGGCCTCGCGGCCCACCTGGGTTCGCCTGACCGCGCCGATCGGTTCCAGTCCGGCGACTTCAGCCATGCCTCAAGTATCGACTCCGGCGCGACTGCCCGCAGGATGAGTAAACGCTCAGGTCAGCTGTACTTGATCAGCAGCGCCACGCCGACGATCGACACCACCCAGATCCCGGTGACGAAGTACGTCAGCCGGTCGAGGTTCTTCTCCACCACCGTCGAGCCCGACAAGCTGGACTGAACGCCGCCGCCGAACAGGGTCGACAGGCCGCCGCCCTTGGCGCGATGCAGCAGCACCAGGAGCACGACCAGGACGCTGGTCACGACCAGGGTGATCTGCAGGGCCAATTCCATGGCCGCAAGACTACCGAATCGGCGGTGGCGGTTACGACGGCGGGCCGTCAATACAGCACGACTGCGGGCCGTCATACAGCACGACGGCGGGCCGTCAATACGGTTAGGGCAGGGGCCCGCCGGCCGCGATGGCCGACAGGGTGGCGAACTGCTCGCCGTCCAGCGACGCCCCGCCGACCAGCGCGCCGTCGACGTCTTCCTGCGCGACGATCTCGCCGACGTTCTTGGCGTTCACCGAGCCGCCGTAGAGCACGCGGACCCCGGCGGCTAGCTGCGGTGTCGCCAGCTTGCCGAGCTCGTCTCGGATGGCCTTGCAGACCTCCTGCGCGTCGGCCGCGCCGGCCACCCGGCCCGTGCCGATGGCCCACACGGGCTCATAGGCAATGACCACCTGGCCGATCTGCTCGGCCGACAGCCCGGCCAGCGACCCGCGCAGCGACTCGACGTTGTGTTCGACGTGGTTGCCCGCCTCACGCACCTCGAGTTGCTCACCGATGCAGACGATCGGCACCACGCCGTGCCGGAACGCGGCGGCGGCCTTGGCGGCCACGATCGCGTCGTCCTCGTGGTGGTAGGTGCGCCGCTCGGAGTGCCCGACGACGACGTAGGTGCAGCCGAGTTTGGCCAGGAACGCACCGCTGGTGTCACCGGTGTAGGCACCCGAGTCGTGCTGCGAGAGGTCCTGTGCGCCGTAGGTCAGCAGCAGCTTGTCACCGTCCACCAGCGTCTGCACACTGCGCAGATCGGTGAACGGCGGGATCACCGTGACGTCGACCTTGTCGAAGTACTTCGCCGGCAGGGCGAAGGCGATCTTCTGAACCAGCGCGATGGCCTCGAAGTGGTTGAGGTTCATCTTCCAGTTGCCGGCGATCAGCGGCTTGCGGCTCACGACTCTGAAACCTCTCACTCTTCTAGAACGGCGATGCCGGGCAGTTGCTTGCCCTCAAGGTATTCCAGCGACGCTCCGCCGCCGGTGGAAATGTGCGAGAACCCCTCCTCGTCGAGGCCGAGTTGTCGCACCGCGGCCGCGGAGTCGCCGCCGCCGACGACGCTGAACGCCCCCTTGCCGGTGGCGCCGATGATCGCCTCGGCGACGCCCTTGGTGCCCGCCGCGAAGGCAGGGAATTCGAACACCCCCATCGGGCCGTTCCAGAAGATCGTCCTGGCATTGGACAGCAGCGCGGTGAACCGCTTCACCGACTCCGGGCCGATGTCGAGACCCATCTTGCCGTCGGGTATGCGATCGGCGGCAACGGTTTCCGACGGCGAGTCCGCCTTGAACTCGTCGGCGACCACGATGTCGACCGGCACATGGATGACGTCGCCGTAGTCTTCGAGCAGCTTGCGACAGGTGTCGATCATGCCCTCTTCGAGCAGCGAGCTGCCGACCGAAACGCCTTGCGAGGCAAGGAACGTGAAGCACATCCCACCGCCGATCACCAGGCTGTCGGCCTTGGTCGCCAGGTTCTCGATCACCGCGAGCTTGTCGGACACCTTCGACCCGCCGAGGACCACGGCATACGGCTTGTCGGTCGAACTGGTCAGCTGCTCGAGCACCTTGACCTCGGTGGCCACCAAGGTGCCCGCGTAGTGCGGCAGCAGGGTCGCGACGTCGTACACCGACGCCTGCTTGCGATGCACCACACCGAAACCGTCGGAGACGAAGGCGCCACCGTCCCCGACGAGGTCGACCAGCTGCTTGGCCAGCGCCAGCCGCTCGTTGTCGTCCTTACTGGTCTCCCGCGGATCGAAGCGGATGTTCTCCAGCAGCAGGATGTCCCCGTCGGTGAGGCCTTCGGAGCGGGCCAGCGCGTCGGCGCCGACGACGTCGCCGGCCAGTTGGACATGGCGGCCCAGCTGCTCTCCCAGCGCGTTGGCGACCGGGGCCAGCGACAGCGTCGGATCCGGGGTGCCTTTGGGGCGGCCCAGGTGCGCGGTGACGACGACCTTCGCGCCCGCGTCGGACAGCGCCTTCAGCGTCGGCACCGAGGCGATGATGCGGCCCGGATCAGAAATTCGGGCGATGGTGCCATCCAGGTACTCGAGCGGGACGTTGAGGTCCGAGCGGACCAGCACGCCGCGCCCCGAAACACCCTCGGAGAGAAGATCTTCCAGAGTCCGGATCGCCACGGTTACAGGGACTTGCCGACCAGCGCGACGAGGTCGACGAGGCGGTTGGAGTAGCCCCACTCGTTGTCGTACCACGACACGACCTTGGCCTGGTTGTCGATGACCTTGGTCAGGCCCGAGTCGAAGATCGAGCTGTGCGGGTCGGTGACGATGTCGCTGGAGACGATCGGTTCGTCGTAGTACTTGAGGATGCCCTTGAGCGGACCCTCCGCGGCGGCCTTGAAGGCGGCGTTGATCTCCTCGGCGCTGGCCGACTTGCTCAGCTCGGCGGTCAGGTCGGTCGCCGACCCGGTGGGAATCGGCACCCGCAGGGCGTAGCCGTCGAGCTTGCCCTTCAGCTCGGGAAGCACCAGCCCGATGGCCTTGGCGGCGCCGGTGGAGGTCGGCACGATGTTCAGCGCGGCCGCGCGCGCCCGGCGCAGGTCCTTGTGCGGGCCGTCCTGCAGGTTCTGGTCCTGGGTGTAAGCGTGCACGGTGGTCATCAGGCCACGGACGATCCCGAACTCGTCATTGAGCACCTTGGCCAGCGGGCCGAGGCAGTTCGTAGTGCACGACGCGTTGGAGATGATGTTCTGGCTGCCGTCGTACTGGTCGTCGTTGACGCCGAGCACCACGGTCAGGTCCTCGCCCTTGGCCGGGGCGGAGATGATGACTTTCTTCGCGCCGGCGTCGAGGTGGCCTTTTGCCTTCGCGGCGTCAGTGAAGATGCCGGTGGACTCGACGACGACGTCCACGCCCAGGTCACCCCAGGGCAGCGCCGCCGGGCCTTCCTTGACCTCGAGGGCCTTGATCTTGGTGGAGCCGACGACGATGGTGTCGTCGCCTTCCAGGCTCACCTCGTACGGCAGCCGGCCCAGGATCGAATCGAACTTCAGCAGGTGCGCCAGGGTGGCGTTGTCGGTGAGGTCGTTGACCGCGATGACCTCGATGTCGGTGGCCTTGCCGTCGGCCTTCTGGGCATCGAGAGCCCGAAAGAAGTTGCGCCCGATGCGGCCGAATCCGTTCACGCCTACGCGGATGGTCACGCTGTCTCCTTAGTCGCCTCTGATGTAGTACTCGGCGACCAGCCTAGTGGTGTGATTCCCGCCAAGGGCAACCTGGTCAGCACGCGCGGGATAGCGCTCGGTCAGGGGGCCTTCGGGACGTCGCGGCGATGACCTTCGGCCCTGCCGACCGCCCGACACCTGCATCGACGATGAGCGAATGGCAGTCGATCCTGAGGCTCGTCACCTCGATGGTGATCCTGGCGCGGTCGCGGCGCGACGGGCTTCGGAGCTCCGCGAGTTGAAGGCGCGGTTGAAGGCGGGTGGCGTCGTCACCGCGCTCGACGTCGAGACCGCCGCGGTCCGCGCGAAGGAGGCGCATGCGCGGGCGCGTCACGCCCACCTCGTTGCCGTGGAGCGTCACTACCTCGCGGCCGAAGCCCACGACAGGGCCGCCGAGGTACACCGGCGGGCCGCGGAGTCGGGTGTCGGAGACGTCGCCACGCATCTGAGGGCTGTCGCAGTGCACGAAGCCGCGCGCGACGACGATTATCGGGCCGCCGAGGTCGCGCAGCGCATGGCGGCCGACGAGTAGCGGACCCGGTCGCCGACCGGTCGCCGTCAGAGTCGGCCGAGACCCTGGTCTGCGTACGGGTTGCCCAACCATTTCCCGCGGATCTGCTGCAGGGTGCCGTCCGCCTCCAGTTCGGCCTGGGCGACGGTGAGCCTGCCCAACAACGCCTGGTCGCCGGGTGCGACGGAGATCGCAATGTGCTCGACCGTGATACCCCGCTGGACGACCTCGACACCGGCGATCGGCTTGACGAGTTCGGCGAGGACGGGGGCCAGTTTCATGACCGCGTCACACGCGCCGGTGGTGAGGTCGGTCAGTGCCGAACGGATGTTGCCGTAGTCGTACACCCGGACGGCGGCGGCCTTGCCCTCGGCGACGAGGCGCTCGGCGATCGGCTGGCTGGTGTTGCCCTGCTGCACGCCGACGGTGAGCCCGGTGAGGTCGTCGACGGAGCGGACGTGGGGCAGCCGCCCGGTGTCGACGGCCAGCGCCTGACCGGAGATGAGGTACGGCGGGAGGAACGCCGCCTTCTTCTCGCGCTCGCCAGTGACGGTGGTACCTGACGCGACGCAGTCGTAGTCGACGCCGAGACCATCGAAGATGCCGGTGAAGTCGGCTCCGTCGTAGGCGACGAATTGGACTGTGGCGCTCAACTGTTCGGCCAGCGCGGTCATCAGGTCGATGTCGAGGCCGGCGTCGTCGGGCATGCCGTTGAACGGCGGATCGGGAAAGGCCGCACCGACCCTGAGAGTCTCCATGGCGAAGATCAGGCGTCTTCGAGGAGGTCCGGCGTCACGGCCGACTCGGTGTCGGGGATGCCGTCCTGCTTGGCCTTGCGGTCGGCCATCGACAACAAGCGCCGGATACGTCCTGCCACAGCATCTTTGGTCATCGGCGGATCAGCGAGACGGCCCAATTCCTCCAGCGACGCCTGCCGGTGCTCGACGCGCAGCTTGCCGGCGGCCGCCAAGTGGTCGGGCACCGTGTCGCCGAGGATCTGCAGCGCCCTCTCCACCCGCGCCGCCGCGGCGACGGCCGCCCGCGCGGAGCGCCGCAGGTTCGCGTCGTCGAAGTTCGCCAACCGGTTCGCGGTAGCCCGCACCTCGCGGCGCATCCGGCGCTCTTCCCACGTCAGCCGGGTGTCCTGCGCGCCCATCCGGGTCAGCAACGCGCCGATCGCCTCGCCGTCGCGCACCACCACGCGGTCGGCGCCGCGCACCTCTCTGGCCTTCGCGCTGACGCCCAGCCTGCGTGCCGCACCCACCAGCGCCAGCGCGGCCTCCGGGCCGGGGCAGCTGACCTCGAGCGCCGACGAGCGGCCCGGTTCGGTGAGCGATCCGTGCGCCAGAAACGCTCCCCGCCAGGCGGCTTCGGCGTCGGCGACATTGCCGCCGACCACCTGTGCGGGCAGCCCGCGCACCGGACGGCCCCGCAGGTCAAGCAAACCCGTCTGCCGGGCGAGCGCCTCACCGTCCTTGGCCACCCTCACGACGTACCGGGTGCTCTTGCGGATTCCGCTGGCCGACAGCACGTGCACGACGGCGTTGTAGCCGTAGAGGTCGTAGATGTCCTTGCGCAGCCGCCTGGCGATGATGCCCAGGTCGACCTCCGCCTCGACGACCACTCGCCCGGACACGATGTGCAGCCCGCCGGCGAAGCGGAGCAGCGAGGCCACTTCGGCGCGGCGCGCACTGACCGAATTGACGACCAGCCGGCTCAACTCGTCTTTGACCTCGGCTGTCATCGCCACGGGTCGTCACCTCTCGGTCCATTCATCGTCGGCGTCGGCACGGTCGACGCCGGCGGCGCCGCGCCACGCAGGCGTACTCCGTCCAGCGCCGCCGCCAACCTCGCCGGGTCATGTAAAGGTGTACCAGGTCTGGACACGTCAGCAAACTCAACTCGGGCACCCAAAATCGTCGCGGTGCGCCGCAATTGATCGCGTTCGCGCTCGCCGGGCACCCGGCTCGCGTCGACGATGATGTCGTGCACGGTGAACCCGGGTGCGTGCTGCGACAACACGTGGATGTGCCGCTCCACGGAGAAGCCCGCCGTCTCCCCCGGCTCGGCCACCAGGTTGAGCACAAGCGCCCGACGCGCCGTGGTCGCCTGCAGCGCCGCCGCCAGGTCGGGCACCAGCACGTGGGGGATGACGCTGGTGAACCACGAACCCGGTCCCAGCACCACCAGGTCGGCGGCCATGATCGCGTCGACGGCCTGCCGCGTCGCCGGCGGATCCCCCGGCAGCAGCCGCACCCGACGGACCTTGCCGACGGTGGTGGCGATCGCCACCTGCCCGCGGATCACCCGGCTCATTCGCGGATCGGCCTCCAGGCCGGCCACATCGGCCTCGATGCTCAGGCCCATGGGGCACATCGGCAACACCCGGCCCTTGACGCCGAGGATGCGGCCCAACTCGTCCAGCGCGGCGACGGGATCGGCGAGCACCTCGGACAGGCCCGCCAGCATCAGGTTGCCGATCGGGTGCCCGGCGAGCGCACCGCTGCCCCCGAAGCGGTGCTGGATGATCGTCGCCCAGAGTCGCCCATGCGGACTGTCGGATGCCAACGCCGCCAAGGCCATTCGCAGGTCGCCCGGCGGCACCACGTCCAGTTCGCTGCGCAGCCGCCCCGACGAGCCGCCGTCGTCGGCGACCGTGACGATGGCGGTGACGTGTGGGGTGAGCCTGCGGGCGGCCGACAGCGTGGCATAGAGTCCGTGCCCTCCCCCGAGGGCGACGATCCGCGGGCTCATTCGCGACCCAGATCCCGGTGCAGCACCCGCACCGTGAGGTTCTCACCCGCCTGCAGACGACCCGCCAGAGCCTCGGCGATGGCCACACTGCGATGCTTGCCGCCGGTGCATCCGATGGCGACGGTCATATAGCGCTTCCCCTCGCGACGGTATCCGTCGATGACGACATCGAGCAGCCGATGATAGGTGTCCAGAAACTCCCCCGCACCCGTCTGGCCGAGGACGTAGTCCCGCACCGCGGGATGCTGCCCGGTATGGGGCCGCAGATCGTCCACCCAGTGCGGGTTCGGCAGGAACCGGACATCCATCACCGTATCGGCGTCCATCGGCAGCCCGTACTTGTACCCGAACGATTCCACCGTGACGTTCGTGTGCGCAACGGTTTCGCCCCCGAAGGCGCGCTCGATGCTCTCCCGCAGCGCGGGCACCGACAGCGTCGACGTGTCGATCACCAGGTCGGCCGACGCTCGCACCGGCGCCAGCAGGGCCCGCTCGGCCGCGATGCCCTCGGCCAGGGTCTGGTTGCCCTGCAGGGGGTGGCTGCGACGGTTCTGCTCGTAACGGCGGACCAGGATGTCGTCCGAAGCCTCCAGGAACAGCACGCGCGGCGCGATGTTGCGGGTGGCCAGGTCCTTGCGCACCCAGTCCAGGTCCCCGCTGAACCCGCGGGAGCGCACATCCATCACCACGGCCAGCTGAGTGATGCGCGAGCCCGCCGCCAGCCCCAGTTCCACCATCCGCGCGATCAGCTCCGGCGGCAGATTGTCGGCCACATACCAGCCCAGATCCTCGAGCACCTTGGCCGCGGTACCCCGGCCCGCCCCTGACAGCCCGGTGACCAGGACCACGTCGATATCTGATTCGCCCGCTCCGCCGACGGGTGCCGGATCGGTACTCGCCTCGTCGCGCAGTTCGTCGTGCATTCCCCGGTCAGTCATCCCGATACCTTGCTCCGATCATCGCCGATTACGTCGCCGGGCGCGCCGGAATCGGGGGCGACGCCGAGCGCCTCGAGCACCGCACGTGCCGTCGCCACACCGATACCCGGTACGGCGGTGATCTCCTCGACGGTCGCCTCCTTCAATCGGGCCACCGATCCGAAGTGGGTCACCAACGCCTTGCGACGGTGCTCGCCGAGCCCGCGCACCGAGTCCAACGCCGAGGCCGTCATGCGCTTGGACCGCTTGCTGCGGTGGTAGGTGATCGCGAACCGGTGCGCTTCGTCGCGCACCCGCTGCAACAGGTACAGACCCTCGCTGTTGCGGGGCATGATCAACGGGTCGGGTTCCCCGGGCACCCACACCTCTTCCAGCCGCTTGGCGAGCCCGATCACCGCGACGTCGCTGACGCCGAGATCGTCGAGGACCGCCTGCGCGGCATTGACCTGCGGCGCTCCGCCGTCGACGACGAACAGGTTCGGCGGGTAGGCGAATTTTCGCGGCTTCCCCCCCGGAGCCGCGCCAGCGGCTCCATCATCTTGCGCCGCAGGTCCTTTGAAATCCTCCGTGTCGTGCAGGTGGCGGTAGAACCGGCGTCGGGTCACCTCGGCGATCGAGGCCACGTCGTCGGAGCGGCCGCCGCCCGCGGCGGCCCTGATCGCGTAGTGCCGGTAGTCCGATTTACGGGGCAGCCCGTCCTCGAACACCACCAGCGACGCCACCACATCGGTGCCCTGGACATGGCTGATGTCCACGCACTCGATGCGCAGTGGCGCGTCGGCCAACCCCAGCGCATCCTGAATGCTCTGCAGCGCAGCAGTTCTCGCGGTGAAGTCGCCGGCCCGCTTGAGCTTGTGCTGCGCCAGTGCGTCCTGCGCGTTGCGGCGGACGGTTTCTGCCAGTGCGCGCTTGTCCCCGCGCTGCGGCACCCGCAGTGCGACCCGTGAACCCCGCAACTGCGTCAACCACGCCGCCAACTCGTCGGAGTTGCCGGGCAGACACGGGGCCAGCACCTGTCGCGGCACCGGGTTCGACGACTCGTCGGCCGCGCCGTCCAGTTCGGCCTGCTCACCGTAGAACTGGGTGAGGAACTGTTCGACGAGGTGTTCCTGGCTGGATTCCCCTGGCTCTCCGGACTTCTCGACGATCCACCCGCGCTGGCCGCGGACCCGGCCGCCGCGAACGTGGAAGACCTGCACAGCGGCCTCCAACTCGTCGTCGGCGAAGGCCACCACGTCGGCGTCGGTGCCGTCGCCGAACACGACGGCCTGCTTCTCCAGCGCGCGCTTGAGCGCGCCGATGTTGTCGCGCAGCCTGGCGGCCCGCTCGAAGTCCAGTTGCTGGGCGGCCTCGTTCATCTGCAGTTCCATGTCGCGGACCAGCCGGTCGGTCTTGCCCGCCAGGAAGTCGCAGAAGCCCAGGACGATCCGGCGGTGCTCATCGGCGCTCACGCGGTCGACGCACGGCGCCGAGCACTTGTCGATGTAACCCAGCAGGCACGGTCGGTCGATCTGTTTGTGCCGCTTGAAAACTCCCGCCGAACAGGTCCGCGACGGGAAAACTCGGGTCAGCAGGTCGAGCGTCTCGCGAATGGCCCATGCGTGCGAATAGGGACCGAAGTACCGCACGCCCTTGCGCCGTGCCCCGCGGTACACCATCAACCGCGGGTACTCCTCGTTCAAGGTGACCGCGAGCACCGGGTACGACTTGTCGTCGCGGTAGCGGATGTTGAACCGCGGGTCGAACTCCTTGATCCAGTTGTATTCCAGCTGCAGCGCCTCGACCTCGGTGTTGACCACCGTCCACTCGACGCTGCCTGCGGCCATCACCATCTGCCGCGTCCGCGGCGCCAGGCCGCCGATGTCGGCGAAGTAGGAGTTGAGCCGGCTGCGCAGGCTCTTGGCCTTGCCCACGTAGATCACGCGGCCGTGCGGGTCTCGGAACCGGTACACCCCCGGCTCGACGGGAATCGACCCGGGTGCAGGCCGGTACGTCGAGGGATCGGGCACGGATTCCAGGTTACTGCCGCCGGCAGACGTTCCCGATCCACTACCGTCGGGGTGATGCGGATTCCCTCGCTGATCACGGTGATGGCGCCGCTCACCGGGATCACGGTGGTGCTGGCCGGGTGCGCCGCCGATGAGGGCGCCGAGCCCCGGGCGGCAGGTCCGTGCGCGATCGTCGAGAACGGCACCCCGACCGACCCGGAAGTCGCCACGAGCTACCGCACGGACATGACGCCGGTGCGCACCGACAGCTACTCGGTGGTCACGGCCAGCCCGCTGGCCACCCGGGCCGCCTGTGAGGTGCTGCGCGACGGCGGCACGGCGGCCGATGCGCTCGTCACCGCCCAGGCCGTGCTGGGCCTGGTGGAGCCCCAGTCGTCCGGCATCGGTGGCGGTGGCTTCCTGCTGTACTTCGACGCGGCGTCCGGCGCGGTACAGGCCTACGACGGTCGCGAGACCGCACCCGCGGCCGCCACGGAGAACTACCTGCGCTGGGTCTCCGACACCGACCGCACCGAACCTCGGCCCGACGCCCGCGCCTCCGGTCGCTCGATCGGTGTGCCCGGCATCGTGCGGATGTTGGCCGAAGCGCATGCCGAGCACGGCAAGACCGGATGGCGTGAGCTGTTCGACCCTGCCGTTGCGATGGCCGACGACGGCTTTGAGATCGGCCCGCGGCTGGCAGCGGCGATCGCCGACGCTGCGCCCGAACTGAAGGTCGATCCTCAGGCCGCCGAGTACTTCCTGGAACCCGACGGCGCCGCGAAGACCGAGGGCACCCGGCTGACCAACCCGGCGTACTCAAAGACGTTGGGCGTCATCGCGACTGACCCGCAGGCGTTCTACACCGGTGCCGTCGCGCAGGACATCGTCGCGGCCGTGGCCGATACGTCGGGCGGGCGCACCCCCGGCCTGATGACGGCACAGGACCTGGCCGGCTACACCGTGAAGATGCGCGAGCCCCTGTGCACCCCGTACCGGGGCCGAGAGATCTGCGGTATGCCACCGCCCTCGTCGGGGGGCATCGCGGTGGCCGCGACACTCGGCATCCTCGAACGCTTCCCGATGGCCGAGCACACGCCCACCGACATGGACCGCAACGGGGGGCGACCCACGGTGATGGGGGTGCACCTCGTCGCCGAGGCCGAGCGACTGGCCTACGCCGACCGCGACAAGTACGTCGCCGACACCGATTTCGTCCCGTTGCCGGGAGGCAGCCCCGATACCCTGCTCGGCAGCGACTACCTCGCCGGCCGCGCCGCGCTGATCTCCGAACAGCGCAGCATGGGCGAAGCGGAGGCGGGCGAGTTCGGCCCGCCGACCGCCCCGGTGCCGCCGCCACCGGAACACGGCACCAGCCAGATCAGCATCGTCGACGCCCAGGGCAACGCGGCGGCGCTGACGACCACGGTGGAGTCGGCCTTCGGTTCGTTCCACATGGTCGACGGGTTCATCCTCAACAACCAGTTGACCGACTTCTCCGCCGAGCCCGCAGGCTCGGACGGCGCGCCCATCCCCAACCGCATCCAGCCGGGCAAGCGGCCGCGCAGTTCGATGGCGCCGACGCTGATCTTCGGGCAGGGCCGGCCGGGTCAGCGCGGCGAGCTGTCCGCGGTGCTCGGGTCGCCGGGCGGATCGGTGATCATCCAGTTCGTCGCGAAGACCATTGTGGGCATGCTGGATTGGGGTATGGACCCCCAGCAGGCGGTGTCGATGGTCGACTTCGGCGCAGCGAACAGCCCGAAGACCAACGTCGGTGGCGAGCACCCCAACGTCGACACCTCGGGCCCACCCGGTTCGGCTGGCGATCACGACCCGCTCGTGCAGGGGCTGCGCGAACTCGGCCACCAGGTCGACCTCGCCGACCAGTCGAGCGGCCTGTCGGTCGTCGTGCGCGACCGCACCGGTCTCATCGGCGGTGCGGATCCGCGCCGGGAGGGACTGGTCATGGGCGACACCCGGTGAGCACGCGGGTCGCCCGTCTGACCGAATCGGACTGGCGGATGTTCGCGCGGATGCGGTTGCGGGCCTTGACCGAATCGCTCGGGGAGAACGACCCGAACTACCGGGCGGAATCGACGTTCACCGCGGCCCAGTGGCGCCGCAGGCTGCGCGAACACGCCCAGTTCGCAGCGCTCGTCGAAGAGCGGCCCGTCGGCCTCATCGCCGCCCAGCAGCAGGATTCCGGAAGCGCGTACCTCTACTCGCTGTGGCTGCACCCGTCGGCGCGGGGTCGTGGCCTGGCGCGGCGGTTGGTCGCGGCGAGCCTGGACTGGGCCCGCGGCTGCGGGGTGCACACCGTTCGATTGCGGGTCGCCGCCGACAACACGGCGGCCAGGGGCGTCTACGAAAGCCTGGGATTCCGCGTCGCCCCGGACGAAACACCCGACGGGCGAAGCGAGGTCGCGATGACGATCAGTGTGAGCTGATGTTCTTGTACCGCTCCAGCAGCGCGCGGACGCTGTCCATCGCCTCGACGGCGCGGTGCTTGTCGACCGCCTGGATCGCCATGACGGGGATGTACTCGTCGTCGGGCAGGTCGACGCGCGCCCATCGCGCACCGCGCGGAAACGACACGTCGACCACGTCCGCCCACGGGATCAGCCGGTAGCCGAACAGGTTTCGTACCGAAACGCCCTGCGGGCCGATCCGCAGCCGGGGCCGGGCGAACATCACCACCAGCCCCGCGATGACCACCCCGAGAAGCGCGATCGCCACCTGGTCGGCGGTCCGGAAGATGACCCCGGTCGACGCGATCTTCAGCAGCGCGCCCACCGTCACATGCGCCGCGAGGATCAACGCGGCGGCGCCGTAGGCGAAGTACGGCGTCAGATGCGGCCGGATCTCGACGTCCCAGTGGCCGATGCCTCGACCGCCCGCTCGCTCCGGTCCTCGCTCGTTCCTCACTCGCGGTCGTCTTCGGGCGCTCATGACGATGCGCGGAGGTCCCGCAGGGTCAACGCCGTGGACAGCGCGGCCGCGGCCGCCTGTGCGCCCTTGTCCTCGGCGGAGGTGGGCAGCCCGGCGCGGTTCAGCGCCTGTTCTTCGGTGTCGGTGGTCAGCACACCGTTGGCGACGGGCGTCGACGCGTCGAGCGACACCCGGGTCAGGCCCTGCGTCACCGCATCGCAGACGTAGTCGAAGTGCGGTGTCTCACCGCGGATCACCACACCCAGCGCGACCACGGCGTCGTGTTGGGCCGCGAGTGCCTGCGCCACCACGGGTATCTCGATCGCACCGAGGACCCGCACCACGGTGGGGTCGTCGACGCCCGCGGCCACTGCGACCTTGCGGGCGCCGTCGAGCAGCGCGTCGCAGATGGTTTCGTGCCATGTGCTGGCCACGATGGCCAGCCGTAGTCCCGATCCATCGATGTTCGGCAGATCGGGTACACCCGTACCGCTCACAGGGCTCCGCCGAGATCGCGTTCGGTGGACCGCCGGTCGCCGAGCAGGTAGACGCCCTCCTCGTAGTCGGCCATGGTGGTGGCCTCGTGGTAGTCGTCCAGACCGCTCAAGTCGTGACCCATCCGGTCCCGCTTGGTCATCAGGTAGCGGATGTTCTCCTTGTTCGCGCGCACCGGCAGCGGCACCCGTTCGATGATGTGCAGCCCGTAACCGTCCAGGCCGACCCGCTTGGCCGGGTTGTTGGTCAGCAACCGCATCGACCGCACACCCAGATCGACGAGAATCTGTGCGCCGATGCCGTAGTCACGGGCGTCGGCGGGCAGTCCCAGCTTGAGGTTGGCGTCGACGGTGTCGTCGCCGGCGTCCTGCAGCTGGTACGCCTGCAGTTTGTGCATCAGACCGATGCCGCGGCCCTCGTGGCCGCGCATGTAGAGCACGATGCCGCGGCCCTCGCGGGCCACCATCGCCATCGCGGCGTCGAGTTGCGGCCCACAGTCGCAGCGCTTGGAGCCGAACACGTCACCGGTGAGGCACTCCGAGTGCACGCGCACCAGCACGTCGTGACCGTCGGCGCCGGGGCCCGCGCCCGTATTGACGATGTCTCCCTTGACCAGCGCGACGTGCTCGACGTCGTCGTAGATGCTGGTGTAGCCGACGGCGCGGAACTCGCCGTGGCGGGTCGGGATGCGAGCCTCGGCGATGCGCTCGATGTGCTTTTCGTGCTTGCGCCGCCACTCGATGAGGTCGGCGATCGAGATCAGCGCCAGGTCGTGCTCGTCGGCGAAGATACGCAGCTCATCGGTCTGCGCCATCGCCCCTTCGTCCTTCTGGCTGACGATCTCGCAGATCGCGCCCGCGGGCTGCAGGCCGGCGAGGCGGGCGAGGTCGACGGCGGCCTCGGTGTGCCCGGGGCGGCGCAGCACGCCACCGTCCTTGGCGCGCAGTGGAACGACGTGGCCGGGCTTGGTGAAATCGTCGACGACGCTCGACGGATCGGCGAGCAGGCGCATCGTCGTCGCCCGGTCGGCCGCCGAGATCCCGGTTCCCACACCGACTTTGGCGTCGACGGTCACGGTGTAGGCGGTGCCGTGCTTGTCCTGGTTGACCGCGTACATGGGCAGCAGGCCCAGCTTGTCGCAGATCGCTCCGTCCAGCGGCACACACAGGTAGCCCGAGGTGTAGCGGACCATGAACGCGACGAGTTCCGGAGTGGCCTTTTCGGCGGCGAAGATCAGATCGCCTTCGTTCTCCCGATCCTCGTCATCGACGACGACTACGGCCTTTCCCGCGGCGATATCGGCAACCGCCCGCTCGATCGAGTCCAGCCTCGTCACCACATCAGTATGAACCACCAGGGTCGAGAACTTATTGCCGCTCCCATGAGCTGGGACGATACGACTTTCGGCTACCGCCCGTCGGCCTCTCCGGCGCTCAGCAGCCGCTCAACATACTTGGCGATGATGTCGACTTCGAGGTTGACGGGTGTGCCGACGTGGGCGCGACCGAGCGTGGTGAGGTCGAGCGTCGTCGGGATCAACGACACCTCGAACCAGTCGTGGCCGATCGCGGAAACGGTCAGCGACACCCCCTCCACGGTGATCGAGCCCTTCTCAACCACATACCGCGACAACGCGGTCGGCAGCGCGATGCGCACGACCTCCCAGTGCTCCGCCGGCGTGCGCGCGATCACGTGCCCGGTGCCGTCGACGTGGCCCTGCACAATGTGCCCACCGAGCCTGCTGTTCACCGCGGCCGCACGCTCCAGGTTCACCCTGCCGCCCACGCCGACGCCCCGCAGGCTGGACCTGTTCAGCGTCTCGCCCATGACGTCGGCGGTGAACGCCCCGTCGGGCCGCACCTCGACGACGGTCAGGCACACCCCATTGACCGCGATCGAGTCGCCGTGGCGAGCGTCCGAGGTCACCACCGGTCCGCGGATGGCCAGCCGTGCGGAGTCCCCGAGGTCCTCCTTGCCGACGACCTCGCCAACTTCTTCGACGATTCCGGTGAACACGCCGCAAGACTATCCAGACAGCCGCTTCTCGCCGAAGAACGTGGCCACGGGGTTGCCGTTGAAGTTCGGCACGGGCCGGTAGCCCTCGCGGAGAGATAGAGGCCCTGCGCGTGCGGCTGGCGAGGGCCGGTGTCCAGCGAGCATGTCCGGGCTGTTGAGGTCGAGTACCTCGTACAGCTCGCGCATTCGTCGACCTTCGCCGCGACCAGCGCAGTACCGGCGCCGTCATCGGCCGGCATCCGCTGAAAGTCCAGCTCACCAGCCACGTTTCCACTCTTACCCGGCTACCGTGCCCGGCGTCCACGCACGTACACCCTCTACGATGCACTCATGCAGACGCGCCTCATGGCCATCTTCGCCGCCCTCGTCACCGCCATCGCCCTCCTCGCGGGGTGCTCATCGTCGTCGGAGGACTCCGGGAAGGACCTCCCGGACGCCGCGACGCTGCTGCAGCAGTCCAGCGAAACCACCAAGGGCCAGACGAGCGTGCACCTGCTGCTGACGGTGCAGGGCCAGATCGAAGAGTTGCCGATCGAATCACTCGAGGGCGATCTGACCAACGCACCCGCTGTCGCCGCCCAGGGGAAGGCCAACATCGTGTTTCTCGGCCAGCGGCTCGAGGCGGTGAATTTCGTCGTTATCGACGGCATATTGTACGGCGCGATCAGTGCGGGCAGTTTTCAAGATTTCGGCCCGGCCGCTGACATCTATGACGCGTCGGCGATCCTCAACCCCAACACCGGATTGGCAAATTTGCTGGCCAATTTCACCGACCCCAGGGCCGATGGCCGGGAAACCATCAACGGGGTTGACACAGTCCGGGTAACAGGCAATGTCAGCGCCGATGCGGTGAACAAGATCGCTCCGCAGATTGGTGCCACCGGCCCGGTACCCGGTACCGCCTGGGTCGCCGAGAACGGCAATCACGAGCTGATGCAGGCCAAGCTGCAGCCCTCCGAAAACACCAGCGTGACAATGACGATGTCGGACTGGGGTAAGCCGGTGTCGGTCACCAAGCCCGCCGTCTGATGACGGAGGCGCAGCGAGCGACCCACCCGGCAGCCGCGCAGGCGGCGACATCGAACCGCCGGATCGCGATCAGCGCGGGCAGCCTCGCGGTGCTGCTCGGCGCGCTGGACACCTATGTCGTGGTCGCGATCATCCGCGACATCATCCTCGACATCGGGATTGCCATAAACCAGCTCCAGCGGGTCACGCCGATCATCACCTGGTACCTCCTCGGCTACATCGCCGCGATGCCGCTGCTCGGCCGCGCCTCCGACCGGTTCGGCCGCAAGTTCATCCTGCAGCTGAGCCTGGCCGGGTTCGCGGCGGGCTCGGTCGTCACCGCGCTGTCCAACGACCTGATCCCCATGGTCGTCGGCCGCACGATTCAGGGCGTGGCCAGCGGCGCCCTGCTGCCGGTCACGCTGGCGCTTGCCGCCGACCTGTGGGCAAGTCGCAACCGCGCCTCCGTCCTCGGCGGCATCGGTGCCGCGCAGGAACTCGGCAGCGTGCTGGGCCCGCTGTACGGCATCGCCGTGGTCGCGGCGCTGAACACCTGGCGCGACGTGTTCTGGATCAACGTGCCGCTGGCGGCAGTCGCGATGGTGCTGATCCACTTCAGCCTGCCGTCGCGGCTCAAGCCGGATCAGCCGGAAAAGGTCGACGTGGTGGGCGGCGTGCTGCTGGCCATCGCGCTCGGCCTCGCGGTCATCGGTCTGTACAACCCCGCCCCCGACGGAAAAACGATCCTGCCGAGCTACGGGCTGCCGATGCTCATCGGCGCAGCGGTCGCCCTGGTGGCGTTCTTCGTCTGGGAACGCTTCGCGAAAACGCGGCTCATCGAACCGGCCGGAGTGCACTTCCGGCCGTTCCTGGCCGCCCTGGGCGCATCTCTGTGCGCCGGCGCTGCGCTCATGGTGACGCTCGTCAACGTCGAACTCTTCGGCCAGGGGGTGCTCGGCAAGGGCCAGACCGAAGCGGTGCTCCTGCTGCTGCGCTTCCTGATCGCACTGCCGATCGGCGCGGTGATTGGCGGCTGGCTCGCCAGCCGCATCGGCGACCGCATCGTGGCGTTCGCCGGCCTGATGATCGCCGCGGGCGGGTACTGGCTGATCTCCAAGTGGCCGGTCGACCTGCTCTCGGCGCACCATGACCTCGGGTTCGTCACCTTGCCGATGCTCGACACCGACCTGGCGATCGCCGGTATCGGCCTCGGGCTGGTCATCGGGCCGCTGACGTCGGCAACGCTGCGCGTGGTGCCCGCCGCCCAGCACGGCATCGCGTCCGCCGCGGTGGTGGTCGCGCGCATGATCGGCATGTTGATCGGCCTGGCGGCGCTCACCGCTTGGGGGCTGTACCGGCTCAACCAGCACCTGCAGACCCTGCCGTTCCCTCCCGGCGCCGACACTCTGGCCGAGCGGCTGGCCGCCGAGGCTGACCGGTACCGCGCCGCCTACGTCCTGCAGTACGGCGACATCTTCCTGGTCACGGTCGTCGTGTGCGTCGTCGGCGCGCTGCTGGGCCTGCTGATCAGCGGACGCGACGAGCACGCCGACGAACCCGCGGCCGTGACCGAGGGCGACGCGTCCCCGGCGTCGGCGGTGCTCGAGCAGCAGCCCTCGGGCCGCCACCACCGCAGCTAGCGGGTCCTCAGCAGCGCTCGACGCCGCGGCGCAGCACCGTCGGCCGCGCGGGCGGCGCCGACTCCTCGGCAGCCGGCCGCCTGATCACCTCGCAGATCAGCGTCTTGAGCGTGCGGGGGTCGATCGGCCGATTGCTGAGCCAGTCCTGGACAGCAGTCATAAAACGTCCTTCGGTCGTGCTCTCAGCGCGCGAATCGTCGGTGAAAGCGCGAATTGCCTCGGGGCCGCAACGGCCCGTGCTCAATCGAGCTTACCGGCGTCAGCCTGCTGATTGGCTGCTCGCCGCGCCGGGTATTCGTGGCGTTGACGACAACTTCAACGGAGAGAATTCATGTCAAGTTCACTGGATGGCAAGAAGATTGCGTTTCTGGTTGCTCCCGAGGGCGTCGAACAGGTCGAGCTCACCGAACCGTGGAAGGCGGTGGAGCAGGCCGGCGGCACGCCCGAACTCGTGTCCACGGAGGTGGGCAAGATCCAGGCGTTCAACCATCTGAAACCGGCCGACACCTTCGAGGCCGAACAAGCCGCGGACTCGGTGTCGGCATCGGACTACGCCGGGCTCGTCCTGCCGGGCGGCGTCGCCAACCCCGACTTCCTGCGCACCAGTTCCTCGGCGGTCGCGTTCGTCAAGTCCTTCTTCGATGAGGGCAAGCCGGTCGCCGTCATCTGCCACGCGCCGTGGACATTGATCGAAGCCGACGTGGTGCGCGGCCGCACCATGACGTCGTGGCCGAGCGTCAAGACCGACCTGGTCAACGCGGGCGCGAATTGGGTCGATGACGAGGTCGTCGAATGCTCCCGCGGGACAAACACTTTGGTGTCCAGCCGCAAGCCCGACGACCTACCTGCCTTCTGCAACACACTGGTGAGTGCCTTCGCCAAGTAGCCGAAACCCGGCGCGCGAACGATCCCGGCTCGGTAACGTCGCAGGCATGCTCATCGCCGCGCTGCGCGACATGCAGTGGAGACGGCGGCGTTTCGCCATCGCGGTGCTCTCGACGGCGATCATCTTCGCGATGACGCTGGTGCTCACCGGTCTTGCCAACGGTTTTCGGGCCGAAGCCGTGCGCACCGTCGATGCGCTCGGCGTGGACCAGTTCCTCGTCAAGGCGGGCGCGTCCGGTCCGTTCGTCGGTGCGACACCGTTCGCGCCGGTGGAACTGCGCAGGGTGGCCACCTCGCCGGGGGTGCAGGCGGCCGCACCGCTGGCCTATGCCGGCGGCACCGCGACACTCGGCGACGCGACGCGCAACGTCGACATCTTCGGGGCACCCGAGCGCGGGCCCGGGATGCCCGCGGTCTCCGCCGGCCGCGCACCGGCCGCGCTCGACGAGGTCGCGGTGTCCAGCACCCTGGGCCGCAACCTCGGCGACGACGTCGAAATCGCGTCGCGCACCCTGAAGATCGTCGGCATCGTCGAGAATTCCACCGCGCTGGCCAACCTGCCCAACGTCTTCCTGACCACCCAGGGTGCGCAGCAGTTGGTGTACGGCGGCGAACCGCTGGTCGCGTCGATCGGGGTCCGGGGCGCGCTCGCGCAACCGCCGCCCGGGTACCGTGCGGTCGACCGGGCGGGTGCGGTGGAGGACCTGCTGCGGCCGCTGAAGGTGGCGGTGAACTCGATCACCATCGTCGCGATCCTGTTGTGGATCGTGGCGGTGCTGATCGTCGGGTCGGTGATCTACTTGTCGGCGCTCGACCGGTTGCGAGACTTCGCGGTGTTCAAGGCGATTGGCGTGCCGACGCGGTCGGTGATGGCCGGGCTCGCGTTGCAGGCGATCATCGTCGCGCTGTCCGCGGCCCTGGTGGGCGCGGGCCTGTCGACCGTGCTCGGCCCGATGTTCCCGATGCAGGTGATCGTGCCGACGCAGGCCTTCGTCGCCTTGCCGGTGATCGCCGTGGTGATCGGCTTGATCGCCAGTGCCGCCGGCCTGCGCCGCGCGGTGGCCGTCGACCCGGCGCTGGCGTTCGGAGGCCCGTGAGCCGTGGGTGATCTGTCGATCAAGGACCTGGTGGTCGAATACTCCGGCGGCGGCCATGCGGTGCGACCGATCGACGGCCTGAGCCTCGATGTGGCCGCCGGGTCGCTGGTGATCCTGATGGGCCCGAGCGGGTGCGGTAAGACGACGCTGTTGTCGTGCCTCGGCGGAATCCTGCGGCCCTCCGACGGGACGATCAGGTACGGCGACGTCGACGTGACGTCGTTGAACGCCAAAGAGCTTGCGGCATATCGTAGGAACTCCGTGGGCATCGTGTTCCAGGCGTTCAATCTCGTCCCCAGCCTGACCGCGGTGGAGAACGTGGTCGTCCCGCTGCGCGCCTCCGGGTTGTCGCGGCGCGCGTCGCGCAAGCGGGCCGAGCAGCTGCTGGCCCGCGTCGGGTTGGAGGACCGCCTGCACCACCGGCCCGGTGATCTCAGCGGCGGGCAGCAGCAGCGCGTCGCGGTCGCCCGCGCGATCGCGCTCGACCCACCGCTGATCCTCGCCGACGAGCCCACCGCGCACCTCGACTTCATCCAGGTCGAGGAGGTCCTCAAGTTGATCCGGGAACTCGCCTCCGGTGACCGGGTTGTCATCGTGGCGACCCATGACAGCCGGATCCTCCCGCTGGCCGATCGCGTCGTCGAAATGGTGCCGGAATTGGCCTCTGCCGACCGGCCGGCCGAGACGGTGGAACTGGCCGCGGGCGAAGTACTGTTCGAACAGGGCACGATGGGCGACCTGATCTACATCGTGTCCGCAGGCGAGGTCGAGATCCTGCGCGAACTGCCCGGCGGAGAAGAGGAGACGCTCAAGTTCGTCGGCGACGGCGACTACTTCGGTGAGATCGGCCCGCTGTTCCACCTGCCCCGCTCGGCCACGGCGCGGGCCCGCACGGACACCACGGTCGTCGGATACACCGTGCAGGCGTTCCGCGAACTGCTCGGCGTGAGCGGATCGCGCGACCTCATCGAACACCGACCGCTGTCCGACGACGACTAGTTGGGGACGAGGCTCAACAGCACGTCGGGCCCGATCGGTTCGATGCCGTCGAACCGCCAGCGCTGCGCGTGCGCGATGCTGAGCACACCGACGTCGTCCACGGCGGTGACCGGACCGCCCAGCAGGATCGGAGCGACGTAGGCCAGGATGCGGTCGATCACCCCGGCGCGCAGGAACGCGCCTGCCAGCGTGGGCCCACCTTCGAGCAGCACATCGGTGCGGTCCGACAGCGCCTTGGTCACTTCGTGCGGATCGTGGGTGCGGATCACCATGGTGCGCGAGTCGTCGTTGAGAACCCTTGCCTCCTGCGGGATTTCGCGTTCACCGACGACGACTCGCAGCGGCTGGCGGTCGGCCAGCGACCCGTCGGGCAGGCGCGCGGTCAGCACCGGGTCATCGACGAACACCGTGCCCGTGCCGACCACGATGGCGTCGGCGACGCCGCGCCTGCGATGGACGTCGGCGCGCGCGGACTCACTGGTGATCCACTGGCTGGTGCCGTCCGCGGCGGCGCTTCGGCCGTCCACGCTTGTCGCGAATTTCCATGTCACGTGCGGCATCCCGGTGCGCTGCTTGTGCAGCCACTCCCGCAGCGGCCCACCCGCCACGGCGTCGGCGAGCACGCCGGCGGTGACCCCCAGCCCCTCGTCGGCCAGCCGCGCCGCCCCGCCCGCCGCGACCGGGTTCGGGTCGGCGACCGCGTAGACCACTGCTGACAGCCCCGCCGCGACAAGTGCGTCGACGCACGGCGGTGTCCGGCCGTGATGGTTGCACGGCTCCAACGTGACGACGGCCGTTCCGCCCACGGCGCGCTCCCCCGCCCTGCGTAAGGCGAGCACCTCGGCGTGCGGTCCGCCCGGCGGCGCAGTGGCGCCGACGCCGGCGACATTGTTGTCGCTGTCCAGAATGACCGCGCCGACAGGCGGATTGGGATACGTGGTGCCCTTGACGCCTTCGGACTGTTGGATCGCCAGCCGCATCGCGGCTTCGATCGTCATAACCGCAGATGTTTGGACGCAGTCGCAGCCTGGCGGCGCAGCGACTGCACCGCGGCGGCCGGATCCTCCGCGCTGTAGACGGCCGATCCCGCGACGAAGCAGTCCACGCCCGCCTCCGCCGCCTGGGCGATGGTGTCTTCGTTGATGCCGCCGTCGATCTCGATCACGATCGTCAATTCGCCGGCGTCGACCAGGCGGCGGGCCGTACCGACCTTCGGCAGCACCTCGGGGATGAACTTCTGGCCGCCGAAACCGGGTTCCACCGACATGATCAGCAGCGTGTCGAACTCGCGCAGGATCTCCAGGTACGGCTCCAGCGGGGTGCCGGGCTTGACGGACAGCCCCGCCTTCGCGCCGGCGGCGCGGATGTCGCGGGCGACCGCGACGGGGTTGTCGGTGGCCTCGGCGTGGAAGGTGACGTTGTAGGCGCCTGCTTCGGCGTAGGGCGGCGCCCAGCGCCCCGGGTTGTCGATCATCAGATGGCAGTCCATCGGGATGTCGGACACCTCGAGCAGCGACTCGACGACGGGTTGACCGATGGTCAGGTTCGGCACGAAGTGGTTGTCCATCACGTCCACATGCAGCCAGTCCGCACCCTGCACGGCCTGGACTTCGTCCGCGAGCCGGGAGAAGTCGGCGGCCAGGATCGACGGCGCGATGAGGGGTCCAGCCATGGCGATCACCCTACTTTGAGGGCGGCCGCGAACATCGCATCGGTGCCGTGGCGGTGCGGCCACAACTGCACGTACGGCCCATCGCCGAGGTGCCCGACGGGGGCGAACAGCGGCCGGGTGTCCAGCGCGGTCACCGGGTGACGGCGCAGCGCGTCGGCGACGACGCCGACGGTCTCGGCGAGGTGAGGCGAGCAGGTGGCATACAGCGCGACCCCGCCGGGGCGGGTGAGCCGGATGGCGGAGGCGAGCAGTTCACGCTGCAGTTTGGCCAGTGGCGGCACGTCGGCAGGCCGGCGCCGCCAGCGGGCCTCGGGTCGGCGGCGCAGCGCGCCCAGCCCGGTACAGGGGGCGTCCACCAGCACCCGGTCGAACCCGGGAGCTACGCCCGGATCGCGGCCGTCCACCCGCAGCACGTCGACGGGCAGGCCGCGGGTGTTCTGCTCGACGAGGTCGGCGCGCGCCGGTGCGGGTTCGATCGCGGTGACCCGGGCCCCGTCGTTCGCGAGCGCGGCCAGCAGGGCGGTCTTGCCGCCGGGACCCGAACACAGGTCCAGCCACCGGCCGGTGTCGGTCCCGTCGACGTCGGCGAGGGTGAGCGCCCGCGCGACCAGCTGGCTGCCCTCGTCCTGCACCAGGGCCGCACCGTCGCGCACCGCCGCGAGCCGGCCGGGGTCGCCGCCGGAGAGGTAGACCGCGTACGGCGAATACCGCCCGACGGCGCCGTCGGCCTGCGCTGCGAGGTCCGCGGCGGTGAGCACACCGGGACGGGCCGCGAGGTGCACGACGGGACGCTCGTCGTCGCTGGCCAGCAGCGCATCCAGTTCACCGGCGTCGGCGCCGAGCGCATCGGTGAACGCCTGCGCGATCCACCGGGGGTGGGCGTGTACGAAGGCCGTGTGACCCACGGGATCGGTGGCGGCGTCGGGCGCCAGCTCGTGAATCCAGGCCTGCTCGTCTCGCCCGGCGATGGTGCGCAGCACCCCGTTGACGAATCCTGCTCGGGCGGAATCGAATTCGATGCCCGCCTGCTCGACCGTGGTGGACACGGCGGCGTGTTGTTCAACCCGGGTACGCAGCAGTTGGTAAGTGCCGAGTCGCAGCAGGTCCAGCAGGACCGGGTTGATGTTCTCGGGCGGACGGTCGGCGGCGCGACCGATGACGGCGTCGAGGAGTCCCCGGGTGCGGCAGGTGCCGTAGGTCAGTTCGGTGGCGAAGGCGGCGTCGCGGCCGGTGACGTCGCGGTCACGCAGGATCGCGGGCAGCGCCAGGTTGGCGTAGGCATCCTTCTCCGAGACGGCCCGCAGCACGTCGAACGCCGCGCGCCGCGCCGGGTCGAGGGGCTTGCGGCGCTGCGGACGTTTCTTGTGCGGCTTCGTCATTCGGCTCGCACCGACTCGTCGAGGCGCGCGCCGCGGGCCCAGTCGGCCGCGTTCATCGCCTTCTTCCCGGGTGGCTGGATGGTGCCCAGGAGCACCGGAGCGGACGCGGTGCCGACGCGTACGCCGTCGCGGCCGGCCCAGATCACGCCGGGCGCAAGGGTTTCTGCGTCGTCGTCGATGGTCACGGGCCCCAGTTTGAGGCGCAGGTCGCCGATCATCGTCCACGCGCCGGGGTTCGGCGTGACGGCGCGGATCCGCCGCTCGACCACGAGGGCGGGCAGGTCCCATCGCACCCGGGCTTCCTCGACGGTGATCTTCGGCGCGATCGTCACGCCGTCGGGCGCCTGCGGGACCGGGGTGAGGGTACCGTCGGCAATGCCGTCAAGCGTCGTTTCCAGCAGCGCCGCACCCGAAATCGAGAGTCGCTCCAGCAGATCTCCGGCCGTGTCGGTGGGCCGGACGGTCTCGGTGACCACGCCGTAGACCGGACCGGAGTCGAGCGCAGGCTCGATCAAGAAGGTGGTCGCCCCGGTGACGGTGTCGCCGGCGGCGACCGCGGCCTGCACCGGCGCGGCGCCCCGCCATGCGGGCAGGAG
Source organism: Mycobacterium sp. B14F4 (assembly GCF_039871645.1). Lineage (NCBI taxonomy): Bacteria > Bacillati > Actinomycetota > Actinomycetes > Mycobacteriales > Mycobacteriaceae > Mycobacterium > Mycobacterium sp. B14F4. Next base: position 75,184 of record NZ_JBDPMF010000007.1, on the reverse strand, counting down.
CGAGAAGTGCAGGTTCACCCAGCCGTGTTCTGGCACCGCCAGCAGGGGCTCGCGGAGCAGGGCGCCGTAGGCGACGACCGCGCAGCACTCCGGGGCCAACCCGGTCAGCTCGGCGACGAACTCGTCGGAGTTGGGCCGGTGTGGGCGCAGCACCGGGATGTCGTGCTCGAGCGCCAGCCGGGCGACCGGTGACGGCGCGGGCTTGCCGCGCCGGCCCGAGGCCGCGTCCGGACGGGTGAGCACGGCGATCACGTCGTGGCGCGGCGATTCGATGAACCGGCGCAGCGACGGCAGGGCGGGCTCGGGTGTCCCGGCGAAGACGATGCGCACCGCGCCAGTGTAGAGACGGCCCGCGGCACTTCCCGCAGCCGCGCTCAGCGCGGTGTCTGGTAGTACTCGCGCTCCGACACTCCGGTCAGCGGCGCGACGAACATCCACGGGATCGTGGTGATCAACCGGTTCAGGGTGGCCGCGGCGTCGTTGTAGTACTGCCGGGCGAACGCCAGCTTGTTCTCGGTGTCGGCGAGGTTGTCCTGCAGGTTGAGGAAGTTGTTCGACGAGTTCAGTTGCGGGTAGTTCTGGCCGAGCGCGAGCAGCGGAACCAACGCGCTGTCGAGATCCTTCTCGGCGGCGCTGCGCTGCGCCACCGACTTACCGGCAGTGGCCGACGTCAGCGCGGCCCGCGCATTGGTGACGTGATCGAGGATGCCCTTCTCATGGGCGGCGAAGGTCTGCACCGTGTGCACCAAGCTCGGGATCAGCGAGGCCCGACGGGTGAGCTCGACGTCGATGCCGGACAGCGCCTCGGCCACCCGCACGTCGGCGGCGCGAAGCTTGTTGTAGCCCAACACGAAGAGGACGAGTGCCAGCACCGCCAGCATCAGTGCGATGATCAGCAATGCCCTCACCATGAACCGCCTCCTCCCCCGCCGCCGCCGCCCCCACCACCGCCGCCGCCGCCACCGCCGGAGCTGCTGCCGCCGCTGGACGACGACTGCGACGCGGTGTAGGCGCCGATCGACGACGACAACGCCGACTCGAAGGAATCAAAACTCGCACCGCCGGAGCTCCCGATGAACCCGGGGCTGGTAGACGACGAATGGTACCAGTCAGGTTGCGGAGCAACAGATCCCGTCGCTGTCTCGTACTTCTTGGCCCACAGCGCCGCCGCGCCGGCCGCGACCGCGAACGGCACGTAGGCCGAGTAGAGGTCCTTGCGGGCGCCGAAGTCGAACCGCGCCTCGGCCGAGTCGGTGGTCAGCATGCGGTGGAAACCGCCGGCCCGCGACCACAGCTCGCGGCCCGCCTCTGTGCGCCTGCTGCCCACGCCGGCGGTCCACGACCCGATCGACATCAGGAAGAACGCCGCAAAAGGCAGCGCCCACAGCGTCATCGGGAACAGCCAGCCGAACACCGCGACCAGAAGGATCAGGAACGCGACCGCGTTGGCGGTGCGGACCCACAACTCGCTGCGGCGCTTGACCAGAAGCTTGTTGTCGAATGCCCATTTCTGGACGGCCTTGGTCATGTCGGTCTTGGCTTTGTCGAGCTTCTGCCCCGACTTGACCGTCTTCTTGGCCTCGAACTCCGTGCCGCGTCCCATAACCTTCAACGCCGACCCGACCGCCACGCTGACCGGATCGACGTCGGCCCACGCGCTCTTCTCCGCGACGCCGCGCACCCGCCAGTGCTCGTCGGACATCTGGCGCAATTCGACGAGGCCGCGCTCGGCGAGATAGAACAGGGTCGCGGTCAGGCCGTTCTTGGGAACCGCCTCGGTGCGGATGTATTCGGTCTGCACCGGTCCGAGTCCTGGCGGCGGCGCATACTGCAGCGGGAAGCCGGGCGAGGGTTCGACCGTGGTGCGGTACCACAGCAGGGCACCCACGCCGGACGCGACGGTCAACGCCACCACCCACAGCACACCGGTCACCGACTGGCCGAGGACGCGGTCCCACTTGTACGTCCACGGCAACTCGGTGCGCGGCGGTGTCGGCACGTCGACGTCGGCGCGCACCGTCACCGGCGTGCGGGGCGCGAGGTACTGGGCCGAGAACCGCACGGTGTCACCCGAGATCGTCAGGTCCCGGCACGGTGCGCCGACGCCGTAGCCGACCGAACACTGCGCCCGCGGCACCGCGCCCGGCAGGGTCACCGAGATGTCGGCACGCTGGATCCGGTTGTTCCACGCCGGTGCGATGACGTTCCAGAAGAAGACCGATCCGGCGGCGGCGGGCTCGCCGGTCGACGCGGCGAATCGGCGGTCGGCGCCGGTGGTCCCGGGGTCGAGGACACCGTCGATGGTGTAGCGGATCTCGAAGACGTGACTGCCCGGGCTCAGGTACTCGTCGGGGTCGCCGATCTTGGCGACCCGGAAGCGTTCACCGTTCTCCCACAGCATCTGGTAAGGCACCGAACCGTCGTCGAGGGTGATCGAGTCGATCTGCGGCTTCTGCCGGACGTGTGGGCTGTTCGGGTTGGCCACGTCCCAGTAGCGGAAGAGGCCGTGCCTGCCACCCGGGAAGTCCGCCGTGATGGTCTCCAACGCTTGGAGCCTGCCGTCGTCGTCGACGACGAAGTCCGCCTTGTAGTTGGTGATGACGACCGGATCGTCGGCCGCGGCGGACTGCGATCCGCCGCCGGTGAAGACCAGCGGCCACAGCACACCAAAAGCCAAGAACCCCAGGGTGATCAGCCACAGGATCAGCCGACGCATTACACCTCCACCTCCGGCTTGACGCCAGGTATCGGCATCACCCTATGTGCAACGGGTCGATTTGGACGCGAACCGGCTGCTGATCGTGGCGCGCGCTGTGCACCGCGGTGGCCCGACGCAGCGCCGCGGCCAGTGCCAGCCCGGTGTCGCGCGGTACCCGCACCAGCATGCGGATCACCGCGCTGTCAGCCGCGACGCCTGGCGGGCGGCGCACCCCGACCGGCAGGTCCACCGGCCCGAGCCGCTCCGCGTTGTCCGGCAGTTCGGCGTGGTCCAGCAGAGCGTGCACCGCCTCCGATGCGCCGTCCACGGCGGCCATGTGAGTGGTCGGCGGCAAGCCGACCTCGCCACGGGCGTTGAGTTCGGCGTCGGCGTGGCCGACGGGGTCCCAGCGGATCAGTGCCTGCACGGTGGGGATCGCCGACTCGGCGACGACGGCGACGACCCCGCCGTCGGACCGGCTGCGCACCCGCGCAGCGGCGGCCATCCACCGGCGCAGCGTGTCCTCGGCGGCGCGCAGGTCCTGGCGCCCCAGCAGCGCCCAGCCGTCCAGCAGCAGCGCCGCGCCGTAGCCGCCGGCGGCGACGGGTTCGGCACCCGGCGTCGCGACGACCAGCGCCGGGTGGGCGACCACGTCGCTCACCACCGCGTCGCCGCCGGAGGTGATGACCGTCGTGCCGGCAAACGCGCGGCCGAGTTCCTCGGCGGTGCGGCGGGCGCCGACGACCACCGCGCGCACCGCGTCCGACCCGCACCGGACGCAGCGCAGCGCGGTATCGGCGCGGCCACACCACCGGCACGCCGCTCCCACGGCGTCGCGGTCGGGCAGCGACAACGGACCGGTGCAGTGCCGGCAGCGGGCGATTGTCCGGCACCGCCCGCAGGCCAGCGCGGGGACATACCCGCGCCGGGGTACCTGGACGAGCACCGGTGAGCCGGCCTCCAACGCCTTGCGCGCGGCCTGCAGGGCCATCGACGGCAGCCGTGCGGTGTGCGCGGCGGGGTCGCGTTCCTGGGTGTAGCCGCTGTCATCGACGGCGATGACGCGCGGCGAGGCGGCGCGCACCGCCTGGCGCGGCGCCACCAGGTCGTGCGCCCACCGGCTGCGCACCAGTGCCTGCGCTTCGGCGGTGCGGGCGAAACCCCCGATGAGCGCCGCACAGCGCAGTTGGTGGGCGCGCAGCATCGCGACCTCGCGCGCGTGCGGATACGGCGCGCGGGGCTCGGCGAGCGTGTCGTCGCCGTCGTCCCACACCATCACCAAGCCGAGGTCGGCCACCGGTGCGAACACCGCGCTGCGCGTGCCGATCACCAGACGCGCGGTACCGCGCAGCGCCGACAGCCAACGCCGGTAACGCTGCGCCGGTCCCAGCCCCGCCGACAGCGCCACCACCCGTGACTCGTCGGTGAGCCGGACGGCCGCCGCATGCACGGCGTCGATGTCGCGCTGATCCGGCACGATGACCAGCGCGCCGCGACCGGAGCCGACGGTGACGGCGGCGGCCTCGGCCAGCCGGTCGGCCCAGCGCTCACCGGGCAGCGCCTGCCACACCGCGCGGGCGGCACGACCGTCGACTAGCGCCGACACGAACTGCTCGCCGCGGCCGTAGACCGTCCACGCCGCCGTGTCCACCGGCGCGGGCTCCAGCGGCGCGGCCTCGGGCGGCTGCTGCTTCTCGACGTTCGCATGCCGCGGCGGGATGGCCAGGCGAAGCACGTCGGCGCGGGTGCCCGCGTACCGTGCCGCCACCGCGTCGGTCAGCCTGCGGATCTCCGGTGTGAGCACCGGCTCGGCGGACACCACCCGGTCGAGCCAGCCGAGCTTGCCGACATGGTCTGTGTCCGAACGTCTTTCAAGGACAAACGCATCGACCAGCCGGCCGTGGAAGCGCACCCGCACCCGCACGCCGGGCTGCGCGTCGTCGGACTGCTCGGCCGACACCAGGTAGTCGAATTCACGGTCGAGGTGCGGCACCGTCAGCATCGGCAGGACGCGCGCGATGGGCTCGTGCTCGGCCGGAAGCTGGGCGGTCTTCACCTACGAAGTGGTAGCAGACCGCGTGGACAGCGGGGACGGCACTGCGGTCCGGCCGAAGAAGATTCCCGCGGTGATGGCCAGCAGCGACGTCGCGTACGCCCACCAGATCGGCACGGCCAGCGCCTCTGCGTTCGTTGGCGCCAGGACGAATTTGCCGATGCCGATCATCGCATCCGACACCGCGAAACACACCGCGCCCACCGCGGTCCACGGGGTCGGCAGCCGCGCCAGCAGCGCGGTGCAGACCATCGCGCCGAGCACCGCGATGTACAGCGTGACGGGCACCGCCATGCCCTCGGCCAGCAGCCGCGGCCAGAACCAGACCAGCAGCGCGAGGCAGGCCAGCACGGTGACCGCGCAGGCCACCAGCCGGGGCGCCGACCGGGCGGCCAGCGGCAGCAGCGCGGCCAGAAAACACAGATGCGCGACGAGGAACGCCGCCAGGCCGAGCACGAACGACGGCTTCCACCACGGCATCGCCAGCAGGAAATCCCCCGCCGCCGAGAACACCAGCGCGCCGACCAGCCAGCGGCGCTCCCGAGCGAAGGGGTGCGTCAACGCGGCAAGCGCGAGCAGCACCGCCGCGGCGGCCTTGGCCGCGGGTTGGAGGGTGAACTGGCCGGTCAGGTCGGCGCCCGCGGGCAGCCGCAGCGCCGTGACGAGGAGAAAGACGCCGTAGCAGGCGCCGACGGCCGCGGCCGCCACCCACAGAAGCCTGGTTCGCGGGTGAACGTACGGTGTCCTCATGTCCGTGGAGAAGCCGGCCAGCCCGGAACCCATAGACGCCATTCTGCAGAAGGTACTGGAGGTCGTGCCGTTCGAGTTGACAACCGACGGAGGTGTAGAGGCCTCGCGGCAGCGGTTCCGCGAATTGCCCCGCAAACCGGTGCATCCGGAGGTCGTGGCCGACGATCGCACGATCGACGGCCCGGACGGTCCGATCCCGGTTCGGGTGTACCGGCCGCCGAGCCGGCATGAGGGGCGCCTACCGGTGGTGGTGTTCATCCACGGCGGCGGATGGTCCGTCGGCGACCTCGACACCTACGACGGCGAGGCCCGCAACCACGCGGTCGGCGCCGATGCGGTGGTGGTGTCCGTGGACTACCGACTGGCACCCGAGCATCCCTATCCCGCCGCGGTGGACGACGTCTGGGCGGCGACGCAGTGGGTCGCCGCGCACGCCGACGAATTGCAGGTCGACGCCGACCGGTTGGCCGTCGCGGGCGACTCGGCGGGCGGTAACCTGGCCGCGGTGGTGGCGCAGCTGGCGCGCGACGCGGGCCGACCGCCGATCCGCTTCCAGCTGTTGTGGTACCCCGCGACGACGTGGGACACCTCGCTGCCGTCGTTCGCCGAGAACGCGCAGGCGCCGGTTCTCAACCTCGGTGCGATCGCGGGGTTCTCCCGCTGGTACATCGGCGATCGCGACACCTCCGATCTGCCGCCGACGCTCGCACCGGCACGGGCGACGGACTTGACCGGACTGCCGCCCGCCTACATCGCCGTCGCGGGCCACGACCCGTTGCGCGACGACGGCCGCCGGTACGCCGAATTGCTAACGGCCGCAGGCGTTCCTGCTGAGCTCCACAATGCCGAGACGCTGATCCACGGCTATCTCGGGTACGCGGGGGTGGTGCCCGCGGCGACGGAAGCGGCGGAGCGGGGTCTGACGGCCCTCCACACCGCATTGCACGCCGCGTGAGGTCCCGGAGATTTGCGTCAGACGGCTCACGCCCGCCGGGCGCCGCGCTAACGTGGGGCCATGGCTGATCCCACGACGGCCCGGCCGGGCATCGACCCGGCGCTGAAGGAGCTGCTCGACGCGTTCCCGTTCACCTTCACCGCCGAGGATGGTGTCGAAGCGGCACGGGAGAAGATGCGCCAGCTGAAGGCGCCCCCGGAATTGTTACCCGACATGCGAATCGAAGAACGCACCGTCGGCTACGGCGATGTCAGCGACATCCCGGTACGCATCTACTGGCCACCGGTCGACCAGCACGTGGACCTGCCCGTGGTGGTCTTCTATCACGGCGGCGGGTGGTCGATCGGCGATCTCGACACCCATGATCCCGTGGCACGGGACCATGCGGTCGGCGCGGAGGCGATCGTGGTGTCGGTGGACTACCGCCTCGCCCCCGAACACCCCTTCCCGCAGGGCATCGAGGACTCCTGGGCGGCGCTGCGGTGGGTCGGCGAACACGCCGCCGAACTGGGCGGCGACCCCGCACGCATCGCCGTCGCCGGGGACTCGGCCGGCGGCAACATCTCGGCGGTGATGACGCAGCGTGCCCGCGACAACGGCGGACCGCCGTTGGTGTTCCAACTGCTCTGGTATCCCTCGACGACCGGTGACATGGCGCTGCCGTCGATGTCCGAGAACGCCGACGTGCCCGTCCTCGATGGCGACGTCGTCTCGGCGTTCCTCAAGTGGTATCTGCCGCACGAATTCGATCTGAGCTCACCGGCGGAACTGCCGTCCGAACTCGCGCCGGCGAACACCACGGACCTGTCCGGTCTGCCGCCGGCGTACATCGGCACCGCGGAGTACGACCCGATCCGCGACGACGGTGCCCGCTACGCCGACCTGCTGCGGGCCGCGGGGGTTCCCGTGGAGCTTCACAACGCGTCCACGATGGTGCACGGCTTCGTCAACTTCGCCCTCGTCGTCCCCGCCGCGGCGGATGCGACCAACCGCGGACTCGCCGCGCTCAAGGCCGCTCTGCACCCGTAACCGAAAGGAGGCCCGATGACAGTGCCCGATAGGGAGACCGTCATCGTGGGCGCCGGATTCTCCGGTATCGGTGCCGCGATCAAACTCGACCAGGCCGGGATGGGCGACTACCTCGTGATCGAGGCGGGCGACGGGCCGGGCGGCACGTGGTACTGGAACACGTACCCCGGTATCGCCGTTGACATTCCGTCGTTCTCCTACCAGTTCTCCTTCGAGAAGAGTCCCGACTGGACCCGCACCTACGCGCCGGGCGAGGAACTGAGAGCCTACGCCGAGCACTGCGTCGACAAGTACCGGATCCGGCAGAAGATCCGCTTCAACACCAAGGTGCTCGGCGCGGCCTTCGACGACGGCGACGATCTCTGGCGCATCGAACTCGACGACGGCGCAGCGGTCACGGCCAGATTCCTGGTCAACGCCTGCGGTGTGCTCATCACGCCGAACCTGCCGGACATCGACGGCGTCGACTCTTTCGGTGGCGTGACGATGCACACCGCACGCTGGGACCACGACCAGGACCTCACCGGCAAGCGCGTGGCGATCGTCGGGACGGGCGCGTCGGCGGTTCAGGTCATCCCCGAGATCGCACCGATCGTGGAGCGGCTCACGGTGTTTCAGCGCACACCGATCTGGTGTTTCCCCAAGCCCGACGTGCCTCTGTCACGGATGGCGCGACGGATGATGCGGCTGCCCGGCGCCAACACACTGCAGCGCGTGCTCAGCCAGGCCTACGTCGAGTTGACGTTCACGCTGCCCGCGCAGTACTTCACCGTCAACCCGATGGCGAAGAAGATGTCGAAGGTCGGTGAGTCGTATCTGCGAAAGCAGGTTCACGATCCCGAGGTGCGTGACAAGCTCACCCCGCGCTACGCCGTCGGCTGCAAGCGGCCCGGTTTCCACAACACCTACCTGTCGACCTACAACCGCGACAACGTCGAGTTGGTGACCGACCCCATCGACAAGATCACCGGATCGGGCGTGGCCACGGTCGACGGCCGGACGCGCGACGTCGACGTGCTGATCCTGGCGACCGGCTTCCGGGTGATGGACCCCGACGACATGCCCACCTATCCGCTCACCGGGTCCGGCGGTCGGTCGTGGAGTGAGCACTGGGACCTGCACCGACTGCAGGCCTACGAAGGCGTCAGCGTGCCCGGTTTCCCGAACTTCTTCACCGTGTTCGGCCCCTACGGCTACGTCGGATCGTCGTATTTCGCGCTGATCGAAACGCAGACTCACCACATCGTGCGCTGCTTGAAGCACGCGCGGCGCAGACGCGCGCGCCGCGTCGAGGTCACGCAGGAGGCCAACGACCGCTACTTCGCGGAGATGATGCGCAAGCGGCACCGGCAGATCTTCTGGCAGGACAGCTGCCGGCTGGCCAACAGCTACTACTTCGACAAGAACGGCGACGCGCCGCTGCGGCCGACGACCACACTGGAGGCGATGTGGCGCAGTCGCCGGTTCCCGCTGCGGGATTACCGATTCACGGCCTGAGGCGCGTTCGGCGAACCTAGGCTGGTCACCACTCGATCCAGCGAATAGGGGCCAGCATGCAGAGCATGAAGTTCGCGGACATCCCGGTGGCCGTCGCCGCCGAGGGGGTGGATTTCCGTAGCCAGGAAGTCGGCGACATGTCGATCGCATGGGTAAGCTCGACGCCGGGGCCGATTTGCGCCCCGCACTCAAGGGACTGCCGGGCGACATGTGCCAGTGCCCGCACTGGGGATACATGCTCGCCGGACAGCTGCGGATGCACACCCCGAACGGCTCCCAGACCTACGGCGCCGGCGAAGCCTTCTACTGGGCCGCCGGGCACGCGCCGGAGGCCGTGACCGACTGCGAGTACATCGACTTCTCGCCGACCGACGAGATCAGGACGGTCCTTCGGCATGTCACGGGCGGTTAGCGGGTCACCTTCCGCTCGAGGCAGACGCAAAACTGCCCATTTTCCCGCCGTAGCGGGCAGTTTCACGTCTGCTCGTCACGAGAACTAGACGGCGGCCTTGAGCTCGTCGACCTTGTTCAGCCGCTCCCACGGCAGGTCCACATCGGTGCGGCCGAAGTGGCCGTACGCGGCGGTCTGCGCGTAGATCGGGCGCAGCAGGTCCAGGTCACGGACGATGGCGCCGGGACGCAGATCGAACACCGAGGTGATGGCCTTCTCGATGCGGGCCGGGTCGACGGTCTCGCTGCCGAACGTCTCGACGAACAGGCCGACCGGGGCCGCCTTGCCGATCGCGTAGGCGACCTGCACCTCGACCCGCTCGGCCAGGCCGGCGGCGACGACGTTCTTGGCCACCCAGCGCATCGCGTACGCCGCGGAACGGTCCACCTTCGACGGATCCTTGCCGGAGAACGCGCCGCCGCCGTGACGCGCCCACCCGCCGTAGGTGTCGACGATGATCTTGCGGCCGGTCAGGCCCGCGTCGCCCATAGGGCCACCGAGCACGAACTTGCCGGTCGGATTGACCAGCAACCGGAAGTCGGAGATGTCCATCGTGTCGTGGTTCAGGTCGGCCAGCACCGTGTTGACGACCTTCTCCCGGATGTCGGGGGTCAGGGTGGCGTCGAGATCGATGCCCGCAGCGTGCTGCGTGGAGAGCACGACCGTGTCGAGGCGCACCGGCGTGGTGCCGTCGTACTGCACGGTGACCTGGGTCTTGCCGTCCGGGCGCAGATAGCCGAGCACGCCGCTCTTGCGCACCTCGGTCAACCGGCGCGACAGCCGGTGCGCCAGCGCGATCGGCAGCGGCATCAGCTCCGGGGTGTCCTTGATTGCGTAGCCGAACATCAGGCCCTGGTCGCCGGCGCCCTGCAGGTCCAGCGGATCGCCCGCGCCCTCGACGCGGGTCTCGTGGGCGGTGTCGACGCCCTGGGCGATGTCGGGCGACTGACGGCCGATGCCGATGTTGACGCCGCAGGTCTCGCCGTCGAAGCCCTTCTCCGAGGAGTCGTAGCCGATCTCGAGGATGCGGTCGCGGACGGTGTTGGTGATGTCGGCGAAGGCCTCCTTCGCCGAGGTGGTCACCTCGCCGACGACGTGCACCTGCCCGGTGGTCACCAGCGTCTCCACTGCGACGCGAGACCTCGGATCGCCGGCGAGCAACGCGTCGAGCACCGAGTCGCTGATCGCGTCACAGATCTTGTCGGGGTGGCCCTCGGTTACCGACTCACTGGTGAACAGCCGAGCTTCGCTCACGATGCGATCCTTCCGCTCAAGTCCTCTTGAGATAGTTAGTCCATCAAATTGTATGTGGCCTGTTGCACCCATGCGGGTGCGCCGGTTGCGCGCAAGCTTTTCACGCAGTCAGATGCGTGATTGGAGCTACCCGCCGCCGCTCTGCAGGAAGGCCACGATCGCGTCCACGATACGGCTGGCCATCAGAGTTTTCGAGCCGTGTTCCAGTGCGGACTCCGCGCCGTCGGCCGCGAGCAGCCAGCCGTCGTTGTTGTCCACTTCGAACGCCCGATTCTCGCCCACGGCGTTGACGACGAGCAAATCACAACCCTTGCGCTGCAGTTTCGCCCGAGCGTGGTGAAGCACATCGCCGTTCGCATCACCGGTTTCGGCAGCGAAGCCGACGATGGCGCGCATGTTTGGCAACTGGCCGTCGCTGCGGGCCCGCACGGCGCCGGCCAGCACGTCGTCGGTGCGGGTCAACTCGATGACGGGTGCCGCGGCATTCGGGTCGGTGGACTTCTTGATCTTGCTGGTCTGCACGTTCGTCGGCCGGAAGTCGGCGACGGCGGCGGCCATCACGAGCACGTGGGCGTCCGGCGCGTGTTTGGACACCGCGTCCTTGAGCTGAGCGGCCGACCCGATGTGCACCACCTCCACGCCGGCCGGGTCGATCAGGCCCGCGGTGTTGCCCGCGATCAGCGTGACCTCGGCGCCGCGCTGGGCCATCACCCTGGCCATCGCGTAGCCCTGCTTGCCGGAGCTGCGGTTGCCGATGAACCGCACCGGGTCCAGCGGCTCGCGGGTGCCGCCGGCGGTCACCAGCACCTTGACGCCGGCCAAGTCATACGGGAGCGCGTCGGCGCGGGCCAGCAGGAGCTGGGCCAGCGCGGTGATCTCCTCGGCCTCGGGCAGCCGTCCGGACCCGCTGTCGGAGCCAGTGAGCCGGCCCGAGGCAGGTTCGAGGACGATGGCGCCGCGGCGGCGCAGGGTTGCGACGTTCGAGACCGTCGCCGGATGAAACCACATCTCGGTGTGCATGGCCGGGGCGAACAGCACGGGACAGCGCGCGGTCAGCAAGGTGGCGGTCAGCAGGTCGTCGGCGCGACCGGCGACGGCGCGGGCCAGCAGGTCGGCGGTGGCGGGCGCGACGACGACCAGGTCGGCCTCCTGGCCGATGCGCACGTGTGGGACCTCGTGCACGTCATCCCACACGCCGGTGTGCACCGGATTGCCGGACAGGGCCTCGAACGTGGCGGCGCCGATGAAGCGCAGCGCCGACTCGGTGGGAACGACGCGGACGGAATGGCCCGCCTCGGTCAGCTGTCTGACCACGGTGGCCGCCTTGTAAGCCGCGATGCCACCGGCGACGCCGACGATGATCCGCTTGGGCTCCATGGCGGCCGCTCCCTGCTGCTACTCGCCCTCGGTGTGCTCGAGCAGGTCGCCGTGGATCTCCCGCAGCGCGATCGACAGCGGCTTCTCCTGCAGGCCGGGCTCGACCAGCGGGCCGACGTACTCGAGGATGCCGTCACCGAGCTGGTTGTAGTAGTCGTTGATCTGCCGCGCGCGCTTGGCGGCGTAGATCACCAGCGCATACTTGCTCGACGCGCGGTCCAGCAACTCGTCGATGGGCGGGTTGGTAATGCCCAGCGGCGTGTCGTAGGCGCCGGCGGCGGACGGGTCGATGTCGTCCACAGCGGCCAGCTGCGCATCGGCGTGCGGGGTGCTCACGTAAAAAGTCTCCTGGCGGTTTGAGTGAAAATTCTTCGGCCTCGCGGGCCCGGCCGCAGCCGTGCGGTGCTGGGGTTATCTGTGGGCCACCAGCAAGGATACCAATTCGGCGCAGGCAGACTCCAAATCGCGGTTCACCACGACCGAGTCGAAGTCGTCCTGAGCGGCCAATTCGGCCCTCGCGGTCGCCAGGCGGCGCGCCATCGCCTCGGCGGTCTCGGTGCCGCGCCCCGTCAACCGGCTCTCCAGCGTCTCCCAGCTGGGCGGCGCCAGGAAGACGGTGAACGCTTCGGGCATCGCCGCCTTGACCGCCCGGGCGCCGGCGAGATCCACCTCGATCAGGACGGGACGCCCGGCCGCGACGGCGTCCCGGACGGGCTGCGAAGGGGTGCCGGAGCGATGCAGGCCGCCGTGGATGTCGGCCCACTCGAGCAGGGCTCCGCCATCGATCAACTGCTGGAATCGCTCGGCTGTGACAAAGGAGTAGTCGATGCCGTCGACCTCGCCAGGACGAGGCGCCCTGGTGGTGACGGACACGCTGAAGTACAGGTCGGGAATCCGCTCGCGCAGGCAGCGCACAACGGTCGACTTCCCGACGGCTGAGGGGCCGGACAGCACAACCACCCGGCCGGCCCCTCGGCCGGCGCTCAACGTATTGCGCCTAGGACTGGTCGAACTTTTCCAGCAGCGCCTTGCGCTGACGATCGCCGAGGCCGCGCAGCCGGCGGGTCGGAGCGATCTCGAGTTCGGTCATGATCTCCTGCGCCTTGACCTTGCCGACCTTGGGCAACGCCTCCAGAAGCGCAGACACCTTCATCTTGCCCAAGACCTCGTCGGTCTCGGCGTCCTTGAGCACCTGCTTGAGGTTGGTGCCGCCGCGCTTGAGCCGATCCTTGAGTTCGGCACGTGCTCGACGTGCGGCAGCAGCCTTCTCCAACGCTGCCGCGCGCTGTTCGTCGGTCAACTGGGGAAGGGCCACGGGATTCCTCCGTCTCTCACCATCATTTTGTTTCTGCCTCGGCTGATAGAAAAATCCAGAACAGCCAGCGACGACGACCGTACCCACGCATCCTGACGAAAGCGAACCCCACCCCCTGCTTTCAGCGATAAAAGCCCAGCGTGTTAGGCGGTCGCGCGCCGCGGACAACGATTGTGCGACGGGCGTCGGATCGACGAATTCGGCCCGCGGACCGGCGGAACCGCCTGCATTTCAAGGCATTTCACGGCCCAGAATGCCGTTTCCGGCGCTTCGGTCTGTGACCGGGACCACACCGGGCCGACGCCGCGCGGGTGGCGAAAGAAAATTTTCGCTGGTCATGCGGTTTGGGCGTGTCGCAAGCCCGCGGTCGCCCATCGGGAATCGCTCAATGTGAGGCTGCTGTGACCTGCGTTTCTGGTGTGACAGTTGAGACCCCTGTGGTCGAATTTCTGGTTGCCCGCGCGTGCCGCGACCGATCTGTTGGCATGATCGCCACGTGGCCCACCGGTTGGGCGGCCGCCACAGCAAAGGAGTGGGCGGGTGCAAAGCGTCGTGCGGTGGCTCAGTGCAGCGGTGACGGTCGCAGTCGCGATGGCCGTCGTCGTCCTCGGCGCCCCGGCCCGGGCGTGCGGGTGCGGCGCATACATTCCCGACCGGCCGGGCGCGTCGATCGCCACCGAACGCGCGCTCATCGCGTTTGACGGAGTAAGCCAGGACGTCGTGATGTCGTTCAACGTGAGCGGCGAGTCGGACACGGCGGCGTGGATCATGCCCGTCCCGTCGTCGGCGCAGGTATCGCTCGGCGAGCCGGCGCTGTTCGAGGAACTCGGTCGCGTCACCGCACCCCGGGTGGAATACCACGACAACTGGTGGCCCACCTTCGACTGGCTGGCGCCCTCGCGCGGGGACGCCGACACCGCGGGCGCCCGGCCGGGCTCGGGCGTGAACGTGCTGGGCAGGCAGCGCATCGGTCCTTTCGACGTGACGCGGCTCGCCGCCGATGACGCGGCAGGCTTGGCAAACTGGTTGGCGCAGAACGGCTTTCCCACTTCCGACGGGCTCGGGGACAACCTTGCCGACTATGTCGAGGACCGCTGGGAGGTCGTCGCGATCAAGCTGGTGCCCGGTGATACGGCGCGCACGCTGACCGGTGATCTGCAGCCGTTGCGGTTGTCGTTCGCCTCGGACACCGCGGTGTATCCGATGCGTCTGTCGCGGTCGGCCCGAACGCCGCAGACCGTCGACTTGTATGTCCTGGCCGATCATCGGATGGATTCGACGGCGGTGCCCGTCGCGGGCCATGCGCCCACGCTCGAGTTCGCGGGTCCGGTCGATTCTCCTGCGCTGCAGCCGTACCTGTCCAAGGGCGGGTACTTGACCCGCTGGAGTGACTTCATCGGCACGCCGCAATCCATCGGCGGCGACTACGAATTCGGTCGCTCGCCCGAGGACACCGCGTATCAGCGCGTCATCGACGTGACGCGCAACCGGGGTGACATGACCGGGGCGATCCTCCTAGTGCTCGTCGGACTCGGGCTGGTATCGCTGACCATTGTGGCCGTCCGCCGCACCCCGTGATGCACAGCGCCCAGTTGATTCCGCGCTCAGGGCGCACTTGCGGGTGGTATCCGCGCCCTGAGCGCAGAATCAACGCCTACGGCGCGAGGTAGGCCACCGCGTCGCGCATCTTCTCCGCGGCGGCGCGCAGCGCCGCGACAGCCGGGCCCGCGCGCAGGACCTCGCGCGACACCGCGGGCAGCACCCGGCCGGGCGCCGCTCCCCCGAATCCGCGAAGCGCGTCCGGCCGCCCGCCCTGCGCCCCCACACCGGGGGTCAGCACCGCGCCGTTGAGCGCGCTGACATCGGGCGGGTCCGACAGCGTGGCCCCGACGACGACGCCGACCGAACCCGGCTCGGGCAGTGCGGAGCGGTTCGTCTCCGCGGCGGCGTCGACGATCGACTGCGCGACCGTGCGCCCGCCGGCGTCGGCTCCCTGCACGCCTGCACCCTCCGGGTTCGACGTGGCGGCAAGCACGAACACCCCGCGGCCATGGCTGAGCGCGGTGTCGATCAGCGGCTGCAGCGAGCCGAAACCGAGGAATGGCGAAGCGGTCACGGCGTCGGTCGCCAACGGCGAGTCGCCGGCCCACGCGTGCGCGTAGGCGGCCATCGTCGAGCCGATGTCGCCGCGCTTGGCGTCGGCCAGCACCAACACGCCCGCGTCCCGCAGGGCAACGATGACGTGCTCGAGCACCGAGTAGCCCGCGGCGCCGTAGGCCTCGAAGAACGCCACCTGTGGCTTGACGACGGCGAATTCGGCGAACCCCGTCACGCAGATGTCGCAGAACCGGCGCAACCCGTCGGCGTCTGCGCCGAGGCCCCACGCTCGCATCAGTTCCGGATGCGGGTCGATGCCCAAGCAGAGCGGTCCACGTCGTGCGACCGCATCGGCCAGGCGCAGACCGAAACTTCTCACGGCCCCAGCACGCTGTGCAGTTCCTGCAGCGACATCACGCCGATGTCACCGCGGATGCCGGCCTCGATGCCCTGCACGGCCGCCGAGGCACCCTGCACCGTCGTCACACACGGGATGTTGTTCGCGACGGCTACCGACCGGATCTCGTAGCCGTCGATGCGCGGGCCGGAATTGCCGTACGGCGTGTTGATGACCATGTCGACCTCGCCGGCCTTGATCAGGTCGACGGCCGAGGAGGCCGGCCTGCCCTCGCCGGGCGGCTGGAAGTGTTTGCGCACCTCGTCGCACGGAATGCCGTTGCGGCGCAGCATCTCCGCGGTTCCCTCGGTGGCCAGCACGCGGAAGCCCAGATCGGCGAGGCGCTTGACCGGGAACACCAGCGAGCGCTTGTCGCGGTTGGCCACCGACACGAACACCGTGCCTTCGGCGGGCAGCGATCCGTAGGCCGCGGTCTGGCTCTTGGCGAATGCCGTGCCGAAGTCGTGATCGATGCCCATCACCTCGCCCGTCGACTTCATCTCGGGGCCGAGCAGCGAGTCGATCTGCGAGCCGTCGGCCTTGCGGAACCGGTGGAACGGCAGCACCGCCTCCTTGACCGCGACGGGCGCGTTGCGCGCGGTGGTCGCGCCGTCGCCGGTGCGGGCCAGCACGCCCTCGTCGCGCAGTTGGGCGATGGTGGCGCCGAGCATGATCCGCGCGCACGCCTTTGCCAGTGGCACTGCCGTGGCTTTGGACACGAACGGCACGGTGCGGCTGGCGCGCGGGTTGGCCTCCAGCACGTAGAGCACGTCGTCCTTGAGCGCGTACTGGACGTTGAGCAGGCCGACGACGCCGATCCCGTGCGCGATCGCCTCGGTGGCGCGCCGGACCGCGTCGATGTCGCTGCGGCCCAACGTGACCGGAGGCAGTGCGCACGCCGAGTCGCCGGAGTGGATGCCCGCCTCTTCGATGTGTTCCATGACGCCGCCGATGTAGACCTCGGTGCCGTCGCACAGTGCGTCGACGTCGATCTCGATGGCGTCCTCGAGGAACCGGTCGACGAGCACGGGATGCTCGGGCGAGAGCTCCGTGGCCCGCGTGATGTAGCCCTGCAGCGTCTCCTCGTCGTAGACGATCTCCATGCCGCGCCCACCCAGCACGTACGACGGCCGTACCAGCACCGGGTAACCGATCTCGGCGGCGATCCGGCGGGCCTGCTCGAAACTCGTCGCGGTGCCGAAGCGGGGCGCGGGTAGGCCCGCGATGGTCAGCACCTCGCCGAACGCGCCGCGGTCCTCGGCGAGGTCGATCGCCTTGGGGCTGGTGCCCACGATCGGCACGCCCGCCTTCTCCAGCCGTTCGGCCAGGCCGAGCGGCGTCTGACCGCCGAGCTGCACGATCACCCCGACGACGCCGGGCCCGCCCCGACCGGACTCCTGCTCGGCGTAGTACACCTCCAGGACATCCTCGAAGGTGAGCGGTTCGAAGTACAGCCGGTCGGCGGTGTCGTAGTCGGTGGAAACCGTCTCCGGGTTGCAGTTGACCATCACGGTCTCGAAACCCGCGGCGCTCAACGTCGTCGCGGCGTGCACACAGCTGTAGTCGAACTCGA
This sequence comes from Mycobacterium sp. B14F4, assembly GCF_039871645.1. Taxonomy (NCBI): domain Bacteria; kingdom Bacillati; phylum Actinomycetota; class Actinomycetes; order Mycobacteriales; family Mycobacteriaceae; genus Mycobacterium; species Mycobacterium sp. B14F4. Next base: position 57,738 of record NZ_JBDPMF010000007.1, on the reverse strand, counting down.
TACCCTGGCCGATGCGGTTGGGCCCCGAACCGAGGATCAGCACCTTGGGCCTCTCGGCCTGCGGTGCCACCTCGGTCTCGGCGGCGGGGTCGAGCTCGTAGCTGCTGTAGTGGTACGGCGTCTTGGCCTCGAATTCGGCGGCACAGGTGTCGACGGTCTTGTACACCGGATGGATGCCGAGACGCTGGCGCAGCGCCCGCACGCCGACCTCACCGGCCAATTCCGGTCGCAGCGCGGCGATCTGGCGGTCGGACAGCCCGTGGTACTTGGCGCGGCGCAGCAGGTCGTCGTCCAGCACTGGCGCGTCGACGATCTCGGCGCGCAGCGCGACCAGCAGGGCGATCTGCTCGACGAACCACGGGTCGACGCCGGAGGCCTCTGCGACCTGCTCGACGGAGGCGGCCTTGCGCAACGCCAGTTCGATGTCGTAGAGCCGCCCGTCAGACGGCGTCCTGAGCCGGCGCAGCAACTCGTCGACGGTGACGTCGTCGTCGGGCTTGGTCCAGAAGCCCGCACGCCCGGTCTCCAGCGAGCGCATCACCTTGCCGAGCGATTCGATGAAGTTGCGGCCCAACGACATCGCCTCACCGACCGACTTCATCGTCGTGGTCAGGGTGCCGTCGGCGCCCGGGAACTTCTCAAAGGCGAAGCGCGGCGCCTTGACGACCACGTAGTCGAGCGTCGGCTCGAAACAGGCGGGCGTCTCCTTGGTGATGTCGTTGACGATCTCGTCGAGGGTGTAGCCGATGGCCAGCTTGGCCGCGATCTTGGCGATCGGGAACCCGGTCGCCTTGGACGCCAGCGCACTCGAGCGCGACACCCGAGGGTTCATCTCGATCACGATCAGCCGGCCGTCAGCCGGGTCGACGGCGAACTGGATGTTGCAGCCGCCGGTGTCGACACCGACCTCGCGCAGGATCGCTATGCCCAGATCGCGCATGGTCTGGTACTCGCGGTCGGTGAGCGTCATCGCGGGGGCGACGGTGACCGAGTCGCCGGTGTGCACGCCCATCGGGTCGAAGTTCTCGATCGAGCACACCACCACCACGTTGTCGTGGCCGTCGCGCATCAGCTCGAGTTCGAACTCCTTCCAGCCGAAGATCGACTCCTCGATCAGCACGTTGGCGCTGGGCGAGGCCGCGAGCCCGTCGCCGGCCATCCGCTCGACGTCCTCGGCCGAATGGGCCATGCCCGAGCCGAGCCCACCCATCGTGAACGACGGCCGCACCACCACCGGCAGCCCGAGGTCCGCGACGGTCTCGCGGACCTCCTCCATGGTGAAACAGACTCGGCTGCGGGCGGATTCGCCGCCGACCTTGGAAACAATGTCCTTGAACCGCTGGCGGTCCTCACCGCGCTGGATCGCCTCGAAGTCGGCGCCGATCAACTCGACGCCGTACTTCTCCAACACCCCGTTCTCCGACAGCGCCACCGCGGTGTTCAGTGCGGTCTGGCCGCCCAGCGTGGCGAGCAGGCCGTCGATCTTGTTGCCGCGCTCGGCCTGCTGGGCGATGACGCGTTCCACGAACGCCGGCGTGATCGGCTCAACGTAGGTGTGGTCGGCGTACTCCGGGTCGGTCATGATGGTCGCCGGGTTCGAGTTGATCAGCGTGACCTGTAGCCCCTCGGCGCGCAGCACCCGGCACGCCTGGGTGCCGGAGTAGTCGAACTCTGCGGCCTGCCCGATGATGATCGGCCCGGAGCCGATCACCAGCACGTGGTTGAGATCTGTGCGCCTGGGCATTACCGCACCCCCGCGAGCGCGCATTCTTTTACACGAAACGCCCGGAAATCTGTACACCAGTGAGCGCTCGCGGGAGTTATACGGGTCGCGGTCATGACTCTCCCGCCATCAGGTCGACGAACTGGTCGAACAGATAGTTCGCATCGTGTGGTCCCGCCGCCGCTTCGGGGTGGTACTGCACCGAGAAGGCGCGGCCGTTGACGAGCTTGACGCCTTCCACCACACCGTCGTTGGCGCAGGTGTGGCTGACGACGGCCTGCCCGAAGGGGGTATCGAAGACCTCGCCGCGCTCTCCTTCGAGGGCGAACCCGTGATTCTGCGCGGTGATCGCCACGTTGCCGGTCTCATGGTCGATCACCGGCACGTTGATGCCGCGGTGGCCGAACACCATCTTGTAGGTCGAGCGGCCCAGCGCGCGGCCGAGAAGCTGGTTACCGAAGCAGATGCCGAAGAGCGGAATGCCCGCGCCCAGCACCTCACGGGTGACGCCGACGATGTGGTCGGCGGTGGCAGGGTCGCCGGGTCCGTTCGACAGGAAAACCCCGTCCGGCTTCAGGTCGGCGATCTGGTCGAACGTCACCGACGACGGCAGGACGTGGCTGCGAATTCCGCGCTTGGCGAAGTTGCGTGGCGTGTTCGTCTTGATGCCGAGGTCGATGGCGGCCACGGTGAATCGTTGCGCCCCTTCGGGTTCGACGATATAGGCGGTGTCGGTACTGACCTGGCCGGCCAGGTTGGCACCCAGCATCGAGGGCTGGCTGCGGACCCTGCCCAACAACTCGTCGGGGTCGGCGAGTGCCGCACCGGAGAACACGCCGGCCTTCATCGAGCCTCGGCTGCGCAGATGGCGCACCAGCGCGCGGGTGTCGATACCGGCGATGCCCACGATGCCCTGGCGGTCGAGTTCGTCGTCCAGGGTGCCGGTCGACCGCCAGTTCGACGCCCGCGGCGACGGGTCGCGCACGGCATAGCCGGCCACCCAGATCTTGTCGCCGCGACTCTCGGCATCCTCGTGGTTCCACCCGGTGTTGCCGATCTGCGGCGCGGTGGCGACCACGATCTGCCCGTGGTAGCTCGGATCGGTCAAGGTCTCCTGATAGCCCGACATTCCGGTGGAGAACACCGCCTCACCCAGCGTCTGGCCGACCGCGCCGAAAGTCGTGCCGGTGAAGACCCGGCCGTCCTCCAACACCAGCAGGGCCTGATTCACGCGGCCTCCTGTTCTACCCACTGCGAATACTCCCGACGGTCGTTGGCGCGAAACCCGGTGTCGATCTCGGTTCCCGACGGCAGCCGCCACCGGATGGCCAGGATTCCCTCGTGCGTCATCGCCTTTCCGGCGATTCCGCGTTCGGTGCGGATCGCGGTGATCGACTCGTTTGGGATCCAGATCGGCCCGGCGCCGCTGCGCTGCAACATGATTCCTTCGGGATAGCGGGTCAGCACCGCTTTCGCGCGGAAGCCGAGATCTCCGACGGCCACCCGGTCGTTCCAGTGCGGGACCAGGGTGCTGCCCACGTACAGACCCTTGGTCGCGGGGACGATCGCCGACCCCACGGTGTTCGGCAGGGCGGGCAGGGTGCCGATGAGCTGCGCCTGGCGTTCGGCGCGGCGGCGCCATCCGCGCATCATCGCCTGGATCAACACCGCGATCAGCACGACGACGATCCCGGCCACGACCAGCGACCCGACCAGCGTTGCGGTGTTCATGCGCGATCCGCCTGCGCTACTCGCTTGCCGTTCATGCCGGGCACTTTCCGTCCCGCGCGGTGATCTTGCCGCGCAACAGCGTCAGGGTGACGGTGGCCGGCAGTTCCATGGCCTCGTACGGGGTGTTGGTCGACCGGCTCGCCAGGGCGGGCCCCGCCACCGTCCACGTGGTGTCGGGGTCGACGACGGTCAGGTTGGCGGGCTCGCCGATCTCCAGTGGCCTGCCCTGGTCGGGCAGGCCGACGATCTCGGCGGGCTTGTCGCTCATGACGCGGGCCACGTCCCGCCAGGTCAACAGCCCCGGCCGCACCATCGTCTCGACCACCACCGACAGCGCGGTCTGCAGTCCGAGCATGCCTGGGCGCGCTACGGCGAATTCGCAGCACTTCTCGTGTTCGGCGTGCGGCGCGTGATCGGTGGCCACACAATCGATGATCCCGTCCGCCAGCGCCTGTCGCAGCGCCTGCGCGTCGGACGCCTCGCGCAGCGGCGGGTTGACGCGGTTACGCCCGTCGTAGCTGGCCAGCCGTCCGTCGTCGAGCATCAGGTGGTGCGGGGTCACCTCGGCGGTTATCGAAATACCTTGCGCTTTAGCCCATTTGACGAGCTCGACGGTGCCTGCGGTGGAGGCGTGGCAGACGTGCACCCGCGCTCCGGCGTCGCGGGCCAGCAGCGCGTCGCGCGCGACGATCGACTCCTCTGCCGCGCGGGGCCAGCCGGCCAGGCCGAGGCGGGCGGCGGTGGGCCCCTCGTGGGCGACGGCGCCGACGGTCAGCCGCGGCTCCTCCGCGTGCTGCGCGATCAGGACACCCAGGCCGGTCGCATACTCCAGCGCGCGGCGCATGATCAGCGGGTCGTGCACGCAGATGCCGTCGTCGGAGAACATCCGGACCTGCCCGGCACCGGCGGCCATCAGGCCCATCTCGGTGAGCTGGGTCCCCGCCAGTCCTACCGTGACCGCGCCGACCGGATGCACGTCGACCAGGCCGACCTCCTGACCGCGGTGCCAGACGTGGTCGGTGACGACGGGGCTGTCGGCGACGGGGTTGGTGTTGGCCATCGCGAACACCGCGGTGTAGCCGCCCAGAGCTGCGGCCGCGGAACCGGTTTCGATGTCCTCGGCGTACTCCCGGCCCGGCTCGCGCAGGTGGGTGTGCAGGTCGACGAAGCCGGGCAGCAGGACCTGATCGGTGACGTCGACCACGTCGGCGTCCTCGGGGACGGGAAGATCGGCTCCGATGTCGGCGATCTGCCCGTCGGACACCAGCACGTCGACACGGTCGCCCTCGCCGTAGAGTCGCACTCCCCTTATCAAGACGGTCACGCGCTGATCGCCCCTTGCTCGGCTCCCACCAGCAGATGGAAGAGCACCGCCATCCGGACATGCACACCATTGGAAACCTGTTGCAGCACTGCCGATTGCTCGGAGTCGGCGACAGCGAACGCGATTTCCATGCCCCGGACCATCGGGCCGGGGTGCAGCACCACCGCGTTGCCGGACAGCAGCGCCTGCCGTTTCTCGGACAGACCGTAGAGCACCGAGTACTCGCGCGCGGAGGGGAAGAACCCGCCGTTCATCCGCTCGGCCTGCACCCGCAGCATCAGGACCGCGTCCGCGGTGGGCAGTTCGGCGTCCAGGTTGTGCGACACGGTGACCGGCCAGTCGGCGACCCCGACGGGCAGCAGTGTGGGCGGCGCGACGAGCACCACCTCCGCGCCGAGCGTATGCAGGAGCGCGACGTTGGAGCGCGCGACCCGGCTGTGCAGCACGTCGCCGACGATGACGACGCGCCTGCCGTCGATCTCGCCGAGCCGCTGCCGGATGGTCAGCGCGTCGAGCAGCGCCTGGGTGGGATGTTCGTGGGTGCCGTCGCCGGCGTTGATGACCGCCGGGCCCCCGTCCTCGGTGGCCGTCCACTCCGCGAGTAGCTGCGGTGCCCCCGACGCGGGGTGGCGGATGATCAGCGCGTCGGCGCCCGCGGCGCGCAGGGTGAGCGCGGTGTCGCGCAACGACTCCCCCTTGGACACCGACGATCCCGACGCGCTGACGTTGATGACGTCGGCGCTCATCCACTTGCCTGCCACCTCGAACGACACCCGGGTCCGGGTGGAGTTCTCGTAGAACATCGTGATGATGGTGCGCCCGCGCAGCGTCGGCAGCTTCTTGACCTCGCGGCCCAGCAGCGCCTGGCTGAAGCGGTCGGCGTTGTCGAGGATGGCCACCGCATCGTCGCGTGACAGATCGGCGGCCGACAGCAGATGTTTCACGATGGTCTCTTCTTCATCGTCGGCTCTTCGCCCAAGGGCTCATCGCGGCGCAAGCGCTCATCACCGGGCGGGTCCTCCATGAGGTGCGATCGACACGCCGTCGACTCCATCATCTTCGGCAAGGCGCACCTTGACGTTCTCGCTGCGTGACGTCGGCACATTCTTGCCGACGTAGTCGGCGCGCAGGGGCAGCTCGCGGTGGCCACGGTCGACCAGCACCGCCAATTGGACCGCGCGGGGCCTGCCGATGTCGCGCAGGGCGTCGAGCGCCGCGCGCACCGATCGTCCGGTGTAGAGGACGTCGTCGACGAGGATCACCAGGGCCTGGTCGATCCCACTCTCCGGGATCGTCGTCTCCTCCAGGGCACGCGGCGGCTTGAAGTCGAGGTCGTCGCGGTAGAGCGTGTTGTCCAGGGCGCCCCGCGCGACGGTGACGCCGGAGAACTCCATGATCTTTTCGCCGAGCCGGGTGGCCAGCGTGACGCCCCGGGTCGGTATGCCGAGCAGGATGACGCGCGGTGCGTCGGGACCGTCGAGTGCGGTCTTCTCGATGATCTGATGGGCGATACGGGAGATGGTTCGGCCGACGTCCGCGGCGGACATCAGCTCCCGGTCGGTGCCTGACGGGCCGGTGTTGGCGCCCAAGCGACTCTGACCTCCTTCTCCGCCTCTCTGGACGGATCGTTAAAGGACGTCGAAACTGCGGCGAGCTTAGCACCTCGTGTTCGAGACCCTTTCCGCGACATCAGTACGCTTGGCGGCGATGAAACTCGACGGGAACGCGGCGTCCATCCGCGAGGCGATCGACGCCGGACTACTGGCCGGCGCGGTGACGCTGGTGTGGCACGCAGGCGACGTGCTTCAGGTCAACGAGCTCGGCCACCGCGATGTCGACGCCGGACTGCCGATGCAACGCGACACCATCTTCCGCATCGCCTCGATGACCAAGCCGGTGACCGTGGCGGCCGCGCTGAGCCTCGTCGAGGAGGGCAAGCTCGGCCTCACCGACCCGGTCGCCCGGTGGCTGCCCGAACTCTCCGACATGCGTGTCCTGGCCGACGCTCACGGCGAACTGGACAGGACCACCCCGTCGCGGCGGCAGATCACGATCGACGACCTGATGACCCACCGCAGCGGGCTGGCCTACGCCTTCTCCGTGCCGGGCCCATTGAGCCGGGCGTACGGTCGGATGTCGTTTCGTCAGGACCAGGACCGGTGGTTGGCCGAACTGGCGCAGTTACCCCTGGCACACCAGCCCGGCGAGCGGCTCACCTACAGCCACTCGACCGATGTGCTCGGCATCGCGCTGTCGCGGATCGAGGGCAAACCGCTCTCCGAGGTCCTGGCGGAGCGGATCTTCGGGCCACTCGGCATGGCCGACACCGGCTTCGCGGTGGGCATGGCCGGGCGGCGCCGCGCGGCCACGATGTACAAGCTGGACAAGGACAACATCCTGCGCCACGACGTGATGGGGCCCGCCCCGATCACCGACCCTCCCTTCTGTACAGGTGGCGCGGGGCTGTGGTCGACCGTCGACGACTACCTGCGCTTCGCGCGGATGCTGCTGGGCGGCGGGACGCTCGACGGCGTCCGTGTGCTGTCCGAGGACTCCGTACGGCTGATGCGCACCGACCGGCTCACCGACGAACAGAAGCGCCACCCCTTCCTGGGTGCGCCGTTCTGGGTGGGACGCGGGTTCGGGTTGAACCTGTCGGTGGTGACCGATCCGGCGAAGTCGCGGCAACTGTTCGGTCCCGGTGGTGCTGGAACGTTCAGCTGGCCGGGCGCATACGGAACGTGGTGGCAGGCCGATCCCGCGGCCGACCTGATCCTGATCTACCTGATCCAGAACCTGCCGGACCTCAACGTCGACGCCGCCGCCATCGCAGGCAATACGTCACTGGCGAAACTGCAAGGGGCACAGCCGAAGTTCGTGCGCCGGACGTATCGGGCCCTGGAACTGTAAATCGAGTCAGCGCAGGGTTTCGTCCAGCCAGTCGAGCGTGACCGCGTTCGACAGCGTGAGATTGCCCAACTGGCAGTGCGTGTCGGCGCCCTCGGCCCCGGTGAACATCCGCCGCGTCACGGGTCCGCCTGCCTGATCGGCGAACAGCTCGTACTGGCGGATGGGTTCCCCACCTTCCCCCGATCCCACCAGCGCCAGCGCCGGGCATGCCACCGACGCCGGATCGACCGTGAACCGTCGCAGATAGTCGAACGTGCCGAGGAATGTCGTCTGCCCGAAGCGTCGGATCAGCGACCGTGACATCTCTTTGATCGGCGGTGGCATTTCCTCGTCGGGGATCCGGTCGATGTCGGCAAGGCTGAAATCCTCCTCCGGGGTGAGCACCTCTTGCGGGTCACCTCCCATGCCGGCGACGAACGACACCAGGTAGGCGCGCAAGTCGATCACCGGCGAATTGGCCACCAGCGCGCGCACCCGTGGATCGTGTGCGGCGGCCCGCGTCGCGAAGTATCCGCCGAAGCTGATCCCGAGCAGCGCCAGGCGCTTTGGGTCGACTTCCGGGCGCTCGAGCACCGAGTCGATCCACGCCGACACCCAGGTTTCGGTGTCGGGCACGAAGTGGCTGTCGGGTTCGGTTCGGGCGGTGTCCATCTGGCCGGGACCACAGATCTGCATCACCCGCCAGCCGCGCTGCAGAGCGGACAGACCGACCTGGAAGTAGGTTTCCTCCAGCGTGCCGTCGAAGCCGCTGGTGGCGACGAGCGTCGGGCCTGCCCCGGTGGCGCCCGGCGGCGCGAACCAGTATCCCGGCAATCGCTGCCCGCGCCACGGCACCCACAGTTGCTCGACGCCGGCATCGGCCATCCCGGCCAGGAACGCCGCCCGGCTGGCGAGCCCCAGCGAGACATGGCGATCGGTGCCGAATGGCGAAAAGTATTCGGCGGCACGGTAACTGTTCGACGCATGCAGGTAACGCTCACGCGCGCTGGTGGCGTGGCCGGCGGCCGCTCGCTCGTCGGCGTCGGCCCGTTGCCGCTCGGCGAGCGAGGCGAACTCGTCGGACCACGTCTGGGGCCCGGCGTCGCGGATCCGCGCCGCCACGGCCAGGCACTCGCCGACCGAGGCGCCGCCGTATGCCGCGGAACCGAGTTGGCGCAGCAGCTGGAAATCGAGCTCGGGGTCTTCGAATCCGGTCACCCGGGTGGAACTCCGGACAGTGGTATCCATGGCAACTCCCCTTCGCCGCAGGATCTACTGCATACTCCGCGACAACACGCGGCCGAACTGCAGGAGCCTCTGCATCTGTGCCAGCCCGCCGTTGTCGACGGACCTGAAATACCGGAACGACTCGCAGTAGATGTCGGATTCGGTGGCCGACTTCTGCCGCGACCGGGTGATCAACTGCGTGTACATCCGCAGCCGGACCTCCGAGAGCCTGCGGGTGTTGTCCTCGAGCACATCGTATTCCGCGGTGAGCACATGGTCGGTGATCGTCGACAACAGGATCGTGCGCACCGAGGCGTTGAGCACCCGGTGTTCCCGCTCCCCCGAGGTCGCCATCTCGTCGTCGGCGCGCCACATGATCAGCCGGTGCCCGTCGGTCAGCACGACCTCCTGCCAGAGGGCCTCACCCCAGGACTCCTCGGTGAGGCGCGACATGATGAACGACTTGATGCTCGGCAGGTCCACCACCGGCCGCAGTTGGTCCAGCGCGAGGTCGGGGTCACGCAGGTACACCCGCGCCGCCGCGTCGACGCTCGAGTACGGCGCCCAGTCCTGCGGTGCGGGCATTTCCGGCTACCCCGCGCTACCGTCGCCAACCCCCCGGACGGCTTGGGCGGCCGCCCGGATCTGGGGCGTCACGAGCATCACCTGACCCAGCACGCCGTTGACGAAACCCGGTGAGTCGTCGGTCGACAACTGCTTGGCGAGTTCGACGGCCTCGTCGACAGCGACGGGTTCGGGCACATCCTCGGCGTGCAGCAGTTCCCACACCGCCACGCGAAGGATCGCGCGGTCGACGGCGGGGAGCCGGTCCAGCGTCCAGCCCTGCAGGTGCGCGGCGATCAGGTCGTCGATGTGCGCCGAGTGCTCGGTGACGCCACATGCCACGGTCACGGTGTACGGGTTCAGTGGCGCGACGTCGTCCTGCGTGTCGGCCAAGGCATTACGGGACTCGGCCACCTCGGCAGCGGTGATGCCGCGCGCCTCCGCCTCGAACAGCAGGTCGACGGCGCGCTTACGCGCCTGATGACGGCCACGGTCGGGCCGACCAGTCCGGCTCGAGTCGCCTCTGCGATCAGGCATTCACCCGACCGAGGTAGCTGCCGTCGCGCGAGTCCACCTTGAGCTTGTCTCCGGTGTTGATGAACAGCGGCACCTGGATCTCGGCCCCGGTCTGGACGGTGGCGGGCTTGGTGCCGGCGCTGGACCGGTCCCCCTGCAGGCCGGGCTCGGTGTGGGTCACCTCGAGTTCCACGGTGACCGGCAGTTCGAGATACAGCGGAGCGCCGTTGTGGAAGGCGATCTGCACCGGCATGCTCTCGAGCAGGAAATTGGCCGCATCGCCGACCAACGACTCGGGCAGCGGGTGCTGCTCGTAGTCCTCCGAGTCCATGAACACGAAGTCCGAACCGTCGCGGTACAGGTATGTCGCGTCGCGCCGGTCCACGGTCGCGGTCTCGACTTTCACCCCGGCGTTGTAGGTCTTGTCGACGACCTTGCCGGACAACACGTTCTTCAGTTTCGTGCGCACGAAGGCCGGCCCCTTGCCCGGTTTGACATGCTGGAACTCGACGATCTGCCACAGCTGCCCGTCGATCTGGAGGACGAGGCCGTTCTTGAAGTCGGCGGTCGTTGCCACGGTCGGTTGTTCTCCTGTCAGAGGATGGCCAGCTCCTTGGGGAACCGGGTGAGTAAGTCGGGAGCGTTGTCGCCTACCACCAGCGTGTCCTCGATCCGGACACCGCCACGGTCGGGCAGATAGACGCCGGGCTCCACGGTCACCGCGGAGCCAGCAAGAAGTGTACCGGCGGAGGCAGCGTTGATTCCCGGCGCTTCGTGGATCTGCAGACCGACGCCGTGACCCAGCCCGTGGCCGAAGTGGTCGGCGTATCCCGCGTCGGCGATGACCTGCCGCGATGCGGCGTCGACGGCCTTGAGCGAGGCTCCCGGCGCCAGCGCCTCCCGGCCCGCCCGCTGCGCGGCCGCCACCAGCCCGTAGACGTCGCGCTGCCAGTCCGCTACCGGCGACAGCACGAACGTCCGGGTCATGTCGGAGTGGTAGCCGCACACCAAGGCTCCGAAGTCGATCTTGACGAAGTCGCCCCGGGCCAGCACGGCATCGGTCGGCCGGTGATGCGGGATCGCCGAGTTGGGCCCGGCCGCCACGATGGTCTCGAACGACGGGCCGTCGGCGCCGCGCTCGAGCATCAACGCCTCCAGTTCACCCCTCACCTCTTTCTCGGTGCGCCCTGCCCGCAGTCCACCCCGGTCGACCAGATCCTGCAACGCGGCGTCCGCCGCCTCGCAGGCCAGCCGCAGCAGCGCGATCTCACCGGCGTCCTTCACCTCGCGCAGCGCCTCCACCGTTCCCGCGGCGCGCACCAGCTCGGTCTGGTCACCGGCCGCCTCGGAGAGCCTGCTGAACGCGTCGACGGTCACCACGTGGCTCTCGAAGCCCAGGCGCCGCACGCCGGCGGCCGCGGCCGCGGCCACCAGGTGCGGTGCGCAGGCCCGCTCGATGACGACGTCGGCGTCCGGACTCTGCTGCGCGGCCTGCGTGCGATAGCGCCCGTCGGTGGCCAGCACCGGCGTCCCGTCGGCGACGCGGACGAGCAGGGCGGCGTTGGAGCCGGTGAAGCCGGTCAGGTAACGCACGTTGACCAGGTCGGACACCAACATGGCGTCGAGGTCGGCAGCGGCGAGCCTCGCGCGCAGCCGATCCCGGCGCTGTGAAATAGTCACAGCTGATGACGCTACTCGCTAAGGTGTGGCCCCATGAGTAAGTGGTTGCTGCGCGGACTGGTGTTCGCGGCCCTGATGGTGATTGTGCGATTGCTGCAGGGCGCGCTGATCAATACGTGGGAAACCAGGGCCGGATTGATCAGCATCGTGCTGGTGGTTCTGTTCGCGCTCGCGGCGTTCGCGTGGGGCTTGGTCGACGGCCGGGCCGACGCCCGAGCCAACCCCGACCCGGACCGCCGCGGCGACCTGGCGATGACGTGGCTGATGGCCGGGCTCTTCGCCGGCATCGTCAGCGGCCTCGTCGCCTGGTTCATCTCAATGTTCTACAAGAGCCTTTACGTCGAGGCGCTGATCAACGAGGTGACGACGTTCGCCGCGTTCACCGCGCTGGTGGTGTTCCTGCTGTCGATGGCCGGCGTGGCGCTCGGGCGCTACCTCGTCGACCGCAAGGGGCAAGAGGTTCCACACCACGGCTCGGTCCATGAGGAAGACCGCGCCGACACCGACGTGTTCTCGGCCGTCAATCCCGACCGGGACGACAGCGCTGACACCGCGCGGCGCCAGGAACAGGCCTAAGCGCCGCCGGCCTACTCGGCCGCACTCGCATCGTCCCCAGCGCCGCCCTCACCGGCGTCCTCGGTGGGCTCCCCTCCGTCGTTGACGGTGCCCTCTTCGGCGACGACGGTGGTCGACTCCTCGTCACTGCCGCTCCCGAGGTCGCTACCGGCGACACCGGGCCCGGCCTTGTTTCCATCCGAGAGATCCGTTGCGCCATCGGGCGATTCGTCCTCACCGGCCACCTCCTGTGGCTCGTCTTCCTGCTCTCCGGTTTCGCCGGGTGCGGCGGCGTCGTTCTCATCGAGGTCCTCGGGTGTCGCCGTGTCGACGGTGACGGTCGCGGTGCCCACGGACGCGTCGAACGCGACGGAAGTGATGCTCTGCGAGGACAATTCGGCGGTCGATAGGTCAGCCGAGGCGTCTGGAAGCTCGTCGTCGACGGCCAACGTCTGGAACTCGAGTGCCGACACCGGGAGCGCACCCCCGATCGCGGCGACGATCTTCTGGATGCTCTCGACGGCGGCCGTGATCCGGGTGGTGATCGCGGCCAGCGCCAAGTCAGGGAAGTCGGCGGGCGAGATGAAACCGTCGACGACGTTGGCTGCCAACAGAAGCAAGTCAACAGGTATCGAGGGCGGGGAATTGACCAAGAAGAGGCCCTGCTGGAGGACTCCATCGAACGTGCCGAGGGGCAGGGGTAACTCATTGGCCAAGGCGCTGACGAGCGGCGCCCACGGAAGTGAATACCCGACCGCGATCGCCGCGATCGATATCGCCGCGGCGTGACCGAACCGGCCCGCGGCGATGTCGGCCAGGACCACGGCGGGCACCGTTTCGAGGAAGAATGTCACGGTGCCGGCCACCGCTTCCGCTGCCGCCGCCAGAAGCGCCTCGGGCAGTGCGGTCAATGCCACCTCGGCGCTCACCGTCCGAACGGCGTCCACAGCTGCGACTTCGACCGCCGGCAGGTCCGGTGGCGGCACGGTTGTCGGGGCGACGGCGATGACGCCGGCTCCGACGATCGCGATGCCAGCGGTCGTATACGGGCGAAGTGCGGCAAACATGACGATCCCCTTTCGAGTTCAACGAACCCATCGGATCCGATCGTCAGTTGACCGCGCGCAACCCAAAGGGGTAGGGCACTACCCCACTTTTGGATCGACGTCCGCCCGTCTACGTCACGCGTGCCGGGTCAGCCGTCCCGGGCATCGCGATCTACGCGGTTCCTTCGTCGTCGACCGGACTCGACACCGTCGTCGCGGCCAGATAGCGCAACGCGAGCAGGTAACCCTGCACGCCCAGTCCGACGATCACCCCGGTCGCCACCGCGCTGAGATACGAGTGGTGCCGGAACTCCTCGCGCGTGTGAACGTTCGAGATGTGCACCTCGATCAGCGGTGCGCGCAGTTCGGAACAGGCGTCGCGCAGGGCGATCGACGTGTGGGTGAGCGCACCGGCATTGAGGATCACCGGATCGCCGGCATCGGCAGCGGCGTGTATCCACCCCAGCAGGTCTGCTTCGTTGTCGCTCTGCCGCACAACGGCTTTGAACCCCAGTGCGTCGGCCTCGCGCTCGATCAGCCCGACCACTTCGTCATGCGTGGTGCTGCCGTAGACCTCGGGTTCGCGGCGACCGAGTCGCCCGAGGTTCGGCCCGTTGAGCACCAGCACCGTCTGTGTCATGACGACTCCGTCCCGATTTCCGAGTACGCCGCCGCCAGCAGTGACGGGTCGGGTCCCTCCAGCCGCCCCGGCTTGCCGAGCCCGTCGAGCACGACGAAGCGCAGCACACCCGCACGGGTCTTCTTGTCGCCCGCCATGTTCTCCAGCAGCTCACCGAACGCGTCGGCGTCGTAGCCGACCGGGAGGCCCAGCGCGGTGAGGATGGACCGGTGCCGGTCGGCGGTCTCGTCGTCGAGCCGGCCGGCGAGGCGCCCGAGTTCGGCGGCGAACACCAGACCCACCGACACGGCCGCACCGTGCCGCCATCGATAGCGCTCGCGGCGCTCGATGGCATGGGCGAGGGTGTGGCCGTAGTTGAGGATCTCGCGCAGCTGCGATTCCTTCTCGTCGGCGGCGACCACCTCGGCCTTGACCGCGATCGCGCGGCGGATCAGCTCGGGCAGCACGGTGCCCTCGGGATCCAGCGCCGCCTCCGGGTCGGCCTCGATCAGGTCGAGGATGACCGGATCGGCGATGAAGCCCGCCTTGACGATCTCGGCCATCCCGGCGACGAGTTCGTTGCGCGGCAACGTCTGCAGGGTCGCCAGGTCGACCAGCACGGCGGCCGGTTGATGAAAGGCGCCGACGAGGTTCTTACCCGCGTCGGTGTTGATGCCCGTCTTGCCGCCCACCGCGGCGTCGACCATGCCGAGCAGCGTGGTGGGCACGTGCACGATGTCGATACCCCTGAGCCAGGTGGCCGCGGCGAAGCCGGCGACGTCGGTCGCCGCTCCCCCGCCCAGGCTGACGATCGCGTCCTTGCGTCCGACTCCGATGCGCCCCAGCACTTCCCAGATGAAACCGACGACGGGCAGGTCCTTGCCCGCCTCGGCATCGGGGATCTCGATGCGGTGCGCGTCGATACTTCTGTCCGACAGCGCTTTCCGGATGACCTCGGCGGTCTGCGCCAGCGTCGGCTGGTGCAGGATCGCCACCTTGTGCCTGCCCTCGAGCACCCGCTCCAGCTCGCCGAGCAGTCCGGTGCCGATGATCACCGGATACGGCGGATCGACGTGGACGTCAACGGTTACCGGTTCAGTCACGGTTGGCCTTTGTGTTGCGGGCGGCGACCGCCGCCGGCGACGGCGGGGCCTCGGTGCTCGGTTCTGCGGTCAGCGAGGACGGACCGCGGCGCCAGGGCGGACGACGACGCCGGCGCGGCGGGCGGGGTCCGTCGCCGTTCTCGAGCCGCTCGACGATGTAGCGCACCACCGCTCCCGGGTTGCGCCGGTTGGTGTTCACCCGGATGGTCGCCACCCGCCGGTACAGCGGAACGCGCGCCGTCATCAATTCCTTGAACTTCTCGCTGCGGTCGCCGCCTGCCAGCAGTGGCCGCACGGTGCTGCCGCCGGTGCGGCGCACCCCCTCGGCGGCGCTGATCTCGAGATAGACCACCGTGTGGCCGGCCAGCGCCTCCCGCACGCCGGCCGTGGTGACCGCACCACCGCCCAGCGACAGCACGCCGTCGTGGGTCTGCAGCGCCGAGCGCACGACCTCCTCCTCGATGCGACGGAACTCCTGCTCGCCGTCGGTGGCGAAGATGTCGGCGATGGTGCGCCCGGTGGTCTGCTCGATCGCGGCGTCGGTGTCCAGCAGCTCGACATTCAGCGTCTTGGCCAGCCGGCGGCCGATCGTCGACTTGCCCGACCCGGGCAAGCCGACCAGCACGGCCTTCGGAGCCATCAGCGCGACGCCTGCACCGGTTGTGCGGACGGTTCGCGCTCCGCCACCGCCCGCAGATAGTTGTCGATGTTCGCGCGCGTCTCGGTCAGCGAGTCGCCGCCGAACTTCTCGAGCGCCGCCCGCGCCAGCACGAGCGCCACCATCGTCTCGACGACGACCCCCGCCGCCGGCACCGCGCACACGTCGGAGCGCTGGTGGATCGCGACGGCCTCGTCACCCGTGACCATGTCGACGGTGGCCAGGGCCCGCGGCACGGTGGAGATCGGCTTCATCGCGGCCCGCACGCGCAACGGCTGGCCGTTCGTCATCCCACCTTCCAGACCGCCCGCCCGGTTCGTCGAGCGCATCACGCCGTCGGGACCGGGATACATCTCGTCGTGGGCGACGCTGCCCCGGCGGCGCGCGGTTTCGAACCCGTCGCCGATCTCGACGCCCTTGATCGCCTGGATGCCCATCACCGCGGCGGCCAGTTGGCTGTCCAACCGGTTGTCGCCGCTGGTGAACGAGCCCAACCCGACCGGAAGTCCGTGGGCGACGACCTCGACGACGCCGCCGAGCGTATCGCCGTCCTTCTTGGCGGCCTCGATCTCGGCGATCATCGAATTCTCAGCGTCCTCGTCGAATGCGCGGACGGGGCTGGCGTCGATCGCGGCGAGGTCGACAGCCTGCGGCGGCGGACCGTCGTAGGGCTGCGACGCCCCGATCGAGATGACGTGCGACAGCACGTCGACACCGAGGGCTTCTAAGAGGAAGGCCCGCGCGATCGTGCCCGCCGCGACCCGGGCGGCGGTCTCGCGGGCGCTGGCGCGTTCCAGCACCGGTCGGGCGTCGTCGAAGCCGTATTTCAGCATGCCCGCGTAGTCGGCGTGTCCGGGGCGCGGCCGGGTGAGCGGCGCGTTGCGCGCGCTCTCGGCCAGCTCGGCGGGGTCGACCGGGTCGGGCGCCATCACGGTTTCCCATTTCGGCCATTCGGTGTTGCCGATCTCCACGGCGATCGGGCCGCCCAGCGTCACGCCGTGCCGCACGCCGGCCAGCATCGTGACCAGGTCCTGCTCGAACTTCATCCGGGCACCGCGGCCGTAGCCGAGCCGACGGCGCGCCAGCTGCGACGCGATGTCGCCGGAAGTGACGTGGACGCCGGCGACCATGCCTTCGACGACCGCCACCAGGGCGCGGCCGTGGGATTCACCAGCTGTGGTCCATCGCAACACGTGTCCCATTTTCGCACGTCGGCGTCGTATCACCGATTCGCCCGCTGCCAGCCATTTCGGCACGAGACCGAAAACAGCGCGAAACGACCGTGAAACGAGCAGGCCGCAGAGTCTTCCCATGGATTCACGATCGGCGTTGACGGTGAGCATCGGGGTGCTCGGCGGACTGGCGGTGGCGTTGACCGCCGAGGTGATCACCGTCCCGATCTGGGTGGTGTTCCTGACGTGGGCGTCGTTCTTCTTCGTCGGCGGCGGGTTCGCAGGCTGGGTGCGGTCACTGGCCAGCAACCTCGTCGGTGTGCTCATCGCCTCGGCGAGCCTGTACGCCGCCCACCTGATGGGCGGCGGTCTGTGGATGACCGCGCTCGCCGTCGGGGTCGGCAGTGCGGCGATGGTGCAGGCCTCCTGGGTGCCGCTGCTCTCGACGACGCCCGCGGTGGTCGTCGGCTTCGCGAGCACGGTCTCCACGGTCGCGGGCACCGGCAACACGATCACCGCCACGACGATCTCGCATCCCGGCCTCGTCGCCGCGACGGCGTGCGTCCTGGGCGCGTCATTCGGCCTGCTGTCGGAGTACCTGGCAGGGGTGTTGACCCGAGAGCCGGCCGACGTGACGCCGGCCGCACCGACAGCGCAAGGGAGTACCGCGTAGTGAAGCTGCAGCACTATCTCGGCGGACTGGAGGGCCTGCCCGAACCCCTCACCCTCGAGAAGCGGGTGTTCGTCGAGGACTGGGAGAAGCGGATCTTCGGCATCCATGTGGCGATGATGGGCCTGTCGAACCATCTCGGCGCGGCGCTGCCCGAGTACCCCATCGACGAGGTACCCACCACGTTCAAGGACGAGTGGACCTGGGCCAGCCTGCGCACCGGAGCCGAGGCGATGAACCCCTTCGACTACTTCAAGTTCCGCTATTACGAGAAATGGCTGGGTGGCATCACGCAGTTCTTCATCGATCAGGGATACGTGACCGAGGACGAATTGTCCTCGCGTCAGGCCGAACTCGCCTCGGACAACACTCCTGCGTCGCCCGCACCGGCATCGGAGATCGACGGGCAGGTCATCGCCTATCTGCGCAAGGGCGACAGTCCGCGCCGCGACGTCGCGCACCCGAAGTTCGCGGTGGGCGACCGCGTGCGCATCGCCAATGTGCCCGCCGCGGCGCACACCCGGCTGCCGGGCTACCTGCGCGAGCGCGAGGGCACGGTCGAGCGCGTCTTCGAGGGCGACTACGGCTATTTCGTGCACACGGGCGACGGCATCGGCGACCCGATGCCCATCTACATCGTCGCGTTCGAGGCCGGGGAACTGTTCGGGCAACGTGCAGAGGGTGGCCCGCTGACGATCTACGCCGAGTTGTTCGAGGCTTATCTGAAGGGAACGCAATGACCGCCCAATTCTTCTACCCCGATGACCGTGAGGCCTCCAGCGCGGCCAAAGTCGCTGCGCTGGAATCACTTCTGATCGACAAGGGAGTGATCACCGGGCAGACCGTGGACAAGGTGTTGTCCTACTTCGAATCGGAGATGACGCCCCTGAACGGACGCAAGATCGTGGTGAGGGCCTGGACGGACCCCGAGTTCGCCGCGCGCGTTGTCGTCGACACCCCGGCGGCGATCGCCGAATTGGATCTGCCCGAGGGTATGGCCGGGGCCGAGGGTGAGCATCTGCAGGCCGTCGCCAACGCGCCGGGGCTGCACAACCTGATCATCTGCACGCTGTGCTCCTGCTTCCCGTGGCCGGTGCTGGGCCTACCGCCCTACTGGTACAAGGATCCGGTGTTCCGGTCCCGGGCGGCCCGTGAGCCACGCAAGGTGCTCGGCGAGATCGGTGTGGACCTGCCCGCCGACACCGAGATCAAGGTATGGGACAGCAGCGGTCATTCCCGGTGGTTCGTGATTCCCGAACGGCCCTCGGGCACCGAGGAGTTCACCGACGAGATGCTGATGGAGCTGGTGACGACCGAGTCGATGATGGGAGTTGCGCTCGCGGGGCCCGCGTCATGACCCTGCACGAGACCTGCACGACCGATCAGGCCGCCCCGCAGTTCGACCACGAGTGGCAGCGGAGGGCGTTCGGCCTCGCGCTGGCGCTCTCGGAGTTCGGCCACTACCCGTGGGCCGACTTCCAGCAGAGCCTCATCGAGACGATCGGCCGTTGGGAGGACACGCCCGAAACCGACAGGGACGCTTGGGAGTACTACGACCACTGGGTGGCCGCGCTGGAGAAGGTGATCGACGACCACGACGTGCTGACCAATCCGAAGGGGAAGGGCGATGACCATGGCTGAACCACTTGCGCCGACACGCGTCGACGTGTCCGGGCTCGCGGCGGCGTGCTGGCTCAGCGGTACCACGTTCCTGGCGCTGCTGGTGCTGTACTTCGTGGGTCTCGACCAGGGGGCCACGTCGGCCTTCGGCGCCAACACCCAGATTCACGAGTTCCTGCACGACGCCCGGCATCTGCTCGGTTACCCCTGCCATTAACCGATCACCAGTCCGTCGAGGATTCGGCGGATCTCGGTGACGGCCTGCCGGTGGGCGGCCTGCTGGTCGTCAGCGCGAGCGACGATCATCGCGGTCTCGCACAGCGCTCCGAACAGGAAGTGGGCCAACGGCCCCGGTGGACGCTTGGCGATCCGGCCCGCATCGACCGCCCGGGTGATGCCTGCCTCCATCATCTCGAGCAGCGGGGTCTCCAGACGGCGCATCCGCTCCCATCCCAGCGCGGTGAACGCATCGAGCAGCACGATGCGCTGCGTGCCGGGGTCCAGGCACTCGTCGAGGAAGGCGCGGCACGCGGCGTGGAATGCATCCCAGGGATCCCGCTTGCGGCGGTACGCCGCCAGCAGTGGGGTTGCCATCCTGTCGATCTCGCGGGTGAACACGGCTTCGAAGAGTTGCGGTTTACCCGTGAAGTGGTGATAGACAGCGCCTTTGGTCACTACGGCGCGCGCCGCCACCGCGTCCAGTGACGTCGCCTCGTACCCGTGGGCGGCGAACAACTCGCGGGCGGCCTCCACGAGCGCCGCGACGGTCGCCTCGGTGCGCTCGGCCTGCGTGCGCCTGGGAGCCTTCGACCGACTCACAGCACCCGGAAGATGCGATAGTCGATGTGGTTGGGAGACAGCACGTTGTAGCCGACGGTGACGATCTCGCTGAGCCAGGCGTAGCGATCGTCGGACGTTTCCATTGTGGGAGTGGTCCGCACGTAGGTGTCTGCGAAGGGCAGCACCTCGCCTGCGCCCAGCCGGTCGAGCCCGTCGGCGGGAATCTTGATGACACCACGGGCTTCGTAGTGGATGAGCGCATCGTCGTGGGTGCGCAGCGTCGCCCGTACGTCGACGCGCCCGACGCCGTCGCTGCCGACCATCAGCCAGTCGCCGCCGCCGGGGAGCACCTCGCCACGAAGCTTCGGCCCGTCGATGCTTCCGCCGGTCGTGACGAAGGTCAGCCGGGCTCCCAGCGGCGTCGCGATCGGTTGTGCCGGTAGCAGGTCGACGTGCATGTCGAAGAGGTGCTCGACGGGCAGGGCGTCGACGAGCGGCAGCTGGTCCGCGGCCGCCGCGGTCACGCGCTCGCCTCGCTCAGGGCCGCCTGCAACTGGATGGAGTCGATGAACGTGTCCTTGCGCGCAACGAGGCCGTCCGCCGACACGGTGACCACGTCCAGGCAGTCGAACCGGATACCGCCGGAGATGAGCGCCCAGTCGAGCACCCAGTGATCATCGCCGTACAGCACGCGGTACGTCTCGAAGGAGAAGTCCGGGAACTGCGCGAAGATGCCGGCGAAGGTGCCGCGTACCGCATCGCGGCCGACGACGGGCGCAGCGCCGGTGTGCGTCCAGAAGCGGGTGTCTTCGGTGTGCAGGGCGACGATGGCGTCCGGATCACGGTCGGCCCAAGCCGCAAAGTAGCGGCTCGAGACCGCCTTCAGATCAGGGGTGAGGTTTCGCATACCGTCAGTATGCATCTACCTACCGCGAATATGCAAGTATCGGTTCTAGGCGCGGGTTGCCCAGCGTCGGGCAGGCGCCTACGTACGCCGACCAGAACCCGCGAGACACCAGCGAACCGCCGCCGACGGCCGGCACCTAGACCATCGCGAGCGCAGTGGCCGCCGCTGCCGCCACACACATCGAAGGACCGTGCGGGACAGTCGGTTTCGAGTAACGCAGCAATGCGACGGCGGCGGTCAGCAGCGGTGCGGCGAGCGCGGCCAGCACCCAGACGTCGATACCGAAGGCACCGGTCAACGCGCCAACGCCCAACGCCAGTTTCACGTCACCGGCTCCCATCGCCGCGGGTGCGGTCAGATGCACGAGTAGATATGCCGCGAACAGTGCGGCCGCTCCCAGCATCGCGGGCATCCCCCGTCCGGCGATCGCGGCTCCGACCACGACGACCGTGGCGCCGGGCAGGGTCAGATGATTCGGCAGCCGCCGGTGCCGCATGTCGACGATGCTCAGCGCCGCCAACCAGGCCAGCACACCGCCGGCCGCGAGTGCCTCCCCCACGCCTGAAAGGCTAACTCCCGCCGAGCGCCGCCCTCATCGCCTCTTTCGGCGCCGGCATCCCGGTGAACTGCTCGACCTGTGCGAAAGCCTGGTGCAGCAGCATCTCCAGGCCGTCGATCACGTGTCCGCCCGCCCCCTCGACCGCGGCGGCCAACGGTGTGGGCCACGGATCGTAGATCGCGTCGAGCAGCAGCGGGACCCTCGCGATCGTCTCGGCATATCGCCCGGCCACATCGGCCGGGAGGGTGCTGACGACGACGTCGACGTCGGTCACCGGGTCACCCAGCGCGATCCACCGCGCGTCGACACCGACCCGGGCCGCCAGCGCGAGCAGCGAGGCGGCCTTCTCCCGGTTGCGGGCCACCACCGACACATGCTCGACGCCGAGCTCGGCCAGCCCCACGACGGCGGCGGGCGCCGTGCCACCCGAGCCCAGCACGGCAGCCCGACCGGATACCGCACCCAGCGCACCCGTCACACCGTCGATGTCGGTGTTGTCAGCTCTCCAGCCCGCCGGTGACCGGACCAACGTATTCGCCGAGCCGACCAGGTCGGCCCGCGGAGTGCGCACGTCGGCGAACCTCAACGCCGCGAACTTGCCTGGCATGGTCACCGACACCCCGATCCACTCGGGCCCGAAACCGCCGACCACCGTGGGCAGCTGCTCGGCGGTGCACTCGATGCGCTCGTAGGTCCAGTCGCTCAACCCGAGTGCGCGGTATGCCGCCAGATGCAGTTGTGGTGACCGCGAGTGGGCGATCGGCGAACCGAGCACCGCGGCCTTGCGTGGCTCATCGCGCTCCCGCCCATTCGCGCTCATCGCGCTCCCGCCCATTCGCGCTCATCGCGCTCCCGCCCATTCGCGCTCATCGCGCGGAGTCGAGGACACCGTTGCGTTGAGCCAGTTCGATATTGGCGAGATGCTGCTCGTAGTCGCGGGTGAACAGCGTGGTGCCCTGCATGTCGATGGTGACGAAGTAGAGCCAGTCCCCGGCTGCCGGCTGTTCCGCGGCCGCCAGCGCCGGCTGGCTCGGCGAGCAGATCGGCGTGGCCGGAAGCCCCGGTCGCACATAGGTGTTCCACGGGGTCATCTGGCCGCGGTCGGCGTCGGTGGTGGCCACCTCGATCCGGTCCAGCGGATAGTTGACCGTCGAGTCGAACTCAAGGGTGCGGTTCTCCGCCAACCGGTTGTAGATGACGCGTGCGACCTTGGCGAAGTCCTCCGGCGTCGACTCCCGCTGCACCAGCGATCCGACGGTGAGGATCTCGTACGGCGACATGTTCATCGCCGCGGCCGTGTCGAGCAGCCCGCCCTGTGCGTATTGCGTGGCGCTCGCGGAGATCAGCGTCGACAGGATGGCCTGCGGTTGCGCCGACGGGTCGATGTTCCAGGTGCCGGGCGCGATGAGCCCCTCCAGGCGCCGGTGGTCGTCACCCATGGTGGTCACGGGCTTCAACGCCCAGTCGGGTACCTGCAGCTCCGCTGGACTGGCGGTGGCGGCCACCTCCTTCAGTGCATCCGCCGACACGCACTTGCGTTCGCCGTCGAGGTCGACGCACGTCGCGCGCGAGATCATCGTCAGGATGCCTTCGGTGACGGCGTTCGTCCTGACGTCGCGGACGTCGTCGAGTTGGCGACCTTCGGGAATGGTCAACTTGCCGACGCGGTTCTGCGGATCCGCCAGCCGCTCAACGGCATTGGCGGCGGGGATCTCGGTGCGCACCTTGTAGAAGCCCGGCTGAATCGAGGAGATCGCGGCGTTGCCCTCGGCGGCGTCGACGAACGTGCTGGCGGCCGCGACCACATTGCTGTCCTGCAGCGTCTTGCCGATGGCGGTAGTCGAGTCGCCGTCGCGCACCTGGATCACGACGTCGCTGACACCGTCACCGGAGAAGTCGTTGGCGCCGAACAGCGAATGCCACAGCTTGGAGCCGAGGAACACCGCACCGATCACGACGATGATCAGCACGCCGAGCGTCAGGCCGCCGGCGACCCGCCGCCTGCGCCGGCTGCGTGCTTCCCGTACCCGGTCGGCGCGCGTCATCCGCCGCCGCGGCGGCCCGACCGCCACGGGTTCCGCCCGCTCCCGGCTCCAATGGTTAGTCATCCTCGACCTCTCCATGCGTGGCACCGTGATCGCCCGCTCCTCGCGTGCACGGCGCCGCGCGTCGTTGGTCCAACCAGTTCTGCAGAATGCCTACCGCAGCCGCCTGATCGATGACCGATCGCTGCCCCTTGGCGCGCACCCCGGCCTCGCGCAGCGAGCGCTGGGCCATAACCGTAGTGAATCGTTCGTCGGTCAGTCGCACCGGCGTCGGTGCGATGCGGCGGGCCAGGGCGTCGGCCAGCGCGACGGCGTCCTCGGCCGACGATCCCGACCGGTCAGCAAGGGTGCGCGGCAGGCCGACGACGACCTCGACGGCGCCGACCTCGCCGACCAGTCCCGCGAGCCGGCGGATGTGCCGGTCCGAGTTCTTGCGGCGGTCTCGCTCGACCGTCTCCAGCGGCGTGGCGAGGATGCCGTCCGGGTCGCTGGCGGCCACCCCGATGCGCACGGTGCCGACGTCGATGCCGATCCGCCGACCCCGACCGGGGTCGGGAGGGTCGAGGGGGCCCCCGGCCCGATCCGGATGACGGTCATCGGAGAGGGCCACGCGGTCAGCTCCGGTCGATCTCTGCGCGCAGCGCGGCCAATGCCGCGTCGATACCCGCCGCCCCCCTGCCGGAACCCTGCGCCAAGTCGGGCTTGCCGCCCCCACGGCCGTTGACCGCGGCACCCACCCGCTTCACCAGATCGTTAGCCCGCAGGCCGAGGTCCTGTGCCGCCGCGTTCACCGCGACGACGAACGGCACCGAGTCGTCGTCGCCCTCGGCGATCAACGCGACGACGGCCGGGTCGCTGCCGAGCTTGCCGCGGATGTCGCCGACGAGGGTGCGCAGGTCTGCAGCCGACATCCCACCGGCCATCCGTTGCGCCACGACACGGACCTTACCGATAACCTCGGCGCCCGCGGCGGCATTCGCTGCTGCGGCGCGTGCGTTGGCCAGTCGGAGCCGGTCGAGTTCCTTCTCGGCGGCCCGCAGCCGTTCCACGAGGTTTGCCACCCGGGCCGGCACCTCTTCCGAGGGCACCTTCAGCGACGAGGCGAGCCCGGCCATCAAGGCGCGCTCCTTGGCCAGATGACGGAACGAGTCGAGTCCGACGTAGGCCTCCACGCGGCGCACCCCCGAGCCGATCGACGACTCGCCGAGAATGGTCACCGGTCCGATCTGCGCCGAGTTGTGCACGTGCGTGCCGCCACACAGCTCCAGTGAGAACGGGCCGCCGATCTCGACCACCCGGACCTGGTCGGGGTACTGCTCGCCGAAGAGCGCCATCGCGCCCATCGCCTTGGCCTTCTCCAACTCGGTGGTGAACGTGTTCACCTCGAAGTCGGCTTCGACGGCCTGGTTGGTGACCTCTTCGATCTCGGTGCGCTGCTGCTCGCTCAGCGCACCCTGCCAGTTGAAGTCGAAACGCAGGTAGCCCGGCCGGTTCAAGGAGCCGGCCTGGACCGCGTTGGGGCCCAACACCTGTCGCAACGCGGCGTGCACCATGTGGGTACCCGAGTGCCCCTGCGTGGCTCCGTGCCGCCACCTCGGGTCGACGGCCGCCACCACCGTGTCGCCCTCGACGAACTCGCCGGACTCCACATTGACGCGGTGCGACCACAGCGTTTTGGCGATCTTCTGCACGTCGACGACGGCCGCCTTGGCTGCACTGGACGCGCCCGCGCCGCTGATCGCTCCCTCGTCGGCGATCTGACCGCCGGACTCCGCGTAGAACGGGGTGCGGTCGAGAATCAGCTCGACGCGGTCGGGTGGCGGTCCGCCAGCCAGACCACCGTTGTGCGAGCCACCCCAGTGTGACACCACCGGGACCCGCTTGCCGTCGACGAAGATGCCGAGGATCCGCGCCTCGGTGGTCAACTCGTCGAAGCCGGTGAACTCGGTGGGACCCGCGTCGACGAGATCGCGGTACGCGGACAGATCCGTATGCGCCTGCTTGCGGGCGGCCGCGTCGGCCTTGGCGCGCGCCCGCTGCTCGGCCATCAGGGCGCGGAAGCCTTCGTCGTCGACGCTGAGATCGGCTTCGGCCGCCATCTCCAGGGTCAGTTCGATCGGAAAGCCGTAGGTGTCGTGCAGGGTGAAGGCGTCACTGCCGGACAGTTTGTCGGCCCCCGACGCCTTGGTCGCGCGGGCGGCCTCGTCGAACAGCCGGGAGCCGGAGGCCAGCGTGCGGTTGAACGCGGTCTCCTCGGCCACGGCGATGCGCTGGATCCGGTCGAAGTCGGCGACGAGTTCGGGGTACGACGGACCCATCGCGTCGCGGACCGTGGTCATCAGGTCGGCCATGATCGGCTGCTCGACGCCGAGCAACTTGGCGGCGCGGATGATGCGGCGCAACAACCGGCGCAGCACATAGCCGCGGCCCTCGTTGCCCGGGCTGACGCCGTCGCCGATGATGATCGCCGCGGTGCGGCTGTGGTCGGCGATGATCCGGTAGCGCACGTCGTCATCGTGGACGCCCCTGCCGTAGCCGCGCGGGGCGACCGCGGCCACCAGGTCGATGACCGGGCGCAGCAGGTCGGTCTCGTAGACGTTGTCCACGTTCTGCAACAGGCAGGCCACCCGTTCCACGCCCATGCCGGTGTCGATGTTCTTGCGCGGCAGCGGGCCGAGGATCTCGAAGTCCTCCTTCGACGTGCCCTGGCCGCGCTCGTTCTGCATGAAGACGAGGTTCCAGATCTCGATGTAGCGGTCCTCGTTGGCCTCGGGACCGCCTTCGATGCCGTACTCCGGGCCGCGGTCGTAGTAGATCTCCGACGAGGGGCCGCACGGCCCGGGGATGCCCATCGACCAGTAGTTGTCGGCCATGCCGCGGCGTTGGATCCGCTCGGCCGGCAGGCCGGCCACCTCCTGCCACAGCGCCATCGCCTCGTCGTCGTCGAGATAGACCGTCGCCCAGAGCCGTTCGGGGTCGAATCCGTATCCGCCCTGATCCTGCGGATTGGTCAGCAGCGTCCAGGCGAACTCGATGGCGCCCTTCTTGAAGTAGTCGCCGAAGGAGAAGTTGCCCGCCATCTGGAAGAAGGTGTTGTGGCGGGTGGTGATGCCCACCTCGTCGATGTCGGGGGTGCGGATGCACTTCTGAACGCTGGTCGCCCTGTTCCAGGGCGGTGTCTGCTGGCCGAGGAAGTACGGCACGAACTGCACCATGCCCGCGTTGACGAAGAGCAGATTGGGGTCGTCGAGGATCACCGAAGCGCTCGGCACCTCGGTGTGGCCCGCTTTCACGAAGTGATCGAGGAAGCGCTTCCTGATCTCGTGTGTCTGCACGTCTGACACGTCCTTGTTCGTTGCTTAGTTGCTGATACCTGCGACTATTCGACCGCACTACAGTACCGGTCGACGTTGTCACGTCGACAAGTCAACGAACCGGCGACGCGCGCAGTGCCCGGTCAGGCTCGATCGGATGTCGCCGCGTCCGCGGCTCCGGCGACGAAGCTCAGCCGCACCGTGCGTTGCGGGTTGTCGCGGTTCAGATCCACCAGCACGATGCTCTGCCAGGTTCCCAGCAGCGGCTGGCCGTCCTGCACGGGCAGCGTCACCGACGGCGAGACCAGCGCGGGCAGGACGTGGTCGGCGCCGTGGCCGGGTGAGCCGTGCGAGTGGCGGTAGCGGTCGTCGCGCGGCAGCAGACGTTCGAGCGTGTCGACCAGATCGTCGTCGGACCCGGCGCCGATCTCGATGACGGCGACGCCGGCCGTCGCGTGCGGCACGAACACGTTGCACAGGCCGTCGCCGCGACCGTCGCAGAAGGCGCGCACCTGGTCGGTCAGGTCGACGATGCGGCGGCGCGCCGAATCGATGTTGAGAACGTCGGAGTCCACGCCACCGAGCCTACGAGCCGGTGCCCCGCGAGAGGAATTCCGCCCGTTTCCGTTGCGAAGCAGCCATTGAGGAGGAAGCTGAAGAGTTGTCCGGTGGCGCCACCGGGGCGCCGCCCCGAATGTCAGGGGTGAACCGTGTACGCACGCTCGACCACTGTTCAGGCGCAACCCGCATTGATCGACGCCGGGATCGCATACATCCGCGACGAGGTCATGCCCGCCCTACAGGAAATGGAGGGATACGTCGGCCTCTCGCTGTTGGTCGACCGCGAATCGGGTCGGTGCATCGCCACCAGCGCATGGGAGACCGAGGACGCGCTGCGCATCAGCACCGACCAGGCAGCGCCGTTGCGGAACCGGGCCGGCGAGATCTTCGGCGGGGATGCCGACGTCGACCAATGGGAAGTGGGCGCACTGCACCGCGACCATCGTTCGAGCGAAGGCGCCTGCGTGCGCGCCACCTGGCTGAAGGTGCCCCCAGGGCACGTCGACCGGGCCGTCGACTTCTACCGGACCGAGGTCCTGCCTGCGCTCGAGGATCTCGAGGGATTCTGCAGCGCGAGCCTGCTGCTGAACCGGTCGACCGGGCGCAGCGTGTCGTCGGCGACCTTCGACAGCCGCGACGCCATGGACCGCAACCGGGAGCAGGCCAGGGAACTGCGGAACGCACGGACACGCGAACTCGGCGCGGACATCACCGACGTCGGCGAATTCGAACTCGCGATTGCGCACCTCAGGGTGCCCGAGATGGCCTGACCGACCGGCCGAGGCGTTTATTCACGTCGGCGTAAGGGTATGTCAGCTCCACCCCTAGACAGTGGAGGAAACATGACCATCACCGGCATTATCAGCGCCATTCTCATTGGCATCGTGGTCGGCGTACTCGGGCGCCTGGTGCTTCCCGGCAGGCAGCCGATCGGCTTCGTGATAACGATCCTGGTGGGCATCGTGTCCGCTTTCATCGGCACCGCGATTGCCCGCGCGCTGGGTATCCCGACCGCGACGAGCGGGGTCGACTGGCTTGAACTGTTGGTCCAGGTCATCGTCGCCGCGATCGGCGTCGCCATCGCAGCATCGATCATGGGTCGCCGGGGACGCACCGGCGCGATGGGTACGCGCCGCCGCTCCGGCCTGATGCGGTAATCAGACCCCCCTCGCGACCCCGGCTGCGCCCCTCGGCAGCCGGGGTCGCACCCGCTTTTCAGAGGGTTTTCAGCAGCTCGTCGAGCTTCTCGTAGCCCTCGGTCATCCCGCCCTCCATGCCGGAGGACAGCAGCGCGTCGCGGGCGTCGGTGTTCGGGCAGATGGACCGGCCCCGAAGGCGACTGCGTCCTCCGCCGAGATCCTCGAACCACATGTACTCGATGTTGACCATGTCCGGGGCGCCCTCGAACTCGAACGTCTGCAGGATGAATTCGTTGTCCCGGACGGTGTGAAACGTGCCGTTGAAGCCGAATACACCGTGCTCGTTCTTGTGGGTGTAGCGGTAGCCGCCGTGGTTCTTGAACTCCCACTCGGTGATGTCCATCTCCAGGTCCCGCGGGCCCAGCCACTGCTTCACCAGGTCGGGTTCGGCGTGGGCGCGGAACAGCGCCTCCACCGGAGCGTCGAACTCGCGGGTGAACTCCATGGCGAGGGTGTCGACGGGCGCGGTCAGGTTGAGTGCGTTCACTTTTCGGTTCCTTTCTCTGCATCGGTCATGTCCGCCAGCAGGGCATCCAGCCGGCGGTAGCTGCGTTCGGCGTCGAGCCGATACCGGTCGATCCATGCGGTCAGCCGCTCCAGCGCGGCGGCGTCCAGATGGACGGGCCGTCGCTGCGCGTCGCGGGTCCTGGTGACAAGGCCTGCCTGCTCGAGCACCTGAATGTGCTTGGACACCGCCTGTTTGGTGATGTCGAACGGCGCGGCCAACTCGTTGACCGTGGCCGGCCCCCGCGACAGCCGCGCCACGATGGCGCGCCGAATCGGGTCGGCCAGCGCCAGGAACGCGCGGTCCAGCCGGGCGTCGACATCCCCATCACTCCCCAATTATCAACCTTAGTTTTGATCAACCAGTTTGTTGACTACCAACGTAGATGGCGGCGCGCACGGTGTCAAGAGGGCGATTCAGCGCTTGCGGCGGATGATCGCGCGCAATTTGTCCAGGCGGCCCGCGATTTCGCGTTCGTTGCCGTGGGTGGTCGGCCGGTAATAGTCGACGCCGACGACTTCGTCGGGGGGATACTGTTGCGCCACAACGCCATCGGGATCGTCGTGGGCGTACTTGTAGCCGATCGCGTTGCCCAGTTTGGCGGCGCCGGAATAGTGCCCGTCGCGCAGGTGCGGAGGCACCAGACCCGCCTTGCCCGCCTTGATGTCGCCCATCGCCGCGCCCAGTGCCGTCGTCACCGCGTTCGACTTGGGGGCCGTGGCGAGGTGCACGGTCGCGTGAGCCAGCGTCAGTTGGGCCTCCGGCATGCCGATGAGCTGGACGGTCTGCGCGGCGGCGACCGCGGTCTGCAACGCCGTCGGGTCGGCCATGCCGATGTCCTCGCTGGCCAGGATCATCAGCCGACGCGCCACGAAGCGCGGGTCCTCCCCCGCCACCAGCATCCGGGCCAGATAGTGCAGCGCCGCATCGACGTCCGAGCCGCGCACCGACTTGATGAACGCGCTGACGACGTCGTAGTGCTGGTCGCCGTCGCGGTCGTAGCGCACGGCGGCCTTGTCGAGCGACTGCTCGATGGTCTCGACCGTCACCTCCTCCCCTGCCTCGGCGGCGACCTCGAGCGCGGTCAGCGCGCGGCGGGCATCACCGGCCGAGAGTTGCACGACCAGTTCGACGGCCTCGTCGGTGACTTTCACCTTCCCGCTCAGGCCCCGAGGGTCGTCGATGGCGCGACGGACGAGCGTGCGCACGGCGTCGGCGTCGAGCGGCTGCAACTGCAGGATCAGCGACCGGGACAGCAGCGGTGCGACGACCGAGAAGGACGGGTTCTCCGTGGTGGCCGCGACCAGCAGCACGACGCGGTTCTCGACGGCCGAGAGCAGCGCGTCCTGCTGGGTCTTGGAGAAACGGTGCACCTCGTCGATGAACAGCACGGTCTGCTCGCCGTGAGCGGCCGCGCGTCTCGCGACGTCGATCACCGCCCGGACCTCCTTGACGCCCGCCGAGAGCGCCGACAGCGCCTCGAAGCGGCGCCCGGTGGCCTGCGAGATCAGCGAGGCGAGCGTCGTCTTACCCGTGCCGGGCGGGCCGTACAGGATGACCGAGGCCGCCCCCGATCCCTCGACCATCCGGCGCAGCGGCGAGTTCGGCTGCAGCAGGTGGTCCTGGCCGACGACCTCGTCGATAGTGGCTGGGCGCATGCGCACCGCCAGAGGCGCCGACGCCCCGACGGGCCCGACCGCGGTCGAGGGCACCTCGCCGGGGACGTCGAACAGACCGTCGGACACGTGTTCTGCTTACCACGTCCGCGCGACTTGGCGGCCTCAGAGCTCGGCGGGGGCGGTCACGAAGTCGATCAGCTCCTCCACCCGGCCGATGAGGGCGGGCTCGAGGTCGTTCCAGTCGCGGACCCGGCCGCGGATCCGCTGCCAGGCCCGCGCGGTGTCGGCCTGCTGGTCGGCCGGCCAGCCCAGCGCGCGGCAGACGCCCTTCTTCCAGTCGACGCCCTTCGGCACGACCGGCCACGCCGCGATACCGAGCCGTTCCGGTTTGACCGCCTGCCAGATGTCGATGAAGGGATGGCCGATGACGAGCGTGTGGTCACCGCCCGGGCCTTGGTGCACGGCCTGCGCGATGCGGGCCTCCTTCGAACCCGCGACGAGATGGTCGACGAGCACGCCGAGCCTGCGTCCCGGACCGGGCTGGAAGTCAGCAACGATCGAGGCGAGATCGTCCACACCGCCCAGATATTCGACGACCACGCCTTCGATCCGTAGGTCGTCACCCCAGACCTGCTCGACGAGTTCGGCGTCGTGGCGGCCCTCGACGTAGATCCGGCTCTTCAGCGCGACCTTGGCGCGTGCCCCGGGCAGGGCGACCGAACCCGACGCGGTGCGCGTGGCCTTCGACGCGGCTTTGCGCGGCGCCGTCAGGATGACCGGGCGGCCGTCGATCAGATAGCCGGGGCCGACCGGGAACGGCTTCCTGCGCCCGTGCCGGTCTTCGAGCTCCATGCGCCCGTACTCGACCCGCACGACGGCGCCGACATAACCGGTCTGGGCGTCCTCGACGACGAGACCGATCTCGACGGGTCGTTCGGTGGAACGCACCTTCGCACGGTGCGGGTTGTCGGCGAGGACGTCGGAGCCATAGCGATCAGCCACCGGGTGATCGTAGGGTCACTCGCGTGCTGCTCAACCGCGACACGGCCGAGGGAATCGCTAACGGCCGCATCACACTTGTGCTGCGGCGCTGGGATGCGCCGCGGGTGAAGGCGGGCGGCACCCAGCGGACCGTCGCGGGCACCATCAGCATCGACACCGTCACCGAGTACCCCGGTGGCTACCGCGTGACTGCGGCGCAGGCGCGCGCGGCGGGGTATCCCAGCGCCAAGACCGCCCAACAGGAACTTGACCGTCGATCGGCACGGCACACCTACGCGATCGCGGTGTCCTTTCTCACCCCCGACGAGCGACCCGACCTCGCCGCCGACGACCGGTTGTCCGATGCCGACGTCGCGACGATCAGCGCCCGCCTCGACCGGTGGGATGCCGCTACCGAACCGTGGACTCGGCGGTACCTCACGCTGATCGCGGCCAACGACGCGGTGCGCGCACCGGATCTGGCCGCGAGCGTCGGACTGGATGTGCCGCGGTTCAAGCGTCGGGTCCGGCAACTCAAGGGCCTCGGCCTGACGATCAGCCTCGACGTCGGATACCGGCTGTCGTCGCGCGGCCGAGCCTACCTGAGAGCCGCACGGTGACGATCGAACTCGCGCTCACCCCGGACGCCCGCTGGCCGTTTGCGCTGCCCGAACTGCTTGCCTCCGCAGCGGCAGCGGGGTTCACGTCGGTCGGGGTCAACGGTGATCAGGTCGACGACGACGTTCGCGGCGCGTTTGCGGCTTCGGGCCTGGCGTGCCATGAGGTGATGGCGCTGATCGTCGGCGACGACGAGGCCGCCGCGGTAGCTGCCGCCGAGCAGCTCGCGGACTGCGCGAGGGCGGTCGGCGCGGCGTGGGTGCTGACGGTGTTCACCACACCACCGCGCGCCCCGCTCATCCGGCGATGTGCGCGCGCGATCGGCGCAGCGGGCGTGGCGATGGCCGCCGAGTTCAGCCCGTTGGGACCGGTCTCAACGATCGACGCCGGGATGGAGGTGGTCCGAACTGCGCAGCAGGGCGGGCCTGCCGGGCTGCTGATCGACTCCTGGCACTTTTTCTTCGGCGAGAGCACGTGGGCCGACCTGGCGGCGGTGCCGTTGGACGACCTCGCCTATGTGCAGTTCACCGATGCGCTGGCACCGGAGTCTCGCGATCGCCTGGTCCGCGAAACTTTGCACCGCCGTGCGCTTCCCGGCGACGGCATCCTCGAGCTGAATCGCTTCGCGGGCACGCTGCTCGACCGCGGGTACGACGGCATCGTCAGCCTCGAGGTGCTCAGCGCCGCACTGCGTGAGCTTCCCGTCGACGATGTGGTCGGCAGCCTCTACCGCGCCGGCGCCCCGTTCTGGATCTGAGCACCCTTTTCGGTGCGAGGGTGCGTGTCTGCACGCGACACGCCGCTGACTTCGGCGAGTTTGGCGGGGTCCGAGGTGATCTCCTCGATGACCGTGTGGATGAAGCGCATCTTGTCCAGCACGGCAGGCGGCAGCACGAACGGGTAGAGATCCGACTTTCCCATCGACCGGTTCAGCATGTTCAACGCCCACGCCGAAGGCAACCACAGCTCGATGATCGCGTCGAATCCACTCGGCCCGAGCACTTTTCGCTCGAACGTCGCCGCCGCAGGCGCGAATCCGAATGCGGCGGCCGTGTCGAGCGTGTCGCGGATGTGCAGGTAGTGCGCGAAAGTCTCGGCCCAGTCCTCGGCGGCGTGCATCGTCGCGTACGAGGAAACGAACGTCTGGTCCCAGTTGGCGGGCGGGCCGTCCTTGTAGTGGCGGTCCAGTGCGGCCTGGTAGTCGGCGTCCGGATCACCGAAGAGTTCGCGGAACGTGGCGTCGTAGTCCGACGAGGTGCTGACCAGGCGGTAGTAGTAATAGTGGCCGATCTCGTGGCGGAAATGACCGAGCAGAGTGCGGTACGGCTCGTCCATCTCCTTGCGAAGCTGCTCGCGGTGGACGTCGTCACCTTCGGCGAGATCCAATGTGATGACACCGTTTTGGTGACCGGTGAAGACCTTCTCCTGTCCGCTCGAGAGCAGATCGAACGCCAAGCCGTAGTCGGGGTCCTCGTCGCGGCCGATGATCGGCAGCTTGAGCTCGTGTAGTTCGGCGAGCAACCGCCGCTTGGCCCGCTCCGAGTCCGCGAACGCCACGAGCGCCACGGTGTCGGCATCGTTGGGCCGGGTCCTCGTCAGCGTGCACGCGGTGCAGAGCTTGTGTACCTCCCCCTTCTCGACGAGCCAATTGCATTCGGCCAGATGCATGTTCGCGCACAGCTCGTAGCGGTCGCCGTCGACGAACCCGGCCTGGCTCCGCTCGTCGCCCGTCGCGATCACCAAGAGTGCCATGTCGTCGGGCGAGAACCCCAGCGGACGACCGCACGACAGGCACAGCGAGTTCTCGAAGACCAGACGTTGCCCGCAGTTCGGGCACAGGAAGTCACGCATGCAGGATCCCCCCGTCGAACGGCTCGACGTCGACGGCCACGTCGACCACGCTGCTCTGCGAGTCCGTGTAGATGATGCCGCGCAACGGTGGGACGTCGGCGTAGTCGCGCCCGTATCCGACGGTGATGTACCGCTCGTCGACCATCTGGTCGTTGGTCGGATCCATTCCGAGCCAGTGGTTCTGCGGTGCCCACACCGCGGCCCACGCATGGGTCGCGTCGATGCCGATCATCCGTTCCTTTCCGGGGGGCGGATCGGTCGCCAGATACCCGGACACATAACTGGCGGCCAACCCGTTGGCGCGCAGGCAGGCGATGGCCAGCCGTGCGAAGTCCTGGCATACCCCTTCTCGCGCCGTCAAAACCTCACCCACCTGCGTGGACACCGTCGTCGACCCGGAGCGGTAGGTGAAGTCGGCGTAGATCCGGTGCGTGAGATCACCGAGCACCTCGATGAGTGGCCGGCCCGGCACGAAACTGGGTGCCGCATAGTCGCGTACGGCATCGGTGATCTCCGGCGGCTGCAGGTCGAGCGTGAACTCGACGGCCAGCGCGCCGTCGACGCCGACCGGCCGGGCGATCTCCCACGGTGCGCGCGCCGAGCCGCCGCCGTAGAGCGAGTCCGGTGGCGGGTCCACCTCGACGACCGAGCTGCTTGTCACCGACAACGTGTGATGCCGTTGAGTCACATGGAAATAGGAGCTGATGTTGCCGTAGACGTCGCGACTGGTCGAGCTGTCCGATGCGGGGGGATCGATCACCAGCTCGTGTGACAGGCAGCGCTGGCGGGCGGAGTCGCGCGGGGTGAGGAAGCCGCGTCCATACGAATTGGTCACGACGTCGCTGTAGTGGTACACGGTGCGGTGCACGACGCGGTAACTGCGGGTCGCACGCGGGGCCATCGGACCGTCGGTAAACACCGTCACGGCACGACCCGCCGCTCGTCGGGCCCCCACAGGTGCTGCATGCCGCCTGGCACCGACAGGTGCGTCGCGGAGATGACGCCGGCGAGTTCGCGAAGATCGCAGTGCACGCCGTCGAGCAGACCGGCCAGTTCGGTGCGCCTGCCGTCGGCGGACGCCTCCCCCATGTCGGCGGGGTCCAGACGGCGCAGCCGGGTGCCGATCTCGTCGACCATCCGCTCGGGCCGCGACGACCCCGACGAGCCGGGCAGCGCCTTGAGCCCGGCGCGCAACCGCTCCAGTTGATAAGCCAGCGACCGCGGGTTGTCGGCGTCGAACAACACCAGCTCCGCCACGGACGCCACACTGATCCTGCCCAGGGTCCGTCGCCGATAGACGACCGACGACTCACACACCACCAGCGCCGACTCGGTGATGGCCTGCTCGGCGCCCGGGCTGCGCACGGTGGTCAACGTCGCGCTCAGCAGCGCGGTCAGATTCAGCCCGCGTTCGATGCGCTTGCCGATGTCCATCATCGTCCAGCCGACGTCGCGGACCATCGACTCCGCGGCCACGCCGGACAGCGCGAGCATCCCCGCCAACGTCAGGTTGTTTGTCGCCGACAGGAACGCCTCGCCTTCGGCCTGTGACTCCGGCGGACCCTCGGGCGCGTCCAGTAGCGCGCTCCACGGACGCGAGCACCATCCAGGTGTCGTTGGACAGCTGGTCGCGCACGGCTCGGGCGGCCAACCCGAGCCGTTCGACCGACTGCGCGAGCGACCCGGACCGGTGCCGGTCGGCGGTCAGCGACCACAAGGTCGACCGCGCGGTCGCGACCATCTCGGCGTAATCGTCGCTCGCACCGGTCTCGGTGCCGGTGATGTTGCCGAGCGCCGCCAGCAAGACGGGCACGCACTCGCTGCCCGCCATCTCTCGCCGGTAGTGGAATTCGTGGTAGCGCTCGCGGGTGACGGTCAGCAGCCGCGCCATGTGCTCCGCACGCTCGGCGTAGCGGCCCGTCCAGAACAGGTCGGACAGCACCCGCGGCGAACTGACCGCCCGGGTGGGGCTCGGCGTGATGGCGGGCAACTCCACCGGCGGTATTCGCTCGGCGGTCACCCGCGTCGGCGCTCGCACCCAGATATCTTTGGCTGCAACGGTGTTGAGTTTGTATGCGGCTGCCCCGGGGGCCAGCAGGTAGCCCAGACCGCCGAGCATGGGCGCATAGCCTCCGCGCTGCGCGACCGTGAACAGCCGCATGCCGACATTGGCCGCCGACAGCCCGCCCGGGTGGTAGTCGCTTGGCGCGGAGGAGAATTCGGGCAACTCCTGACCGATCCACTGCCACGGCGCCGCCTCGATGCGGGCGGCGAGCGATTCGCGTTGCACGGTCGACAATGCAGGGCCGACTAGCGTTTCGCCCCCGGTGACCGGCTTGATGAGCAGGCAGGACAGGTTGGCGAGCAGGTGCGAGCGTTCGGTGCTGATGCCGCCCCAGTACAGCGGCGCGCTGGCCAACAGCGGCCGTTCGCCAACCAGACGCTCGGCAAGCTCCGGCAGGAACCGAAGCAGCCCGGGGCTTTCCAGGATGCCGCTGCCGAGCGTGTTGACGACGGTGACCGCGCCCCGGCGCAGCACCTCGACGAGGCCGACGACGCCGAGGCGGGAGTCGGCACGCAGGTCGAGCGGGTCGGCGTACTCGGCGTCCACTCGGCGCAGCACGACGTCGACGCGCTTCAGCGTGCCCATCGAGCGCATCCACAACTTGCCGTCGCGCACCACCAGGTCGGCGCTCTCGACCAGCGGGAAGCCCAGCATGCTCGCCAGGTAGGCCTGGTCGAACGCGGTTTCGGAGAAGATGCCGGGGCTGAGCACCACCACCATGGGTTCCTCGGCCGACTCCGGGGCGGCGTCGATGAGCGCCAACCGCAGGGCCTGTGCCCACGGCGATGCGGGTCGCGGCCCGATCCGCTCGTAGAGGTCGGGCACGGCGTGGGCGACGACGCGCCGGTCGGCAAGCGCATACCCGGCGCCCGACGGCGCCTGCGTCCAGTCGGCGTTGACGCGGAAGGCCCCGTCGGCGGCGCGACTGATGTCGCAGCCGTGCAGGAACAGTTGGTGGCGGCCGGGAATCTGGACGCCGCGCGCGGCGCGCACGTAGCCGGGATGGGCGAACAACAACGGTGCCGGCAGCACGCCGCTGGTCACCGACACCTGCGGCCCGTACAGGTCGGCGAGGACGGCGTCGAGCAACCGGGACCGCTGCAGCAGTCCGGATTCCAGGATGTCCCAGTCGGTGGCAGAGATGACCAATGGCAGCGAATCGAGATGCCACGGACCGGGCTCGGCGGCGCCGTCGACCGTCTGCCCGAGCACCGAGCCGTGCCTGCCGACCTCGACGTAGGTGATGCCGTCGTTGTCGACCAGGTTGCGCACCACCGCGCGCAGCTGGTCCAATCCGGCGCGGCCGCGGTTGCCGACGCATTCGGCGACTTCGTGCCACGCCGGCCGGACATCGCCTGCCGCGTCGACGAATTCGTCGTACCCGCTGCCCGCGCCCGGACGCACGTCGAACAGCGCCTGCTGGGTGCGCGCGGCGCGGTACCGGGCCAGCAGGTCGTCGAAGTCGGGCGCGCTCGGCGCGGGCAGTGCCATCAGTGCAGAACGGTACGCACTCGCCGCCGTGAACCCATCCGCAGATCCCACCACAGCGGTTGAGGGCGCGCAGCGCGTCTCCTACCGGGTGCCATGGAGCCGATACACCCACAACACGAGCACACCGGCGATCGTGATGCCGACGAGGTTGACGACGAGTTGGGCAGCCGACTGCGCCGCGATCCGCCAGTCCCCCACCGTCGCGGCGACGACCGCGAAGCCGGCCGCGGGCACCGTCGTGACCGAGATGAAAACCCCGACCAGCGCCGCCGACTTCGACGACACCAGCGACAACATCCCGGCCGCACCGGCGAGCAGCGCGACGACGAACGAGAACGGCCCGACCCGGAAGATGAAATCGACCTCGCTCAGCGAGCTCGTCGTCTCCAAGGTGACCCATCCGAGGGCTTCGAAAATCAAGGTGAACAAGGCGGTTACGGCCATGGCCGCCGGAAAGCCGATCAGCAACGCCAGCGCCGCGCGGCGCGCCAGGTACATCCGCCTCCGCACCAGCGCCACCGCCAGCGCCGCCAGCGGGCCGAACTCAGGACCGACGACCATCGCGCCCACCACCGTGACGGGTGAATCGGTGACAACGCCGACCGCGGCGATGAGGCAGGCGATGCACAGGAAAGCCAGGAAGGTGACGTTGAGCGTGGACTCCTCGCGGGTGCGGACGGCAAGCTCGTCCCACACGACGGCGTCGGCGGGATCGCCTTCGGCCCTGTCCTCGGCGCGGTAGGCCCTGGCGGACAACACGGTGTCGACGAAGTCGAGGGTGATCGCCCCGCGCTCCTTGACCTGCAGGCCCTTCAACGCCTCGACGATGTCGTTCGCGGACTCGCGGGCGATGTCGGAGGTGATCTCGTCACCCGAGGGTTCGATCGCCGCGTCGCGGTGCACGACGATGTGGGTGGCGCCCGGGTTGTCCCGCAACACGCCGATGACGTCGTCGCGCAGGTCCGTCGGCGCGATCACCCGCAAATGCAGCACAGCGGCACCCTAGCCTCGCTCTTTGGTGGGTGTGGGCTGTTGGCACGGCTTTGTCCACGGACCGCGGACGAAACCGCACTGCCGCGGATTCGAAATCCCTTGCGACACTCTGGCTTCAGCAGTCACAAAGCCCGACCGATCTGTCGGAGCATCGAACTAGTGTTCGGGTATGTCGTTCGAACGGATCAGCAAGCGGGTGGCGGACATGTCCGACGACTTCGCCGAGCTGATGGCCGAGTCGCTCGACTCGCTGAGCACCGCCGAGCTGTTGAAGCTGACGGCGCAGTGGGAGGCGTTCACCCGTAGGCAGGCAACGCTGGGTCATCGGTTGGTCGCCAATCTCGAGCGTGCGCCCCTGGCCGAGATCGGTGAGAGCAGCGCCGCCAAGGCACTGTCCTTCATGCTGCGAATCGATAAGGACGAAGCCACGCGGCGGGTCAAGGAGGCGCGTGATCTCGCCCCGCGGCGGACGATGACGGGTGAGGTGCTCGAACCGGCGCTCACCGGTACGGCGGCTGCGCAGGAGCGAGGCGACATCGGCGGCGAGCACGTGAAGGTCATCCGGCTCTTCCTGAAGAAGCTGCCCATGCGCGTGAGTTACGACGAACGCGAGGCCGCCGAAGCCCAACTGGCGCAGATCGCCTGCACCTTGACGCCCGAGGAGCTTCGGAAGGCGGCGGATCGACTGGCGGCGCTACTCGACCAGGACGGTGAGTACTCCGACGTCGACCGGGCCAATCGCCGCTACCTACTCATCGGCAAGCAACAGCCCGACGGCATGAGCGATCTTCGCGGGCGTCTGGACCCGCAAGGGCGTGCGGTCCTCGAGTCGGTGTTGGCCAAGCTCGGCGCTCCCGGCATGTGCAACCCGGAAGACGAGTCGCCCTGCATCGACGGCGAGCCGTCGGCGGATTCGGTGGCCAAAGACCTGCGCTCCACAGGCCAGCGCAACCACGACGCGCTGACCGCCATGGGCCGGGCGCTCTTGGCCTCGGGGGCGCTCGGCAGCCACAACGGCCTGCCGGTGACCGTGGTCATCACCACCACGCTTCAAGAGTTGGAGTCGGGAACCGGGCATGCCGTGACCGGTGGCGGGACCCTGATCCCGATGACCGAGGTGATCCGTCAGGCGACAGCCGCGCACCACTACCTCGCGGTGTTCGACAAGCACACCGAGGAACCGTTGTACCTCGGCCGAGCGAAACGGCTGGCGACGAAAGCGCAGCGAATAGTTTTGTACGCCAAGGACCGCGGCTGTACCCGGCCGGGCTGCACCGCACCCGCCTACCACTCGCAGGTCCACCACGCGGTCGCCGACTGGAAAGACGACGGACAAACCAACATCACCGACCTGACTTTGGCCTGCGGGCCGGACAACCGCCGCGTCAAGCGCGGTGGCTGGCGAACCCGAAAACGCAAGGACGGCCGCACCGAATGGCTGCCGCCGCCACAACTGGACACCGGCCAGGCGCGGGTGAACAACTATCACCATCCGCAGCGCTATCTGGTACCCCACGACGACACCGAAGATCCGGACGGCCGCGCGAGCTAGCCGCGCTTGACCAGGCGCACCGTCAGCTCGTCGGGCGGCACGTGATGCCCCTCGGCGCAGCGGATCTCCACCGTGGCCTCGGCGCCGCAGCCCCTGTGCGCCAGGCGTAGCGGGGTGCGGTTCGGCAGATGGCGTCGGCCCCACTCGAACATCGCCCAAACCACCGGCATGAAGTCACGGCCCGCCTCGGTGAGCACGTACTCGTCGCGGCTGCGCTGACCGGGCTCCTGATATGGCCGCCGCTCCAGCAGCCCGGCGTCCACCAAGTCCGAGAGACGTGCTGCCGCGGCGGCTTTGGTGACGCCGACCCGCTTCCAGAAGTCGTCGAACCGGGTGGTGCCGTAGTAGGCCTCACGCATGATCAGCATCGCCGACTTGGTGCCCAGCACCGCCATCGTCTTCTCGATCGGGCACTCACCCGCCGCCGACCAGGCATCCCGGTCCGCGAGCCTGCCCTCCAGGAGTGTCATGGATGTCACTGTACCCCTGAGTTGTTTCCTCTATACCTAGCTGGTATAGCTGAGTATACAAAGTAATACTCAGCGACGAGTTCACACAGGAGGCAGCGATGAGCGGATACGGACGGAACGCGGTCATCGTCGGGGCGGTCCGCACCCCGATCGGCAAGGGCAAGGCCGGCGGCGCACTGCACGACGTGCTCCCCGTCGATCTGCTCGGGCACAGTCTCACCGAGCTCGTCGCCAGGACCGGCATCGACCCGGCCCGGATCGACGATGTCATCGCCGGCGCGGTCACCCAGGTCGGCGACCAGGCCGTCAACATCGCCCGCAACGCCGTGCTCGGCGCCGGCTTCCCGGAGACGGTGCCCGGCACCACCATCGACCGGCAGTGCGGCAGCAGCCAGCAGGCCGTCCACTTCGCCGCCCAGGGGGTGATCTCCGGCGCCTACGACATCGTGGTCGCCGCGGGCGTCGAGTCGATGTCGCGCACACCGATGGGCTCGAGCGTGCTACCGGGAAGCGACCCGTTCGGCGCGATGGCGCAGCGCTACCCCGAAGGCCTTGTCCCGCAAGGCATCAGCGCCGAGCTGATCGCGGCCAAGTGGGGGTTCTCCCGACAACAGCTCGACGAGTTCTCCGCCTCGAGCCACGAGAAGGCGGCCGCCGCAACCAAAGAGGGCCGGTTCGACAACGAACTGATCCCGATCGCCGGACTGACCACCGACGAGATCATCCGGCCCGGCACGACGGTCGACACGCTCGCCGCGCTGAAACCGGCGTTCTACAACCCGGCCTACGAGCAGCGCTTCCCTCAGATCGGTTGGAGCATCACCCCGGGCAACTCCTCGCCGCTATCCGACGGGAGCGCGGCGGTGCTGATCACCACGAGCGAAGTCGCCGCGAAGCTGGGTCTGCGACCGCTCGCCCGGATCCACTCGATGACCGTGGTCGGGTCCGACCCGCTCTACATGCTGACCGGCGTCATCCCCGCGACCGCGAAGGTCTTGGCGCGCGCCGGGCTGACCCTGGCTGATATCGACCTGTTCGAGGTGAACGAGGCCTTCGCTCCGGTGGTGCTGGCGTGGGCCCACGACACGGGGGCGGATCTGGCCAAGACCAACGTCAACGGCGGCGCGATCGCGATCGGTCACCCGCTGGGCGCCAGCGGGGCGCGCCTCATGACGACGATGGTCAACGCCCTGGAGCAGCGCGGCGGCCGGTACGCACTGCAGACGATGTGCGAGGGCGGCGGCATGGCCAACGCCACGATCATCGAGCGCCTCTAGTTCAGCGATTTCGCGAGCTCGAACAGCGGGATGATCCGGCTGGTCTTGCTCTGGTACTCACCGAACACCGGCGCGAGCTCGACCAGCAGCGGGTAGAGCGCGTCGCGTTCGGCGGTCGGCAACTCGCGGGCCTCCACGTCATAGGCCGACGTGCCCACCTCGACGTGCGCCCGCGGGTTGGCCCGCAGGTTGTGCACCCACGCCGGATCCGTGTTGGCGCCGGCGTACGAGCCGATGACGATCGTCCTGCCCTCGATGGTGAAGTAGGCCAGCGGCGAGATCCGCTGCTGACCGGTCTTGGCGCCGGTGGTGTGCAGCAACAGCAGGTCGGCGCCCTCGAACGGGCCACCGACCTTGCCGCCGTTGGCGCGGAACTCGTCGACGATGGCGGCGTTGAAGGACTTGATGTCGGGTATCTCGGTCACTTTCCATCCAGCCATCGGTTGCCCGCGCGTATTCCGGGTGCCACATAATCGACATCCATGCGGGTGATCGTCACGGGCGGCAACAGCGGCGTAGGCAAGGCGACGGCGGCGGCACTGGCGTCCGTCGGCCACACCGTGGTGATCGCGTGCCGCGATGTGAGGAAGGCCGAGCAGGCCGCCGCCGAGATGACCGGCGATGTCGAGGTGAGCGCTCTCGATCTGGCCGACCTCGCCAGCGTGCGAGCGTTCGCCGACTCGGTGAGTTCCGTTGACATGCTGGTGAACAACGCCGGCGTGATGGGTATGCCGCTGACCCGCACAGCCGACGGGTTCGAAGCGCACATGGGCATCAACCACCTTGGCCACTTCGCGTTGACCTGTCTGCTCGCGGACCGCATCACCGACCGGGTGATCTCCGTGGCCAGCGCGACGTACCTGTACTGCCGCATCCACCTCGACGACCTCAACTGGCACCGGCGCCGGTACTCGAAATGGCTGGCCTACGGCGAGTCCAAGCTGGCCAACCTGCTGTTCGTCACCGAACTGGCCCGCCGCGGCGTACGCGCCTACGCATCGGATCCCGGCGCCACCGACACCGACATCACCCGGTCGATGGGCATGGGCGAGCACCGACGGATGCGACGGCTGCTGCACACTCCTGCCCAGGGCGCCCGGGCCAGCCTGCAGGCGGCCACCACCGATCTGCCCAGCGGCACCTATTTCGCGCCGCGGTTCAACCAGTTCGGCCCTCCGAAGGTGACGACGTTGCGGCCCAAGGCAACCGACCCGGTGACGGCGCAGGGGTTGTGGGCGCTGTCGGCGGAATTGACCGGCTGCGACTGGCGTTAGCCGTCGGCCTTCGGCTTGGCGTCGATACCGGACTCCTTGCGCTGCAGTGACGTGATGTCAGCCGCGACTGGCCGGGGGCAGCGTCGGCGCGACAGGCGCCGGTGAGGAGGTTGCCGGGACCGGCGTCAGTGTCTGCCCCGGCAGATTGAACCCCGGCGGCAGATTGAAACCTGGCCGGATCTCGGCGGGTTCGGCGGGTGGCGCCTGGCAGTCGTAGGTGTTGTCGTTCCAGGTTCCGCCCGCTTCTACGCAGCAGGTCGCAGCGTGGGTGAAGAACTCGTCCTCGTCCAAACCCTGCCCGTAGCCCTTCTGGTAACACTCGTCGTATGCGCCGACATCCAGTTCTGCGTCGTTTGGTGCGGCGTTCGCCGGAAGGACGGATCCGGCGCCGCCGAGGGCGACCGCGACCGCGCACAGAGATACGGATGCTCGGCGGCGCCACTGCGCCCGTGTTGTGGATCGCATGGGTGGCCCCTTCGTGAATGGCGGCGGTCTTCGCGCCGATCCCGCATCGGAGAGGAGGCCGCCACACTGGGTGTGTCGGATGGCAGTC
Organism: Mycobacterium sp. B14F4; assembly: GCF_039871645.1. Lineage (NCBI taxonomy): Bacteria > Bacillati > Actinomycetota > Actinomycetes > Mycobacteriales > Mycobacteriaceae > Mycobacterium > Mycobacterium sp. B14F4. Next base: position 14,027 of record NZ_JBDPMF010000007.1, on the reverse strand, counting down.
AGTATGCGCCGAAGGCCATATCAGGTGACTGGTTCAGCGGCGATCGCGCCTAGCCGTCGGCCTTCGGCTTGGCGTCGATGCCGGACTCCTTGCGCTGCAGTGACGTGATGGGCGAGGGTGCGCCGGTGAGCGGATCGACCCCGCCGCCGGACTTCGGGAACGCGATCACCTCGCGGATCGAATCCGTGCCCGCGAGCAACGCGGTGATCCGGTCCCACCCGAACGCGATGCCGCCGTGCGGCGGGGCGCCGAAGGTGAACGCCTCCAACAGGAATCCGAACTTCTCCTGGGCCTCGGTTTCGCCGATGCCCATCACGGCGAAGGCCTTCTCCTGGACATCGCGGCGGTGGATACGGATCGACCCGCCGCCGATCTCGTTGCCGTTGCAGACGATGTCGTAGGCGTCGGCGAGCACGCTGCCCGGGTCGGTGGTGAGCTGATCGGAGAATTCGGGCTTCGGCGCGGTGAACGCGTGGTGCACCGCGGTCCACGCCCCGGATCCGACGGCGACGTCGCCGTGCGCGGCCGCCTCGTCGGCGGGTTCGAACATCGGGAAGTCGATTACCCAGGTGAACGCCCACGCGTTCGGGTCGATCATGTCGAGTCGCTTGGCGATCTCGATGCGGGCCGCACCGAGCAGCGCGCGCGACGACTTGGCCGGGCCCGCCGAGAAGAACACGCAGTCGCCCGGCGACGCGCCGACCGCGGCCGCCAGCCCGGCCCGCTCGGCGTCGGACAGGTTCTTGGCGACCGGACCGCCCAGTTCGCCGTCCTCGGTGATCAACACATAGGCCAACCCGCGGTGCCCGCGCTGCTTGGCCCACTCCTGCCAGGCGTCCAGGGTGCGGCGCGGCTGCGACGCGCCACCGGGCATCACCACCGCGCCGACGTACGGCGCCTGGAACACTCGGAACGGCGTCTCGGCGAAGTAGTCGGTGAGCTCGACGAGTTCCAGGCCGAACCGAAGGTCGGGCTTGTCGGTGCCGAACCGTCGCATCGCCTCGGCGTAGCTGATGCGCGGCAGCGGGGTGGGCACCTGGTAACCGATCAACGCCCACAATGCCGCGATGACCTCCTCCGACACCGCGATCACGTCCTCGGTGTCGACGAAGCTCATCTCCATGTCGAGCTGGGTGAACTCGGGCTGGCGGTCAGCGCGGAAGTCCTCGTCGCGATAGCAGCGGGCGATCTGGTAGTAGCGCTCCATGCCGGCCACCATCAGCAGCTGTTTGAACAGCTGGGGGCTCTGCGGCAGCGCGTAGAACGACCCGGGCTGAAGCCGCGCCGGCACCAGGAAGTCACGCGCGCCCTCCGGCGTCGAGCGAGTCATGGTGGGCGTCTCGATCTCGACGAAGTCGTGGTGCGCCAGCACTTCACGCGCGGCGGCATTCACCTTGGAGCGCAAGCGGATTGCGGACCCCGGGCCATCCCGACGCAGGTCGAGGTAGCGGTACTTCAGCCGAGCCTCCTCACCGGCGTGCTCGTCGAGCTGAAACGGCAGCGGCGCACTCTCCCCCAAGACCGTCAGCGACGTGGCGTTGACCTCGATCTCGCCGGTGGGGATCTCGGGGTTGGCATTGCCCTCGGGGCGGACCTCGACGACGCCGTCGACGGCGATGCAGAACTCCGCGCGCAACCGGTGGGCCGACTCGAGCACGTCCGCTTCACGGAAGACGACCTGTGACACCCCGGATGCGTCGCGCAGATCGATGAAGATGACACCGCCGTGGTCGCGACGACGCGCCACCCAACCGGCCAGCGTCACCTTCTGACCGGCGTCGGCGGGCCGCAACGATCCGGCGGCATGACTGCGCAGCACACAAACTCCTGGGAATCGCCTGATGGGACAACTGCACAAGTGTAGAGGGGGCGATCGCGCCGGTAGTTTGGCGTCGTGAATGAGCGCTTGCGCCAAGACCCTGTTCCGGCCGTCTCCGTCGCGCTGATCGGACCCGGTGCGATCGGCTCGACCGTCGCGGCGCTGTTGCACGCGGCCGGTCATCCGGTGACGTTGTGCGGGCGCACGCCGCGGGCCTCGATCGAGGTGAGACCGGACGACGGGGACCCGATCGTGGTGCCCGGGCCGGTGCTGACCGATCCCGCCGCGATCGCCGAACCCGCGGACGTGGTGTTGGTCGCGGTGAAGGACACCCAGAACGAGCAGGCCGCGCCGTGGCTGGCCCGGCTGTGTGACGACCGCACGATCGTGTGCGCACTGCAGAACGGGGTCGAGCAGATCGAGCGCGTCGGCCGCCACTGCCCGACATCGACAGTCGTGCCCGCCGCCGTGTGGGTCTCCGCGGAGCCCGCGTCGGACGGCGCGATACGGCTGCGCACGTCGGCGCGGCTCGTGCTGCCCGACGTCGAGGCCGCACGGAGGTTGGCGGACCTGTTCGCCGACACCGCGATCGACGTCGAGATCGACCCGAACTTCTTATCCGCCGCGTGGCACAAGCTTCTGGTCAACGCCGTCGTCGGCTTGATGGTGCTGGCCGGGCGCCGCGCGGGGATGTTCCGCCGCGCCGACGTGGCCGCGCTCGGCAGGCGCTATCTCGACGAGTGCCTGGCGGTGGCCCGAGCGGACGGCGCGAAGCTCGGCGACGAGGTGATCGAGGACATCATCGGCCTGCTCGCCAAGTCACCGCCGGACATCACCACGTCGATGCTCACCGACCGCGAGGCAGACCGGCCACTGGAGTGGGACATCCGCAACGGGGTGATCGCCCGCAAGGCCGTCGGGTACGGCTTGGCCACCCCGATCAGCGACGTCCTGGTTCCACTGCTCGCCGCAGCCAGCGACGGACCCGGGTAGACACTGTCGTCTACTGTGTATGCCCATGCAGGCATGCGAACGCGTCGACCTCGGCTTCATCGACATCGCGCCGTTCCGGTTCGTCAGCACCGTCGACCTCGCCATCACGCCTGAGCAACTGTTCGAGGTGCTCGCCGACGCGGAGTCGTGGCCGCACTGGGCCACCGTGATCACGAACGTGGAGTGGACCAGTCCCGAACCCCGCGGCGTCGGCACGACGCGCACCGTGACGATGCGCGGCGGCATCATCGGTGACGAGGAGTTCCTGGCCTGGGAACCCTTCAGCCACATGGCTTTTCGCTTCAATGAGGCATCGACCGGCAGCATCGCGGCGTTCGCCGAGGACTACCGTGTGGTGCGCACAACCGGCGGCTGTCACCTCACCTGGGTGATGGCGATGAAGCCGAACGGCCTCGCGGCCAAATTCGGGATGTCGCTAGGCAGGCCGGTGATGGGCCGGATGTTCCAGAAGTTCCTGTACAACCTGCGCGATTACTCAGCTAGGCGGTTTGCGATTTAGTGTCAGTGCGGAAATCTTGGCTTGACCAGCGCGCTACTCCCAACGGTGGCGCCGCTATTCGCGGCCCGGCCCTGTCACGTTGTAGACGGTCCCGCCTCGTCCTTTCAATCGGAGAGAGGTCAGTCCTGGCCCGCCGTTGAGATCCGAATCCGTTTCATTTCCGCGCCGTAACGCGACGCACCAGCTGTAGCTGTTGGCCATCGCGCCCCGGCGCGAACACGGGGATGATCAACGCAGCGACACCGACGATGGCAGCCATGACGAGATAAGAAGAGGTGTTGGCCTGTATGAAGGCCTCCTTGCTGGCGCTGGCCAGCTGACGTCCTTGCGGTCCGAGTCGTTCGGCCACCGCGAGAGCCTGCGCCAACGACTCGGAGGACGGATCCCGAACGGCGTCCGGAAATGCCGTCAAATCAGATGCAATGTGATGACTGTAGCTGCCGGCCAGGATGGATCCCGCCATCGCGATGCCAAGCGCGCCTCCCACTTCGCGAGTGGCGTCGTTGACCGCCGACGCGACGCCCTGCTTGTCGCTGGGAGCGGCCGTCATTATCGCCGACGTCGTTGGTGCCGTGCACAATCCGAAACCGGAACTGATCACGAGCAGCGGCCACAGCAGGTCCAAGTACGTCGAGTCGACCCGCAACGTACACATACACAAGAAACCGACCGACACCAAAAGCATGCTCGTGAGAACCACTGCACGCAGGCCGAGTTTCGGCAGATACCACGAAGACAACAATGAGAAGGTCAGCAACGGCACAGCCATCGGCGCCAAGGCCACGGCTGTCGCCAACGGGGTGTATCCCATCACCTGCTGGATGTATTGCGTGACAAGATAGAAGAGCGCGAATGTCCCGAGGAACACCATCGTGATCACGGCTGCGCCGGTGCCGAAATCGGGGTCGAGGAACAGGCGGATGTCCAGCAACGGTTGGCGCCGGCGCAGTTCGATCAACCCGAAGGCCACCGCAAGCACCACGCCGGCCACCATGCAGCCGAATACGCGCGGGTCAGTCCAACCGTGGGCCGGCGCTTCCAGGATCCCGAACACGAACACCGCCACCGCCGCGCCGATTGTCACCGCGCCCGGCCAATCCAGCGGTGGCGCATCGCCCTCCCGCGACTCGGCGATGGTAAGCGTCAGCAAGAACAGCAGTACAGCGGCGCCGGCGAGCGTCCAGAAGATCGACTGCCATTCGAAGAAGCGCAGCAACAGGCCGGTGCCGATCAATCCGAAGAGTCCGCCGGAGCCCGCGACACCCGCCCAGATGCCTACCGCCTTCGTGCGCGCCTCCGCGGGGTATACCACCGTCAGCAACGACAGTGTCGCGGGCATGACGAATGCCGCTCCGGCGCCGGCCACGGCTCGCGCGGCGATGATCTGCACCGGGCTGTCGAAGACCAGCGGCGCGAACGAGGCCATTGCGAAGATCGCCAGCCCGACCAACAAGGCGCTACGTCGGCCGTAGCGATCGCCGACCGCGCCGGCTGGCAGCAGTAGGCAGGCCAACAGCAGCGTGTAACTGTCGACGATCCACGTCAGCTGGGTCTGCGTCGCGGAGGTGGCAACGGCGATGTCCGCCAACGCGGTATTGAGGGCGACCATCGACGAGATGACCAGCGCGACGCCCGCGCATGCGACGAACAGCGTCCAACCGCGTCGGGCGCGAGACTTGGAAGCTAGCGCGTCTCCACTGCGATCGATGCTTTCCACCGCGGAATGGGTCATGGCCTACTTCCTGTGATCCCGTGCCTGATCATTTGAGACGAGCGGTCTCGGACAGAGACTTGCAGTCTCGCTTACCCGCGGTGGGCGACGAAGAAACCGGACCATCGCCGCCGAATCCGACGGCGAGCTATCCGCTGACGACGGTGGAAATCCGTCGCGGTTCGTTAGCCGACAGATCTACAGTTCACAGGCCGGCCCAGGCCCGGCGGCGCTCGGCGTCGGGGTCCTCGACGATGGTGTCGCGGGCCGACATGATGATGCGGGTGTAGCGGTGCTCGGTGTCGTAGACCGGCCACTCATGCCCGCTGGACCATTCGATCTGGCCGCTGTCCCAGCCCTTGGCGGCGAAGTCCAGCCACGCCCGCTGCATGCGACGTCCGACCGAGGGCTGCAGCCGACGGCCCAGCGGATGCAGCTTTCGGCCGATAAACGACGCGTAGCTGTGCTGGATGTGGACGATCTCGCTGCCGTGGGTTGCGCCGAGACCCAGCATGCGCAGGCTGAACCCGACGTGGTCGAAGCGGTACATGTGCGTCGGGGCGTGATCGCTGTACGCGTCGGCGAACGCCCACGCCGGCCCGCCGAACATCACGTCGGAGCCGAACGCGATCAGCGCCCGCCTGCGCGGATAGTCCGGGTAGGCGGCCAGCACCCGCTGTTTGGCGTCGGGTGCGACGCGGTCGAGGTAGGCGTCGACCGACTGCTGCGTAGTGGGCAGCATCGGCGGCTTGGTCCACGCGAACATCGATGCCTCGTGGCTGTTGGTGCCGATGATCAGCGGCACTCGTGCGAGTTCACCGTCGCGGGCGGCGTCGACCGGATGACGCGGCAGCAGGTCGACCCCGTATGTCAACCCGTAGGCGAGGGTGGGCGTGGTCGCGGCGCTGTTGAGTTGCAGGTGACCCGCGGCGCGGCGCAACTCGCGCTGCGGCAGGCCTTTCACCTCGGTGGCGGCCACGCCGAGCCGCTTCAGGAACTCGTGCGCCTGCCTGGCGCGCACCTGTCGGTCGGCGATCAGCGGCAGTGCCGGGCTCTGCGCGATGGCGCGGCTGAACAGGCCGTCGCCCGCCGGGCTGGCCAGCAGCGCGAGTACCGATGTGCCGCCCGCGGACTCACCGAAGACGGTCACACGATTCGGATCGCCGCCGAAGGCCGCGATGTTGTCGCGGATCCAGCGCAGCGCCGCGATCTGATCGCGCAGCGCGAGGTTGTCGTCGAACCCGTCGCCGAGGTCGCTCAGCTCGAACCCGCCGAACACGCCGATGCGGTAGGTGAGGTTGACGACGACCACGTTGCCGTTGGCGGCCAGCCGCGAGCCGTTGTAGAGCTGGAACTGGCCGGCGCCGTACACGAACGCGCCGCCGGGTATCCACACCATCACCGGCAGCGACGCGCTGGTGTCCGGGGACCACACCGTCAGGGTGAGGCAGGCCTCGTCGCGGACCTTCGGGTCGTCGCGCCCGCCGCCGACGAACGACTTGCTCTGCGGCGGCAGCGGTCCGTGCTCGAGGGCGTCGCGCACCCCGCGCCACGGTTTGACCGGCTCGGGTGCGAGGAAGCGGCGTGGCCCCACCGGCTGTTCGGCGTAGGGAACGCCCCGCCAGACGCCGACGCCGCCTTCGGTGCAACCGCGTAGGTCGCCGAGGTCGGTGTGCACGACGGCCGAATGTCCGACGACGACTGCCACGACTGAATCCTAGTGTGCAAAGCTGGGCGTCATGACCTTCAACGAAGGCATGCGCATCGATACGAGCACCACGTCGACCAGCGGTGGCGGGGGCGGACCCGGACGCGGCATCGCGATCGGCGGTGGTGTCGGCGGCCTGCTGATCATGGTGGTGGCGTTGTTCCTCGGCGTCGACCCCGGCACGGTGGTGCCGCAGCAGGGCGGCCAGTACGACAGCCAGGGCGTCGAGACGCCCGGCTTCGACCTCAGCCAGTGCCGGACCGGCGCCGACGCCAACGCCATCCCCGAGTGCCGTGTCGTGGCGACCGGCAACTCGGTCGACGCCGTGTGGGAGCAGCTGCTGCCGGGCCAGTACACGAGGCCGAAGATGGAGATCTTCCGGAACGACGTCGGCACCCGCTGCGGACCGGCGACCAGCGATGTCGGACCGTTCTACTGCCCGGTCGACCAGACGGCGTACTTCGACGTCGGATTCTTCGATGTCCTGCGAGACCAATTCGGTTCCAGCGGTGGCCCATTGGCGCAGGAGTACGTCGTCGCCCACGAGTACGGCCACCACGTGCAGAATCTGACGGGCGCGCTTCAGAACTCGCAGGGCCCCGGCGCGGCGGGCCCGACGGGCGGCGGGGTGCGCACCGAGCTGCAGGCGGACTGCTATGCGGGTGTGTGGGCGCACTACGCCGCCATCACCAAGCAGGAGGGCACCGACGTCACGTTCCTGCAGCCGCTGACGGATAAGGACATCGCCGACGCGCTGTCCGCGGCGGCGTCGGTGGGCGACGACCGGATTCAGGAGCAGGCGACCGGTCGCGTCAACCCCGAGGCGTGGACACACGGGTCCGCGGAACAGCGGCAGAAGTGGTTCACCGAGGGCTACCGCACCGGCGACCCGAACGCCTGCGACACGTTCGCCACGAACAACCTTGGGTAGGACGCCTACGGCCGTCGACGCCGTCGCCGAACGCTACCTCGAGACGTTCGCCCGGCTCGATCCTTGCGCCGCAACCGAAATGGGCATCACCGGCCACGATGACGACATCACCGACTACTCCTCCGACGGCGCCGCCGCCCGTGCCGACGCCGCACGCGACGCCTTGCGTGAGCTCGACGGCGTCGAGGCGGTCGACGATGTGGACACGGTGACCATCGCCGCGATGCGCGAGCGGCTCGGCGTCGCGGTCGAGATCCACGAGGCAGGCCTCGACGTCGGCGAACTCAACGTCATCGCTTCGCCGCTGCAGTCGATGCGCAACGTGTTCGACCTGATGCCAGGTGAATCCGACGACGACTGGGCGCAGATCAGCCGTCGGCTGTCTCGGCTGCCCGACCGGATCGCCGGCTACGCCGAGGCGCTGCGCGCCGCCGTCGCCAACGGGCATCCCCCCGCGGTGCGCCAGGTCGCCCGCGGCATCGAGCAGTCCACCAGCATTCAGCAACTGCTCGTCGACATGGTCGCCGACGCAGCTCCGGGTAACGCCACACTGCACGACGAGCTGCAACAGCACGCGGCCAACGCCGCGCATGCCTACCGGGAACTGGGCCGCGTCCTCGGCGACGAGATCGCACCGCATTCCCGGCAGGAGGACGCCGTCGGGCGCGACACCTACCGGCTGTGGTCGCGGTCGTTCCTCGGGGCGACGGTCGACCTCGACGAGACGTATGACTGGGGTCTGACGGTGCTCAAAAGCATTGTCACCGAACAGGAAGCACTCACTCGGCAGCTGTATCCGGGCGCCGCGGTGGCCGACGCGCTGCGGCACCTCGACGAAGAAGAACGCTACCTCGTGCACGGCGTCGACGCGTTGCAGGCCTGGATGCAGGATCTCTCCGATCGCGCGGTGGCGTCGCTGGCCGATACACATTTCGACATCGCCGAACCGCTGCGACGACTCGAATGCCGCATCGCACCGACGCACACCGGCGGCATCTACTACACCGGCCCCTCGGAGGATCTCAGCAGGCCGGGACGCATGTGGTGGTCGGTGCCCCACGGCGTGGACACCTTCCACACCTGGCAGGAGACCACGACCGTGTTCCACGAGGGGGTGCCGGGACATCACCTGCAGATCGGCCGTGCGGTGGTGCTCGCCGATCAACTCAACCGGTGGCGTAGGTTGGGCTGCTGGGTGTCCGGCCACGGCGAGGGCTGGGCGTTGTACGCCGAGCGGCTGATGGCCGAACTCGGATGGCTCGACGATCCCGGAAACCGAATCGGGATGCTGGACGCACAACGGTTCCGCGCGGCGCGAGTCGTCATCGACATCGGAGTGCACTGCGGGATGACGGCACCCGACGGAGGCGTGTGGGACGCCGAGAAGGCGTGGGAGTTCCTGGTGTCGCACAGCGCGATGACGGAGGAACATCTGCAGTTCGAGCTGGACCGCTACCTCGGCTGGCCGGGTCAGGCACCGTCGTATGCGATCGGGCAACGCATCTGGCAGCAACTGCGCAGTGATGTGCTGGCCCGCGACGTATCGATCAAGGAATTCCACAGTCGTGCACTGGATTTGGGCGGGCTGCCGCTCGACGTGCTCAGGTCGGCGCTGGCCGATGATTTCGCCACCAGCTGATCGCCTTCTGTCCGGCAGCCCGGCGGTTTAGCGTCGGGGGATGGACACCGTCACCGTCACGCCGAACCTCACCATGCTGGTCGTCAACGGCTGGCAGGTCTACGTCTGGCGCGACGGCGAATCGGTCACGCTGATCGACACCGGAGCGCCCGGCTCGGGTGCCGCCATCCTCGACGTGGTCCGCACTGTCGACCGGATCGTGTTGACCCACGGCCACATCGACCATATCGGCTCGGCGGCCGAGCTTGAGCAGGCCACCGGCGCAGCGGTGTTCGCGGGAGCCGGCGATGCGGAGGCGATCCGAACCGGGGCGGCCGTACCACCGCCGGTGTTCGAGGACTGGGAAGTGCCGATCCACCAGCGGGTGTCCGCGGGGCTGCCCGACGTGGCGCCGCCCGTGCCGCTCGAGCGTGAGCTGCAGGACGGCGATGTGCTCGACTTCGGCGGCGGCGCCGTGATCGTGGCCGTCCCCGGCCACACGGCGGGCAGCATCGCCGTTCACCTTCCGAAACACGGGGTGCTGCTCGCCGGCGACACCATCGCCAACGTCGGCACCGTCATGCTGGGCACCTTCAACCAGGACCGCGCCCGGACCGTCGACTCGTTCAAACGTCTCGCCGATCTCGACGTCGAAACCGTGTGCTTCGGCCACGGCGAGCCCCTAGCATCGGACGCCAGCGCGCGGTTACGGGAGGCAGCGGCCGCGCTGTAGCCGGGAGGACACCAGCATGCGTATCGCAGTGGCCGGGGCGACGGGCAACATCGGCGGTCGCACGGCCGCGTTCCTCGAACGCGACGGGCACGACGTCGTGCGCATCAGCCGCTCGCTCGGCGTGGACCTGATGACCGGCGACGGACTCGACGACGCACTATCCGGTGCGGACGCCGTCGTCGACGCCATCAGCGCACCACCCACCGACCGGGACCGGACCACCGAATACTTCGGCACCACGACCCGCAATCTGCTCGCCGCCGAACAGCGGGCCGGTGTGCGACACCACGTGCTGTTGTCGATCGTCGGCATCCACGCCATCGAGGGCAACGCACACTACTCGGGCAAGCGCGAGCAGGAACGGCTGATCTCCGAGGGACCCGTGCCGTGGACGATCGTGCCCGCCACCCAATTCCACGACTTCGCGGCGATGGTCGCCTCCTGGACCGAGCAGGACGGCGTCGCCACCATCGCCCCGCTGCTCGTGCAGCCGATCGCGCCCGGCGACATCGCGGAGGTGCTGGCGGAGGTCGCGACCGGTGAACCGCAGGGCCGCCACGTCGACGTCGCCGGACCCGAAACCCAGGATCTGGTCGACATGGCGCGCCGCACGCTGCAGGCCAAGGGCCGCAACGTCAAACTGGTGCCGACGTGGGCCGGGGTGTTCGGCGTGTCGATGGCGGGTAACGTCCTGCTGCCCGGCGACGGGGCACGCATCACGCCGACCACCTTCGACGACTGGCTCGCCGCGGGTGCCGATTGACCCATTGACCGCGTTGAACACATTTCGCTAATGTGTGCAAATGCCCGAGCGGTCCGTGTCGCCCGCCCTGCTGGCGGCCACGACGTCGACGCTGCGCCGTCTGGGCCCCCGGCAGTTCAGCCTGACGGCGGTGGCCGAGGCGGCCGGGGTGTCGCGCGGCACCGTGCACAACGCGCTCGGTAGCCGCGACGCCGCGATCAAGACCGCGCTGGACTGTCTCGCCTCGGTGTTCATCGACACCATGGCGGCCGAGGTCGACAAGGAGACCACACTCAGCGCCCAGGTCGCGGCCGCCGCCGTGCTGGTGTGTCAACACCGCCAGCACTCGGACTCGGTGGCCCCGCGCGGCATCAACGAGAGCATTCTCGTGCTGCTGCTGCGCAACATCGGCGACGACCTGATGAAACGCGCTGTGGACCTGTGGAAGTCACGGGTGCGGGCCGCGCAACGGCGCGGAGAACTCGACGCCGGAGTGGACCCCGGCCGGGCAAGCGAATGGATTGTGCGAATGCTGTTGAGTTTCGAACTGCTCCCCCCGATGGGTGTGAATCTGGACAGTCCGCGCGCGGTGCGGCGGTTCGTCACCGACCACATCGTCGACGGGCTGACCGGAGGCCGACATGGGTGAACCGATGTACGAGGTGGCCATCATCGGCGCCGGGCCCGGCGGTATCGCCGCCGCACATCTGCTTCGTGAAAAGGGGATCACGGACTTCGTCATTCTCGAACGCGCCGACGACTTCGGCGGCACCTGGCGCGACAACCACTACCCCGGCCTCGCCGTCGACATCCCGACGCTGTGGTATCAGCTGTCGTTCGCGCCCAACCCGAACTGGAGCCGATTCTTCGCGCCGGGCCCGGAGATCCACCGCTATCTGCAGGACACCGCGCGCGAACTCGGGCTCTACGCACATCTTCTTGCGAATGCCGATGTCGTGCAACAGAAGTGGGACGACATCGACGGACTGTGGCGGCTGCAGATCCGCAACCGACCGCCGGTCACCGCACGGTTCCTCATCAGCTCGGTGGGCGGATACGTCAACGCCAAGAACACCGTCGACCTCGCGGGCATCGACGACTACGAGGGCACCATCCTGCGGCCCAACGCGTGGGACGACACCTTCGACACACGCGGCAAGCGGATCGCGGTCATCGGCACCGGATCCAGCGGGGTGCAGATCGCGGCGGCGCTGTCCGCCGAAGCGGGTCGCCTCGACGTGTACCAACGCACCCCGGCATGGGTGCTGCCGAAGATCGACTTCGACATCACGCCGTTGTGGCGCAGGATCTTCCGGCTGCCCGGCGTCGTCACTGCCGCCAATCTCGCGGGCCGCGTCGCCATGGACATCTTCATGGTGGCACCGATCGTGCACGTATTCTCCCGACTGCCCGACCGAGTCCTCGCCAGGACGATGCCGTGGTACGACGCCTACTGCCGCGCCCTGTACCGACTGCTGCTGCGCGCGGTCATCTCCGATCCCGACACCCGCCGGGCACTGGTCCCGCGCTACGGCATCATGGCCAAGCGCCCCGTCATCTCCAGCACCTTCTTACCCGCACTCAACAATCCGAGCACGCACCTGATCACCACCCCGATCGACCGCATCACCGCAACCGGTGTGCGGACCGTCGACGGCGTCGAGCGTCCGGTCGACCTCCTGGTACTGGCTACCGGCTATGAGCTGTGGACCGACCCTGAGACATACCGGCGGGGAAGCGTGCTGGGCGCCAATGGATTCGACCTCGCCGAGTACTACCAGGCCCACGGACTGGAAAGCTACGCGGGCACCGCGCATCCGCGACTGCCGAACCGGTGGGAGATCGTCGGCCCGCTCGGCTTCGTCGGGTTCGCATGGCCCGACTTCGTCGAGACGATGGCGGCGCACGCCGTGCGCGTGATCGACGAGGCCCGCCGCCGCGGCGCCCACGTCGTCGACGTCAGCCAGGACGCCTTCAACCGCTGGAACACCCTGATGCGGCGCCGGGGCAGAACCGCTCACCTGTACTACACGGCGACCCCGGGCATCAACAGCTACTTCGTCAACTCGCAACACGACACGCTGTACTACCGGCCGCAAACCATAACCGCCTCGCGGCGTTTCGCCCGTCGTTCACCGCTGTCCGACTATGAGTTCACCCGCCGCCACGCTGCTGAGCGGTCCTACCCCACGGAGGTGCCGGCATGACGAACCCCGATCTGCCGCTGGCCGGCAAGGTCGCGTACGTGACGGGCGCCGCCCGGGGGCAGGGCCGCTCGCACTGCATCCGGTTGGCCCGTGCCGGCGCCGACATCGTCGCCATCGACGCCTGCGGGCCCGTCGCCGAGCACAACGGCTATCCGCCTGCCCTGCCCGAGGATCTCACCGAGACGGTGCACCTGGTCGAGGGTGAAGGCCGCAAGATCGTCGCCGATCATGTCGACGTCCGCGACGGCACCGGCCAGCAGCGGGTGGTCGCCGACGCGGTCGAGCAGTTCGGCCGCCTCGACATCGTCGTCGCCAACGCCGGCGTGATGAACTGGGGTCGCCTGTGGGAGATCTCGGCGCAGCAGTGGCAGGACGTCATCGACGTCAACCTGACCGGTGTCTGGAACACCATCAAGGCGGTGGTGCCGCCGATGATCGAGGCGGGCAACGGCGGGTCGATCATCACCATCAGTTCGGCGGCAGGCATCAAGGCCGTTCCCGGCTGCGGTCATTACTGCGCCAGCAAGTTCGGCGTCGTCGGGCTCACCAACTCACTGGCGGTCGAACTGGGCGAGTTCGGTATTCGCGTCAACTCGGTCCATCCGTACGGCACCGACACCCCGATGGGCAACGACACGTCGATGTGGCAGATCTTCGCCGACCACCAGACCTACATCCACAGCTTCTCGCCCGGCGCGCTGCCGACCGACTCGCTGGCCGACCCGAACCTCGTCTCCGACATCGTGGTGTGGCTGGCCAGCGACGCGTCTTCACTGGTGACCGCCGCCCAGATCCCCGCCGACAAGGGCTACCTCAAGATCTGACCGCCGAAACTGAAGTTGTGCAGGTCGAACACGTCTCAAAGTCAAGTGGTTAGTGCAATGCGGCCTACGCCGCTTGGTCGAGGAGGGCGGCTAAGCGTTGGGCTGGAGTGTCGAGATTCAGGGTGGGTCGGGGTCGGCTGTTGAGTTTGTCTTGGACCCGTTTGAGGTCGGTTTTGGTGTAGCCGCTGAGGTCGGCGCCCTTTTCGAACCAGAACCGCAGC
>NZ_JBDPMF010000006.1:0-326799 GCF_039871645.1 Mycobacterium sp. B14F4 | reverse complement strand
AGATATCTGAGGCCTCCATCGTGGTCTCCAACAACCGCAACGCACGCTGCCGAAACTCCGGCGAATACTGACGGGGCATTCTTCCAATCCTCCTATAGGGATCGGAACAAAACCTGGGGTACTTCAGTCCAAGACAAACTCAACAGCCGACCCCGACCCACCCTGAATCTCGACACTCCAGCCCAACGCCTAGCCGCCCTCCTCGACCAAGCCGCGTAGCCGCATTGCACTAACCACTTGACTTTGAGGCCATTTCTCCGGCAACAAGTTCAGTTTCGGCGTCACAACCGGCTCTCCAGGCGCGCCGACACCCCGGCCTCCTGCAGGTCGAGTCGTTCGAGCATCGCCCGCACGGCCTCGTCCTCGATGCGGCCGGCGTCGCGTTCGGCGATCAGGGCCGCCCGCTGGTTGGCCAGCACGTCGCGGTAGAGCGCCGAGAACACCTCCGCGCGCCTGGTGTGCGACTCCGGGTCGGGCATCTCGTCGGCGTCCTGCGAATGCCGGGCGATCGTCGCGCAGATCTCGGCGAGCACGCGCGGGTCCATGTTCTGCGGCGGGTCGGCGCGAAACTCGGCGAGCACTTCGTCGGCCGCGTCGTGGACGATCCGTAAGGCCTTGAGTTCCTCCTCGCGGTCGGCGGTGTGGTCATCGGAGAACCGGGACAGGTGCAGGCGGCGGATCAACACCGGCAGCGTCCACCCCTGGATCAGCAGCGTGCCGACGCTGACGACGAACGCGATCGCCTGAATGGTCGCGCGTTCGGGGAACGGCTCACCGGTGACCGTCGTCGCCGGAATCGCCGCCGCCGCAGCCAACGTCACCACACCGCGCATCCCGGTCCACGACACCACGACGTTCTCCCGCCACGACAGCGCGCGCCGGTCGATCCGCGAACGCCACTTGCCTGGCGGCTTGCTGCGTCGCCGCGTGCCCAGCGCACCGCGGCCGCCGCTCGCCGGTACCGGCACGCTGAACCGGGTCTCGACGTGGCGCGACAGCTTGTTGCGCCCGAAGATCGCGAACACCGACAGCGGCCGGATCACCAACACGATCAGCAGCACCACGAGCGAGGCGACCGCCACCTGGCTCAGCGACTCGTGCGCCTGGCGCAGATCCTCGAGGACGAACCTCAGGTGCAGGCCGATATAGGCGAACACGAACGCCTCGAGCAGCACGTCGACCGAGTTCCACACGTAGCGCTCCTGCAGCCGGGTCTGGTACCCGGCGCCCAGCGTCCCGTTGCCCACCACGAAGCCGGCGACGACGACCGCCAGCACCCCCGAGGCGTGCAGTTCCTCGGCGATGATGAACGCGGCGAACGGAACCATCAGGCCCTGAACGGTTTCCAGTCCCGGGTTGGCCAGCCGCTTGCGGATCCACAGCGTCACGTAGCCGAGCGCCGCGCCGACGATCGGACCGACGACGGCGCTGTAGCCGAACAGCAGGAACGGGTTCTCGATGAACGTATGGCCACCGGCGACGTGCACCACCGCGATGGTGAACAACGTCAGCGCCGCAGCGTCGTTGATCAGGCTCTCCCCCGTCAGGATCGCCATTACCCGTTTGGGCAGCCCGAGTTTGCGTCCCACCGCGACGGCGGTGACGGCGTCGGGCGGCGCCACGATAGCGCCGAGCACGAGCGCGGTGGTGAACGTCAAGGGCACCACGACCAGCCACGACGAGATCGCCGCGACTGTGAACGCCGTGACCACCACCAGCCCGACGCCCAGGCCCAGGATCGGCCGGATGTTGCGCAGGAAGGCCGGAAACGAGAAGTCCAGCGCCGCCGAATACAACAGCGGCGGCAGCACCACCGTCAGCAGGATGTGCGAATCCAGTTCTGGCGGTTCGAAGTCCGGGAAGAACGACACCACACCGCCGATGACGACGATGATCAGGGCCGGTTCCAGCCCGCGCCGGTGCGCGATCGCGGTGACCACGATGGCGCCGACGACGACGAGGATCAGTTCCACCCGCCGATTGTCTCTGAGCTACCGGCTCTTCGTTGACTCTGCGCTGAGGGCTCGATCCAGCCCCGGATCCACGCCCTGGACGCAGAGTCGACCGCTAGGTCTGGTCGGTCGGGCACCAGAACAGGTTGCGGCCCTCCAGCACGGCGGTGCGGATCTCGGTGCCGCAGATCCGGCACGCTTCGCCGGCGCGGCGGTAGACGTAGGTGCGGGGCCTACCGGGGCGGTAGGACGGCGGGCCGTGGTCGTCCTCGGCGCGGATCGTGATGATCTTGCCGCGCCGGAAGCCGACCTTCATCAGCTCGACGAGATCGGTCCACATCGCGCCGAACTCGGCCTCGTCGATGCGGACGCCCGGCCGGTACGGGTCGATGTGGTGCCGGTACAACAACTCGTTGCGATACACGTTGCCGACGCCGGCGAGCACCGATTGATCCATCAGCAGCGCACCGATGGCCCTGCGCGACTTGCGGATTCGCGCCCAGGCGAGGGATCCGTCGGCGTCGCGGCGCAGCGGGTCGGGACCCAGCCTGGCGACGACGTCGTCGATCTCGGGCTCGTCGATGACCTCGCAGACCGTCGGCCCGCGCAGGTCGGTGCCGTACTCGGCGCCGATCATCCGCATCCGCACCGCACCGACGGGCAGCGGCATGGGGATCGGCGTCTCGGTGAAGGTGCCGTACAGCCCGAGGTGCACGTGCACGACGCGGCCACCCTCGTAGTGGTGGAACAGGTGCTTGCCCCACGCGGTGGCCTTCTTCAAGATGCGGCCGTCGACCGCGGCGGCGCCGTCGAGGAATCGACCCTGCGGGCTGGAGACCAGCACCGGCGCCCGGGCGAAGCGGCGCTGGTGCAGCCGCGCCAGCCGGTGCAGCGTGTGGCCTTCGGGCATCAGGCGCCGGGCACGGGCGGTGCGACGTGTGTGCTCTCGTATTCGGCGAGGATGTCGATACGCCGTTGATGCCGTCCGGCTTCCGACCACGGGGTGCTCAGGAACGCGTCGACGATCGCCAGCGCCTCGGACTCGGTGTGCATGCGCCCGCCGATGCCGATCAGTTGGGCGTTGTTGTGCTCACGCGCCAGCTTGGCGGTCTCCACGCTCCAGGCCAGTGCACACCGGGCACCCGGCACCTTGTTGGCCGCGATCTGCTCACCGTTACCCGAGCCGCCGAGCACGATGCCCAGGCTGCCGGGGTCGGCCACCGTCTTCTGCGCGGCCGCGATGCAGAACGCCGGGTAGTCGTCGTCGGGGTCGTTGACGAAGGCACCGCAGTCGACGGGCTCGTGCCCGCTGCCGCGCAGGTGCTCGATGATGGCCTGCTTGAGGTCGAAGCCGGCGTGGTCGGCTCCCAGGTAGACGCGCATGGCGGTCATTGTGGCAGAGCACGCTGACCGGGCACGCCGGACCTCAGTCGAACTGCGGCGCTTCGGTGCGGGTGCGCTTGAGCTCCCAGAAGTGCGGGTACGACGCGAACGTCACCGACGCGTCCCACAGCTTGCCCGCCTCCTCGCCGCGGGGGATCTTCGACAGCACCGGGCCGAAGAACGCGACGCCGTTGACGTGGATGGTCGGGGTGCCGACGTCGTCACCGACCGGGTCCATGCCCTCGTGATGGCTCTTGCGCAGCGCGTCGTCGTACTCGTCGGCGGTCGCCGCGTCGGCCAGCTCGGCGGGCAGCCCCACCTCGGCCAGCGATTCGGTGATGATCACGTCGAAGTCCTCGATGCCCCGGTTGTGGATCCGGGTGCCCATCGCCGTGTACAGCGGACTCAGAATCTCCGGACCCTTGGCCTGCTCGGCGGCGATCGCCACCCGCACCGGACCCCACGCCTTCGTCATCGCCTCCCGGTACTGCTCGGGCAGGTCGCGGCCCTCGTTGAGCACCGCGAGGCTCATCACGTGGAAGTTCACCTCGATGTCGCGGACCTTCTCGACCTCGAGGATCCACCGCGAGGTGATCCAGCACCACGGGCACAGCGGGTCAAACCAGAAATCGGCGACGGACTTCTCGGGCATGGGGGTCCTCTCGGGCGTGTGGTCGGACTTCGATCGTGACAACCACGGTCACCCGGTCGGTGTTCCCGCCCTAGCGACATGGAGCCGCGGACGCGAATAAGAAACGCCTAAGTGTGCGAACGGTGACCGAACCGTGTTTCCGTTGTGACCAGAGTGGTTGATCGTTACCAAAGTGAATAGATACCTTGATCGACCGTTTCGCGCTCTCGCGGTCGCGGTCGGCCTGACGGCCGGTGCGGCCTCGGTCGCGGCGCCCGCCCAGGCAGACCCGATCGACGACGCCTTCCTCGCCGCGGTCACCGATGCCGGGGTCGGGTTGGCGAACCCGGTGGACACGGTGCGCCTCGGCGAGTCGGTGTGCCCGATGCTCGTCGAGCCCGGCAAGTCGGTGGCGAAGGTGTACGCCCAGGTGACGAACAACGGCATCCCGCCCGAGGTGGCGGCCTTCTTCACCGGCATCGCCATCTCGATGTACTGCCCGCAGATGATGGCGTCGGTGGGCAACGGCACGGTGCTGGACTGGCTGCCCGCGGCCCGGGCCATACCGGGCCTGTAGCCCTCACGGGCTATAGGTTGGGTGCGTGGCACTTCCCAACCTGACCCGCGACCAGGCCGTCGAACGGGCCGCTCTCGTCACCGTCGACAGCTACCGCATCGCACTCGATCTCACCGACGGCGCCGGCAAGCCCGGTGAGCGGACGTTCCGGTCCGTCACCACCGTGGAGTTCGACGCACTCGACGGCGCCGACACCTACCTCGACATCGCGGCCGAGACCGTCCGCGGCGCCACCCTCAACGGCCGACCGATCGACGTGTCGGCCTACGACGAGTCCACCGGCATCGCGCTTGCGGGGCTGTCCGGGCACAACGTCGTCGTGGTCGACGCCGATTGCCGCTACTCCAACACCGGCGAGGGTCTGCACCGCTTCGTCGACCCGGTCGACGGCGAGGTCTACCTCTACTCGCAGTTCGAAACCGCCGACGCCAAGCGGATGTTCGCGTGCTTCGACCAACCCGACCTCAAGGCCGCGTTCGACATCACGGTCACCGCGCCGTCGCACTGGGAGGTGGTGTCCAACGGGGCGACGGTGGACGTCTCCGACGATGGCCCGGCACGGCGCCACACGTTCGCCGCCACGCCGCGGATGAGCACCTACCTGGTGGCGCTGATCGCCGGTCCGTACGCGCGCTGGGACGACGTCTACAGCGACGACCACGGCGACATCCCGCTCGGCCTGTTCTGCCGCAAGTCGCTGGCCGAGTTCATGGACGCCGAGCGGTTGTTCACCGAAACCAAGCAGGGATTCGGCTTCTACCACAACAACTTCGGCGTGCCGTACGCGTTCGGCAAGTACGACCAGCTGTTCGTCCCGGAGTTCAACGCGGGCGCGATGGAGAACGCGGGCGCGGTGACGTTCCTGGAGGACTACGTCTTCCGCAGCAAGGTCACCCGTGCGTCCTACGAGCGCCGCGCGGAGACGGTGTTGCACGAGATGGCGCACATGTGGTTCGGCGACCTGGTCACCATGCAGTGGTGGGACGACCTGTGGCTCAACGAGTCCTTCGCCACGTTCGCGTCGGTGCTGTGCCAGGCCGAGTCGACGGAGTACACCGAGGCGTGGACGACGTTCGCCAACGTCGAGAAGTCGTGGGCGTACCGGCAGGACCAGTTGCCGTCGACGCATCCGGTGGCCGCCGACATCCCCGACCTCGCCGCCGTCGAGGTGAACTTCGACGGGATCACCTACGCCAAGGGCGCTTCGGTGCTCAAGCAACTGGTCGCCTACGTCGGGCTCGAGGAGTTCCTGTCGGGTCTGCGCGACTATTTCCGCGACCACTCCTTCGCCAACGCCACGTTCGGCGACCTGCTCGGCGCGCTGGAGAAGGCGTCGGGCCGGGACCTGTCCGGTTGGGGCAGGCAATGGCTGAAGACCACGGGGCTGAACACGCTGCGCGCGGAGTTCGACCTCGACGACGACGGCCGGTTCACCCGGTTCGCGATCCGGCAGAGCGGTGCGGCCCCCGGCGCCGGTGAGACGCGGGTGCACCGGCTGGCGGTGGGCATCTACGACGACGACGGCGGCAAACTGGTACGCATGCACCGCGAGGAACTCGACGTCGAGGGCGATGTCACCGAAGTGGCTGGCCTGCAGGGTGTTTCGCGGGGCAAGCTGATCCTGGTCAACGACGACGATCTGACGTACTGCTCGCTGCGGCTCGATCCAGACTCGCTGCAGACGGTGTTGAGCCGCATCGCCGACATCGCCGAGCCGCTCCCCCGCACGCTGGCGTGGTCGGCGGCGTGGGAGATGACGCGCGAGGCCGAGTTGAAGGCCCGCGACTTCGTGTCGCTGGTGTCGGCCGGAGCCCACGCTGAAACCGAAGTCGGTGTGCTGCAACGGCTTCTGCTGCAGGCGCAGACCGCGCTGTCGTCGTACGCCGACCCGTCGTGGGCGGAGTCGCAGGGCTGGCCGGCGTTCGCCGACCGGTTGTTGGAGTTGGCGCGCGCCGCCGACGGCGGATCGGATCATCAACTGGCGTACGTCAACGCGCTGTGCGGATCGGTGTTGGCGGGCAGGCACACCGACGTGCTGAACGCGTTGCTCGACGGCGATCCGGACTCGCAGGCCCTGGCGGGCTTGGTGGTGGACACCGATCTGCGGTGGCGCATCGTGACCGCGCTCGCCGCGGCGGGTGTCGTCGACGCCGACGGTACGGACACGCCGTTCATCGACGCCGAGGCGCAGCGCGACCCGACCGCGGCGGGTAAGCGCCACGCCGCGGCCGCGTCGGCGGCGCGCCCGCAGCGGGCGGTCAAAGACGCTGCCTGGGAACAGGTCATCGAGGACGACACGCTGGCGAACATCACCGCGCGGTCGATCATCGGCGGGTTCGTCCGGCCGGGCCAGCACGACTTGCTCAAGCCGTTCGGGGAGAAGTACTTCGCAGCGATCTCGGGGGTGTGGCAGCGGCGGTCGAGCGAGGTCGCCCAGACGGTGGTGATCGGGCTGTACCCGTCGTGGGACATCGGCGAGGCGGGCCTGGCGGCCGCGGACGCGTTTCTCGCCGACCCGGATGTGCCGCCACCGCTGCGCCGTCTGGTGCTCGAGGGCCGCGCCGGCGTCGAGCGATCCCTGCGCGCCCGCGCCTTCGACATCGCCTGATCCCCCGCGGGCGTGCGGGTCTGCGCACGACACGCCGTCCGGGAGCGGTAGTTTGTGCACGTTCGCGCTGCATGCTGAGCGCATGGCGGTCAGCATGAGTCGTCGGGCGAGGGCTGCCCGCAGGCGCAAGCGTCGGCTCGACGCCGTCGACAACGATCTGACCGCAGCTGAATGGGACAGCATCAAGGCCGCCTGGAACGGGTGTGCCTACTGCGGCGCGACGGATCGGCCGTTGCAGCGCGACTGCGTGATGGCGATCAGCCGGGGCGGCCGGTACACGATCGACAACGTCGTGCCCGCCTGCGCGTCGTGCAACACCAGCAAGTGCAACGACGAGGTCACCGGCTGGATGCGGCGCAGGCGCCTCGACGAGCGCCGGTTCCTCGAGCGCTACGTCGAGATCCGCGCCGTGCTGGTGGCCGGCGCACGCTGACGGCGCTCTCGCGCCAGGGGGCTACGGAGCGGAGACTCCTGCGCTCATCACCCGCACCGCGCTGATCAGCCCGTCCATCAGGTTGCCGTCCTTGAACGACGCGGCGGCGGCCGAGACCCCCAGCGGCGCGGACTCCTCGATGCCGCGGCCCTTGACGTCGACGCCGTAGACCACCTCGATGGCGCGCTGGTCCGGCGAGACCGCCAGCAGCACGGCGTTGTTCGGCGTCGGCACCTGCTCCAGGATCTGGCGGGCGGTGGCCGCGGTGTCCACACCGAGGTCACCGATGTACACCGCGAACCGCGCCTTGGCCGCGCGCGAGCCGTACTTCAACGCGTCGTCGAGGACGACGAGGTCCTTGACCGGGAACGGGTAGTCGACCGACAGCGTGCCGGGCTCCGTCACACCCGAGATGCGGCCGCTGGACGTGACGACGAAACCCTGCGGAAGATGGGCACGTTCGACCGCGGCCCGATGACCGGTTACCGCGACATCACCACTTGCCACTGGCGCCGCCTCCAATCGCTACCGGGTGCGAGCCATGCCCTGCGTGGCCATGACCCGCCGGTTCCTCGGACGCCCACAGGATCGGAGCGTGCTTCCAAGGCTCGGACATCTTATAGGTCGCCGGGTGCGGTCCCTTGTGGCGCCAGATCAGCGCGACGAGCACGAACGTCAAGCCCAGCGGCACCAGAACGAATAGCGCATGCGTCAGTGCGGTACTCACGTCGGAAACCGTATACCAGGCCGGATCAGGCCGCGCCTTCGCCCAGATATCGCACCCACGCCGGGTCCATTTCCTTCACGCTCGACAGCAGCCGCCAGTGCTGTCCCTTCGGCGGGACGGGCACCGTGCGCAGGGCCCAACCAAGTTCGATGAGCAGCCGGTCGGCCTTGCGGTGGTTGCACGGCGAGCAGGCGGCCACGCAGTTCTCCCAGGAGTGGGCGCCCCCGCGGCTGCGGGGCACCACATGGTCGACGGTGTCCGCCTTGGACCCGCAGTACGCGCAGCGGAACCGGTCGCGATGCATCAGCGCCGCCCGCGTCATGGGGATACGCGCCCGGTAGGGAACGCGGACATAGGTCCGCAGTCGGATCACCGTCGGCGCCACGATCGAGCGGGTCGCCGAGTTGATCACCGGACCACCCGGGTCGTCGTGCACGACGTCGGCTTTTCCGCACATCAGCATGATGACCGCCCGCCGCAGGGGCAGAGCGGTCAACGGTTCGTAGGTGGAGTTCAGCAGCAGCACGCGGCGACGGCCCCAGAACGAGCCTTCCGTGGTACTCGGCGGATGGGTGTCGACGCTGTGCAGGACGCGAGTCTGCGCGCTCGATACCGCCGGCCCGGATAGAGCGGCCGCGGCACCGTGGTTTCGGTGGCCGGCCCTCGTGGACGGGCCCTTTTTGCGATGCGCCATACGTCCTCCGAACGACAGTTCACCACGAATCGCCGCCGATCGCACGACAATTCTTGGCGTGTTCGCAGGTCAGTCCGGTGAACAACGGGTGACCCGCCCGGCTGACCTGCCCAATCCAGCAACAAGGACAATGGTGGTGTGACACAGCCACAACGGTCGTTCTACGACGAAGTCGGTGGCCACGAGACGTTTCGCGCGATCGTGTCGCGGTTCTACGAACTGGTGCGTGACGACGAGATTCTGCGTCCGCTCTACCCCGACGAAGACCTCGCGGCGGCCGAGGTGCGGCTGCTCATGTTCCTCGAGCAGTACTGGGGCGGTCCGCGCACCTACTCCGACCAGCGCGGCCATCCGCGGCTACGGATGCGGCACGCGCCGTTCCGCATCGGCTACATCGAGCGCGACGCCTGGTTGCGCTGCATGCACACCGCCGTCGCGGAGATCGACGCGGACACACTCGACGACGTGCACCGCGGAGAGCTGTTGGCCTACCTGGAGATGGCCGCACACTCGATGGTGAACTCGCCGTTCTGATGGCGGGCATGTGGTGGTCGCGGGCGTTGTTCTACCAGGTCTATCCCCGGTCCTTTCTGGACAGCGACGGTGACGGCGTCGGTGACCTCGACGGCGTGACCGTCAACCTGGATTACCTCAGGGCCCTCGGCGTCGACGCGATCTGGCTGAATCCGGTGACGGTCTCGCCGATGGCCGACCACGGGTACGACGTGGCCGACCCACGCGACGTCGACCCGTTGTTCGGCGGGATCGAAGCGCTGGACCGCCTGATCGAGGCCGCCCATCGTCGCGACATCAAGATCACCATGGACCTGGTGCCCAACCACACCAGCTCGCAACACGCGTGGTTCCAGGCGGCTCTCGCCGCCGCCCCCGGTAGTCCGGAACGGGACCGCTACCTCTTTCGCGACGGCAGAGGGCCCGACGGTGGCGAGCCGCCGAACAACTGGGTGTCCGTCTTCGGCGGACCGGCGTGGACCCGGGTCACCGAGGCCGACGGCCGCCCCGGCCAGTGGTACTTACACCTGTTCGACGCCCAGCAGCCCGACCTCAACTGGGAGAATCCGGACGTCTTCGACGACCTGGAGAAGACGCTGCGGTTCTGGCTGGAGCGCGGTGTCGACGGCTTCCGCATCGACGTCGCGCACGGCATGGCCAAGGCGCCGGGGCTGCCCGACATGGCCGCTGCCGAGAACAAGTTGCTCTCCGAGATGGACGACGACCCCCGGTTCAACAACGAGAGCGTTCACGAGATCCACCGCTTCATCCGGCGCGTCCTCGACGATTACCCGCACGCGGTCGCCGTCGGAGAGGTTTGGGTCTACGACAATGTGCAGTTCTCGGCATACCTCCGCCACGACGAACTGCACCTGGGGTTCAACTTCCGTCTGGTGCGCGCGGAGTTCGGCGCCGACGCGCTGCGCCAGGCGATCGACAACTCACTGACCGCGGTCGCACTCGAGGGCGCGACGCCGACGTGGACGCTGTCCAACCATGACGTCGACCGGGAGGTCACCCGATACGGCGGGGGCGAGCTGGGCCTGGCGCGGGCCCGGGCGATGCTGCTGGTGATGCTGGCGCTTCCGGGTGCGGTGTTCGTCTACAACGGCGAGGAACTGGGCCTACCGAACGTCGAACTGCGCGACGAGGTGCTCCAGGACCCGGTGTGGGAGCGCTCGGGGCACACCGAGCGGGGTCGCGACGGGTGCCGTGTACCGATGCCATGGTCCGGTGACGCGCCGCCGTTCGGGTTCTCCGACAACCCCGACACCTGGTTGCCCATTCCGCCGGAGTGGGCGGCGCTCACGGTGGAAAGGCAACTCGACGATCCGGCGTCGACGCTGACGTTCTTCAGGCGGGCGATCGAATTGCGGTCCAGCCGAGCAGAATTCGACGGAGCGACCTTCGAGTGGCTCGACTCGCCCGCCGGCGCCCTCATGTTTCACCGCAGCGGCGGGTTGGTGTGCGTGCTCAACGCGGGCTCGCAACCGATACCGCTTCCCGAGGGCGAGGTACTGTTCGCCAGCGGCCCTCTGGTCGACGGTGCGATACCGCCCGACACCGCCGCCTGGCTGGTTTAGTTCTCACCGCGGGCAGACCGGGTCAGCGCAACACCAGCGCTGGGTCGCCGCGGCGGCGGTAGACCGAGCCGAACCGTGCGTCGATGCGCAACCACGACGGCAGCACACGCACGCGCACGATCTCCTCGTCGCCCACCGCGGCACCGGACTGCGGCAGGAAACCCATTGCGGTCAGGACGAATACGCACCGCATGGGAACACCTACGCTGTCGTCGCCGGAACTGACCTTCACGACCTCCGAATCCAGCAGCGACGCCGGTGGGCCTTGGCTGCTGGAGTGCTCCCTGGCCAGCGCGGTCCCCCGCTCGGCCAGGTCGAGCACGACGCGGGCGGGCACGTCGTCGAGGTGCACGAAGCCCGTGTCGGGCGGTAGGACTCCACGCCACGCCGAGTCCATCGCGAAACCGGGCTCGACACGACCGGTGTCGTCCATCGCACCCAACCCGGCCGCCAGCGCGTCGGCACCGGCGGACAGGTCCGGCGGGGTGATCCGGCCGCCGACCACCCGGCTGGCCAGCACGTCGAAGCCGGTTGCCACCCAGGCCTCCACGAGTCGGCCCGGCCGCCGGCGCAGGCGGATCACCGCGGCGTCGTCGAGGCGCAGCGCGCGCTCGGTGAAGGTCGCCAGGTCACTCCGCTGGGCGGCATCGGTCAGCCAGATACCGCGTTCGGATCCGGTCATCGCGTCCAGCGCTGCAGGTACTCTCGCTGCTGCTCGGAAAGCCGCTGCAGCCGTTGCTCCTTGATGTGCACTGCGGCCAGTTGCGTCTCGGCGATCACCGACGGCTTGGAGTCCGGATCCCGCCGCACCGAGCGCACCTCGTAGCCGATGGTGAAGTCCACCGCCCGCACCCGCTTGGACCACATGGTCACCTGTAACGGCGAATCACGCAGCCGCAGTTGGCCTTTGTACAGAATCCTGACCTCGTGGATCAGTAACCCGATCTCCTCGATCACGGACTCGAACGGCTCGCGCAGGAACGGGATTCGAGCCTCCTCGAGAATGGTCACCATCGTGGCGTGGTTGATGTGTTGGTACATGTCGATGTCCGACCAGCGGACGTGGACCGGCGCCACAAACCCGTTCGTCACAGCTTCGGTCACCGAGAAGTCCCCGTTCCACTGGTTCGCGTCATGCTGCGGATCTGGCGGGACGCCACCGAGAGCGTCGCCAGGTCATGCTCGCCGCTCTCGTAGATCTCGGTGAGGGTGCGACGAGCGCGGCTCACGCGTGAGCCGTTCGTCAGCTCCCACTCCTCGATCTTCTCCTCACCGGTCTCCTCCGGTTCGCCGACGGCCAGCACGTCGAAGCACAACGTCCGCAGCGAGCCGTAGATGTCGTCACGAATGGCCAACCGCGCCAACGAATGCCAGCGATCGTCGCGCTCCAGCCGCGACACCGCGGTCAGCAGGTTGTCGGTGTTGAGGTGATCCATCAGCGCGAAGTAGGTGTCGGCGACCTCGGCCGGTTCCCGGTCGACGATGTCGGCGATGTCGATGATGTCGAGCAAGCTGAACTGGTAGAGCCCGGTTGCGACCATGTACGCGAGGTCGTCGGGGGCTCCGTGCGAGGTGAAGTCGCGGGCCTCCTTGGCGACGATCGCCTCGTCGTCACCACGCAGCCACTCCGGCATGCGCGGCGTCAGGGCGGCGACCTTGGCGGCGAAACGGTTGATCTCGGCGCCCACCGCCAGCGGCTGAGGACGGTAGTTGAGCAGCCAGCGCCCGGCCCGGTCGACGAGCCTGCGCAGATCCAACGTCATCCGGTCCGACACCGCCACCGGCACGCTGGCGGCCCGGATCTGGCGCCAGACGTCGTTGATCCGGAATATCGCGTTGGCGGCGGCGTAACTGCGGACCGCGTCCACCGGTCCGACGCCGGCGTCCTCAGTGATCCGGTAGGCATAGGTGATGCCGCTGGTGTCGACGAGGTCGTTGACCAGCATGGTGGTGACGATCTCCCGGCGCAGCTGGTGCGCACGGGTCTCGCCGCTGAACTGCTCGCGCAGCGTCGCCGGGAAGTACCACGGCAGCCTCGAGGCGAACGCATCCTGATCGGGCAGCTCGCTGGCCAGCACGTCGTCCTTGAGCGCCAGCTTCACGTGCGCCATCAGAGTCGCCAACTCCGGTGAGGTCAGACCGATTCCGATCTCGGCGCGGCGCCTGATCTCCTTCTCCGAGGGCAGCGCCTCGAGTTCACGGTTGAGCCCGCGGTCGGCGGCGAACGCCCGGATCATCCGCGCGTGCACGGTCAGCAGGCTCGCGGCGTTGGCACGACTGGTGCCCATCAGGTCGTTCTGGTCCTCGTTGTCTTTGAGCACCAGTCGGCCGACCTCGTCGGTCATCGACAGCAGCAGGTCGGTCCGGTCGTCGGCATTGACCTTGCCCGCGGTGACCAGCGAGTCGATCAGGATCTTGATGTTGACTTCGTGGTCCGAGCAGTCCACGCCCGCGGAGTTGTCCATGGCGTCGGTGTTGATGCGGCCGCCGGCGAGGTCGAACTCGATGCGGCCGCGCGAGGTGACACCGAGGTTGCCGCCTTCACCGATCACCTTGGCGCGCACCTGGTTTCCGTTCACCCGAACCGGATCGTTGGCGCGGTCGCCGACGTCGGAGTCCGACTCTGTCTCCGCCTTGATGTAGGTGCCGATACCGCCGTTGAACAGCAGGTCGGCAGGAGCCTTGAGGATCGCCTTGATCAGGTTCGGCGGGGTCAGCTCCTCGAGGCCTTCCTCGATGCCCAGCGCCGCCCGCGCCTGCTTGCTGATCCGCACCGACTTCTGCTGACGGCTGTACACCCCGCCGCCCTCGCTGATCAGTGAGGCGTCGTAGTCCTCCCAGCTGGACCGCGGCTGGTCGAACAGGCGCTTGCGTTCCTCCCACGACCGCGCCGCGTCGGGGTTGGGGTCGATGAAGATGTGCCGGTGGTCGAATGCGGCGAGCAAGCGGATGTGCTTGGAGAGCAGCATCCCGTTGCCGAACACGTCGCCGCTCATGTCGCCGACGCCGACGACGGTGAAGTCCTCGGACTGGGTGTCGATGCCCATCTCGCGGAAGTGGCGCATGACGGCTTCCCACGCGCCCTTGGCCGTGATCCCCATCGCCTTGTGGTCGTAGCCCACCGAGCCGCCGGAGGCGAACGCGTCACCGAGCCAGAAGCCGTAAGACTTGGCGACCTCGTTGGCGATGTCGGAGAACGTCGCGGTGCCCTTGTCGGCGGCGACCACCAGATACGCGTCGTCGCCGTCGCGGCGGACCACATCCGGCGGTGGCACGATGTCGCCGGTGGCCTTGTCGACGTTGTCGGTGACGTCGAGCAGCCCGGCGATGAACAGCTGGTAGCAGGCCACCGCCTCGGCGCGCGCAGCGTCGCGGTCGGCGGTCGCGTCGCCGGTGGGCGACGGCGGTCGCTTGAGCACGAATCCGCCCTTCGCGCCGACCGGCACGATCACCGCGTTCTTCACGGCCTGGGCCTTGACCAGGCCCAGGATCTCGGTGCGGAAGTCCTCGCGCCGGTCCGACCAGCGCAGGCCGCCGCGCGCCACGTGCCCGAACCGCAGGTGCACCCCCTCCACGCGCGGTGAGTAGACGAAGATCTCGAATTTCGGTCGAGGAAGGGGAAGTTCGTCGATCAGCCCGGGATTGAGCTTGAACGACAACACGTTCTGGTGCCGGGCCGATTCCTCGCGGCCGACGAAGTAGTTGGTGCGCAGCGTGGCCTGGATCATCGAGGCGAACGCCCGCAGCACGCGGTCGGTGTCCAGGCTGACCAGCGCGTCGATGTCGGCGGCCACCGCCGCGGCGGCTGCCTGTGCGTCCCGACGCTTCGGGCCGTCCTGTTCCGGCTGCGCCGACGGAAAGAACAGTGCCTCGAACAGCTCGACCAGCGACCGCGCGGTCTTAACGTTGTCGTTGACGACTGTCTCGATGTGCGACTGACTGTACGGAAAACCCGCCTGCCGCAGGTACTTTGCGTAGCTGCGCAGAACAGCGACCTGCTGCCAACTCAGCCCGGCACGCAGCACCAGTTCGTTGAACCGGTCGATCTCCACGCGGCCATGCCAGATGGCGGTGACCGCGTCGGCGAAGCGCTCCGCCGTCGCGTCACGCTCCTCGTCCGGCACCGCCGCAATGGATTTGTGCGGGGAGATCTTGAACTGGTAGATGAACACCGACAACCCGTCGGGCCGCACGACCGTGAACGGCCGCTCCTCGAGGACGACGACGCCCATGGACTGCAGGATCGGGAGCAGATCGCTCAGCGAGGCGGACTGGCCGCCCAGATACAGCGTGAGCTGCGCGGTGCCCTCGCTCTCGGTGTCGACGAGAACGGGCTGAATCGACTTGTCGCGCAGTGCTTCGATGATCGCGATGTCGCCGATCGCATCATCCGGCGAGACGGCCTGCTTGTAGGTCTCGGAGAAGGCTGTCGAGTAATGCTGCGCGGTGGCCTGGTCGATCGACCCGGTCTTGACGGCACCGATGAGCCGGTCGCCCCACGTCCTGGCCGCCTCGGTGAGCAGGTTCTGGATCCGGGTCTCGTTGCCGATGGAGGTGTCGATGTCCTGGGCGCGAGACGAATCGGGCATGCGCACCGAGAAATGCACTACCGCCCAGGGTGATTCGCTGACCCGCGCGGTGTAATCGATGCTGACGCCGCCGAGTTCGCGCACCAGGATGTCCTGCATCGCCAGTCGCACCGCGGTGGTGTAGCGGTCGCGCGGCAGGTACACCAGACACGACACGAAGTGGGCGAGGGAGTCGGCCCGCAGGAACAGCAGGGTCCGCCGGCGTGAGCCGAGGTCGACGACGGCCTTGACCATCGCGAGCAGGTCGGGCGCGGACAGGGCGAACAACTCCGACCGCGGGATGGTCTGCATGATGTCCAGCAGAAGCTGGCCGGGATGGCTCGGGTCGCGCTGCGCGATCGCCAGCGCCTCCTTGACCCGGCGTGAGATCAACGGAATCTCAAGCACATTGGCGTTCATCGCCGCGACGGTGAACAGGCCGACGAACCGGTGTTCGACCGCGGTGGACCCGGGATGCTCGCGGACGACGACGATGTACGGGTAGGCGCCGTAGCGCAGGTAGCTCGGCATGGTGGCCTGCGCGAGCACCAGCAGGTCGCCGCTGTCGGTCAGCTGGGGCAGCACATCCTGGCGCAGCCGCAGCACGCCGAGCTTGCTCGCCGGGTCCACCGACGACCGCCCGTCGCGCACCGGGCAGCGCTGATAACCCAGCAGCACGAAGTGGCCGTCGGCCAGCCAGCGCAGCAGCGCCGCGACGTCGTTGCGGTCGCGGCCGGGGAATCGGCCGCCGGCATCGGTGTCGAGGTCATGGGCCAGCCCCCGCAGCGTCGACGACAGGGCCGTCGAGTCGAGCGCGACCTGGCGAGCGTCGGCGAGCACGCTCGGCAGCATCGAGGCGACCTGGGCCGTGGCCTTGGCGTCCGCAGTCGGGGCCAGCTGCACATGGATCCACGTCTCGGTGAGTCCGCCGCGGGTATGCGCGGCGTCGGCGACCGGCGCGACGTCGAGCAGTTCACCGGCGGGTCCGCGGTGCACGCGGAACACCGGGTTCATGATCGCGGTGTAGGCGACGCCGAACCGGTGCAGCAGCACCGTCACCGAATCCATCACCATCGCGGTGTGGTCGGTGACGATCTGCAGCGCCGGCCCGAACCCCGCGGGGTCGTCGGCGGGATACACCTCGACGCGGGTGTCCCCGATCGCCCGGCGATGACCGAGTCGACGGTGAGCCGACACCAGATCCGGCGTCACCGTCCGGTGAGCGGTCACATCGACCGGCAGCGTCACGGACGAGTCGGCGGGCGCATCGGCGTGCGGACCGCGGTAAGTGGCCAGATAGGCTCGCCCCAGCCGGGCCATGATCTCGCCGTCGCCGGCGGACGAACCCTGCGGCCCGGCGACGCTCGGCCCGGTGCCACCCGGTCTCCCGACGGCTCCCGGATTCACCGACATGCGACGCTCCTGCCCTCATCTCGCGGGCCACCGGCGTGGAATGTCACGGCTTCCGCGGCTCCGGTGCCCCGCAAGATGACACTAGTTGTCCCCCAGTCCCTCCGCTCCTACCCCGCCGGATCAGTCGCGGGTGAGCTTGCGGTGGGTCACCCTGTGCGGACGGGCCGCCTCGACGCCGAGACGTTCTACCTTGTTCTCCTCGTAGGCACCGAAGTTGCCCTCGAACCAGAACCACTTGGCCTCGTTGGTTTCGTCGCCCTCCCACGCCAGGATGTGCGTGCAGGTGCGATCGAGGAACCAGCGGTCGTGCGAGATGACCACCGCGCAGCCGGGGAACTTCTCCAGCGCGTTCTCCAACGACGACAGCGTCTCCACGTCGAGGTCGTTGGTGGGCTCGTCGAGCAGGATCAGGTTGCCGCCCTCTTTGAGTGTCAGCGCCAGGTTGAGCCGGTTGCGCTCACCGCCGGACAGCACGCCCGCGGGCTTCTGCTGGTCGGGTCCCTTGAAGCCGAACGCCGAGACGTACGCCCGGGACGGAATCTCGTTCTGGCCGACCTCGATGTAGTCGAGCCCGTCCGATACGACTTCCCACACCGTCTTCTTCGGGTCGATGCCGGCGCGGCTCTGGTCGACGTAGCTCAGCTTGACCGTCTCGCCGACCTTCACCGTGCCGCTGTCCGGCTGTTCCAGCCCGACGATGGTCTTGAACAGCGTGGTCTTGCCCACGCCGTTGGGGCCGATGACGCCGACGATCCCGTTGCGCGGCAGCGTGAACGACAGGTCCTTGATGAGCGGGCGGCCGTTGAACCCCTTGTCGAGGTGCTCGACCTCGACGACCACGTTGCCCAGCCGCGGCCCGACCGGGATCTGGATCTCCTCGAAGTCGAGCTTGCGCGTCTTCTCCGCTTCGGTGGCCATCTCCTCGTAGCGCTGCAGCCGGGCCTTGCTCTTGGCCTGGCGGGCCTTGGCGCCCGAGCGGACCCACGCCAGCTCGTCCTGCAGGCGCTTCTGCAGCTTGGCATCCTTGCGGCCCTGCACCGCGACGCGCTCGGCCTTCTTCTCCAGGTAGGTCGAGTAGTTGCCCTCGTACGGGTAGGCCCGGCCGCGGTCCAGCTCGAGGATCCACTCGGCGACGTTGTCCAGGAAGTACCGGTCGTGGGTGACCGCGAGGATGGCGCCCTTGTACTCGGCGAGGTGCTGTTCGAGCCACTGCACGCTCTCGGCGTCGAGGTGGTTGGTCGGCTCGTCGAGCAGCAACAGGTCGGGCTTGGACAGCAGCAGCTTGCACAGCGCGACCCGGCGGCGCTCACCGCCGGACAGGTGCGTCACCGGCTCGTCGGGCGGCGGACACCGCAGCGCGTCCATCGCCTGCTCGAGTTGGCTGTCGATGTCCCAGGCGTCGGCGGCGTCGAGCTCCTCCTGGAGCTTGCCCATCTCCTCCATCAGCTCGTCGGAGTAGTCGGTGGCCATCAGCTCGGCGACCTCGTTGTAGCGGTTGAGCTTGCCCTTGATGGCCACGCCGGCCTCGACGTTCTCCCGCACCGTCTTGGTCTCGTCGAGCTGGGGCTCCTGCTGCAGGATGCCCACCGTCGCGCCGGGCTGCAGGAACGCGTCGCCGTTGTTCGGCTGGTCCAGGCCGGCCATGATCCGCAAGACGCTCGACTTGCCCGCCCCGTTGGGACCGACGACGCCGATCTTCGCGCCCGGAAGGAAGTTGAGGCTGACGTCGTCAAGGATCACCTTGTCGCCGTGCGCCTTGCGGACCTTCCGCATCGAATAGATGAATTCGGCCATGCCGTGTGGTTGCCTTTCGAAAATCGCGAGTATTCCGGTATTGCTCGCGGACCATCGTAGGCGTGGCCTCGCCGGCGGCGCCGACCGTGTGCCGTGCTAAGCCGTCAAGGGCAACGCCTTGTCCGACTGATCCGCTTCGTCCTGATCGGCGTCGTCGTCGGCGCTGTCCGCGGACTGGTCGCCCAGCTCCGTGGCCCGCTGGTCGGTCTGCTGCCTGGCCCGGTCGATACGTGCACTACAACGCGCCAGATCGGGGCCGACGGACGTCGCGCGCACCTCGACCGACGAGCGGCGGTTGCCGTCGCGGTCGTCGTACTCGCTGGTGTGGACGTGTCCGACGACGATGACCGGGTCGCCCTTGACCAGCGCGGCGGCGGCGCCGGCCACTACCCTCCCCCAGCAGCTCACCGTGACGAACAACGAGTTGCCCGGCTCCCATGTTCCCTCGGCGGTGCGCCGGCGCGAGTTGCTCGCGACGCGGAACCTGACCATCTCCTGATCACCGACCCGGCGGTGGATCGGGTCGGTGACGATGTTGCCGACGATGGTTAACGGTGTCTCGAACATGATGTTTCCTCCGACTTGTTTCCTGGCGACGGCCGGGGATCCCGGTTCGTCGGTGACACCGCCATTGAGCGCCGGGGCGCCGACACCGACGGGCCGGGCAGGGCAGCCGGGGCCGGGCCCTGTGGATGAATCGGGCGTTGGGGATGAACGGCGACGCCGGGCGTGCGGCCGCTACCTGTTGTCGCGGCGAGCCAGCTCGGCAAGCATCGCGTTGTAGGCGGCCAGGTCCGCGTCGTCGTCGCGGTCGGCGGCCCTATCCAGCCGCTTGGCGGTGCGCTGGTCGCTGCGCCGCCATTGGATCAGCAGCGCGAGCATCACGATCACGAGCGGGACTTCGCCTGCGGCCCAGGCGATTCCGCCACCCGTCCGTTGATCGTCGAGCAGGTCGGTATGCCAGCTCAACTGCAGAGACCGGTAGAACGTCTCGCCGAGGACTGTCTTCATGCCCATCAACACCACCCCGAAGAAGGCGTGCAGCGGCAGCGATGCGAACACCATCGCCAGCTTGCCCAGCGGCGGTAGCTGGCGCGGCGCCGGGTCGATGCCGATCACCACCCAGTAGAAGAGGTATCCGCTGAGCAGGAAGTGGACGTTCATCAGCACGTGGGCGGCGTGGTTGTCGACCGCCGCGTCGAACAGACCACCGAAGTACAGACCGTAGAAGCCGGCGACGAAGACGACCGTCGCCACGATCGGGTTGGTCAGAAACCGCGACACCCGCGAGTGCAGCGCCGCCAGCAGCCACTCGCGCGGGCCCGGCGGCTCACCGCGGCCCGCGGTCGGCAGCGCCCGCAGCGCCAGCGTCATCGGCGCACCGAGCACCAGCAGGATGGGCACCAGCATAGACAGCAGCATGTGCGCGATCATGTGCATCGAGAACATCGCGGGCACGTAGCGGCCCAGGCCCGACGACGTCGCGAACAGCAGCGCGGCACATCCGCACAGCCAGGCCAGGGTCCTGCCGACCGGCCATGCGTCGCCGCGACGGCGCAGCCTGCGCACACCCAGCAGGTAGACCGCGGCCAGCACGATGGCGGCGGTGCCGAAGATCAGGTCGAACCGCCAGTCGAGCAGGATCCGCGCGGCCGTGGGCGGTCCGGCGAAGTCGTAGCCGATCGCGACCTCGACGGGACTGGGTTGCTCCCGAAGCGGCGGCGGAGGCGTGCGACCCAACCCGACGGCGATGCCGAACGTCGCTCCGAACACCGCCGCCTCGACCAGGGCGAGCCGGATCAGCGGGCCGCGAGCGTTGGGGTCCGTCTTCAGCATGCTGACGGCGGTGCACCGCTGCCACCAACCGAGCGCCCCGAGCGTGCCCAGCGCGACGGCCTTGGCGACGATCAGCCAGCCGTACTCCGTGCCGAACAGCTCGGCGGGCTGAATGCGCACCAGCGCGTTGACGACACCGCTGGCGGCCATCACGACGAAACACCACAGCGCCAGCGCCGAGAAGCGGCGGGCGGCGACATCGGCATGGGCGCTTCCGCGCATGGCGTGCGCCAGCAGCGCGAGCAGGCCGCCCGCCCACAGCGCTCCGGCGCCGAGGTGGAAGAGCAGGCTGTTGGTGGCCAGGTCGTGGGCCCCGCCGGTCGACGAGTGACCGGTCAAACCGAGCGGGGCGAGCGTCGCGACCGCGCCGGCCAGCAGCACCGGCGTCCAGGACCACCGCAGCACGGGAAGGCTGGCCACCGTGACGGCGGCGGCGATGAACGCGGTCCACCGCCATGCGCTCGCGGTCTCGACCAGGCCGGCCGCCGCCCAGACGTCGACAGGGTTGAGGTGATTGCGCAGCGGTTGGCCGGACACGTCGGACACGGTC
This sequence comes from Mycobacterium sp. B14F4, assembly GCF_039871645.1. NCBI lineage: Bacteria > Bacillati > Actinomycetota > Actinomycetes > Mycobacteriales > Mycobacteriaceae > Mycobacterium > Mycobacterium sp. B14F4. The sequence goes on along the minus strand of NZ_JBDPMF010000006.1, from coordinate 305,537 downwards.
AGCGGCACGAGCAGCGCCGCGCACACCGTCCACACCGCCGACGCCCCGGTGCCCAGGCGCAGGGCGCGGTAGCCGCTCGCGTCGAGGACGCCGTTGCCCTGCGGCGGGGTCAGGAACGCCGCGAACAGAAAGCACCCGACGGCCGTGACGGCGGCGATCTCGCCGGCGGCCCGGACGAACGGCAGGCCGTAAGTCGTCACGGGGCCGGGATTCGGCAGCCCCGTCGCCGTGAGCGCGTCGGCGAGCGACAGCGCCGAGATGCCCGCGGCGACGGCGCCCGCCAGGAACGCGACACCGACGACCACCGGCCACACCGGGCCGCTGCGCACCGCCGATGCCGTCGCTGTCATACCTACCAGCGTATGGCGAGCCCCCAAGCTGACCGAGCGCACGGCTGTTTGCAGCCCTTCTCGCGATTTACGTACACGAACCGTGCACTCGGCGAGAACTCGGCTACCCGACAGGCGTCAGCCGGAACCGGGGGCCGTCGCGGTTCACGGTGACGCCGGTCGGTGTGCCGAAGTGGGTCCCAATGACGAGTGTGCCGGTGTCGGCGAAGCGCTCGAGGAAGGCTCGGCGGGTGACCGCCGATGCGTCGGGGTCGGTGTCGTATACGGACGACCACTCGGGGTGGCCGATCTGGCACGGGCTATGCATAAGGTCCCCGGTGATCACCGCGCGCTCGCTGCGTGACTCGACGACAACGGACACGTGGCCAGGGGTGTGACCATGTGACGGCAGCAGCCGCACCTCGGGGGTAAGTGCCGTGTCCGATGCGACGAACCGAGCTAGCCCAGCGGCGTCGATCGGGCGTACCGAGTCCTCGAACACGGCCACCACGTCGAGAGTGGCGTTGACGGGATCGTTGTCGTCGGCAAACCGCTTCCAGTGCCTGTACTCCTGCTCGACGAAGCAGTAGTCGGCGCGATCGAACCTCGGGATCCATTCCCCGCCGACCAGCCAGGTGTTCCATCCGACATGGTCGACATGCAGATGCGTCGACACGACGAGGTCGACGCGGTCGGGGTCCCACACCGCCCGGAAATTCGCGTCGTAGTCCGTCTCGAGCCGATTGAAGTCGTCGTACGTGCGCGACTTGGCGTTGCCGACGCCGGTGTCGACGACGATCTTCGCGACCGGGGTCTCGATGAGGAAGGAGTAGTACCCGACATTTGTCAGATCGTTGTGGACATAGTGTGGCTCTAGCCAGCGCAATTCCTCGATCTGCGCGAGCGAGGCGCTCGGCATCATCTGGGTGAGGATCTGCACCGGAATCGACAACTCCCGCTCGACCACTTTTGTTATCGAGACATCACCGATGCGCCAATGCTCAGTCGGCATGCACCGACGCTACGACGACAGCACGGTTGTTTGCCGCCCTTCTCGCGATTCACGTACACGAACCGTGCACTCGGAGAGGACGAGCCGCTAGGCCGTCTTGCTGCGCTCCACCCGGCGCCGAGCCTCCCTGGCGATGAACTGTTCGCGCGCGATCTGCTCGACCTTCTCCATGTCGCGCAGCACGCCGCGAAGCTCGTCGCGAAACGCCGTGCGCCGCTCAGCCAGGTCGGGACCCGGTCCGAGGAGCCCCTGGTCGGCGACCACCTGCCGCGCCGTCGCGAACAGCAGTGCAGACACCGACTCGTTGGTGCGCACCCTGCCTTGGGCGACGTACTGGTTGCCCACGCCCAGCGCCCGTTTCGTCAGTTCCTTGTCGTCGATGTCGGCGGGGGCGTCGCGCAAGACGTCGGCGACGATCTCGTACGCCTCGAAGAACGGCCGCAGCATCGCCCCCGCCATCAGCGGTTGTTTGCTCCTCAGCAACGCATCGACGGCCTCGTCACCCGCGGACACGTCGTCCTCCCAGCCGTTGTGCCAGGACATCTCCTCGGCGACGTGCTCACGGAACGCCGCCGAGTCGGCGAAGTAGAAGTCGAACTTGAGCAGGTCGCGCAGGCGCATCACCTGGGACCAGAACGCCTCCAGCCGGTCGGATACCGCGCGCCCGGCGTGGACGAGCGCCAACTCGACGAGCGAGGTCTCCAGGAAGGCGTCGATGAGCGTGTTGCGGTAGAACGCCGCTTCGTGTTCGTCTTCGGGAGCGATCCGCCACACCGGCTCCCGTCCGCCCTCGACGCACGTGACCGGATGGCGGTTCGACAACGCGTCGAGCGCCGCACGGACGCCGTCGGGAGTGCGTAACCGCAACGCGCTGTTGGTCATCGGCGTCTGCTTGCGCTCCAGATAGTCCAGCGAGTCCTGCAGGGTGTGATGAATCTGGTCGAGCGTCAACGCGACTCCGCGGGTGGTCAGCAGCAGCGCCGAAACCAAAGCCGTCGCGTTGACCGGGGTCGCTCGCAGAATCCGCCACGACACCTCGAACGCCATCTTCTGCAGCGCAAGCCGTTTCGCCGCCTCGTCACTAGCCATCGGTCCGTGCGATTCGCCGAGGTACTCGCGCATCGACACCGCTTCGGGGAAGCGGACATAGATCTTGCCGTAGTTGCGCTCGCCCTGCGCCTTGATGAAGTTGTACATCCACGACAAGCCTTCGGGCGTCTTCTCACCGCCGCGCGCGTAGGCGGCGTACTCGGCCGTCTCGTGCAACTGGTCGAAGCTGATCGACACCGGCTGCAGCAGAATGTCCTCGCTCCGGCCGTCGAGGTAGGCGTCGGCGACGTAGGCGAGCAGACCGAGCTTGGGCGGCAACATCTTTCCGGTGCGCGAGCGGGTACCCTCGATCGACCAGCTGAGGTTGAACCGCTTCTCGACGATGTAGCCGACGAACTGTCGCAGCACGTACTTGTACACCGGGTCGTCGAGCTTGCGGCGCAGGAAGATGACGCCGGAGTGGCGCATCAGAGGACCCATGAACCCGAACGACAGGTTGATGCCGGCGAAGGTGTGCACCGGCGGCAACCGGTTCTCCTGCATCGCGACCGGCACGATCACCCCGTCGAGGTAGGACCGGTGCGAGAACAGCAGCACCGCCGGGTGGTTCTCCAGGTTGCGGCGCATCGACTCGACCTCGGCACGGTCGTAGTCGACGTTCGGATCGAAACCGCGGCTGAAGATCGCCCGCCCGAGCGACGGGATCAGGTCCACCGAGAACCGGCTCCACCCGGTGGACAATTCGTCAAGCATCTCTCCGGCCTGCTCCAGCGTCGCGCCGGGCAGCTTCTCGAGCCCGTCGCGGAACCGCGCCGACGCCAACAGTTCCGGCTTGATCAGGCGCGGGGACTTGTATTCGGGCCCCAGTAGACGCAACTCGACCCGCTCGATCGCCAGAATGGCGCGGCGGATCACGAATCGGGCGAATTCGCGGGCGTTTTCGGCCGTAGTGGTGTCCGCCCACTGTTGTCGCAGCTCGGAGACCTTGGCGGGCTCGCCCGCGACGACCCGGGCCCGTGCCGGGTCCTTGCGCAGGATGCGCCGCTGCAGGATCTCCGGCGGACGGTAGGTGTCTCGCCCCGAGATCAGCGAGACCACTTTCGAGCGGGTCGGCAGTCCCCCCGGTACCCAGAACACCCGCACCGGGACGACGAAGCGGTCCTCGTCGGCCTCGAGCTCGGCCACGAGTTGGGCCAGCACCCCCGGCGGCGGGTCGTCGTGGGGCAGCTGCAGCACCTCGACCTTCGAGCCGGGGTTGTCACGTCGCTGCCGGTCCAGCCAGTCGTCGAGCAACTCCTGCTCGGCGGGCGAGGACACCGACGCCAGCACAAGCGCGTCACCGGCCGGCGTGAAGGGCGCGTAGTGGTCGACGGAGGCTTTCACGGCCGGCCCTTCGCGGCTTTCTTCGGCGTCGACTTCGACGCGGTCTGCTTCGCGGCGGCCTTCTTCGCGGGCGGCTTGTCCGACGCGGTCTTGGCGGCCTTCCTGGACGTCTTGGCGGCCTTCTTCGCCGGCGCCCGCTTGCGGGTGTACAGCTCCGGGGTGGGCAGTTCCTCGTGCGGCCAGTCCTTGAGCGTGTCGAGGTAAAGCTGGCGGACCTCTTCGATCCGCTCGCCGAGGTCGTCGTGGGTCCAGTCTTCGACCGGTATCGGCGGATACACCACCACGTCGACGGTGCCGGGGTTGAAGGTGCTCGAGTCGCGCGCCGCCACGACCTCGGCGTTGCGGATGACGATGGGCACGACGGGGATTCCGGCCGACATCGCGATGCGGAACGGCCCCTTCTTGAACGGGCCCACCTCGGTGGTGTCGAGGCGGGTGCCTTCCGGCGCGATCAGGATCGACAAACCCTTGCGCGCCAACTCCTCGACCTTCTTGAGCCCCTCGACCGCCTTGCGCGGATCCTCCCGGTCGATGAACGCGGCGTCCATGATCTTGCCGAGTGTCCCGACGATCGGGTCCTTCTCCAGCTCCTTCTTGCCGACCGAGGTGAAGTCGGTCTCGACCAGCCGGCCCGCGATCAGCGGGTCGGCCTGGTTGCGGTGGTTGAAGATGAACACCGCCGGGCGCTGCTTGGTCAGGTTCTCCCTGCCGAGCACGTTGATGTTGACACCGATGGTATTCAACAGCGTCCTGCCGAACGTGGAGGTGAAGAAGTTGACCCCGGTGCGCTTGTTACGGGTCAGCAGGCCCAGCCCGACGGCACCGGCCGCGATCGGCGCCATCGACGCGATGCCCGCGGCGGTCCGCAGTTGCGAGATCGGGCTGGAGCCACTGCGACTGGTGAACCGCAGCACCGGCCAGCCCCGCTTGGCCGCGACCGCGGCGAGCTTGCCGCCCGGGTTCGTCGGCCGCGGATTGCCCACGAGATACATCAGCGCGACGTCCTCGTCGCCGTCGGCGTAGAAGTAGCTCCTCGACAGGTCGACGCCGTTCTTGGCGGCGAAAGCCTGCACCGCCCTGGCCTTTCCCGGCCCCCAGATGATGGGTCTGAGCACCTCGCCGGTGAGCCGCCCGTTCTCGTCGATCTGAAACTTGTTGCTCAAGACGTTCTCGATGCCCAGGAATCGCGCGACGGGTTCGACCTGAACGGTGAGCGCCGACGAGCTGAGCACCACCGTGTGCCCGCGAGCCATGTGCGCGCGCACCAGTTCTCGCATCTCGGGGTAGATCCGGCTGACGATCTTCTGCACGAACAGTCGCTCGGCCAGTTCGTCGATGTCGTCGAGCGAGTTGCCACGCAGCATGCGCGCGCCCTTGCCGATGAGGTCCTCGAACTCCGCTCGGCCGAGTTGGTGGTTGAGGCCGGCCTGCACCATCCCGATGAACTCACCCACCGACATCTGCCTGCGGCGGAACCGGTCCTGCGTCATGACGATACCGGTGAAGCCCGCGACCAGCGTGCCGTCGAGGTCGAAGAACGCCCCGACCCCGGGCCCGGGCGGGCTCGCTTCGATCTCGGCGACCGAGCCAGGCAGCCGCAGGGTGCGTCGGGGCTGGCCGTTCTCCGAAGTCATTGTGCTGCACTCCCATTGGGTGACGGAGCCGGTGAGACGGCGTCGACGGTGAACGAGGCGGGCTCGGCGCGGCCCTCGCCGCCGAGAGCGAGCACCTCGTCGAAGCCCGACAGGAGGGACCGCGCCCAGAGCTCCTGGTCGGTGATTGCGGCCCGGTCATAGCGTGTGGTCACCGTGCAGTAGCCCGAGCGGGAGATCAGCACCACCATCATCGCGACCCCCGGCAGCGGACCGAGGCCGTACTGCCGCAACACCTTTGCGCCCGCGATATAGGTGTCACCGGCATACACCGGCACGTTACTGGCCTGCACGTCGGAGTTGACGATGGAGCCGGCCATCGACTCGAGCACCGCGTCGGGCAGCAGACCGAGCACCGGGGCCACGGCACCGACCATGTCGATCGCGCGCTCCTCGCGCTTGCTGGTCATCTGCGAGCGGATGTCGCGGATGCGGATTTCCGGATCGGTCAGGCCGATCGGGGCGGCGAGGTTGATCCCGGCGAACCGGTTGCCGCCCGCGGGATCGGCGTCCGAACGCAGGTTGACCGGCACGGCCATCGGCAGCGCCTCGATCGGCACGCCCTTGGCGTCGTGATAGAGCCGCAGCGCGCCGCACAACCCGGCCAGGTACGCGTCGTTGATCGAGCCCTCGGCCGCCTTGGCCGCCCGGTGCAGGGCGCCGAACTCGATGTCGATGGATTCGCTGCGCGTCGACAGGCTGCGGCGACGCAGCACCGGCGACGGGTCGGCGACGGGTCCCATCACCCGCGCCCCGGACATGGCGTACTCGACGATGCTGCCCAGCCGGGAGATCGGGTCGCGGATCACCTCGTTGGCGACGTGTGCGGCGCCGAACAGGGCGTGGCGCAGGCGGCCCGCCACCGTGCCCGGTATGCGGTTGATGCCTTGGCGCATCAGGTCGTTCGGGGAGAGATCCTGCGGGATCGGCAGCGGCGGAACCTCCTGCGACGGTGGCTCGCGTTCGAGGTCGTAGAGGTTGGCGAACATCTCGACGCCGCCGACGCCGTCGGTGACGGCGTGGCTGAGATGGACCACCAGCGCGGCGCGGCCGTCGGCGAGCCCCTCGACCAGCGTCGCCGTCCACAGCGGCCGCGAGATGTCGAGCGGCGATTGCGCGGCCACCTCGGCGAAGTCGAGCACCTGCCGGAACGTGCCGGGCTGCGGAACGCGGATCCGGCGCAGGTGAAAGTCGAGGTTGAAATCGGGGTCGATCACCCATCGCGGCGCAACGGTCGGCAGCGTCGGCGTGACGACCTTCTGCCGCAGCCTCAACACCTTGCGCGAGGCGTTCTCGAACTTGGCCCGGAACACTTCCCAGTCGGGGGCACAGTCCAGGATCTCGACCGTCATGATGCCCGAACGGGTGCGTGGGTTGGCCTCGCCGCGATGCAGGATCTGGTCGAGCGGACTGAGTTCCTCGGGCAGTCCCGCCACGTCGAGTTCCGGCACGTCGCTCATAGGCCTCCCAACCTCCTCACCCTCGCGTCGTTGATCACCACGCTAGTCCGCTGTCTGTCGGCGCGAGAGCCCTTTAGTAGCGGTCGGCGACCCGTCGAGCGGGTAGACGCAGGGATACACTTCGCACCGCTGCCTCCGTAGCTCAGTGGATAGAGCAGCCGCCTTCTAAGCGGTTGGTCGCAGGTTCGAGTCCTGCCGGGGGCGCTGCGAGCGGTACGCCCGGGGCGCTGAGAAGCGGCCCCGGCCTCGTCGGCGCGCGTCGGACGACGTGGGTGGTCGACGAGTTGTGACGTCGGCCGCGCCGCAGACGCTCGCAATGTCAACCGCGGATCGCGTACTACACGCCCAGAGCCGTCTTCCGCGCACCAGCGATCACGGCGGCGGTCTGCGGATCGCTGACATCACACTGCGGGATCGCGTCGTTCGGGTACCCGATGCCGACGTTCCAGGCGGTGCCCGGGTCGTTCTTCTCAGAGCCGCTTGTCACGCAACTCTGGAGACGCGCTCGCGCGATTGCCTCGAGGCAGCGCCATTGCTGATCGCGAGGATCCGCCTTGTCGGCCTCGGTGTTCAGCCACTTGCTGTAGTCGTCCAGGTCGGTGAAGAGTCGGTCGTCGAACAGAGTCCCGCGCCACATGAAGTCGTTCACCTGCCCCACCTGCTTGTCATCGGCGGCGAGGTCACCGGCGGCAATTGCCGCCGGCAGAAACTTCTCCTTGAAAAGCTGCTGCGGTAGGGCATAGGTCGAGGTGAAACCGTTGTAGGAGAGTTCAAGGACGACGATCTGCTTGTCGTTGTCCACCGTGTACTTGGCGTGCATCAACGAGTCCGGGGCGTCCGGCGTGTCATCGGAACTACCAGGTGTCCGTACCGCGTCGCCGGCCGGCGGCCCTCCGGCCCCGTTGCCCAGCGCCATCAACGGATAGGCGGTCCAGCCGTCGTAAAGTTCGTCGTTGAATCCGGCCTGCCACGGTGAGTTCCAGGGCACGACCTCTCGCGCATCGCCGACGTCGAAGCCGGTGCTGCCTGCGGTCAGCTCGAAGTTGAAACCGCCGTTGGCCCACAGGGTCTTCGTTCGAACCCGCAATAGGTCGGAGCCACATCGGAGAAGACGGGCATAGGTTGCATGATGGTCATCTGGTCCCAGAGGCTCTGCGCATCGTGGATCGCGGGCAGAGCACTCCGGGTGACCGGCAAGTCGAAGGAGATCTCCTCGAAGTTGTTCTTCGCGAACATATTCGGGCCGTCGCAGTAACGCAGCCAGACTGGGGGCCTGCCGTCGCTGGGACACTTGCGCGCCTGCAGCCGAAATGCGTCGGTCCTGCGGGTGGTGGTGAAGGCCGGATCGCCGATGATGCCGATCGCGTCACCTTCTTTGGTGATGCAGACCGCGGCCTGATTCCCGTTTTCGCTGTCGCAGCTCGGGGCGGTAATGACCATCAACCGCCCATGGTTATGGTCGCGCAGTGCCAGATGGCGGTGACCAGCAATTCCGGACGCTGCAGGGCGCAGAGGGGGAATCCGCCCGCGCGCATGGCGAAAACCGCCGGACTGCTGGCAGGAGTCGCGCCCGCTTACGGGCGCCGCTGTCGGAGGAGGTACACATGACCTGATGCCCGCCAATGACGTCGATCACCGACTGAGCCCGCTGCCGGAGACCGGCTACATCTATCGCACGGCGTGGCGGGTGGCGACCGGCGACATCGACGGCGACCTGCATCTGCGCCTGGACAGCGTGGCGCGCTATATCCAGGAGGTCGGCGCGGAGAACCTGGTCGACGCCGGCGAGGCCGAGGACCATCCGCACTGGCTCGTTCAGCGCACCGTCATCGACGTCATCGAGCCGATCGAGTTCCCGAACGAGGTCTCGTTCAGCCGGTGGTGCTCGGCGCTGTCGACCAGGTGGTGCACGATGCGCGTCGACCTCGTCGGCAGCGACGGTGGCCGCATCGAGACCGAGGGCTTCTGGATCGCCATCAACAGCAAGACGCTGACGCCGCAGCGGGCCTCGGACAGCCTGATCGCGCGGTTCGCCACGACCACCGACGAACTCCGCCTCAAGTGGCGCCCCTGGCTGACGAACCTCGACGGCGCCGACGAGGTCACGCCCTTCCCCCTGCGTCGCACCGACATCGACATCTTCGAACACGTCACCAACACCGCCTACTGGCACGCCATCCACGAGGTGATGGCCCAGACCCCCGACGTGTGCCGCGCCCCGTACCGCGCGGTCGTGGAATACCGCAGGCCGATCCGTTACGGCGAGGACGTCGGCATCCGGTGGGCTCGGCACGACGACGGCGTGCACATCGCACTGGTCGTCGACGACGATGTGCGCGCCGCCGCGCTGTTGCGCAAGCTGTAACCGCCGCACGACCGCCACTGTCGATCAGCTCACACCCTCGCGTACCATTTCCGTCATACACAGTGCGTTTGCTGCACGACGGCGCGGGGAGGGGACGGCGCGATGGCCAAACCCGAAGACAAGCGGGTGAGACGGTTCGCGATGACGCTCGCCGCGGCCGGCGTCGCGACCAGCGTGACTGGGCTCGCCGCCACCCAGCCGGCGTCCATCTCCGCCTCGCTGGTCGACCTGACCGCCCTCATCGTCGTTGGCTCGTCGACCAATCCGACCGGAGCGGGCGTCGAGGACTTCTTCGGCGGCAAGTTCAACGATCCGCTCTACACCGGGCCGACCGGCGACGACATCGTCTACGTGAACTTCCTGACCGGTCCGTTCGGCATCCAGCAGGCCCTCGACGCCAATGCCGGCGAGCCGAACGCCGTCCTCGCCTCGGGCTGGGGCGCCGCCAACGCGAGTTTGCTGGCGCTGCGGGACCGCACCGACCTCGGCCAGACCGTGCTCATCCTCGACAACGACGTCGCCCGTCCCGACGGCGGCTTCGGCACCCGCTACCCATGGTTCGCGCTGATCGGGGTGAACCCCATCCCCACCCCGAGCGATGTGCCGGCGCTGGCAGCCGTGAACATCGGCTACCAGTACGACTACAACTCCAACGCGCCCGCCGACGTCCTGAATCCGATCGCCGCGGTCAACTCGCTGGTCGGCTATCTGTACACCCGGCTGAACCAGTCCGCGCTCGACCTTCCCGTGAATGCCGACGGCTCGCCATCGGTGTCCTGCAACGCGAACACGTGCGCGATCACCGCCAGCGGTGCCGTGCTCGATTGCGCCGACGCCCGGTGCAGTTCCCCCGCCGACCGGATCACCGCCTACGTGACCACCCGCGCCAACACGACGTACGTCACCTATACGGCCGACGAGCTGCCGTTGACCCGCCTGATCCGCGACGTCTTCGGCGACCAACTCGCCGATCTCACCGGCCCCCTACTGAAGTTGGCCGTCGACTCGGCCTATTACGGCGGTAACCCGATCCCGAAGGACCCCAGCGCCTACCGTCCCGCCCGGCTCTTCCCGTCTCCCGGCGAGCTGTGGACGACGGTGACGAAGATCCCCGCCGCCATCCAGCAGGGCCTGGCGGCGATCGCCCCGCCCAGCCAGTCGAAGAACACCACCGACACCAGCTCCACCGCCGTGACTTCAGCAGCCGCGGCGCCAGAGCAGGACGACGACTCCGACGAGCAGTCGGGCCCGCAGCTCAACGTCGTCCGCGACAGCGAGAAAGCCGAACCCGGCAAGATCGGCGACACCGATGCGGCCGGTGACGATTCGAATACCGCTGCCACAGAGCAGGATCCAAGCGCTGAGCTGACCGAGGCCGACGTCGACACCTCCGACGTCGATTCGACCGCCACCGATACGGACACCGGCGACTCCGACGCGGACGCCGGTGACGCCAGCGCCGCATGATCGCCGCGGACGGCAACGACCGATATCTCCTTCGCTGGACCAACCGCTCGATACACTCAGCCATGTGAACACCCGGCGCACAGTCACGGCCATCGCAGCCAGTGCCGTGCTGATGGGAACCCTCGCCGCGCCCGTCCACGCCGGCCCGCCGAGCTACGGCAGCAACGGCGTGTTCGGGGTGGCGACCAATTCGCGCCCAGGCTGGACGACGGCCTCCATCGAACCCGGGCGGTATCGGGTCGACCAGGCGCCGAGCATGCTGCCCTACCAGAGCGCGCAGGGATTCTGGTACCGCTGCCACAACTTCCCGTGCAGCCCCAGCTATCCCGGCAATGTGATCGCCTCCGCGCCCGCGGACCGCAACGCCCCCACCTTCGTCGACGTCCTGCCCACCGACGTCGCCGTGGCGTTGCACAACGTCACGCTCACCGTCGCCAACTGAGGACCCGCCGACACCGGTCACTAGGCTGAGCGGGTGTCCGATCCGGTACTGGTCCACATCGAGGACCGCATCGCCGTCCTGACCGTCAACGACCCCGAGCGCCGCAACGCGGTCACCTTCGAGATCTCGGCCGCGCTACGCAGCGCCGTCGACGCCGCCGAAGCCGATCCCGACGTGCACGCGCTCATCGTCACCGGGGCGGGTAAGGCGTTCTGCGCGGGTGCCGATCTGTCCGCGCTCGGCGAGGCCACCGAGGACGGGCTGCGCAAGATCTACGACGGTTTCCTCGCGGTGGCGCACTGCACGCTGCCGACCATCGCGGCGGTCAACGGCGCGGCCGTCGGCGCCGGGCTGAACCTGGCGCTCGCCGCCGACGTGCGCATCGCGGGTCCGGCGGCGCTGTTCGATCCGCGCTTCCAGAAGCTGGGTATCCATCCCGGTGGCGGCGCGACGTGGATGCTGCAGCGGGCCGTCGGTCCGCAGGTGGCCCGTGCGTCGCTGCTGTTCGGCATGCGCTTCGACGCCGAGGCCGCTGTGCGGTTCGGGCTGGCCCTCCAGATCGCCGACGATCCGGTCGCCGCGGCGCGCGAACTGGCCGCGGGCCCGGCCGGTGCGCCCCGCGACGTCGTCCTCGCGACCAAGGCGTCGATGCGCGCGACCGCCAACCCCGGTGTCGTCGACACAAACCAGCACCGCATCGCCGTCGACACCGAACTCGGTCCGCAGGCCACCTCGATCACGTCGCCGGAGTTCCAGCAGCGGCTCGCCGCCGCGAAGCGGAAGTGACTCAGCCGCCGTCGAGGTAGAGCCAGCGGCCCGCACGGCGCTCGAACCGGCTGCGCTCGTGCAGGGCGTCGAGCCGACCAGCCCTGACGTACCGCGCCGTGAACTCGACCTCCCCACGCTCATCGCCGGCGTCACCGGCCACCACGTCGCTGATGTCGAGCCCGCTCCACGTCACGTCGGAATCGACCGTCACCTCCGGGGGCCGCGTCCGCGGATGCCAGGTGCGAAAGAGGTAGTCCGCGATGCCCTTCGCGTACGCGGAGTAGCGCGACCGCATCAGCTCCTCGGCGGTGGCGGCGTCACGCACTCCATCGTGCAGTGGTTCGCAGCACGCGGCGTACTCCACTCCGTTGCCACAGGGACAGGCGCTGCCCGGCATCATGGCAGTGATTATGCCGTCGCTGCGAGACTCCTCGACGACTGCCCGTGAATTAGCTGCCGCACAACGGAAGTGATTCCGGGCAAAGTCGGGCCGGCGGGCGATGACGCGAGCGTGCCTGGTCCGTTGGCGATTTCGCTTCGTTCAGCCACGAGCGGCGGTACTTTGAAGCGTCGTTGATTCGGAGGGGGTCCGTAATGCTCGGCGTCATCGCCACGATCGCGGTCGGTAGCGTGCCGACCTCCGTAGCCGTCAGCCCGACGAAGCCCCGCGCTTACGTCACCAACTTCGACGACGACACCGTTTCGGTCATCGATACGAGTACGAACACGGTGGACATGACCGTCCCGGTCGGCAACGGACCGAACCTGTTGGCGGTCAGTCCCGATGGCAACCGGGTCTATGTCAGCAATCACGGGGACGACACGGTCTCGGTGATCGACGCGAACGACAACTCCGTCGCCACCACCATCGCGGTCGGTAACGGACCGGCGGGTGTGGCTGTCAGCCCCGACGGCGCGACGGTCTACATCACGAATCCCCTCGCCGACACGGTCTCGGTCATCGACACCGCCACCCACGCCGTCGCCAGCATTGCGGTCGGCGACACACCAGGAGGCGTCGCCGTCACCCCCGACGGCTCAACTGTCTACGTCACCAACATCGACGCCGACACGGTCTCGATCATCGACACCGCCACCCATGGCGTCACCGCCATCACCGTGGGCGACCGGCCCGGCGGAGTGGCGATCAGCCCCGCCGGCGACTTCGTCTACGTCGCCAACCTCGAGAGCGACACGATCTCCAAGATCCGCACCGCCACCCATTCCGTCGAGATGACCATCATGGCCAGTGACGGCCCGGGCTTCGTGGCGGTGAGCCCGGACGGCGCCACCGTCTACGTCTCCAACCTTTTCGCCAACACGCTCTCGGTGGTGCAGACCGGCTCGAACTCCATCGAAACCGTCCAGCTCGGCAATATGTCAACCGGCGTGGCGGTTTCGCCGGACGGCAAGCGGATCTTCGTCACCAATCAGGGCGACAACACGGTGTCGGTACTAGCCAAGGTGATAAGCCGGCCGCCGTGGCGGGACTTCCTCCTGACCGGCCGGGTGTTCGGCGGTGTCGCGAGCGGTGGCGGCGGCTGGCTGGTGATCGGCAACCGCTTCTATCCGATCCCACCACGACCTCACGCCATCGTCCGCATCGCGCGGGCGGCTGCTCCCTTCCTCGGCGCGCCGGTGGAGAACGGCGAACTCGGTCAACGACTTCGAGACCTTCAGAGCAGAACCCCCAAGACCTGAGCTACAGCTCGAGCAGCGCCGTCTCCGGCGACTCGATCAGGCCGCGCAGTTCACCCAGGAACGCCGCCACCTGTGCGCCGTCGGCGATGCGATGGTCGAACGCACACGTCAGCGACATCGTCGGCCGGGCGACGACCTCACCGTCGACGACGACCGCCCGCGGTCTGAGCGAGCCGATGCCCAGGATCGCCGCCTCGGGGTAGTTGATGACGGGCACACCGTCATCGAGGCCCAGCGCGCCGAAGTTGGACACGGTGAACGTCGAGCCCTGCAGTTCGGTCGGTTTCAGCGTGCCCGCCCGCGCATCGCGGATCAGCCGGGCGACCCCGCCCGCGAGTTCGCGGGTGGTCTTGGAGCCCGCGTCGCTGACGACTGCCACCAGCAGTCCCCGCGGCGCGGCGACGCCGAAACCTAGATGCACCGTCGAATGCTGGTGGATCTGCGGGCCGTCGGCGGTGTCCACCCAGGTGGCGTTGAGGCGCGGGTGGCGGCTCAGCGCGATCGTCAGCAATCGCAGCGTCAGCACGAACGGCGTCACGGGCGCATCCTCGTCGGCCCGGTCGCGCAGGAGATCCCGTACCCGCAACAGGTTGGTGCCGTCGACCTGCACGCTGGCGTGCGCATCGGGTATTTCCCTGCGCGACAGTGACATTCGGTGGGCCATCTCGGCGTGCACGCCGCGGACCGCCACCATGTCGGGCGTCGGCGCCGACCCGCCCGCGGCAGCCAGGACATCGTCGCGGGTGATGACGCCGTCGGGACCGGAGCCGCGGAGCGTCGCCAGATCGACGTTGAGCTCGGCCGCCAGTCTGCGCACCGGAGGTTTCGCCCGCGGCCGGTACGGCCGGCGTGGCGGATGCGCCGCCGATCGTCGGCTGGTGTCCATCGCATCGTCGGCGCCGTACCCGACCAGCACCGGTCTGCGCTTCTGCGCGGGCGGTTCGGCATCCGTGGCGATGCGCGCGAGCACCGTGCCGACCGGCAGCGTGTCGCCCTCCTCGCCGCCGAGTTCGACGATGCGGCCCGCGTAGGGGCTGGGGATCTCGACCTCGGCCTTGTTGGTCTCGACGGTGCACAGGGTCTGGTTCAACTCGACGGTGTCGCCGACCGCGACGCTCCATCCGGTGATCGTCGCGTCCTCGAGTCCCTCCCCGAGGTCGGGAACCAGGAAATCCAGGACGCTCATGGCTGCTCCAGCGTGCGCTGCACGCAGTCCAGCAGCCGGTCGACGCCCGGTAGCCAGAGCTTCTCCAGCCGCGCGGGCGGGTAGGGCGTGTCGAAACCGGTGGCGCGCAGCACCGGTGCCTCGAGGTCGTAGAACAGCTCTTCCTGCAGACGGGCGGCGAGTTCGGCGCCGAAGCCCAGCGTGCGCGGACCCTCGTGCATGACGACAGCCCGGCCGGTGCGGCGCACCGACTCGGCGACCGTGTCGAAGTCGAGCGGGTTGAGCGAGCGCAGATCGAGCACCTCGATGCTCCAATCATGGTGCTGGTCGGCCAGTTCCGCGGCACCCAGGGCGGTCGCGACCAGCGGGCCGTAGGTGATCACGGTGACATCGGCCCCGCTGCGCCGGATCGCGGCCCGCCCGATCGGCAGCGTCGGCGCGGCGGTGTCGACGGGTTCGCGCGCCCAGTACCGTCGCTTGGGCTCGAGGTAGACGACGGGGTCGCGACTCGTGATCGCCTGACGCAGCAGCCAGTACGCATCCGCCGGGGTCGACGGGCACACCACCTTCAGGCCTGCGGTGTGCAGCCAGTAGGTCTCCGTGGACTCGGAATGATGCTCGACGGCCCCTATCCCGCCGAAGGACGGGATGCGGATCGTGACGGGCATGTCCACGTCGCCGCGGGTGCGCATCCGGTACTTGGCCAGATGGCTGACGATCTGGTCGAACGCCGGCGCGGCGAACCCGTCGAACTGGATCTCCGGCACCGGGACCAACCCGCGGATGGCCATGCCGATCGCGATCCCGACGATGCCCGACTCCGCCAGCGGGGTATCGAAACATCGTTCTGCGCCGAAGGTTTCGGCCAGCCCCTCGGTCACCCGGAACACGCCGCCGAGCGTGGCGACGTCCTCACCGAACACCAGCACCCGGTCGTCGGAGGCCATCGCGTCGTGCAGAGCGCGGTTGATCGCCTGTGCCATCGAAAGGGCAGGCGGCGCGGGCACTTCGGTGAACAGGGGGCGGCGCGGCTCGTCCTCACCGTGGACGGCGGGCCGTTCGACGATCTGCGTCATCTCAGGCCTCCCTCGCCAGTTCGGCCCGAAGCCGATCGCGTTGGGCGGCCAGATCGGGCGTGATGTCGCGGTAGACGGTGTCGAACACCTCGGTCACGTCGATGTCGTCGGCGCCGACGACCGCGTCGCGCAGTTCGTCGCGCAGCCGTTTCGATCGCGCCCGGACCCGTTCCTCGAGCCGGTCGGTCCACACCCCGATCGATTGCAGATAGGCGCGGCAGCGCGCGATCGGATCGCGGGCGGCCCACTCCTCGACCTCCTGTGCGGACCGGTAGCGGGTCGGGTCGTCGGAGGTGGTGTGCGGGCCCATCCGGTAGGTGACCGCCTCGATCAGCGTCGGGCCGCCGCCGTCGCGCGCCCGTTGGGCGGCTTCGGCGGTCACCGCAAAGCACGCCAGCACGTCGTTGCCGTCGACGCGGATGCCCGGCATGCCGTAGCCGATGGCGCGGTGCGCGATCGACGGCGCCGCCAGTTGCCTGCTGACCGGCACCGAGATCGCCCACTGGTTGTTGGTCACGAAGAAGACGCACGGCGCCCCGTACACCGCGGCGAAGTTCAGCGCCTCGTGGGCGTCGCCCTCGCTGGTGGCGCCGTCGCCGAGATAGGCCAGCGTCAGCGAGTCCTCGCCGAGCCGTTGCGCGGCCATCGCCGCCCCGACGGCGTGCAGCCCCTGCGTGCCGATGGGGATCGCGATGGGCGCGACGCACTTCTCGGTGAACCCCATGCCGCCGTGCCAGGTGCCGCGCCACACGGCGCCGAGCTGCGCGGGGGTGATGCCGCGCATCAGGAAGGCGCCGAGTTCGCGGTACTGCGGGAACAGCCAGTCGGTCTTACGCAGGCACGCTGCGGCGCCGATCTGCGCGGCCTCCTGGCCGCGGCACGACGCGAACAGCGCCAACTCGCCCTGCCGTTGCAGGTTGACGAACTCGCCGTCGAGGTCACGCGTGACGACCATCGACTCGTAGAGCCAAGCCAGTGTCTCGGGCGGCAGGTCTCGGCGGTATCGAGTCTCGGTGGTCGGCGTCCCGTCCGGGCCGACCAGCTGAACCGGCTCCAGCTCGACGTCGCTCAACGTCAAGGGTGCCTGCACGGACCCTGCCATACCGCCTCCTGGGGTCACTGACGGCGGGTCGCGCCGTCAGGCGACTGAGGTGCTCAGCACGGAGGCGGTCGGAGCAGGTCCTCTGGTGAGAGGCTGTCGGCTAGGCGCCGGGGTGGGGCGCCAGCGCGACGATGCGCTCCGCTCGCCGCAGTACTGGGGCATCCACCATTATGCCTTCGAATTGGAAGACGCCCCGGGCATCGCGGGCGGCGTCGAGCACGTGTCGCGCCCAGCGCACCTGCCCCTCGGTCGGCGTATAGCCCTCGCGGATGACGGCCACCTGGGAGGGGTGGATCGCGACCTTGACGTCGAAACCGACCGCGACCGCGTCGTCGACCTCCGCGCGCAGGCCGTCGAGGTCCTTGATGTCGAGGTACACCGAGTCCAGCGCGAGCCGGCCGTACGCCTTGGCCGCCAGCAGCGTCTGCGACCGCACGTGGCGGGCCACGTCGCGGTAGCTTCCGTCGGGATAGCGGTTGGCGGTGCCTCCGGTGACGGCGAACAGGTCCTCGGCACCCCACATCAGCGCGAGCGCGTTGTCCATGCGGGCCAACTCGGCGACGGCCAGCGCGCCCAGCGGCGTCTCGATAAGCACCACCACCTCCAGCGGGGCCAGATCGCGAACCTGTTGCGGATCTTCGGTTTTCGCGAGCATGACGGTGCTGTAGGCCGTCTTCGACAGCGCCTCGAGATCGAGTTGGTGATCGGCGGTGGCGCTGGGGTTGATCCGCACCACCGTGCGGGCGGGGTCGAGCGGGGTGTCGATCAGCGCGACGCGCGCGGCCTCGCGGTCCTTGGCCGCGACGCCGTCCTCGAGGTCGAGGATGACGACATCGGCTGCCGCAGCCGCCTTCTCGAACCGCTCGGGGCGGTCGGCCGGGCAGAACAACCACGCGACGCCGGGTTCGTCGAGCGCCATCAGCTCTCCCCCGCCGGCTTCTTGCGCACCATCGTCTTGCGCGACGCCGTCGCCACCACGTCGCCGTGCTGGTTGCGCCCGGTGTGGGCGAACGTCACGATGCCCTCGCCCGGGCGGCTCTTCGACTCGCGCTTGTCGGTCACTTCGGTTTCGGCGTACAGCGTGTCACCGTGGAACAGTGGTTTGGGGAACGCCACTTCGCCGAACCCGAGGTTGCCGACGATGGTGCCCTGCGTCAGCTGCGCTACCGACAACCCGACCAGCGTCGACAGTGTGAACATCGAGTTGACCAGCCGGGCGTGAAACGGCGGCAACGCGTCCGAGAACGCCGCGTCGAGGTGCAGCGCCTGGGTGTTCATGGTCAGCGTGGTGAACAGGACGTTGTCGGCCTCGGTGATGGTGCGTCCCGGCCGGTGCTGGTACAGCACGCCGGTCTCGAACTCCTCGAACCACAGCCCGCGCTGGACTATGACCTTTCGCGATCCTTCTTGTCCACTCACAGGCCTGCCTCACGCGCGATCAGCATCAACTGCACTTCGGTTGTGCCCTCGCCGATCTCGAGGATCTTGCTGTCGCGGTAGTGCCGCGCCACGGGGTACTCGTTCATGAAACCATAGCCGCCGAAGACCTGGGTGGCGTCGCGGGCGTTGTCCATCGCCGCCTCGCTGGCCACCAGTTTGGCGACGGCTGCGGCCTTCTTGAACGGCTTGCCTGCCAACATCAGTGCGGCGGCGTCGTAGTAGGCCGTGCGCGCGCTGTGCGCGCGGGCCTCCATCCGGGCGATCTTGAACGAGATCGCCTGGTAGGTACCGATCGCCGCGCCGAACGCCTCGCGTTCCTTGGCGTAGCGCACGCATTCGTCGACGCAGCCCTGGGCGGCGCCGACCGACAGCGCCGCGATCGCAATCCGGCCCTCGTCGAGGATGCGCAGGAAGTTGGCATAGCCGCGGCCGCGCTCACCGAGCAGGTTCTCCTGCGGCACACGCACGTCGTCGAAGCTCAACGGGTGGGTGTCCGAGGCGTTCCAGCCCACCTTGTTGTAGGCCGGTTCGGCGGTGAAACCCTCGATCGGCACGGGCACGAGGATCGAGGAGATCTCCTTCCTGCCACCGGTTTCGCCGGTGACCGCGGTGACGGTAACGAGCTTGGTGATGTCGGTGCCGGAGTTGGTGATGAACTGTTTGGAGCCATTGATAACCCAAGTTGACCCATCCACCCGGGCGGTGGTCCTGGTGGCGCCCGCGTCACTGCCACCCCCGGCCTCGGTCAGACCGAACGCGCCCAGGGCCTTGCCGCTGGCCAACAACGGCAGCCACTCCCGCTTCTGCTCTTCATTGCCGAAGCGGTACACCGGCATCGCGCCCAGCGACACGCCGGCCTCGAGCGTGATCGCCACGCTCTGGTCGACCTTGCCGAGTTCCTCGAGCGCCAGGCACAGCGCGAAGTAGTCGCCGCCCATGCCGCCGTACTCCTCGGGGAACGGCAGGCCGAACAGGCCCATGTCGGCCATCCCGGCGACGACCTCGTACGGGAACGAGTGCTCCTCGTCGTGCTTGGCGGCGACCGGAGCGACCACGCTCTTGGCGAAGTCGCGGACCGTCTTGGCCAGTTGCTCGTAATGGTCCGGCAGCATGCCGGTGGCCAGAAACTCGGTCATGACTCTTCCTCCTGCGCTGAGGTGGCCTGCGCGATGACTCGTGCCACCGGTTGGCCCACCTTGACCTGATCGCCGACGGCGACCAGCAGTACCACCACGCCGTCGACCGGAGCCGCCAACGCGTGTTCCATCTTCATCGCCTCGATGGTGACCACCACGGTGCCCGCGGTCACCGCCTCTTCGTCGGCGACCCCCACCGCGACCACCGAACCCGGCATCGGACTGGTCAACTCGGCGTCCCCGCTGTGCTCGTCGTCGGGACGCACCGGCGCCTCCCGCACCTCCTCGACGGCCACGGTGCGCCCGCCGCCGGCAAGCCACAGCTGCCCGTCGCTTCCCGCGACCAGGTAGTCGGTGCGCACTCCGGCCAGGGTGACCGACAGCTTGTCCGATGCCAAAGACGCTGTCAGCGAGTACGATTCGCCGTGCTCGACGACGGCGGTGGCGGCGCTGGGACTGCCGGTGAGGTAGACATGGTCGGTGCGGTCGCCGGATCGCAGCCGATACGTCGTCGGGGCCCGCTCGCCGACCCGCCAGCCCGACGGGACCGCCCACAGGTCACCGGCCGGATCGGGCCACGCGCGCAGCCACTTGTAGGCGGCCGCGGCGATCAGCTCGGCGTCGCCGGCCGCCGCCGAGACGAAGTCGGGGTTGCGCCGGTCGAGCAGTCCGGTGTCGAGCCGACCCGCGGTGACATCGTCATCGGCGAGCAGGAACCGCAGGAACTCGACGTTGGTGGCAACCCCGAGCACCACGGTGTCGGCCAGCGCACGATCCAGGGCACGCAGCGCAGCCGCCCGGTCGTCGGCGTGCGCGATGACCTTCGACAGCATCGGGTCGTAGTCGCTGCCGATGACCGACCCGCGGGCCAGACCGGAGTCGACCCGTACCCCGCGGCCCTCGGGCTCGGCGAGGGCCAGCACGGTGCCGCCCGTCGGCAGGAAGCCGCGAGCCGGATCCTCGGCGTACACGCGCGCCTCGATCGCGTGGCCGGTCAGCACGATCTCGTCCTGGGTGATCGGCAGTTTCTCGCCCGCGGCGATGCGCACCTGCTGCTCGACGAGGTCGACGCCGGTGACCAGCTCGGTCACGGGGTGCTCGACCTGCAGCCGGGTGTTCATCTCCATGAAGAAGAACTCGTCGGGCCGGTCGGCGGACACGATGAACTCGACCGTGCCCGCGCCGGTGTAGTCGACGCTGCGCGCCGTGTCGCAGGCCGCGGCGCCGATTCGTGCCCGAGTCGCCGCGTCCAGCAGCGGTGACGGCGCCTCCTCGATCACTTTCTGGTGGCGGCGTTGCAGACTGCATTCCCGCTCGCCGAGATGCACGACGTTGCCGTAGCCGTCGGCAAGGACCTGCACCTCGATGTGGCGCGGATTGAGCACATACCGTTCCAGGAACAGGGTGTCGTCGCCGAATGCGGCGGCCGCCTCGCGGCGGGCGCTGGTCAGGGCGGCGGGCAAGTCCGCCGCGTCGTGCACGACGCGCATCCCCTTACCGCCGCCACCGGCCGACGGCTTCACCAACACCGGGAAGCCGACCTCGCCGGCACCGGCGATCAGGTCGTCGTCGGTCAGCCCGGGACGCGAGATACCGGGCACCACCGGCACGCCGAACGCCGACACCGCCGCCTTCGCGGCGATCTTGTCGCCCATGGTCCGGATCGCGCCGACCGGCGGCCCGATGAATACGATGTCGGCGGCCTGCAGTGCAGCGGCGAATTGGGCGTTCTCCGAGAGGAATCCGTACCCGGGATGGATGGCCTGCGCGCCGGTGCGCTGTGCCGCGGAGACCACCGCATCGATGTTGAGGTAACTCTCCCGCGCGGGGGCGGGCCCGATGTGCACGGCGACGTCGGCCTCGGTGACGTGACGGGCGCCCGCGTCGGCGTCGCTGAACACCGCGACCGACCGAATGCCCATGGCCCGCAGGGTGCGGATGACGCGCACCGCGATCTCGCCACGGTTGGCCACCAGGACGGTGTGGAAGGTGGGCATCTCATCACATCCGGAACACGCCGTAGGAAACCGACTCGAGCGGTGCCTGGCCGACCACCGAGAGCGCCAGCCCGACGACCGTTCTGGTGTCGGCCGGGTCGATGACGCCGTCGTCCCACAGCCGCGCGGTCGAGTAGTACGGGTTGCCCTGGTGTTCGTACTGGGCACGGATGGGCGCCTTGAATGTCTCTTCCTCCTCGGCCGTCATCTCGCCGCGTACCGTCGCCAGCACGGCTGCGGCCTGCTCGCCGCCCATCACCGAGATCCTGGCGTTGGGCCACATCCACAGGAAGCGCGGCGAGTACGCCCGCCCGCACATCGAGTAGTTGCCCGCTCCGTACGACCCGCCGATCACCACGGTCAGCTTCGGCACCCGCGCACAGGCCACCGCGGTCACCATCTTCGCTCCGTGCTTGGCGATGCCGCCCGCCTCGTAGTCGCGGCCGACCATGAACCCGGAGATGTTCTGCAGGAAAAGCAGCGGCGTCATCCGCTTGTCGCACAGTTCGATGAAATGCGCTCCCTTGAGCGCTGATTCACCGAACAGCACCCCGTTGTTGGCGATGATGCCGACCGGATGGCCGTGGATGCGGGCGAAGCCGGTGACCAGGGTGCTGCCGTACTCGGCCTTGAACTCGGCGAACTCGCCGCCGTCGACGATGCGGGTGATCACCTCGTGCACGTCGTAGGGGGTGCGTGAGTCGACCGGCACGACGTCGTACAGTTCGGTCTGATCGGCGACCGGCTCGACCGTCGGCAGCACATCCCACGGAAGTTTCGCCCGCGGGCCCAGCGTCGCCACGATGCGCCGCACGATGCGCAGCGCGTCCCGGTCGTCGTGCGCGAGATGGTCTGTCACACCGGAGGTTCGGGAGTGCAAATCGCCGCCGCCGAGTTCCTCGGCGGACACCACCTCGCCGGTTGCGGCCTTCACCAACGGCGGCCCGCCAAGGAAGATCGTGCCCTGGTTGCGCACGATCACGGCCTCGTCGCTCATCGCCGGGACGTAGGCGCCGCCGGCAGTGCACGAGCCGAGCACCGCCGCGATCTGCGGGATGCCCTGTGCGCTCAGGGTGGCCTGGTTGTAGAAGATGCGGCCGAAATGCTCACGATCGGGGAACACCTCGTCCTGGCGCGGCAGGAACGCCCCGCCGGAGTCCACCAGGTAGATGCACGGCAGCAGGTTCTGCGCGGCGACCTCCTGGGCACGCAGGTGCTTCTTGACGGTGATCGGATAGTAGGTGCCGCCCTTGACCGTGGCATCGTTGGCCACGATCACGCACTCACGCCCGGACACCCGGCCGATGCCGGTGATGATCCCCGCGCCGGGGCACTCGTCGTCATACATGCCGTCGGCGGCTAGCGGTGTCAGTTCGAGAAAAGGACTGCCGGGGTCGAGCAGACCGTCCACCCGGTCGCGCGGCAGCAGCTTGCCGCGGCTCACGTGGCGCTCGCGGGCGCGCGCCGGGCCGCCGAGCGCCGCAGTGGCCAGCTTCGAACGCAATTCGTCGACCAGCGCGAGGTGCTGCTCGCGATGTGACCGCGGAGTCATCGCAGAACCGTTCAGTTGAGTTAATGACGACTAACTCGTAGTATGTTAGTCACGATTAACTCAGTTGTCGACAGCGGGTGGGGGGCGCGATGGCCACAGCTTCCGCGCCCGATCCCACCGCCACGCGCCGCGGCAGGGCGAAGTCCGATCGTCGCTCACAGTTGATCGCCGCGGCTGAGCGGTTGGTCGCCGAGCGCGGCTACCTGGCCGTGCGACTCGAGGACATCGGCGCGGCGGCCGGGGTGAGCGGGCCCGCCATCTACCGCCATTTCCCCAACAAGGAAGCGCTGCTGGTCGAGCTGTTGGTGGGCATCAGCACCCGATTGTTGGCCGGCGCCAGCGATGTCGTGGCGGCGGCGCAGGATCCGGCGTCGGCGCTGGACGGGCTCGTCGACTTCCACCTCGATTTCGCGCTCGGCGAGTCGGACCTCATCCGCATCCAGGACCGTGACCTGAACAACCTGCCTCCATCGGCCAAACGGCAGGTCCGCAAGGCGCAACGGCAGTACGTGGAGATCTGGGTCGACGTGCTGCGCGAGGTCAACGCGTCGCTGCGCGAGGACGAGGCCCGGCTGATGGCCCACGCCGCGTTCGGATTGTTGAACTCGACACCACATTCGGTGAAGCCCGGGGCAACGAGAACGGCCGAGGCCAGCTCGCGAACCGTCCTGAAAGCGATGACGGTCGCGGCGCTGACCTCGGCCGCGGGAAGCGCCTAGGGCGCTAGTACCAGACTTTTCGTCCGCCGACGGGCCGTCCGACGGACCCGAGGATCCAGAAGATGGCGCCGATGACGAGCAGCACCACACCGATGTAGGTGAGGATCGAGACGTTCAACAGCAGTCCCAGGATGAGCAGAATCGCACCAAGGACGATCATGGCAACTCCATTTCTCTTGAATTATTCACTGCCAGTGGGTTACTGGCTGGGTTCGGGCAGGTTGCAGTCGGTCACCTTCGGGTTGACACCCGCATAGTTCAGCGGGCCGGCGACCACAGTGAGGGCAATGCTCCCCGCTGTCCCACAATTGGTTTCACTGTTGGTGAAGTAGTCACGCTGATAGGCGGCAACCACGCCTATCAGCAACCAGACGAGCACGATAACGCCGAGAATTCCGCCACCTCGCATGCTGCGCCTCCTTTATCAGCGTGAACTGGCGCGTGCGCAGCGAGTTTACCCGGCAGACAATTCGTCCAAACCTGGCTACGGCGACGATTCGGTTACGACTGCGAGCGGCCGCTGAACGCCGCAATCAGCCACTCGCACATGGCTTTGACCAGCACCGCCCGGTTCTCGCGCTTGTCGATCTCGTGGCCGTCGTCGGAGAACATCAGCAGTTCGACTCTCCGGTTAAGAGATTGCAGCGCTTCGAACATTTGCTGGGACTCGCCGGGCGGGACGTTCGTGTCGTTGGCCCCGTGCACGAGTAACAGAGGGGCGGTCAAGTCGTCGACCCGCTGCAGCGGCGATAGCTGCTCGAGCAGGTCTCGATCGCTGATCGGGTGACCGTACTTCGGATACGCGGCGGCGGCGATCCACGGTTCGGTGTTGCGGTACCACGTGTTCAGATCGCTCATCCCGCAGATGCTGATGCCCGCCGCAAAGCAGTCCGGGTGGAAGGTCAGCGCCGCCTGCGTGAGATAGCCGCCGTAGGACCATCCGCAACATGCCACCCGGTCGGCGGGGACGACGCCACGGTCGACGAGATAGGCGACGGCGTCCGCGACGTCGTCGATCGCCGCGAACCGCCGCTCCTTGTCGTCGGCGTGCATGAAGCTGCGGCCGAATCCCCCCGACCCCCGAACGTTCGGCAGGAATACCGCGATGCCCTCCTCGAGCAGGCGCGGGAAGAACTCGTTGTAGCCGGGCCTGCCCTGACCCTCCGGGCCGCCGTGCAGGAACAGCATCGCGCCGATCGTGGGCACGCCGTCGTGCGGGCGGAACAGCCAACCGGTGAACCGCATGCCGTCCCGCGCGGTGACCGTCTCCAGGGTGGGATCAGTGGTGACGGGGCCCGAGCTCGGTTCGCGGCCGACCGGTTCCCACTCGCGCGTGCGGGGATCGACCAGTTCGACCGTCGGCGGGGTGGACGGCCCCTCCACGGTCATCGCCAACATGTTTCCGCCGGCGCTGATGCTGAGCTGGCTGGCGACCATGCCCGGCAGCAGAATCGGTTCGTGCAGGAAGTTGTCGGTAAGCTCGAGTATCTGTAACTGGCTGGCGCCGTTCATATTCCACAACATCGCCACGGTGGAACCGTCGTCACTGACGGTGAACTCGTCGAGTTCGTGGCCGGGCCGCTCGGCAAGGACCTGGTAGGCCACCCCATCGGGCGTGGTGGTGACCTCGAGCAGCCGGGCGTGCTCGGCACCGTTCTCGCTGCGGATCAGCGCGCGCACATAGCCTTCGGTGCTGTTCGGCCCGTAAGTCTTCGCCGGCTGGTACAGCTGGAAGACGTCGCCCTCGAGGCCGGCCCGCAGTCGACGCGGGCTGTGGTCGTCGAGGATTATGCCGGTGTCGGTGGTTGACCCCGGATCGTACGGCAGCAGCGCGATTTCGGTGAGCCCGCGCAGCATGATCAGGTCCCGGTAGCCGCGCGGACCGACGCGCACCAGCGCGGCGCCGGCCCACGCGTCGACCAGCCGGCCGCCCGAGCGGCGGTCCAGCACGACGGTGTCGCCGGTGGCCGGGTCGATCAGGCACGAACTGCCGACCCCGTCCTCGCCGGTCAGGATCGCGGCGACCTGCGTGCCGTCCCAATTGATCAGCTCGGCCGTGCCTTCTGGCATCTCGGCCGGCCAGGAGTCGATGCGGCGGGCGTCGCGGTCGTCGGGATCGGTTGTGACAACCCAGATCTGGGTGCGGCTGCTGCCCTCGGGCGCGACTTCGCAAGCCAGCCAGTGCCCGTCGGCGGAGTGCAGCACCCGGGTGACGGGACCCTCGACGGGCAGTTCGACGTCCCGCGACGAGCTCGCACGCCAGCCGCGCAGGAACCGCTGCACCGCGCGCGGGTAACCGCCGTCGTCGACGAGATGGGCGAACGCGGTGGCGTCCGGCGACATGGAGGCGCCATAGACCCGACGTATCTGCTCTCCCACCGGACCAATTCTCCATAGGCGGCAACCCGGCCGCCGACCGGTGCGCCCGTCGGAAGAGCCGAGCGCAGCGGCGGGCGCAGGCGCCGGGCGATGTCACAGCCGGTTGAGCGGTTGCACAGGTACCCTCGCAGCCATGAGGTGGGTATGACCGATCCGAACCGCGGACGCGGGGAACCCGACCCGGGCCAGTCGCAGGGCTACGAGTATCCGGGCTACAGCGATCCCGCCTACGCCAGCCAGACCCCGTACGGTCCCACCTACCAGGCCCCCGCCCCGACGCAGCGCCTGCCGTCGTACTCCCCCTACGGCTACGACGCCTACGCGACCGGCCAGTACGGCCCCGGCCAATACGGCCCCGGCTACCCGTCCGAGCCGCCGCCACCGGAGGAGCCGAAGTCGCCGCGTTGGCTCTGGGTGGTCGCCGGTATCGCTGTGGTGACCGTGATCGGCCTGGTCATCGCGCTGGTCATCGTCAACAGCTCGCGACAGCAGACGGTCGTCGCGCCGGTGCCCCCGATGCAGGAACCCGACTTCACCACGTCCACCCCGACGACGACGCGGGTGCCGACCGTCCCGCGGGTACCGGCCCCGACGGTGCCCTCGGTCCCGACCGTTCCGCGGACGCCGCCGACCACCACGGCGGGCGTCACCGAGACCGTCGTCTACCAGGTCTCCGGCAACGGACGGGCCATCAACATCACCTACGTCGACACCGGCGGTCTGTTGCAGACCGAGTTCAACGTGTTGCTGCCGTGGAGCAAGCAGGTGGAACTGAGCGCGCCCGCGTCGTCGTCGGCCAGCGTCAGCATCATCAACGTCGGCCGTGAGGTGAACTGCTCGATCACCGTCGACGGCGCCGTCGTCGAACAGCGCACCGGAGCCGGGCTGACCATCTGCACCGGCAGCGGCTAAACCCTCGGCCGTCGGGGCACCCGCACGAATGCCATCGCCAGCAGGCCCGCGGCGAGCACCACGACCAGCCCGCCCATGCCCGCGCGGTCGGTGCCGAAGACAGCGATGAACACCGAGAACAGCATTGGTGCGAGGTACGACACGGCGCGGCCGGTGGTCGTGTAGAGGCCGAACGCGACGCCTTCCTTGCCGTCGGCGGACATCCGCAGCATCAAGGTGCGCGCGGCTGAGAGCGTCGGCCCGATGAACAGGCACAGCAGCAGGCCGCAGATCCAGAACGCCAGGGCTCCATCGAGGGCCATCAGGGTGAGCGCGACGAGGATCATCGCACTAAGCGAGGCGATGATGACAGGCTTGGCGCCGAACCTGTCGTCGAGCAGCCCGCCGACGACGGCGCCGATCGCCGCGATGACGCTGGCGCTGACCCCGAACAGCAACACGTCGGCGTTGGAGATGCCGTAGACGTTGACCCCGAGCACCGCGCCGAACGCGAAGATGCCGGCCAGGCCGTCGCGGAACACCGCGCTGGCGATCAGGTAGTAGACGACGTGGTGGTCGCGCCGCCATTCGCTGACGATCTCGGTCCACAGCACGCGGTAGCCGCCGAAGAATCCGACCGCGCCGCGCTGCGCGTCCGCCCCTCGCGGCGGGCTGGGAACCGAGATGAGCAGGGGGACCGCGAACAGGCCGAACCAGATCGCGGTCAGCAACATGGCCGCGCGCACGTTCTGTCCGTCGTCGGCCGCGATGCCCAGCAAGCCGCGGGTGTCGCCGGCGCCGGCGATGAACCCGAAATAGGCCACCAACAGCAGCACGACGCTGCCGAAATAGCCGAGTCCCAAACCCATTCCGGAGATCTGCCCGGACGTCTGCGGGGTCGACAACTGCCGCAGCATCGCGTTGTACGGCACGGTGGCGAGTTCGTTGCACGCCGACGCGCACGCCAGCAGCACCAGACCGGGCACGAGGTAGTGCCAGTCGTCGCGGATGAGGCTCATGGCCGCGGTCACCACGACCGCCAACGCGGTGAGCACCGCCAGCACGCGGCGGCGGCGCCACGGGGCGTCGACCCACACCCCGGTCACCGGGGCCAACAACGCCACCACCAGACCCGCGAGGCCGAGCGCCCAGCCCAGCAAGCCGGCCGGGCTGCTGGTGCCGGGCAGGTCGTCGCCGACGGTACTGGTGAGGTAGACCGAGAACACGAACGTCACGACCATCGCGTTCAGGCCCGTCGCGCCGAAGTCCCACAGCGCCCAGGAGAGGATCTCCCGCCGACCCGCGGTCCGCGCGGACGGCGGCGCTTCGCTCATGATGGCCCACGATATAGTCCGCGCATGCCAGTTCCCGCTCCCAGTGCCGACGCCCGCGCCGTCGTCACCGGCGCGTCGCAGAACATCGGCGAGGCGCTGGCCGTCGAGCTCGCCGCCCGCGGGCACCATCTGATCGTCACCGCGCGCCGCGAGGACGTGTTGCGCACGTTGGCGGACCGGCTCACGGCGCAGTACGGCGTGACCGTCGAGGTGCGGCCCGTCGACCTGGCCGACCCGGCCGAACGCACCAAGCTCTGCGACGAGTTGGCCACCCGCGACGTCTCGATCCTGTGCGCGAACGCGGGCACCGCGACCTTCGGCCCGGTGTCGTCGCTGGACCCGGCCGACGAGAAGGCGCAGGTCCAGCTCAACGTGCTCGGTGTGCACGACCTGGTCCTGGCAGTGCTGCCCGGCATGGTCGAACGCAAGGCCGGCGGCATCCTGATTTCCGGTTCGGCAGCGGGCAATTCGCCCATCCCGAACAACGCGACCTACGCCGCGACGAAGGCGTTCGTCAACACGTTCAGCGAATCGCTGCGCGGTGAGCTGAAGAAGGCCGGCGTGCACGTGACGCTGCTCGCGCCGGGCCCGGTGCGCGAGACGCTGCCCGACGTCCACGAGCAGTCGCTGGTGGAGAAGCTGATCCCCAATTTCCTGTGGATCTCCACCGAGTACACCGCCAAGCAGTCACTGGATGCGCTGGAGCGCAACAAGATGCGCGTGGTGCCCGGCGCGACGTCGAAGGCGATGTCGGTGGCGGCTGGCTACGCCCCGCGCGCGATCGTCACGCCCATCGTCGGCGCGGTGTACAAGAAACTCGGCGGCGGCTAGGCCCTATTCGCTCGCGAAATAAGGTTCCGGTACGGAAGTGCGCCGTTTCGCGTGCCGCAAGTCGGATCTCGCGCGAAACGCTAGCGGCGGCGCCGACGGCGGCGGCCGGTGCCGAATATGCTGCGGGTGATCTCGCGGCCGATGACGGTACCCGCCGAGCGCATCGCGCTCTTGAACGCCGGGCTGTCCATCATCTTATCCAGCATGCCCGACTCGGCGGCGTCGCGGCTCCGCACCTCGCCGGTGGCGGTCGCCCCGTCGGTGTCGGCGGGCAGCGGTGGCGGCAGGGCGTCCGGCGGCGCGGGTTCGGCAGGCAGGGCGAGCCGCGCGTTCAGCCGCTCGTAGGCGGACTCGCGGTCGATGCTCTGCCCGTACTCCGCCTGCAGCGGACTGGCTTTCGCCGCCGCGGCCATCGCGTCGGGCCCGATGGTGTCCATCAACGACCGTGGTGCACGCATTCTCGTCCACGCCACGGGCGTCGGCGCACCCTTCTCCGAGAGCACCGTGATCACCGCTTCGCCGATGCCCAGCGACGTCAGTGCCGACTTCAGTTCGTAGACATCGGTTTTCGGATAGGTTCGGACGGTCTTCGTCAGCGCCTTCTCGTCGTCGGGGGTGAACGCCCGCAGGGCATGCTGGATGCGCGCGCCGAGCTGCGACAGCACATCGTTGGGCACGTCCGTCGGCAGGTGCGTGCAGAAGAACACGCCGACGCCCTTCGACCGGATCAGCTTCACGGTCTGCTCGACCTGCTCGAGGAAGGCCTTGGATGCGTCGCCGAACAGCAGGTGCGCCTCGTCGAAGAAGAACACCAGCTTCGGCTTGTCGACGTCGCCGACCTCGGGCAGCGTCGTGAAGAGGTCGGCGAGCACCCACATCAGGAAGGTGGAGAACATCACCGGCCGGGCCGCCTGGTCACCGAGTTCGAGCAGCGAGATGACGCCGCGGCCCTGCTCGTCGACCCGCAACAGGTCCTGCGGCTCGAGTTCGGGCTCACCGAAGAAGGTGTCACCGCCGTCGGCTTCGAGGTTGACCAGCGCCCGCAGGATGACGCCCGCGGTCGTCGTCGACACCGCGCCGAGCGCCTTGAGTTCGGGCTTGCCCTCGTCACTGGTGAGGTACTGGATCACCGCCCGCAGATCTTTCGTGTCGAGCAGGGAGAGCCCCTTCTGGTCGGCCCAGTGGAAGATCAGCCCCAGCGTGGACTCCTGGGTGGCGTTCAGCCCGAGCACCTTTGACAGCAGGATCGGCCCGAAGCTGGAGATGGTCGCGCGTACCGGCACGCCCGTGCCCGTGGCGCCCAGCGACAGGAACTCGACCGGATAGGCCGTCGGCGTCCAGGTGTCCCCCGTGTCGGCGGCCCGCTGGGTGATTTTGTCGTCGGCCGCGCCGGGGCGCGACAAGCCGGACAGGTCGCCCTTCACGTCGGCCATCAGACACGGCACACCGGCGGCCGAGAGCTGTTCGGCGAGCACCTGCAGCGACTTCGTCTTACCCGTGCCCGTGGCGCCGGCGACCAACCCGTGCCGGTTGACCATCGACAGCGGGATCCGCACATGTGCCGACGGGTCGCATACCCCGTCGACGACCACCGCGCCCAGTTCCAGAGCCGCCCCCTCAACGGCGTAACCTGCGGCGATCTGCTGTGCGGGCGTGGCGGTCGACTCGGTGGTCATGGCTGGCACCCTACTGGTGCGGCACGCTGACCGGGCGCGTGCAAGCGGCCGGTTGTCGCCGCAAGGGCTTACTGTGAGCGTCGTGCGTGACGAACTGGTATGGATCGACTGTGAGATGACGGGGCTGGATCTCAAGACCGACCGGCTCATCGAGATTGCGGTGCTGGTGACCGACGCCGACCTCAACATCCTCGGTGAGGGCATCGACGTCGTCATCCACGCCGACGACGCGGCCTTGTCCGCGATGATCCCGGTGGTCACCGACATGCACACCAAGTCGGGCCTCATCGACGAGGTACGCGCCTCCACGGTCGACGTCGCCGAGGCCGAAGGCATGGTGCTCGACTACATCCGCACCCACGTCAAACAGGCCAAGACCGCTCCGCTGGCCGGCAACTCGATCGCCACCGACCGCGGTTTCATCGCCCGCGACATGCCCAAGCTCGACGATTTCCTGCACTACCGGATGATCGACGTGAGCTCCATCAAGGAGCTGTGCAGGCGCTGGTATCCCCGCATCTACTTCGGCCAGCCCGAAAAGGGGCTCGCCCATCGGGCGCTCGCCGATATCCACGAGTCGATCCGCGAGCTGCAGTATTACCGGCAGACCGCGTTCGTGCCCGCTCCGGGGCCGTCGACCAGCGATATCGCGGCCATCGCCGAGCAACTGGCCACCCCGAACGGCGGCTCGGGGGACATCGATTCGGCTGCCGAGCGTCCGAGCGGCTAATATCGACGACGCCGCTGATGCGGCGATGGTGGCTGTAGTTCAGTTGGTAGAGCACCAGGTTGTGATCCTGGATGTCGCGGGTTCGAGTCCCGTCAGCCACCCCGTAGGTCAGGGAGGGTTTCCGACTCCCTGACCTTTTCTTTGCCGCTCTCCTGGCGACAGGCCGTGCCGGGCAGCCGATGTGATCTCGTTTACGCTCAGGTCGGGACGGCCCTTGCAGGTCCGTCACCAACCGTTCCGTCCTCGCTGCAGAAAGCGTCGATACCAGATGGCAGCAAGCAACAGGACACGTGCGCTGCTTCTTGCCGGCGCGGCGATTTGCGGTGCGATCCTGGCCGCCATCGCCATCACCACGCGCGGATTCGGCTTCATCGATCCGACGACGGTGGACGCGAGCGACCGGGCGGCACGGGAACGATGTGAACGGGATGTCGTCGCGCGCCTGATGTCACCGTCGACGGCGAAACTGCTCGACGTCACGGTGACGAGCGCGCAACTGGACCCCGAAGTGATGGACTTGTTCTCGTTGCTCGACGGGCCCCTTGAGGGCGTCGACCACTCTCGCATCACCGTGCGGAGCGTAACGGGCGTTGTCGAGGCGCCGAGCGAGGTCGGCGGCATGCTGCGCGACCCCTTCGAATGCCGGGCGTATTTTGTCGACGACGATCTCACCGACACGCTTGTCGTGTTCGACCACGACCACTGATGCGGGCCGTTCCTCGCATGCGCGTCAGATGTTGGCGTTACCGGTTTTCCACTGATCCCAGGGGATGTTCCAGTCACCGAGGCCATCGGTGCCCGGCAGCGTCGAACCGACCGTATTGACGATCTCCACGACGTCGCCGCGTTTGGAGTTGTTGTGGAACCATTGCCCGTTGCTGGTGCTGACGTTGATACAGCCGTGGCTGACATTGCTGTAGCCCTGGCTGCCCACCGACCACGGCGCGGCGTGCACGTAAATGCCGCTGTAGGAGATCTGCGTGGCCCAATCCACTTCGGTGCGATACCCGTTCGGTGAGTTCGTCGGCACACCGTAGGTGGAGGAATCCATCACCATGTGCGACCGCCGGTCACCGACGAGATAGACGCCGTTGTTGGTCGGCGTGCTGTTCTTGCCCATCGACACCGGCATGGTCTTGATCACCTCACCGTTGCGGGTCACTGTCAACGTCTTGGTGCTGTCGTCGACCGTGGTGATCACCTCGTCGCCGATGGTGAAACTCGTCGTGACGTTCTCCTGGCCGAACAGGCCGTCGCCCAGGTCGACGCCGTAGGTGTCGACCGCGACGTCGACCTTCGTGCCCGGCTTCCAGTACGCCGCCGGGCGCCAACGCACTTCCTGGTTGTTCAGCCAGTAGAAGGCCCCCTCGACCGGCGGATCGGTCTTGATCTTGATCGCCTTCTGGGCGGCGAGCCGGTTCGGGATGTTCTCGTCGAAGCGGACGGCGACCGGCTGCCCGACACCGACGACCTCGCCGTCGTTGGGCAGCACGTACGGCATCGTCAGGTTCTCCGGCGAATGCGTCTCGAAGGTCATCTCCCTGCTGGTGGCGCCGCCGAGGCCCCGCGACTCCGCGGTCAGCGTGTAACTCTCGTTGTAGTCGAGCGGGTCGGTCGTCGACCAGGTCAGGCCGTCACGGCTCAGCTGACCGGCCACCGGGGTGCCGTCCTCGTCGACCATGGTGACGGCGCCCAGAACGCCGTCCTCCGCGCTCACCGTCACCGGGGAGTCCACGCTCACACCGACGGCGTCGTCGGTCACCGACGCGGTCAGCTTGGGGACGAGCAGATCGCCGAACGGCGTGCCCTTGTCGGCGATCACCTGGGGCTGAGGCGGCGCGCTGTTGCCGCCGCATGCCGACAGACCCAACACCACGGCGGGGATGAGCGCCACGGCCACCAACCGTGCGCGTCGACGCGGACGGGCCACTGAACGGACTCGCCACATAGCTAACTCCACCTCGCAAACAGGGACGACGACGATTTCTGGCAACAGTCTAAGGGCAATTTCGACTGCGGGAGCGACAGCGGCGTCGCTGCCGGCACTTCGTTGGGCTCGGATTTCACCCTGCGCCAACGGGCCTGTTATTGTCTCACACGCGCGCCGTTAGCTCAGTTGGTAGAGCAGCTGACTCTTAATCAGCGGGTCCGGGGTTCGAAACCCTGACGGCGCACCACAAAGCCGGTTTTCCGACTCAGCACATATGGTCAGTGCCGAGCGTGGTCTCGCAGCACGGTCAGTCGTTCGTGATACTCCG
The DNA here is from genome assembly GCF_039871645.1 of Mycobacterium sp. B14F4. Classification (NCBI taxonomy): domain Bacteria; kingdom Bacillati; phylum Actinomycetota; class Actinomycetes; order Mycobacteriales; family Mycobacteriaceae; genus Mycobacterium; species Mycobacterium sp. B14F4. Next base: position 271,622 of record NZ_JBDPMF010000006.1, on the reverse strand, counting down.
TTTCGCTGATCTCGCCCCGTGCGAACCGGCTGGCGAGGACGTCCTCCGGCGTCATCGGCGGCGCCGGAAACTGGGCACCCTGTCGGTCATTGGCCGTGAAGCGGATCAAGGCGATGATCCCGACGATCAGCACCGCCCAGAACAACACCATCCCGATGCCCATGCCGGCATAACCCCACCAACCCATGTCGTGGTCGTACCAAAACATCATGACGATCGTCCTCCTGTCCCGTCGCCGCCGACCTCAGCCTGGCAGGCCGAAGACACCGGTCACAGGGTCTCTTGAACCTCGTCAGCGGTACTTTCGGCCCCACCTGGCGACGACTCTCCCGCCGCACCGTCAGACGAAACCTCTTCGTTGCGGCTTACAGTGGCGTAAATTTTTGCGGGCGACCTCGCTCGCAGTCGCCAGAAGTGTGCTGGAATCGACACAACGGAGCCGATGTACTACACCACCAGCGCGAAGAGGCCGTTGCGGAGGGAACCGAATCGATGACATCTCCCGTTTCGAGCTGCTGGAAAGCGGGAACCTCTGCTAGAGTCGGGTTAGCTGAATCACGGGCTGTCGGGTCGAGGACAGCGGGGCAACAAGGAAAACGGGGACTTAGCTGATGTCGCAGAGTTGCGAGCCGTTTGCGACTGACGCACTCGAAGAAGTCGCGTACGACGAGGTAACTACGCACAACCTGGTCGCGGTGTACTCGTGCGGCCGGATCGGCCGCGTCGCCAACCCGCCCACCTTCTCCTTGGCCGACTGGTTCCGCACCGCCCGGCGCCGCCGGACGGACCGCGTCAACGCCGCCTGATCCGGCGGACGATCACCACCAACACGACCGCGCCCACGCCGGCCAGCGACACCGCGACCACCGGCTTCTTGACGAACCTCACCGCCGCCGCCTTGGCGTCGTCGGCCAACCGGCTGGGATTGGCACGCTCGGCAAGGGTGTCCACCGTCGATGCCAGCTGCTCCCGAGCCTGATCGATCTCCCGCTTGATGTCGTCGGGATCGCGGTCCGCCACGTGCGCCTCCAAGCCGCTTCCAGTCACTGCTCCCCCAGGGAGCCTGCCGATCTACCCTAGAGCAGCCCGCGCTCGCAGCAGCGCACCGGTCGACAAGAAGGGATGGCCACGCGTGCCACAGACTCCGCGACTCGAGATCGGCGACAAAGCTCCGGCGTTCAGCCTGCCCGACGCCGACGGCAACACCGTGAAGCTCTCCGATTACAGGGGCCGCAAGGTCATCGTGTACTTCTACCCCGCCGCGTCGACTCCCGGCTGCACCAAGCAGGCCTGCGACTTCCGGGACAGCTTGAGTCAGCTCAACGACGCCGGGCTCGAGGTCATTGGCATCTCCCCCGACAAGCCGGAGAAGCTGGCCAAATTCCGCGACAAGGAGAAGCTGACGTTCCCGCTCCTGTCGGACCCCGACCGCGACGTGCTCGCCGCGTGGGGCGCGTTCGGCGACAAGACGATGTACGGCAAGACCGTTCAGGGTGTGATCCGGTCGACGTTCGTCGTCGACGAGAAGGGCAAGATCGCTGAGGCGCAGTACAACGTCCGGGCCACCGGACACGTCGCCAAGCTTCGGCGCGACCTGTCCGTCTGAGCAGCGAGATCAGAAAGTCACGCAGTGATTGCCGACGGTTGCCCCGCGGGGGCCGAGTCCCGAGTCACAGGCTGAACAGCTGATTCGGCCTTGGGACCGTTGCCTGCCAACCGAACTCGCGGTCCAGGCGCCTGCGCAGGGTGTCTGCCGCCTGCGGTTCACCGTGGACGACGAACACCCGCCGCGGTGGAGTGGTGATCCCGGAGGCCCATCGGACGAGCTCGTCGGCATCGGCATGCGCAGACAGCATCTGCAGGTTCGCAACCTGCGCCTTGATCGGGATCCACTCGCCGTGGATCTTGACGTACCGTTCGCCGGCGGCGATGGATCGGCCGCGGGTACCCGGCACCTGATAACCGGTCACCATGATCGTGTTGCGCGGATCCGGGGCGAACGCCTTGAGGTGGTACAGGATCCGACCACCGGTGGCCATGCCGCTGGCTGAGATCACGACCTTCGGCTCCCGGCTGGCCGAGATCTTCATGGACTGCTCGGCCTCGCGCGTGTACGTCGCCATGGCGCACATGCCCTCGTAGACCTCCGGCGACAAGCGGTGGTCACCCTGATAGGTGCGCAGCAGTTCGCTGGCGTTGATCGCCATCGGACTGTCCAGGTAGACAGGGACATCCGGCAGCCTCCCCTCGGAGCGCAACTGCCACAGGTAATAGAGCAGTGTTTGAGCCCGGCCCACCGCGAACGCCGGTATCACCACGGTCCCGCCGCGATCCACCGTCGCGTCGATGACCTCGGCGAGAGCATCCGCGGGATCGGCGCGCTCGTGCAGACGATCGCCGTAGGTCGACTCCATAAGCAGGTAGTCCGCGGTCGGCACCGGGTCGGGCTCAAGCATCACCGGGTCGTCGTAGCGACCCAGATCGCCGGTGACGACGACGCGGCGGCCATGCCACATCAGGTCGACGGTCGCCGCCCCGAGAATGTGCCCGGCGCGGCGGAAGATCACGACCGGCCCTGCCCCCGGTAGGTCGAACTCCGTCCCGAACGGACGTGTGGTGAACAAATCGAGGGCTCGGCGGGCGTCCTCGCGGTCATACAGCGGCAGGGCGGGGTGGTGCTTGGTGACGTGGTGCTTGTTGAGGAATTCCGCGTCGCGCTCCTGCAGAAGGGCGCTGTCACGCAGGATGATGTCGGCGACGGCGGCGGTCGCTTCGGTGGACACGATCGGTCCGCGGAATCCGTCGCGCACCAACCGGGGCAGGTAGCCGGTGTGGTCGAGGTGGGCGTGGGTCACGATGACTGCGTCGATACTCGAGGGGTCGACCTGGAGTCGGGCCCAGTTGAGCTCACGGAGGTTCTTAACGCCCTGGAACAGGCCGCAGTCCAACAGGATTCGCTTGCCGTCGCTTTCCAGGAGGTGTTTGGAGCCCGTTACCGTGCCGGCAGCGCCCAGGCTGCGCAAAGTCAGTTCAGTTTCCTGCGCTCGACTGTCCCCGGAGGCCATCTACGACGAGACCTGTCCGTTTGAGCTGTCCCGTCCCAGTCCGGCCAGCAACAGGGCCTCGGAGATCGCCGCGCGCTCCAACACGCCCAGGTGCAGGCTCTCGTTGACGCTGTGCGCCTGTGTCGCAGGGTCTTCGACGCCGGTGACCAGGATCTTGGCCGACGGGAACGCCGCGGCGAACTCGGCGATGAACGGAATCGAGCCGCCGACCCCGGTGTCGACGGGATCGGCACCCCACCCCTGGCGGAAGGCGGACCGCGCCGCGTCGTACACCGGCCCGCTGGCGTCGATGGCGTACGGCTGCCCCATGTCGCCGGGTGTGACGGTCACCCGCGCCCCCCACGGCGCATGGGTTTCGAGGTGACGGGTCAGCGCCTTCATGTGCGCGGCCGCGTCGCCGCCGGGCGCGACGCGCATGCTGACCTTGGCGCGCGCACGAGGAATCAGGGTGTTCGACGACTTGTCGATCGACGTGGTGTCGATGCCGATGACGGTGATTGCGGGCTTTGCCCAAAGTCGTTGCGGGACAGTACCAGAACCGATCTCAGATACCCCATCGAGCAGCCCGGCCTCCTCGCGCACCCGCTCCGGCGGGTAGTCGATGTCGGCCGCGGCGGCTTCATGCACACCCGCAACCGCGACGTTGCCGTCGTCGTCGTGCAGGCTGGCCAGGAGTCGCACCAGCACACTCAGCGCATCCGGCACGACGCCGCCCCACAGTCCCGAGTGCAGTCCGTGATCGAGCGTCGCGACCTCGACGATGCAGTCGGCCAGTCCGCGCAGTGAGACCGTCAGCGAGGGCACTTCGGTGCTCCAGTTGTCGGAGTCGGCGATGACGATCACGTCGGAGGCCAGCGTGTCGTGGTGGGCGGCCAGCAGTCGCGACAGCGACGGTGAGCCCGACTCCTCCTCGCCCTCGACGAACACCGTCACACCGACCGGCGGGTTGCCCCCGTGCGCCCGGAAAGCCGCCAAATGCGTTGCGATTCCAGCCTTGTCGTCGGCGGTGCCGCGACCGTAGAGACGGCCGTCCCGCTCGGTGGGTTCGAACGGCGGAGTGCGCCACTGCGTCGGATCGCCTTCGGGTTGCACATCGTGGTGTGCGTAGAGCAGCACCGTGGGCGCGCCGGGCGGCGCGGGATGGCGCGCGATGACGGCGGGTGCTCCGCCCTCGCTGACGATCTGCACCTCACCGAAGCCGGCGTCGGTCAACAACTTGGCCGTCGCGTCGGCGCTGCGCTGCACCTCGCCGCGGCGGGCAGGATCGGCCCACACCGATTCGATGCGCACCAGATCCTCGAGATCGCGCCGCACCGACGGCAGCACCTCACGCACCCGCCCCACTAGATCGCTCATAGGCACCGACGCTAGCCGCGAAATGGCATTCCAGCAGGCCTCTACTCGCACTTGCGCTGCTGGAATGCCATTTCGCGAAGGTCAGCGCTCTTCGAGGATGGCGACCGCGGCCGCGGTGTCGGCCTCGTGCGTCAGCGACAGGTGAATGGTCACGTTCTTCAGATGCTCGGCGATCGCCCCGGACAGGCGCACCTTGGGCCTGCCCCACATGTCGGTGATGACCTCGATGTCGCGGTGAATGCCCTCGGGCAGCACCGGACGCCTGGCGAAGCGGGACCCCGACCACGCCTTGATCACGGCCTCCTTCGCCGCCCAGCGGGCGGCGAGATGCCGCGCCGCCGACGAACTCTTGTCGGCGGCGTCGCGCCGCTCACCGGGCGTGAACGTCTCGGCGAACACCGTCCCCGGCTGGTCCACCTGCTCGGCGAACTCGGGTATGGAGACCAGGTCGATCCCCACCCCGACTATCGCCATGGGCGAAACGCTATCTCACGCCTGCGCGGGCACATACACGTCGTCGTCGCCGAGCCGCGATGCCGGATCGAGAAGCATGTCGGCTTCTTGTCGCTTCTCGGGGGCGTCGGGGCCGAACCGGCGGTCCGCCGGTTTCTCGTACAACGGCTTGCCACCGGCGATCGCCGATGCGAGCCGATGCTGGCCTGCCAGCACCCGGGCATCCGCGCGCTGTTGGTACTCGGCCCGTTCCTCCGGGCTGAGCGCGGCAAGGAACGCCTGTGGATGCACCAGCGCGATCAGACCGGACACGTGACCGAAGCCGAGGCTGGTGATCAACCCCGCCTTCAACGGGAACTTCTCCCCGAAGTGCAGCGTGTCGCGCAGCCAGACCATGTGCGCGGCGCCGGCGAGCTCGTCGTCGACACAGTCCAGGCTGCGGTTCGGCGGAATCACGCCGTCGCGCAGGATCTGGCACAGCCCCATCATCTGGAACGCCGCCGCGCCGCCCTTGGAGTGGCCGGTCAGGCTCTTCTGCGACACCACGAACAACGGTGCGCCGTCCGAACGACCCAGCGAGTCGGCGAGCCGCTCGTGCAGTTCGGTCTCGTTGGGGTCGTTGGCCAGCGTCGACGTGTCGTGCTTGGACACCACCGCGATGTCGTCGGCTCCGACGCCGAGCGCGGCCAGCGAACGCGCCAGCTGCGACTCGCGACCGCCGCGGCCGGCGGCCAGGGCGCCGAGGCCGGGAGCCGGGATCGAGGTGTGCATGCCGTCGCCGAACGACGACACGTACCCGACCACCGCGAGCACGGGAAGCCCCATCTTGAGCGCGAGGTCGCCGCGGGCTAGCAGGATGGTCCCGCCGCCCTGGCCTTCGACGAACCCGAGCCGACGACGGTCGTTGGCGCGGGAGAACTTCGAGTCGCTGATGCCCTTGGCCCGCATCATCTCGGTGTCCGCGGTCGCGGCCATGTCACCGAACCCGATGATGGCTTCGAGCGTCAGGTCGTCGTATCCGCCCGCGACGACGAAGTCCGCCTTGCCCAACTTGATCTTGTCGACGCCCTCCTCGACCGAGACCGCCGCGGTGGCACAGGCCCCGACCGGATGGATCATCGCGCCGTAGCTGCCCACGTAGGACTGCACGACGTGGCCTGCGTACACGTTCGGCAGGACTTCCTGCAGGATGTCGTTCGGCTTGTTCCTGCCGAGCAGGTTGCCGTGATACATGGTCTGCATCGACGTCATGCCACCCATACCGGTGCCCTGCGTGTTGGCCACCAGGCTGGGGTGCACCCAGCGCATCAGTTCCGCCGGTGTGAAGCCGGCCGACAGGAAAGCGTCGACGGTCGTCACGAGGTTCCAGATCGCCAGCCGGTCAATGGAGTTCATCATCTCCTGGCTGACGCCGTACACCATCGGGTCGAACCCGGTGGGGATCTGCGCGCCGACCGTGCGGGACAGCTTCGTCTTGCGCGGCACGCGGATCTCGGTGCCCGCCTTGCGGGTGACCTGCCAGTCACCGCTGTCCGGAACGGGTGCGATGACGGTGTGCTCCGGGTCGGCCCGGACGAACGCCCTGGCCTCCTCTTCGTTGGACACCACGAACGTGAAGTCCTTGTCGAGGAAAACCGAAACCAGCAGCGGCGCGGTGTGATCGGCATCGATCGCGCCGTCGCCGACGAACTCGCGGATACCGACCCGCTCGATCACGGCGTCGTGGTAGCGCTCGACCAGCTCGCCCTCGTCGACTAGCTCACCGGTCTCCGTGTCGTACCAGCCCGGCGTGGGGTCGTCCTCCCACTTGACCAGTCCGGTCGTCCACGCCAGCTCGAGCACACCGGCCGCCGACAGCTCGTTCTCGACCTCCATCTCGAAACGGGTGCGCGACGAGCCGTACGGTCCGATCTCGGCGCCGCCGACGATCACGACAAGGTCGGCCGGGTCGACGTCGAGGTCGTCCCACGCCGGCGGCGGTGCGGCCTGATAGCCGCGCGGCGGCGACGGCAGCGCCCGGATGGCGCCCTCGTCGTCGGACTCGTCACCGGCGGTCTCGGCGACCATCTCCTCGCGGGCCTTGGCGGCCAGCTCGCCCAGGTCGAGGTCCACCTCGGCCAGGCCGCCGGTGAAGTCCGCCTGCAGCGGCTCGTGTGCCCCGGCCACCTTGGCCTCGATGTCACACAGCCCGAGCAGCATGCTCGCCATCTCGTCGGTCGTGAACGTGCGGACACCGGCCTCTTCGACCGCGCCGACGATTGCGTCGTTGTGCCCCATCAGGCCCGTGCCCTTGGTCCAACCGATCAGCGCGTGCGCCAACGAAACTCGCTGCGCCCATGACGACTCGGCCTTCCACCGGGACACCAGCGCGTCGAGCGCTGACTTGGCCTCGCCGTAGGCGCCGTCGCCGCCGAACATGCCACGGTTCGGCGAGCCGGGCAGGACGACGTGCAGGCGCGCGGCGATGTCGCGTTCGGCGCCGATGTGAGACAGCCCGCCGATCAGCCGTTGCACGGCCCACAGCAGCACTTTCATCTCCATCTCGGCACGCGACCCGGCATCGGACAGGTCGCCGGTCACCCGCGGCGCCGCGAACGGGAACAGCAGCGTCGGAGTCTGCGCGTCCTTCAGATGAATCGACTGCGGCCCGAGGCTTTCGGTCTGCTCGTTGCCGACCCACTGGACCAGCGCGTCGATATCGGAGTAGGAGGCCATGTTGGCGGGCACCACCCACAGCTTCGCGCCCCAACGGGCGTTGTCGCGGTAGAGAGTGCGGTAGAACGCCAACCGGTCGTCGTCGAGCTTCGACGTCGTTGCGATGACCGTCGCACCGCCGTCGAGCAACTGCGCCACCACGGACGCGGCGATCGAACCCTTCGAGGCACCGGTGACGACGGCGACCTCGTCGCTGTAGCGGCCGGTGCCCGGGTTCTCCGCGCCGGCGGCAGCGCGGCCGTAGAGCGAGGCGTGGATGTTGCGGCCCGCCGCCAACGCCTTGCCCTGCCACCAGGTGACCTGCGTGCCCACCACGTGCCCGGCGCCCTCGAAGCGCTCCGAGAGCCGCTGCCAGTCCCGGTCGATCTCGTCCTCGTCGCACAGCCACAGCCGGGCCAGATCCTCGCGCGCGCTGGCCCAGCGGTCGTCGAAGAGCACCGCCTTGCGGCCGTCGAACACGGGCGCCACCAACCGCGGCCAGTCCGAACCCAATTCGGCGGTGACCAGGTCGATGAGCTCGGCGTCGGTCGCCTCCGGCACCGGTACGGGCGTGTCGAGCCCGAGCTGGCCGAGGATCAAGCGCGCCGTCGAGGCCAGCACACCGTTGGGGCCGGTGACCTGTTCGGCGAACTCGGTCAGCGCGGCCGAATCCACAACGCCGCCAGCACCGCCCGCCGCCGACGGCAGCGACACCGAGATGCCCTTGCGCCCTGCGACTATGGTGACCGCGGCGTCGATGACCTTGTCGACGGTCGCCGCGTCGGCCAGTGCGCCGTCGTGCAGCCCGCCCAACTCGCCGCCGCGCACGCTGGCGCCCTCGCGGGTGCCCAACGCCACCTCGACGGTGACGTGCTTGACCCAGCCGTCGCCGAGTTCCCATGTCTTCTTGACCCGCTCGGCGATGTAGGCCGGGCGCTTGCCGGACGGCCCGAGCACGGTGCGCAACTGGTCGTTGACCGCGTCGGACAGCACCGGGCCGAACGGCTTGTAGGTCCGGGCCAGCTTGGTGACCTGACCCTTCAGCCCAGCCAGATCGGCTTCGGCCGCACCGTCGATCGCGCCCAGGTTGAGCTCCGAGCCGAGGTCGACCAGCAGCTGGTTGCGTCGCGACGACGCACCGTCGGTGATCGACTCGATCGAGTCCAGCGGCTCGATCTGGTCGATGCGCATCTTGGCCGACAGCGCGATCAGAGCCGTCGTGGCATCGGCGGCGTCGTAACCGATGTCATCGGGGCGCGGACCGCCAGCGGGTGCGGCGGGCGCGGGCGTCGGCGCTGCGGGTGCGGCCTCAACCGGGGCGGCTTCGGCTGCGGGCGCGGGCGCCACATCCTCGTCGGCCTCCGGCTCGGGATCCGTGTCGGTCGCGAACAGCACGGCCGCATCCCGCTCGGAGTTCAGCACTTCGGTTGTGCTGTGGGAGTATTCGGGCAGCTTGAGGGTATTGGTCGCCAGCCCCGCGACCGTCGGCGCCGACTTGACACCGATTTCGACGAAGCGCTCGATGCCCAGACCGCCCGCGGCCTCCTCGATGAACAGCAGGTCCTGGGTCTCGATCCAGCGCACCGGGCTGGCGAACTGCCAAGCCAGCAGCTCGATCACGATCTTGCGGCACAGCTCGGCCGGCTTCTCGTGCCGCCACGTGTCGTAGTCGGCGAGGATCTCGTCGAGCGGCTCGGCCGGCACCAGATCGCGGATCTCCTCGATGAAGTCGCGGTCGAGGGTGAACGGCCGCGGCACCAGGTTGGGGATGTACTTGCCGACGATCAACGCCGGGTCCTGGTCGCGCGGCATGACCCGCTCCAGCGACCGCCGGAAGTCGGCGACGCCGACCCGCAGCACCGACGAGTGGAACGGCACGTCGATACCGGGCACCAGAATGAACGAGCGCTTGCCGCCGGTGATCTCGCGGCGCCGCTCGACCTCTTCCTCCAGCGCCTCCAACCCGCGCACGGTGCCCGCGATCGCGTACTGCGAGCCGCGCAGGTTGAAGTTCACGATCTCGAGGAATTCACCGGTATTCCGGGAGACGTCAGCAACAAACTGTTTGACGTCGGCATCGTCTAGGTCGATCTGCGACGGCCGGATCGCGGCCAGCCGGTAGTTCGACCGGCCAAGGTGGTCGCGCGGCACGATGTCGTGCATCTTGCTGCCGCGGTGGAACACCACCTCCAGCAGCGCTTCGAGCTCGTAGACCCCGCTGACACAGGCCAGCGCGGTGTATTCGCCGACGGAGTGACCACAGGCGATCGCGCCCTCGACGAACGCGCCCTGCTCGCGCATCTCGGCGACCTGCGCGGCGGCCACCGTCGCCATGGCGACCTGGGTGAACTGCGTCAGGAACAGCACGCCGTCGGGGTGGTGGTAGTGCACACCGCTGGCGATCAGGCTGGTCGGGTTGTCGCGCACCACGTGCAGCACGGAGAAGCCCAGTGTGTCGCGGGTGAACTTGTCGGCGGTGTCCCACACCTTGCGGGCCGCCTTCGAGCGAGCCCGCACCTCCATGCCCATGCCCTTGTGCTGGATGCCCTGGCCCGGGAAGGCGTAGACCGTCTTGGGCGCGGCCAGCTGCGCGGTCGCCGACATCACGAGGTCGCCCGCGACCTTGGCGGTGACCTCCACGATCTCTGCGCCACGGTCGATCCCGACGCGATCGACCCGGAAGTCGACCTCGTCACCGGGCAGCACCATGCCCAGGAACCGCGACGTCCAGCCGACGACCCGCGCCGGCGGTGCCGGCTTGCCGTCGGTGGCGGTGACCACGTGCTGCGCGGCGGCCGACAGCCACATGCCGTGCACGATGGGCGATTTCAGCCCGGCCAGCAGGGCGGCGGCGCGGTCGGTGTGGATCGGGTTGTGGTCCCCGGACACCACCGCGAACGCGCTCATGTCCGTTGGCGCGGCCACGGTCACGTCGCGGCGACGGCGCCGCGGGGTGTCGGTCGCGTTGTCGGTGATCGCACCACCGGCCCGCGGCGGGTCGGCGAGTTCGGCCGCACCCGTGCGGCCCCGGATTGCGAACCGCTCCTCGAGGGTCGCCAGCACGGTCCCCTCGCCGTCGCGGATTTCCACCGAGACCGGCACGACGCGCCCGTACTCGGTGTCGGTTGCCGCGGAACCCGTTGCGGTGACGGTCAATTCGGTCGGCGTCTTCGGCATCTGCGTCAGCAGGCGTGCGGCGTGGTCGAGGTGAACCAGGCTCAGCAGGCCCTCGACGGCGGGGAAGCCGTCCTCGGTGACGGCAGCGCCGATCGCCGCGAACACCGCGGGCCAGCAGTGGCCGACGAGCGCATCGGGCACGAGCGTGAGGCCAGGCGCCAGCGGGGCGCCGAAGGTCGCGGTGACCCCGGTGTGGTCGGCGACGCGTTCGGGATCCCAGTCGACGGTCACCGTGGCGACGCCGTCGTGCACCTTCGGAAGCGCTTCCGGATCGTCGACGCCCGCCGCGATCGCCAGCACGGAACGCATTGCGGCCGAGGCGTCCTCGACCGTCACGATCGGCATTCCGCCGTCGACCGTGCACGAGGGCAACGTGAACGGGATCTTGATCCAGATGTCGGAAAGGGGAACGCTCAGGGTCACCCGGTCACCGCTGAGCTCCAAGCGAGCACCGGTGGAAGGGTGTGTCGCAGTGCGATTTTCGTTGGCCTGCCATTCATCGGGAGCGCCGATGCGGTGCACCGGATTGATCGCGACGCGGCCGGCCCACAACACGTCGGGCGAGTCGAGCACCACCGCCAGCGGACCGGTGACGTCGGCGCGGGCCTGACGGCGCGACACCACCGGCACGGGGCTGCCGTCGGCGGCCAGCGTCTGGTCGATCGCGGCCTGCTCGAAGCGGTCGAGCAGCTCACCGACCGGCTCGTCGACGCGGGTGATGCCCGCGACCGCCTGCGTACCCGGGATGATGCAGACCTGATCGGCGGTGTAGCGGGCGTCGTGGGCCTGCCACAGCGAGTCGCTGCGCCACCAGCGCCGCACGTCCTTATCGATGACGGGCACGAAGTTGACCGGCTTGCCGGGGGTCTTGCACAGCGTCACGAACCACGGGACGTCGGCCGGGTGCAGCCGCAGCGTCTCCGACTCCGGGTAGCGCGCCGCCAGCGTGGCGATCGCCCGCTCGGGGTCGTTGAACAGCGCGGGGTCGTCGAACAGCGTGGCGATCGGGCCGGAGTCCTGCGGGTGCAGCCGCGCCTCGGCGCGGTGCAGCATCTCGGCGAACCGGTCGCGCCACGTCTCGGCCAGCCACGGGGTGCCGGGCACCTTGGTGTCGGCGGTGCTGTCGTCCTCGCCGATCGCGAGCTCGACGTAGCGCTGCAGCCACTGGCGGTACGTCATGTCGCCGATGTGGCCGAAGTACGGCTTGCAGGTGGTGGCCATCGCGGCGATGATCTCGTCGCGCCGCTCGGCCACGGCGTCGGCGTCACCGGCGACCTCGTCGAGCAGCCGGCCGCAGCGCGACGCGGCGTTGTCGATCTCGTGGATGTCGGCGCCCAGCTGGCTGCGGCTGGAAGCCATGCCGCCCTGGGCTTTTCCGGCGCTGATCCAGTGCTCGGTTCCGGTGGTCTCGACCAGCATCTGCTTGACGGCCGGGGACGTGGTGGCCTCCAGCGTCGCCATCGCCGCGGTGCCGACCAGGATGCCGTCGACCGGCATCGCCGGGAACCCGTACTCGGTGGCCCAGCGCCCGGACAGGTATTCGGCCGCCCGCTCGGGGGTGCCGATCCCGCCGCCGACGCAGACGGTGATGTTGGGCAGCTTGCGCAGCTCGCCGTAGGTGCTCAACAGCAGGTCGTCGAGGTCCTCCCACGAGTGGTGCCCGCCGGCGCGACCACCCTCGATGTGCACGATGACGTCCTTGCCGGGCACCTCGGCGGCGATCTTGATGACGGACTTGATCTGGTCGACGGTGCCGGGCTTGAACACGACGTGCTTGATGCCGACGGTGTTGAGCTCGTCGATCAGCTCGACGGCCTCTTCGAGCTCGGGGATGCCTGCGGACACCACGACGCCGTCGATCGGCGCACCCGACTGACGGGCCCGCTGCACCAAACGCTTGCCGCCCACCTGCAGCTTCCACAGATACGGGTCGAGGAACAGCGAGTTGAACTGCACGGCGCGGCCCGGCTCGAGCAGCGTGGTCAGCTCGGCGATGCGGTCCTCAAAGATCTCCTCGGTGACCTGCCCGCCGCCGGCCAGCTCGGCCCAGTGCCCGGCGTTCGCGGCCGCCGCGACGATCTTGGCGTCGACCGTCGTCGGGGTCATGCCCGCGAGCAGGATCGGCGAGCGCCCGGTGAGCCGGGTGAACTTGGTCGACAGCCTCACCGAACCGTCGGGCAACCGCACCGTCGTCGGCGCGTAGCTGGACCACGCGGGCGGCACCTCGGGTTCGGCGCCGACGGTGAACAGGTTGCGCTGGCCGACCCGGGTGGCGGCGGGCACGATGCCCACGTCCAGCCCGCGGATCACCGGGGCGGTCAGACGGGTGACGGTGTCGCTCGGGCCCAGGTCGACGATCCACTTCGCCCCGGCCTCGTTCAAGCGCTCGACCTCGGCGACCCAGTCGATCGGGCGCACGAAAATGGACTCGGTCATCTCGTGGGCCATGACCGGGTCGATGCCGCACTTGGCGGCCCAGCGGTCGACGACCTCGACGCCGTCGGCAAGCCGTGGCGTGTGGAAGCCGACCTCGACCTGCACGCCGTGGAAGACAGGGCTGAACACCGCGCCGCCGCGAAGCTTGTTCTTGCGCTCGGCCTCTTCCTTCTCGGTGATCTTCGCGCAGTACAGCTCGAAGCGGCCCAGCTGCTCGGGCGTGCCGGTGATGACGACCGAGCGCCTGCCGTTGCGGATGGACAGCACCGGCGGCAGCACCGTGCGCACGTCCTGGGAGAACTCGTCGAGCAGTTCGGCGATGCGGTCGGGGTCGACGTTGGTCACCGAGACCATCGGCGCCTTGTCGCCGCGGCCGACCATGCCACGGCGCCGCGAGACCAGCGAGCCGGCCGCGCCGATCAACTGCAGCAGCGCAAGCAGTTCGGCGTCCATGGTGCCCCGCGCGCGCAGCGACTCGCAGGCCATGACGCCCTGCGAGTGCCCGGCCATGGCGACCGGCGGGGTGTCGTAGAGGTCCAGACCCTGGCGCACGACGGCGCGGATCGCGGCCATCTGCGCCAGCAGGATGCCCGGGCCGGAGATCGCGGCGGTGATGAGTTGCTTGGTCGGCGGCAGGGGCTCGTCGGCGGCCAGCGCCCGCACCCACTGCAGAGGTTCGAAGCCGATCGGCCGGACCACGACGAGCTCGCGCGCGACCGGCTCGAGGAGCAGCGCGGCCTCCCCGACCACTTCGCTGAGCTCGGACTCGATGCCGGCCGAGCTCACGAGCTCCTCGAGGTTCTCCAGCCAGTTCCCGCCCTGGCCGCCGAACGCCACGGCATAGGGCTCTCCGGCATTCAACCGATCGACGAGGGCGTGGGTGCCGGCCAGGGACTCCGTGGGCTCCGTCGTGCGGTCGGTGGACACCCGGTGCTGCTCGTTGATCGTCACGTCTCGTTTTCTCCCTCGTCCCGCGTCATGCTCGTCGTCTGTCGGCTGTCGTCTCGGAATCTCCGATGGCCTGCGCTGCCCTGCGCCCGGCCATGCGATTCGGCGTCGAATCCGGCTGGTTCTGCTGCGTCCTGTCGGATCGGACGGTTTGTCGCGTCAGCTCTCGCGATCCTCGTTCCGCGCACGCCAGCCGTACTAAGAGTGTCATAAGAGGAGACCTCGAATCGGCACCCGAAATGGTTACTGATGAGTTCTACGCTCGGGTAACCCGGTATTGCGTAACGCCCCGCTCAGAACGCGTCGAAGGCTACTGGGACAAACGTCCTGCATGCAGGTGGTTACGGTCGAGTAAGCAGAAGAGCGCAGATCAGAGTGGGATTGTTATGTAATCGTTATGTAAATATTCCTGCCCCGTCTCACCTGCTGGATCGAGCGTCTCCGACAAGACACGTCGGCGAGATTTGTCTTCCCGACCCCATCAGCGACCGGGCCGAGTTTGCTGAGCGTACTTACTGATCGGTAAGGTTTAGTCCCACTGTCCGTAGCTCGGCTTGAGAATGTGGTTGATGTCCACGCCCACACCGCCGACGGACCGCTTGTCGATCTCGACCTGATGCAGATGTGCGGCCGGGTGGGCGACTTTCCCGGGCGATCCCCAGTTGTGCTGCCAGTAGTACGCCCCGATGCCGTCCTGCAGGGCCCATTCGATGGTCTTGGAGTTCGCGTAGACGCCGACCCGCTGCCGGCCCAGCACGGCCTCCCAGCCCCGCAGAAACGGCGCCACCTGCTGTTTGTACTGCTCGAACGACGGGTCGTCGTCGATGGAGGCGTAGATCGGCGCCCCGTAGGAACCGCCCGCGGCGACGTGCAGTTCCCAGCCCCGTTTGGCGTGCGCGACACCCGCACGCTGCCCGCCCAGCCAGTCGGCGGTGTCCTGCTTGCCGTACTGATAGCACGACACGATCTTGAGGCCGTTCTGGTAGAGGTCGCGCGCCTCGGCGAGCACGATCGGCTTGCCCAGCATCCAGACCCCGCCGGGGCGCCGGTCGGAGACGTAGCGGATCGCACCGAGGGCACCCGAGGCGCGGATGTCGCTGGCCTTTATCACCCCGGCGGCATAGTCGAGCAGGATGCCCATCTGCGCCGCCGTGGCGGGCGCTGCGGACGCGAGCGCGTGCAGGCCGGTGCCGACGGCCAACGCGGCGGGCGCGGCGACGGCGCCTTTGAGCACGGCGCGCCGAGAAATTGACACGAGCCACAGATTACGACAGACGTATCACTTTTCACGTCAACGCCACTGGTCACAGGCATCAAGATTTGCGGGTGGACATTGCCGCGAGCAGACCCGGACTCGCGCGGAAACCGCCGCGGTCGTCGCGATTCTCTGTCCGCTCGCGGAAAGGGTCACCGCTGTCGCCGGTCTCGTTCCTACGATTGGCCATGCCTTCCGACGCGGTCCGCACTTCCGCGGCTGTCGACGACGCGGCCGTTGACGGCCCGCGGGTCGAGCTGATCGGCGTCCGGAAGGTGTTCGGCAACGGCGTCGTCGCCGTGGAGGGGGCCCACCTCACCGTCGGCGATGGTGAGCTCTTCGCGCTGCTGGGCCCATCGGGTTCGGGGAAGACCACACTGCTGCGGGTGATCGCCGGGTTCGAACAGCCCACGGCAGGGGTCGTCAGGCTCGGCGGTGTCGACGTCACCGGTCTGCCTGCCCGCCATCGCGACGTCAACACGGTGTTCCAGGAGTACGCCCTGTTCCCCCACATGACCGTCGGGCAGAACGTGGAGTACGGGCTGAAGGTGCGCGGCGTCGCAAAGGCCGAGCGGCGGCGCCGCACCGCCGACGCGCTCGACATGGTCCGGTTGGCCGGGCAAGGGGCGCGGCGCCCCGCCGAGTTGTCGGGCGGCCAGCGCCAACGGGTGGCGTTGGCGCGTGCCCTGGTCGGACGGCCACGTGTGCTGCTGCTCGACGAACCGCTCGGCGCCCTTGACCTCAAGCTGCGCGAGCAGATGCAGCTCGAGCTCAAGGCGATTCAGCGCGAGGTCGGCATCACGTTCCTCATCGTGACCCACGACCAGGACGAGGCGCTGACGCTGTGCGATCGAGTGGCGGTGCTCGACGAGGGCCGCATCGAGCAGGTGGGCACCGCCCGCGAGGTCTACGAGAACCCGGCCAACCGCTTCGTCGCCGACTTCGTCGGCACCTCGAACGTGCTCGAGGGTCTCGACGCACACGAAATCCTGGGCAGGACAGGGACGTTCGTGGTCAGGCCGGAGCGTATCGGGGTGTTCGCGCCGGGTACCGACTCGGTGTCGGGCGTGCGCACCGTCGAGGCGACGGTCTCGGAGATCATCTATGCCGGACCCACCACCCGCATCACCGCGGACACCCGCCGCGGCGTCACGCTGATCGCGACCGTGCTCACCGCCAGCACGTGGCTGCCGCCCGGCCTGACCCACGGCAGCCCGGTCACGCTGGCGTGGCCCGACAAAGCCGTCCACGCCCTATCGATCGAGGAGTAGCCATGCACCCCAGGCCGTCGACCGCCGAGCGGGCCCGCCTCGCCGTCCTCACCTGTGCCGCGGTCGTGATGTGGCTCGCGACGGCTTGCTCGGGCGGACAGGATCCCGGTGGAGCCGGCCAGGAACCACCGAAGCTCGAGCCGCTCAGCGCCGTCGGCGAAGGGGAGGGCGAACTCAATCTGATCGCCTGGGCGGGCTACGCGGAGAACGGGTCCAACGACCCCGACGCCGACTGGGTGACCCCCTTCGAGCAGCAGACCGGTTGCCGGACCAACGTCACGATCGGCAACACCTCCGACGAGATGGTCCAGTTGATGCGCAGCGGTCAGTACGACGGCGTGTCGGCATCCGGGGACGCGACGTTGCGCCTGATCTACGCCGGCGACGTCGCGCCCGTCAACACCTCGCTGGTGCCCAACTACGAGTCGATTTCGGCATTCCTCAAAGACAAGCCGTGGAACTCGGTGGATGGCCAGATGTACGGCATTCCGCACGGGTGGGGTGCCAATCTGCTGATGTACAACATCGAAGTCGTGCGCGACGCCCCGAACTCGTGGGCGGCGGTGTTCGACGATGCGGGCAAATACAAGGGCAAGGTCACCGCCTACGACTCCCCCATCTACATCGCCGACGCCGCGCTGTACCTGTCCAAGACGAAGCCCGAACTCGGCATCGAGGACCCCTATTCGCTGACGCACGAACAACTTGACGCCGCAGTCGAACTGCTCTCCAGGCAACGGGAGAACATCGGCGAGTACTGGTCGGACTACACCAAGGAGGTGCAGGCGTTCGAGTCCGGGACCTCGGTGATCGGCACCACCTGGCAGGTGATCGCCAACACCATCGGCGCGGGCAACAAGGTCCAGGTGAACACCGTGCTGCCGAAGGAGGGCTCGACCGGCTGGTCGGACACCTGGATGGTCTCGGCGAAAGCCGCGCATCCGAATTGCATGTACAAGTGGATGGACTGGATCTCCTCCCCGGAGATCAATGCGCAGGTGGCCGAGTTCTTCGGCGAGGCGCCGGCGAACACCAAGGCGTGCGAGTACACCACCGAGATGGACTTCTGCGACATCTACCACGCCACCGACGAAGGTTTCGCGTCCCAGATCCACTACTGGATCACACCGCAGAAGGAGTGCGTCGACGGCAGCGGTGATGACTGCACGGCCTACGCCGAGTGGGTCGACAAGTGGCAACAGATCAAGGGGTGACCAGGCGCCGCGGCGTCGCGTCCGTGGCGGTCGCCCGGCGCCTGAGCCTCGCCTTCCTGCTCATCCCGCCCATGGCGTGGCTTGGCCTGGCCTACCTGGGTTCGCTTGCCGTCCTGCTGCTTTCAGCGTTCTGGATGACCGATGCGTTCACCGGTGCAGTGATCCACAACTTCACGCTCGACAACATGGCGCGCGTCGCAACCGATCCGGTGTTCCGCGCGGCGACGCTGCGGACCGTGGCCGTCGCGACCACGGTGACCGTCGTCTGTGCGGTGCTCGCGGTACCGCTGGGGTTCTACATGGCCAAGGTGGCGTCGAGCCGGGTCCGGCTCGCGCTGGTGGTGGCGGTGACGACGCCGCTGTGGGCCAGCTATCTGGTCAAGGCGTACGCGTGGCGCATGCTGCTCTCACCGGAGGGGCCGGTGGCGTCGGTGACGGGCTACCGCCCCGGCTACGGACTGATCGCCACGACCGTGACGCTGACCTATCTGTGGTTGCCCTACATGGTGATCCCGGTGTTCGCCGCGTTCCACCGGGTGCCGGACCCGCTGCTCGACGCCAGCGCCGACCTGGGCGCATCGGAGCTGTCGACACTGCGAATGGTGGTGTGGCCGTTGATTTTCCCGGGTATCGCGGCAGGTTCGATCTTCACCTTCTCGCTGTCGCTCGGCGACTACATCGCCGTCACCATCGTCGGTGGCAAGACACAGCTGCTCGGCAACATCATCTACGGCCAGCTCGTGACCGCCAACAACCAACCGCTGGCCGCCGCCCTGTCGACCATTCCGCTGGCTGCCATCGTGCTGTATCTGCTGGCTGTGCGCCGCACCGGCGCGCTGGAGAACGTCTGATGACGTCACCGGCGGTGCGCCGCGCGGCGGGCGGGTGGACGGCGATGGTGTTGATCTTCCTCTACGCGCCACTGCTTCTGGTCGTGGTGAACGCCTTCAACGAATCGCGTACCTTCGCGTTCCCGCCCACCGGGTTCACCCTGCAGTGGTGGGCGGACGCGTGGCGGAGCAGGGGGCTCTGGCAGTCCCTCGCCAACTCGGTGGTCGTCGGGCTCGGCGCGACGGCGATCGCGTTGGTGCTCGGCACCATGGCCGCGATCGCGGTACAGCGCTACGAGTTCTTCGGCAGGCGCGCGATCAGCCTGCTGGTGGTGTTGCCGATCACGCTGCCCGGCATCGTCACCGGTATCGCGTTGAATGCGACGTTCACCTCCGCGCTGGGCGTGACGCTCGGCCTCGCGACGGTGATCGTCGGCCATGCCACGTTCTGCATCGTCGTCGTCTACAACAACACGCAGGCTCGGCTGCGCCGGATGGGCGAGCATCTCGAGGACGTCTCCGCCGACCTCGGCGCCTCACCCTGGCAGACGTTCCGGTACGTCACCTTCCCGATGATGCGCGGGTCGCTGGTCGCGGGCGCGGTCCTGGCGTTCGCGCTCTCCTTCGACGAGATCGTGGTCACCACGTTCACCGCCGGTCCGACGGTGCAGACGCTTCCGATCTGGATCTTCGGCAACCTGTTCCGGCCCAATCACGCCCCGGTCATCAACGTGGTGGCCGCCGCGCTCACCGTCGTCGCGATCATCCCCGTGTGGCTGGCCCAGCGCTTCGGAGGCGACCCGGCCGGCGCCCGGGTGTGAGGGCTACGTCGCCTCGCTCTCCCGCCGGCCGCTGAGCAATGCGCCCGCGGCGTACTCGGAGTCGGCGGCCGCGACCTGCTGCTGCAGCGCCGTGTCCAACCGACCCGACACCACGCTGTTCCACAGCTCGCGGTAGTCCCGCACCACCTCGCTCAGCTCCTCCACCTGATCGGGTCCGGGCGCGTGGTCGACGCCGAACCGGGCGGCCACGCACTCGTCGAGCCCGTGCACGAAGCCACCCGCCAGCACGTCGACGGCATCGCGCGTCGACTCGACGATGTGCAGGAGGACACGCACATAGGCCATGGGGTCGGCCGCTCGCGCGATGACGTTGCGCACCGCGAGGTCGGTCAACGTCACCGAGCCGTCGGCGACCTCGGCCATGCCGTAGGCGACCAGCCGGCGCCCCTCGTTGCTGTCGGCATCGATTGCGGGGTTGCCCACCGTCGAATCCACTTCGGCGCTCTCGTCGGCCGACTCGGTCCTGGGCCCGAGCACCGCGCGCTGGATGCCCAGGATGTCGGCGAGGTCGGCGCCTTGGCGCAGGCTGGTGAAGAACTCGGCGATGTGGGCGGAGTTGAAGCCGCGCCGGTGCAGCTGGTTGATCGTCCGCAGTTGGGACAGGTGGTAGTCGTCGTAGAACGCCGAGCGCCCGACCCGCCGGGGTGGGTCGAGCAGGCCGCGCTCCCGATACGCCCGGATGTTGCGGGCGCTGACACCCGAGATCCGGGCGAGCTCGTCGAGACGGTACTCAGTCAACCCGCCCCGCCCCGCTCGGTCGCGGTATGCGGGCCGGCATGGCACCGCCCCTGGTCATGTGACCACTCTAGCCGCGCAATGGTGGTGAGCGAAGGAAAAGCCCAGTACACAGCGGTTTGCTAGCTATTCGCCTCACACCAATCGGCCTGCGGATATGACGGCGATCGCTAGGCGGTGCGCGCAAGGCCGTGCGGTTTCAGCCAACACTCCCGCCCAGAGCATCTGCTCCGGTGAGCGAGTTCACGCTGCGCGCATTGGCGTCGGCGGGCAGGCGTCGGCGACGATGGTCACCGAAGGCTTAGGCAACGTGAGCGCGGGAAAGGTTCGGTGTGCGTCCCTGGATCGTTTGGGCCACCGGACTGTTCGCCTACATCGTCGCGGTTCTCGATCGCACCACGCTCGGTGTCTCCGGCCTCGATGCGGCCGACCGGTTCCAGGCCAGTCCCAGTGTGCTCTCGACGTTCGTCGTCCTGCAGGTCATCGTCTACGCCGGCGCGCAGGTGCCGGCGGGGCTGCTGCTCGACCGGTTCGGCTCCAAGACACTGATCCTCTCGGGCGCCGCGCTGATGGCATCCGGGCAACTCGCGCTGGCCTTCACCGAGTCGCTACCGACGGCCATCGCCGCCCGCGCGGTGCTCGGCCTCGGCGACGCGTTCACGTTCATCTCCGTGCTGCGACTCGTCTCGCACTGGTTCCCGGCCCGCCAGGTGCCGCTGGTGACGCAGTTGACCGGGATCTGCGGCCAACTCGGTCAGGTGCTCTCCGCGGTTCCGTTCTTCGCGGTGCTCAGCGCGTGGGGCTGGACCACCGCGTACGCGTCGGTGGCGGCGGTCGGCGTGCTGTCGATGGTGCTGACCCTCGCGCTGGTGAGGAACACCCCCAACGGCAACGTGGTCGAGGCGGAGACGATGTCCGTGCGGGAGACGCTGGCCAGCGTGAAGACCGTGTGGCTGCGCCCCGGTACGCGGTTGGGCTTCTTCACCCACATGGGCACCCAGTTCTCGGTCACGGCGTTCGCGCTGATGTGGGGTGTCCCGTACCTGACCAAGGCGCAGGGGTTGTCGGCGAGTATCGCCGGCTCGCTGCTGACGGTGTCGGTGGTGGCCGCCATCTCGGCGGGCATCCTCGTCGGAATCTTCACCGGACGCCGACCGCACCGGCGCTCGCGCCTGGTGCTGGCGATCATCGCCAGCAACGCCGCGGTGTGGACGGTGGTGCTCGCGCTGCCCGGGCGGGCGCCGCTGTGGTTGCTGGTCGTGTTGATCGTGGTGATCTCGGTCGGTGGTCCCGGCTCGATGGTCGGCTTCGACTTCGCGCGCACCTTCAACCCGAGCGCCACGCTGGGGACCGCGTCGGGATTGGTCAACATGGGCGGCTTCATCGCCTCGCTGCTGGTGATGCAGGCGATGGGCGTCATCCTCGACGCGGCGGGCGAGATCTCGTTGGACTCGTTCCGGTGGGCATGGACGGTGCAGTACACGATCTGGGCGCTGGCCGTCGTCGGGATTCTGATCACCCGCCGCAAGGCACGCAGGCTGATGCTGAGCGATCTAAGCGAGCAGATGCTGTTGGAAGGGCCGCAGACCCAGCCCGCCGGGAGTCGTTGATCAGCGGTTGCGCGCCGAGGCGCGGCGGTTGGCCTTCTTGATCGCCGAGACCAGTTCGTCCTTGCTCATCGTCGACCGACCGGAGATGTCCAGCCGACGGGCGATCTCGACGAGATGTTTCTTCGAGGCGTTGGCGTCGACGCCCTCGGCGGTCTCACCCTTGGCGTTCGGGCCGCCGCTGCGCGCCCGCTGGTCGGACGGACCCTTCTCAGCCTTCGGCTCCCAGTGGTCGCCGACCTTCTCGTAGCTGTGCTTGAGGGCGCTGTAGGCGACGCGGTGAGCGCGCTCGCCCTCGCCGTACTCCTTGGCCGCCGCGTCGTGGGCCTTCGCAAACGTGCGCTGGGCCTTGGCGTCGGACTTCTGCAGTGTGCTCGGCAGTTCGCTCTTGCGTGCGCCGCCGCTCTTGGTCGTCTTCGGCATCGTCGACCTCCTCGTTTGCGCCGCTGAGACGTGGACAGCCGCCGAGGCGACATCGCCAGGTTCGCCGGCGGGTAACGGGCGAACCGGGGGCCGCTTCTTGACCGCGGCGGTTCGGGTCTGCTCGCGGCTACGCAAGCGATGGCGCGGTGAATTCTCCGCTGCCACCTCGAACGGCTGCCAGTCAGATACCCGGAGGGCGATCGGCTAAACGGCTCAGCGACTCATTCCGGGGTGCGATCGGGTCGAACGGTCGTGGCCAGAGCATGCTCGGTGAGCCGGTGTCCGACCCATTCGTAGCCGACCACCGACACCATCGGCGCCAGCGTCACGACCAACAGGCAGTTGGCCATCGAGACGCCGGAGGCGGCGAGCCACACCGCCGCGGCCAGCACCCCGACCGTCGCCGCGATGACCACCACGTGGAACGCCTCGACGGCCCGCACCATCAGCATGTAGAGCACGTAGATCGACACGATGTAGATCCCGACGGGCACCGCGACGGTCAGCACCGTCTCCACGGAGCTCAGCTTGGAATGGCGCTCGAGGTAGTAGGCGGCTGCATGCAGCCCGGCACCGGTCGCGACGATCGCGCCCAGCGTGATGATCGGGAAGTACCCGAACAAGAACGAGCGCTCGCGCCGGGCGTGCAACAGGTCGGCCTGCGGCAGGACGAAGTACGTCCACCACATCCCGAACGTCAGGCCGATGCCGGCCACGACCACGAACGCGGCGTCGAACGACCATCCCTGCGCGTTGACGACGGCGGTCAACGACGCCACCGTGCCGACCACCCCTTCGCCGAGCGCGATGATCGTCAGCAGTCCGTAGCGCTCGGTGATGTGGTGGGCGTGCCACGGTGTTCCGCCCCTGCGCCGCTCCGCCAGCACCGGACCCAGCGTCTCCACGCCGATCAGCACGACGACCACCAGAAAGGTCACCGGCACCGACGTGTCGAGGAAGATGCTGGCGACCCAGCCGGCCTGCGCGACGGTGACGGCGGCGACATAGGTCAGGCATGCCGAGCGATGCTTCGGATCCTGCTTGGCGGCCCGCAACCACTGCCCTACCAAGGCGATTCGCATCACGACATAGCCGGCGACCATGACCCGGTTGTCGACGTGGTGACCGTGCTCGATGGAGGCGAACATCGGCGGGAAGCCCAGCGCCATGACGACGACACCGACCATCTGCAGCATGGTCATCAGCCGGTAGATCCAGTCGTCGGTGTCGTAGGCGGAGGCGAACCAGCTGAAGTTGATCCACGCCCAGCACACCGCGAAGGTCGCCAGGCTGAACCCGAGCAGGCCGGCGCCGACTTTATTTTCGGCGAGCATGTGCGCGAACTCGTTGGCGGCGATACCGAACGCGATCACGAAGGTCAGGTCGAAGAGCAGTTCCAACGGCGTTGCCGCCCGGTGCTCTTCGCCGGGATCCCGACCGGACATGGGGCGCACCCGGTGCCGGGTCGCCGTCGGCTCGTGTTGCGTCTCGCTCATCGTTTGCGTCCTTTCCCGCTACATTCCACCGCAGCCGGTCCCACTGCGCCCCACCGGTCACGATTCGCGTCGCCGCACGCGGGGGCGGGACGAAACGAGTAGTGCACTACGCATGCCACCGCGCGCCGCCGGGCCGACGATCGACGCGTGGACCAGTTGTCGTTGCACCTTCTCGGCGGATTCGCCGTTGACCACGGTGGGCAGCGCGTCGACCTGCCGCCGGCATGCCAGCGGGTGATCGCACTCGTCGCGTTGAAGCGCAAGCCCGTCCACCGGTTGTGGGTGTGCGCCACGTTGTGGCCCCATGCGCAGACGCGCAGGGCGGTCGCCAGCCTGCGCTCGGCGATGTGGCGCTTGCGCCCGCTCGGCGTCGATGGGCTGCTGACCGTCGATCCGCAGTATCTGCAACTGGGCGACGACGTCTCGGTCGACTGGCATGACGCCGTCGACCTGATCGAGCAGTTGCTGGGGGGCGGTATCGATCCGCAGCTGGTGGCCCACCTGCTGCCGCTGCTGCGCGCCGGGGAACTGCTCGACAAGTGGACCGAACCGTGGGTGAACGGACATCGCGACCTCTACCACGCGATGCGCATGTCCGCCTTCGACGTGCTCGGCCACGGCGCCGACGGCCAGGCACCGCACGGTTCCCGCAAGGTGATGCGTTCGGCGCACTCGCGCGCGCGGCCGTCCCCGCGATGGGACCAGAGTCGCCACGCCGAGGACTGACGGTCGGCGCGCAGTACCCGTCATTCGCCGAATGTGAAGCTACTGCGAAATCTTCGCCGAATCTTCGCAGTACGTTCACACTCGCGAGGACGGGGCACGACCTGGCGAACTGGTCGCACACTGGGCGGTGCCAAGATACGAGGGTGACCGTGACCCCGGATGCCGTGGCGGTTGTGCTCGCCGCGGGGATGGGCACCCGCGTCGGCGCCAACAGCAACAAGGCCTACCTGCCGCTGGCCGGTCGGCCGATGGCGGCCTGGTCGCTGGACACCCTGGCACACGTGAGCGGGATCGCGCGCATCGTGCTGGTGTTCCGGCGCGGTGAACACGAACTCGCTCACGACATGGTGCGGCGCGAACTGCCCGGGGCCGATGTCGAACTGGTCGAGGGCGGCGACAGCCGGCACGGATCGGAACGCAACGTGCTGCGTCATCTGTCCGCCGACATCGAGTCGGGCGAGATCGACGTCGTGCTCATCCACGACGCGGCGCGGCCGCTGGCGGGCCCCGAGCTGTTCGCATCCGCGCTGACGGTGGCCCGCGAGTCCGGCGGTGCCATTCCGGCGCTTCCCTTGTTCCATGTGCTGACCGCCGGCGCGGAACCGTTGACGGACAAGCTTGTTCGTGTTCAGACGCCTCAGGCGTTCCGGGCCCGGCCACTGCTGGATGCGTACCGCGCCGCTGACCGGGAGGGGTTCGAGGGCACCGACACCTCCTCGTGCGTGGAGAGGTTCGGCGACGTCGCGGTCCGCACGGTCCCCGGCGAGCCGGACAACATCAAGGTGACCTATGCCCGCGACATCGCGATCGCCGAACACCTTCTGCGGCACCGGATCAGCGCACGCGACTCCCGATGACCGCCTCGACGAACATCGCGTCGCGGGGCAGGTCGGCGAGGAACGCCTCGGCGTCGCCGTCCGTGGTCGTGACCGGCATCCGGGCGCGGACGGCGGCGTCGGCTTCGTCGAAATCCGCATCGGCGGCCTCGGCGAGCAACGAGGCGAGGCGCTCGACGGCGAAGCCGCGCGGATACTGCACCACCTGCAGGGTGGAGCGATCGAGTGTTGCTGTCACCGTGCCATGTTCGTCCACGGCCTTCACGCTGTCGGTCACGGGCACGGTGGGCAGCACTACCGGGTCCCCGCCCGTCAGGCGGGCGACCACCCGGTTCAGCAGATCGGTCGGGATGAGCGGCTGCCGGATGTCGTGCACGAGGACCTGCCGGACCGCCTCTGCGGACAATCGGTCGAGGCCGGCGCCCAGACACCTGGCCCTGCTCGCCGAACCCTCGACCGTCACGACGCCCACCGCGCGAAGGCCGGCACCGGTGAGAATTCCGCGGACGTCGCCGACGAGCCGTTCGGTGGCCGCCACCAGGACATCCGACTGACCGGGTAGCACGCCGAGCAGGCTGCGCACGATACGCACCAGCGGCGGCTCGCCCGCCAGCGGCTCGAACGCGGCGTCGGGTGTCACCGAAACGGGCAGCGGCACAATCGCCGAGAGCCCGGATTGCGACGACGCCCTCACGGCGGCGACGCTACACGGGGTCGAACGCGTTGATCAGCCAGCGTCCGTCGCTGTTTGTCATCGCCACCTTGACAGCGCTCGCGGCGAACGCGCCGTCCGGATTCTCCTTGCTGACGGTGTTCTGGTTGACGAACACCAGCACCACCGCCGACGTCGGCTGCATCTCCGCGACCGCGGCCTGCACGACGGCCGCACTGGTCTTCACCTGCTTCTGCTTGGCCGCCGGGGTGACGATCTGCTCGGTGAACTGCGTGTAGTAGTCCAGGAAGTCGCCCGTCAGATGCGACTTCGCGTTCGTGAAGTCCGCGTCGAGCGTCTCGGGCGAGTAGGACAGCAGCGCGACGGTTCCCGTCTTCGCCGCCTCCAGCACGACCTCGCGGGCGCCGGCGTCGGTCTGCTGGTCCGGCCGGAACTGGAAGAAGTAGAGCCACGCCGCGACCCCCGCCGAGGCCACCAGCAGCAGCGTCAGCACCAGCGCACCGATCCGCCTGCGCAGGCCGGGCAGCACCGCGCGCCTGCCCGCGGCGGGCGATTCGGACGCCGGTTCCTGCTCGGCCGTCGACTCGACCTCGGCGGCGGTGGAATCCGGTTCTTCGGCCGCGATGATGTCTGCCTCGTCGGTGTTCTCAGTGGTCACGGCACGAACTCGACTTTCGCCATCTTGATCTGGTCGCCCTCGCGGACCAGGTCCACCAGCAGCCGCCACGAGCGGGGCTCCTGGTTGGCGCCCGCGCTGTTGGTGACCCGGGAGGTGGCCGACACCAGCACACTGGCGTTCGTGTCGGTCATCGACTTGACGGCCGCCACGTTGACGGTGACCTCCGTGACCACCTTCGAGTCCCTGGCCACCTGGGCGAAGGCCTCGGCCTGCGCCTCGAAGTCCTCTTTGAACTGACCCGTCGAGTTGTCGATGATGCGCTGCACGTCCTCCTGGGCCTTGTTGAAGTCCAGCGACATCAGCGTCACCACGCTCTGCCGCGCGGCCGCTTGGTACTCGGCGGTGCGCTGCTGCTCCTGCGCCTGCTGGCGACCGTCGAGCACCATGAGCACACTCAGCGTGATCAGTGCGGAGATGCACAGGATCGCCACCACGGCCGCGACGATCCCCCAGCGGATCCGCGGCATGCGCAGTCGGCGCGACTTCTTGGCCGCCGGTTCGCCGTCGGTCGCCGCGTCGTCGGCTTCGGTGTCGACGACCTCGGCGTCGGCCTCACCGCCCTCGTCGGCGGCGGCCTCACCGCCCTCGTCGGCGACGGCCTCATCGGGCGCCGCTTCGGCAGCGTCGGCCGTCGCCGTCTCCTCGGCCTGCGCTTGCTTGCGCAACCGGATCGCGCGGGCCCTGGCCCGTGCGGCGGCCGCGATCGCTTCTGCTTCGGCGGCTTCGGCTTCCGCTTCCTCGGCGAGCACCAGCGCGTCCGCTGCATCCGCCGACCGCTCAGCGTCCCGCTGCGTCGGTTGCGCGACGCTGTCCGCGTCCATCACCGACGCGCGGCGTCTGAAAGACGGCACGGCGACCTCCTTGTCTGCTACGCCCATTACCTGATGAGAATGCCATTATCCATTTTTGAGTATCGCCGCGACGATACCCGCGTCCAGACCGCCCGGCAAACGCCTATTGCCTGCGGAAACGCTATTTACACGCTGTGCATGCGCTCAGCGGTGATTGTCATGAAGGCGGTCCTTCATCACCTTGCCGGTGGCGTTCAACGGCAACTCGTCGAGGAACTCTACAGAGCGGGGCACCTTGAATCCCGCCATTCGCTCCCGACTCCATGAAATGAGGTCCTCACCCGAGACATCGTCGTGACCAGTATTGCGGACGACGAACGCCTTACCGACCTGCCCCATCCGCTCATCGGGGACCCCGATCACCGCCGCCTGCGCGACGGCGGGGTGCTCGAGCAGAAAACCCTCGATCTCGGCGGGATAGGCGTTGAACCCGCCGACGATGAACATGTCCTTCTTGCGGCCGACGATTCGCAATCGGCCCGTGTCGGTGAACTCGCCGAGATCGCCGGTGTGCAGCCACCCGTCGGCGTCGATCGCCCTGGCCGTCGCGTCGGGGTCGTCGAGGTAACCCTGCATGACGTTGTAACCGCGGACCAGCACCTCGCCGTCGTCGGCGATGCGGACCTCGACGTCCTGACACGGCAGCCCGGCCGTGGTCGCGACGTCGGCGAACGAATCGCCGGGCCGCGACAGCGTGACGTTTCCCGCCTCGGTGAGCCCGTATCCGGTCATCAGCGTCTGGAACGGCAGTTCGTCGTGGATGCGCCGGATCAGCTCGACCGGAATGTCGGCCGCTCCGGTCACCCCCGCCCGCAGGCTTGCGAGCCTGCCCTTGTCGGCGACCGTGAGCAATGAGTGATACAGCGTGGGCGGGCCGGGCAGCATCGTGATGCGTTCGCGCTCAACCAGATCGACGACGCGCTCGACGTCGAAGGCGGCCACCGGCACCATGGTCGCGCCACGCAGGAACGACGCGATGAGCCCGGCCTTGAGCCCGAACGTGTGGAAGTACGGGTTGATCATCAGATAGCGGTCGCCCTCGCGCAGGTCGGCGAGTGTCGCCCACTCCTCGTAGGCTCGCAGGGTCTGGCGGTGGTTCATCATCGCGCCCTTGGGCTTCCCCGTGGTCCCCGAGGTGAAGATGACGTCGGCGACGTCGGCGCCGTCGACCTCACGCTCGAACGGTGAACCGCTGGAGAGGAAGTCGGAGTTGATGTCGATGACGGGCAGACGTCGGGCCGGTTCCGAAGAGGGCAGCGTGTAGTCCAGGCCGAGGAAGTCCTTCTGCACCAGCACGGCCCTTGCCCCGCTGCGGCCGATGATGTCGGCCGCCTCCTCGGACTTGAACCGGGTGTTGACCGGGACCAGCACGCCGCCGGCTGTCAGCAGGCCGAACGCGGCGATGATCCACTCCGCGGAGTTCGGCGCCCAGACCGCGACACGGTCCCCCCTGGCGATGCCGAAGTCCTTGAAAGCACCTGCGGCACAACGGATCCGATGCACCAACTCGGTGAAGGACAAGCGCAGCGGACCGTCGACGACCGCTTCCGCATCGCCGAAACGGTCCGCCGCGCTCAACGCCATCTCGGGGATGGTGTCCCAGTGGGGAAGGTAGGTCACACCGTGACGAGGCGACTCAGGTTGCCGCCCATGATCTTCGCCTGATCCTCGACCGAAAGGTGCTCGAGCGCGGTCACGTAGTGAGTCGGCTCAGCGAGGCCTTCGGGGTGCGGCCAGTCCGAACCGTAAAGCACCTGGTCGACGCCGATCAGGTTGATCAGATCGTCGATACCTTCCTCGTAGAAGGGGCTGACGAAGATGCGGTTCTTGATCTCCTCGATCGGGTTGCTCGGGAAGGCCTCGGGCGCCTTCTTGTACACCTCGGCCATCGAATCCAGCAGCGGGAACATCCACTTCGAGCCCGCCTCGACGATGCCGACCTTGAGCTTCGGATGCCGGAACAGCGCACCGTGGATCACCCAGGAGGCCACCGCATCCTGGATCGGCCGCCACTCGTTGAGGATCGACATCGCGTTGGTCTGGAACGGCAGCATCTCCTGCGCGGCGCCGTCCCACTCCGAGGTGTAGCGGGAGTAGCCGCTGTCGGAGGAGTGCATGCCGATGAACACGTCGTACTCGACGCACTTCTCCCAGAACGGGTCGAACTCGGGCAGCGCGAACGAGCGCGGACCGCGGAAGCCAGGCACCGGCGCCGGGCGGATCAGGATCGCCCGGGCGCCGCGCTTGACCGCCCAGTCGAGCTCCTCGATCGCCTTCTCGACGATCGGCAGCGTGATCACCGGAGTGGTGAAGATGCGGTTCTGGTAGTTGAAGCCCCACACCTCGTCGAGCCACTGGTTCAGCGAGTGGATGATGACGTGGATGGCGACCGGATCGTCGCGCAACCGCTCCTCGATCAGGCTGGCCAGCGTCGGGAACATCAGCGAGCGGTCGACGCCGAGCTGGTCCATCAGCTCCAGGCGCGGCGCGGGCTCGAAGAACGCCGGGATGGACCGCATGGGCTCACCGAAGAGTTCGCGCTTGCTCTTGCCGTCGGGGTTGCCGAACTTGAAGTACTCCTCCCAGGCACCCGGCTTGGCAACGTGCGAGAACGTGGGGTTCGGAATGTAGTTGCTGATCTGCCCCTTGATCGCGATCTTGGTGCGACCGTTGACCTCGACGTACTGGACGACGTCCTTGTACTCCTTCGGGAGGTACTTGGTCATCGCCTCCGGCGGCTCATAGAGATGGTTGTCCGCATCGAACAGCGGAAACGGGATGTCGACCCGGTGTGAAAGTTGCCCCATGGAACACTCCTTATCCTCTCCGGAGAATCCTATTCTCACAGGTGCCGGGTTGGCAACGTGGGGTTCCCTACGTGGCGGTGTTCTCCCGCACGTATTCGCGGACCCGGAACTTCTGCACCTTGCCGCTCGCCGTGCGGGGATAGTCGTCGACGCGGTGCAGTTCCTCGGGACATTTCTGGACGGCCGCGCCGGCCTGCGTGAAATGCGCCCGTACATCCTCGAGCGTCGGCATCTCGTGGCCGTCTCGGACGCGCAACACCGCGGCCGCGTGCTCTCCCAGTCGCGCGTCGGGCGCGGCCACGACGACGGCCTCGGCGACGCTCGGCATGCTCAGCAGGACCTCTTCGACCTCGAGCGCGGAAATGTTCTCGCCGCCACGGATGATCACGTCGGCCTTGCGGTCGGTGATGGTCAGGTAGCCGTCGTCGTCGATGACGCCGATGTCGCCGGTGTGGTACCAGCCGTCGTCGTCGAATGCCCGCCTGGTCAACTCGTCGTCGGTGTAGCCGAGACACAGATCCGGTCCGCGCGAGAGGATTTCACCGTCCTCGGTCAGCTTGATCTCCACGCCGGGCCGCGGATCGCCGTCGGTGTAGAGTCGCTTGTCCTCCGGCGCCGTTGGCCGCGATCCGGTGATCGACGGATGCTCGGTGCTGCCGTAGGAGCGGAACACGAACATGCCCAGGTCGGCCAGCCTGCGGGTGACCGCCGCTGGGACGGTGGAGCCGCCGAGACCGACGGTGGTGAACCGGGCTCGATGGGCATCGGTGCAGTCCGGGTGGTCGAGCAGGCTGGTCACGAAGTAGGGCGGCCCGCCACCGATCGACATCCCTTCGGAATCCATGAGTTTGAGCACCTTGCCGGGATCCCATACGTCGCACAGGTCGATCGGCGCGCCCTCGAGCACCGGGATGAGGAACGCGCCGAGCATGCCGATGAAATGCCCGACGGGCGTCGCGGTCAGCTGTCGGCCGCGGTTCTTCGGGTAGTTCTCCAGCAGCTGGCGCGTCTCGAAGCCCAGCGTCTGGTGGCTGTGCACAACGCCTTTCGGATTGCTCGTCGTGCCGGAGGTGAACGCGATCAGTGCGGGGCTGGCCGGGTCGGCGGGCAGCGTCCCCCGCATGGGTTCGTCGTCGAACAGCTCGTCGAAGCCCTCCGTTCCGACCAGGCCCACGATCGGAACATTCGCGGCCAGGTCGGGCTCAAACCGCATGCGGCCGAACTCTTCTGCGGTGATGAACGCCTTCGGCCGCGACGTCGACAGGATGTGGTTGAGTTCCTTGCGTCCGTAGAAGTGCACGATCGGCACGACGACCGCGCCGAGGAACGCCGACGCCCAGAACGCGACCGCGGCTTCCATCCAGTTCGGCAGTTGCAGCGCAACCACATCGCCGGGCCCCACACCGCGCCGGTGCAGGCCCGCCGCGAGCCGGCGCGCACGCAGCTCGACGTCGGCGAAGGTGCCTGTGTACGGCCGTACCTCCGAGTGCACCCAGAAGCCACTGTCGGGGTTCGCCTTCAGGTGGCGCGCGAGCAACTCACCGAGGGTGTCGGATGTCCACCACCCCTCCTGCTCGTAGCGTTTGGTCAGCTCGACAGGGATGTTGCGCATCGACTCCCCAATGATCAGCCCGCTCCTCCGACTCGGACGCGATGCTATTCTCTGTTTTTGAGAATGCCAATATCGCATATGGAGAATGTCTGATGGTCGACCTCGAGTTCGACGACGGCTTGGCGGTCATCACCATCGACCGTCCGCAGGCGCGCAACGCCATCGCGCCGGAGACCATGGAGCAACTGCACGAGGCTCTCGACAAGGCCGAGGGCGCCACGGCGCTGGTGGTCAAGGGCGCCGGCGACCGCGCGTTCGTGTCCGGCGGTGACCTCAAGCAGCTCGCCGCGCTGAGGACCGAGGAGGACGCCGCCGCCATGGCGCGCACGATGCGCGGGGTGTGCGATCGCATCGCCGGCTTTCCCGGCGTCACCGTCGCGGTGCTCAACGGGCATGCGCTCGGCGGCGGGGCCGAGTTCGCGGTGGCCGCCGACATCCGGCTCGCCGCCGCCGACATCAGGATCGGCTTCAACCAGGTGGCGCTGGAGATCATGCCGGCCTGGGGCGGCGCCGAGCGGCTGGTCGAGCTCGTCGGGTACAGCAGGGCGTTGCTGCTGGCCGGCACCGGCACAATCCTCGAGGCTGCCGACGCCGAACGGATCGGCCTGATCGACCGCGTGCTGCCGCGCGAGTCCTTCGACGGCGACTGGCGCGCCGTCGCGCGCAAGTTAGCCCATCGTCCGGCCGGCGAGATCAAGCGCGTCATGAAGGGCGCGTCCACCGACGAGGCCGTCGCCGCCTTCGCGCGGCTGTGGGTGTCCGACGAGCACTGGGCCGCCGCCGACAAGGCGATGAACCGCGCCAAGTAGGAGCCAAGTAGGAATCGTTGACTCCGCGTCCAGGGCGTCAATGTGCGAGTGCACCGCGCCCTCAGCGCGGAGTCAACCGCCGAGCTCGCGGATCGGATCCGTGCCGTCCCAGTTCGCGGCCGCGTCGCGGACGAACGTCGCCATGCCTGCAGTCATGTCGTTGAGCTCCATGATCTCGATGACGGCGGCTGGACTCCCCGGCGGTTCGACGTAGGCGAAGCGGGTCCCGACGTCCTCGCCGCCCGACCACACCACCGGCCAGCCTGCGGTCTCGACGGCGGCCATCGTCGCCGCGAAATCCTCGGCCCAGTAGGCCAACTGATGAAAACCCTCGCCGCGAGCCTCGAGAAACTCGGTGAAGATGCTCGGCGTGCCGTCCTGCTGCTGGATCAACTCCACCTGCATCTCGCCGCTGTTGGCCAGCCCGAGCGACAGCGTGATCTCGCACGGCTCGCCGCGGTAGGTGACGCGCTGCGGCAGCCCCCGCATGACGAACCACGGACCGACGCCCAACTGCAGCCAACCCGCGATCGCACGGTCGAGATCGGTGGTGACGTAGCCGATCTGGGGACTGCGCCCGGCAGGTCCGTCATGACGCGCTCGGATGGACCACGACGCGCGGCGGCCCCTGACCCTTGCGCACCTGATCGATGGCTTCGGGATCCTCGTCGAGGCCGATTAACCGTCCGATGCTCGGCGACGGATCGGCGGTTTCCCGCACCTCGAGCTCACCGCCGCGGAGCACCACAGCGCGCATGTCACCGTCCCCTCTTCGCCGCGAAATCGGCGGACGCCGCGCTGATCATCTCGACCAACGTGCGCCGGTCGACCGTCCAGATCTGCTCTGCCATCGCGCGGTTGTTCTCTCCGACAACGAAAGTCGGCCCGTTGCCGATGTTCTCGATGATCTCGGCGGCCACATCCTCCGAACGCATCTGAGTCTGCGGGTCGTAGTCCACGCCCATCCGCTGCAGCGCCGGCGTGTAGGTCATGCCCAGCGGGGTGCAGCACACGTCGACGCCGTGAGGGCGCAACTCCGCCCACAGCCCTTCGGCGAAGGTGTGCTGGAACGCCTTGACCGCCGAGTAGACGGCGAGCGTCGCCGACCCGGCGAGGCAGGCCAGCGATGCGACGATCACGATTCCGCCCCGGCCGCGCCCGCACATGGCGGGACCGAAGTGACGCGTCAACGCCATCGGCCCGATGCAGTCCAGAGCCACCTGCTTCACCGAGTAGTCGAGCTCGTTGTCCAGGAATTCCGCCGTGCGGTCGGAGGCGCCCGCGTTGTAGACGAGCAGCCCCACGTCGAGATCGTCGGTGGCCGTGGCGATCTTGGCGACGGCGTCGTCCGCGGTGAGGTCCTGCACGACGGCACGCGCTTGCGCCCCGTGCCGGTCGCGCGCCTTTTCGGCAACCTGCTCGAGCAGCGGACCATTGCGCGCGATCAACACCAGATCGAGTCCCCGCGCGGCCAACTGGTCGGCAAGCGCCGCACCGATGCCCTCCGATGCACCGGCGATCACGGCCCACGGGCCGTATCTGGCGACGAAGTCCGGATCCGTCACGGCGCCACACCGGCGGCGCTCATCACCCGCGCGATATGGGTGGTGCGCTTGACGATTCGCCATCCGTCGGCCGTCCGGGCGAGCTCGTCGTCGTAGTGGCCGAGCGCGTCGATCCAGCTGTTCGAGTCGCCGGGCACCGCCTGCAGCACCGCGTGTACGTAGGAGCGAGCCGTCGCCCGGTCCCCGTCGACTTCGATGGCCGGATTGGAGATCCGGTGGTACGTCTGCCCCATGCCACCGTGGATCTGTTCCATCAAGGCGGTGAACTGGTCGGCGTCCGAGTGCCGCCCGAGGTCGCCGTAGTCGATGTCGACCTCGTCGGCCCAGCACGTGCGGAACAGCGCCCAGTCCTTGAAATCGATCCCGGTCGCGTAGCGGATCAGAACGTCGGTGATCTGCGCGTTGTCAGCATCCACAGCGGAAGGCTATCGGCGAAGTTAGACTCGGGTCAACTACTGATCTGCCCTAGAAAGCCTGTGCATGACGCGAACACCGAGGGCCTCCGTTGCTGACCGAGGTCAGCGCAGGGCGTCGTTTCAGCAGGCGCGCTCGCACGCCACGAAGCAGGCACTGGTGCAGTCCGCGTTGGCGCTATGGCGCGCGAACGGCTATGCGGCCACGACGGTGGCCGATATCTGCCGCGCGGCCGGGGTCTCGAAAGCGTTGTTCTACTTCTACTTTCCGCGCAAGGAGGATGTGCTGTTCGAGGTGGGCGTGTTGTCGACCGACGCCGCACGCCAACGCGCGACCGACATGCTGCGCCAGCCCTACGACCTCAATGCGGTGATCACCGCGGTGCTGGCCAGCCTCGAGGGGACCATGCGCACCAGCCCCGGGGAACTCATCGTCGAGGCGATCATCGAGGGCTACCGCCAGGCGCTCGCCGGCCACGACCATCTCGAGCGGACGTCGGTGATCTTCGCCGAGGTCTTCGAGTGCGCCCGACGCGACGACAAGCTGCCCGCCCACTTCGACGTCACGCACGTCGCGAGGGTCGCACAGTCGCTGGTGAGCGAGGGCGCGCGGCACTGGGCGGCGGGCGAATACGGCGACGGTTCATTCGCCGAGGTCGTCGGGCGCGACATCGCGGCGCTGGTTGAGGGCTACAAACGTCTCTGTTGACGACCCGGTTCTCTCTAGACGAGAACGTCATTTCCGGTTATCGTCAGCGACGTGTCGACACAGCAGATTGCCTTGGCGCCCGAAATCTCCACGTGGCCCGACGAGAACCCTCAGCTGATCGGGAGCCGGTGCGGCGCCTGCGGCGCCACCGCCTTTCCCGTCCAGCAGCGCTGTCCCCGGTGCAGCGCCGCCGAGATGTCGGACGTCACGTTGCCGCGCCGCGGCACGCTGGTCGCCTGGACGACGCAGGGCTTTCCGCCCGGGGCGCCGTACAAGGGTCCGACCGGCAAGGACTTCGTGCCCTTCGGGGTGGGTCTCGTTCAGCTCGAGGATGTGATCCGCGTCGAGGGCCGGCTCACCGAGAACGACCCCGCGAAGCTGCAGTTCGGTCAGGAGGTCGAGCTGACCATGATCCCGTTGACCACCGACGACGAGGGCAACGAGGTCGTCACCTTCGCGTTCAAGCCGGTTTAGAGGAGACAACGAGCATGAGCACCGCGGAAAACTCAGTCGCGATCATCGGTGTCGGACTGCATCCGTTCGGCCGGTTCGACAAGACCGCCATGGAGATGGGCGCCGAGGCCATCCAGTTCGCGCTCGCCGACGCCGGCGTGCAGTGGAAGGACATTCAGTTCGGGTTCGGGGGCAGCTATGAGGTCTCCAATCCCGATGCGGTCACCCGCCTCGTCGGCCTGACGGGCATCACGTTCACCAACGTCTTCAACGCGTGCGCCACCGCGGCGAGCGCCATCCAGCAGACCGCCGACACCATCCGGCTGGGCAAGTACGACATCGGCATCGCGATCGGGCTGGACAAGCACCCGCGCGGTGCGTTCACCGACGACCCGGCCAAGCTGGCACTCCCCCAGTGGTACGCCGAGAACGGTCAGTTCGTCACCACCAAGTTCTTCGGGATGAAGGCCAACCACTACATCCACAAGCACGGTATCTCGCAGGAGACGCTGGCGCGGGTCGCCAACAAGAACTTCCGCAATGGCGCGCTCAACCCGAACGCGTTCCGGCGCAAGGAGATCTCGGTCGACGAGATCCTCAACTCGACCGTGCTGAATTACCCGCTGACGCAGTACATGTTCTGCGCGCCCGACGAGGGCGCCGCCGCGGTGATCATGTGCCGGGGCGACATCGCCCACCGCTTCACCGACAAGCCGGTGTATGTCAAGGCCACCGAGATCCGCACCCGGACCTTCGGCGCCTACGAGGTGCACGCGACGTCCGCGCCGCTCGACGAGGACGCCTCGCCGACCGTGTACGCGGCGAAGGCGGCCTACGAGGCGGCCGGCATCGGGCCCGAGGACGTCGACGTCGCCCAGCTGCAGGACACCGACGCCGGGGCGGAGGTCATTCACATGGCCGAGACCGGCCTGTGCGCCGACGGTGAGCAGGAGAAGCTGCTCGCCGACGGGGCCACCGAGATCCACGGATCCATGCCGATCAACACCGACGGCGGGCTGATCGCCAACGGTGAGCCCATCGGGGCGTCCGGACTGCGCCAGGTTCACGAACTCGTGCGCCAGCTGCGCGGCGAGGCCGGTGACCGCCAGGTACCCGGTGAGCCCAAGGTGGGACTGGCTCAGGTCTACGGTGCTCCGGGGACCGCGTCGGCGACGATCCTGACGGTCTGAGGCGAATCGGATCCTGGCCAGGAAACATCGTTCTAAGATTCGGAAATGAAGTTATCGCGGGCATGCGGGCGGGCAGGGCGATCGGCTTTGCTGACACTCGTATCGGCAATGGCGATCACGGCCGGCGGCGTGCTGGTCACGGCGGCGCCGGTGGCGGCCCAGCCGCCACCACCCCCGCCCGCGCCTCTGCACGACGTCAAGTACACGGTGTGGGCCGAACAACCGTTCTTCGTTGACATCTATTACCGAGACGTCGATCCGCCGAACTGGGCCGCCTACAGCCATAACACATACCAGTTCACTCCGAAGGTCGAGGCACAGGTCGGTCCGGATCAGCAGTGGAACCTCGACGTGCAGCTGGCCAACCCGAACAGCTGGGCGCTGGTCACGGCGACCAGCGGGCCGGGCGAACAGAAACCCAACATCCACTGCGTGCTCGCGGTCGATGGAGTGGTCGTGAAAACCCACCAGGGTCCGAAGGGTGCGCTCTGCTCGATCCGGAGCTACTGACCGACAAACGATGTCGCCTCGCCGGCCGGAAGCGGTTCACCTTCCAGTCGGCGGATCCAGTTCTCGCAGAAGGCGAATGTCTCTGCGTGGCCGGTCGTCATACCCAATGCACGCTCGACAACCAAGGCCTGCGACACGCTGGTCGCGAACACCGTCCACACCACTGGCGGCACGTCTGCGGCGTCGACGCCGTAGCGCTTGAGCGCGTCGGCGATCGCCTTGTTCTGCTCGGCCCTGAAGCGCTCGGCGAAGTGGACGATTTCGGCCCGCAGCGCCTTACGGTGGTTGGCGAGACCCATGAACTCCATCGTCAGCCGGGTGGCCTCGGGTTGCGTGCTGAACTGCCACAGCGCCCACAGCGGCTGGGGCGATGCCAGCGCCTTGGCGAGCACCTCGAAGCCCGTCTCGGCCATGCGGCGGAAGACCGCCAGATACAGGTCCTCCATGGTGCGGAAGTAGTAGTGCACCAGTTGCGGCTTGAGACCGGCCACGTCGGCGACCCGCCGCGACGTCACCGCGGCATAGCCCTCCTCCAGAAGGAGTTTCTCGGCGGCGTCGAGCAGCAGGCCGCGGTTCTTCGAGTCCGGTGCCCCGATTCTTCGCGCCGATGCCATGCGATCACTTCACTTTCCGGACATGAGGCGTTCCGACACGCCGATCGTAGTGGCGGCTCGTCTCGCGATCTTGACCCTGACCTTACCGCCATGCTAAGCAGGTGCTCAGCGTATTGACAACGATTCCGCGAGCGGCACGGTCCGCTCACCACCATCACCAGCACGCGTCAGCGTCGAACTCGGAGGGTTTCCGCAGATGACCACAGATTTCGATTCGGTCGACTACTTCAGCGATCCCTCGCTCGTCCCCGATCCGCACCCGTACTACGACCACATCCGCGGCAAGGACCCCGTGTGCTGTCCGATCAACAACGGCGTGCTGGCCGTGACGGGCTGGGAGGCGGCCAACACCGTCTATAAGGACTCGGAGAACTTCTCCTCGTGCGTGGCGGTGATGGGTCCCTTCACGCCGATGCCGTTCGTCCCCGAGGGTGACGACATCTGCGCGGAGCTCGAGGCCCACCGCACCGAGATCCCGATGTACGAGCACATGGTCACCATGGATCCGCCCCAGCACACCGACGCCCGCTCAATCCTGTCCAGGCTGCTGACGCCCAAGCGGCTCAAGGAGAACGAAGACTTCATGTGGCGGCTGGCCGACCGCCACATTGACGAGTTCATCGCCGACGGCAAATGCGAGTTCCTCGCCGCGTACGCGAAACCCTTCTCGCTGTTGGTCGTCGCCGACCTGCTCGGCGTCCCCGAAGAGGATCACGAGGACTTCCGCGAGGCCTTCGGCGCCGAGCGGCCCGGATCGAACATCGGCGGCCTCGATCACGAGGTGATAGCCGCCAATCCGCTGGCCTGGGCGGACGAGAAGTTCGCCCGCTACATCGAGGAGCGCCGAGAGTCGCCGCGTGACGACGTGCTGACCTCGATCGCGACCGCGAAGTATCCGGACGGGTCGACGCCGGAGGTGGTCGACGTGGTGCGGACGGCGACGTTCCTGTTCGCCGCCGGTCAGGAGACGACTGCCAAATTGCTCGGCGCGGCGATGCGGGTGCTGTCCGATCGGCCCGACATCCAGCAGAAGTTGCGCGACGACCGCAGCCTCATCCCGGTCTTCATCGAAGAGTGTCTGCGGATGGACAGCCCGGTGAAGAGTGTGTTCCGGATGGCCCGCAAGTCAACCACTTTGGGCGACACCCCGGTGCCGGCCGGTACGACGGTGATGGTGAGTCCCGGTGCCGCCAACCGCGATCCCAAGCGGTTCGACAATCCTCACGAGTTCTCGCTCGACCGCAAGAACGTCCGCGAGCACATCGCGTTCAGCCGAGGCATCCACTCGTGCCCCGGCGCCCCGCTGGCGCGTGTGGAGGGTCGCGTCTCGATCGAACGCATCCTCGACCGGATGGCTGACATCAGGGTCAGCGAGGAGAAGCACGGTCCGATCGATGCCCGTCAGTACGTCTACGAGCCGACGTTCATCCTGCGCGGACTCACCGAGATCAACATCGAGTTCACGCCGATCAGCTGAGCCTCGACCGCCGAAACTGCGGGCAGCTCGCCCCTTTCGCCATATCGACGATCTCCGCGCAGTTTCGGCGGAACCACCGGCCCCTCAGAGGTCGCCGCGCTCCCAGTAGGTCCTGCCGTCCTTGGACACGCAGGTGAGGAAGAGCCCGTCCGGTGCCTGGGCAACCTCGCCGTCGAGAGCGGGACACAGGTCGCCCTCCAGCTTGATGCCGTGCATCTCGGGTGACCGGAACCAGCGCGGTTCATATCGGCGCGGCGACCCGCAGAACACCAACCGGCCCCACGAGGTCACGCCGAATGCGTAGTACGTCGTGGTGTTGCAGTAGGACCCGAGCACGACCCCCGGCCTGATCCCCGGCGTGCAGTTGGGATGGTTGCACTCGGCGCCCGGCGGCGGCAGCGGCGGTAGCGTCGGCTGCGCGGCTGCCGACGGTGCAGGGATCAGTGAAGCGGAGGTCATCAATGCAGCGAGCACTGCGACGGTGGATCGCATTACGTCATTCTCACACAGCGACGGAACCAAATTCTCGTTTCAGAGAGGATAGTTACCAGGCGCGATAAGCTTTGCGGTATGCGAGGAGTCGACATAGCCGCAGGGGCCGCCGCAATCGCGCTTGTGGCAAGTGTATGCAGCGCGACACCGGCGTACGCCTCGAATTTCGGTGTCGAACTCAACGGCACCTACCGAGTGATGTCCGACGGTGAGTGGGCCAAGAGAAACGCGGGTCCGTTCGGCGTCGGTGGCGCCGAGAGTTTCTACGACCAGCAGACCGTCATCGAAACCTGGACTGTGACAACAGAGTGCATCAGCCCCATCGAATGCTACGGCGAGGTGAGAAGCGACCGCGGCTACACCGCCACCATTCGGCTCGACGACTACTGGCTGGTCGACCACGATGTCCCGAACTGGTTGCCGTGTCCCAACGGCACCTTCGCGCCCGGCCACCAGAAGTTCATGCTCTGGGGCTTCAACCCCGCGAGGAACGAACGCAGGCCCACAATCACCGACTTCTTGGTCGGCCGCAACATCACGAAGGGCGCAAGCGGCGCTTGCGGCAGGAACCAACCCGTTGTCGTTGAGATGCCCGTGAAGATGCAGAAGATCTGACGCCCCCGATCCCGATCGACGGGATCAGGTCGGCATCAGGTCTTGCCACGACTTCGGGGCCGCCCCAGCATCAATCTTCTGCAACATACCGTCGGGCGTCATGTATTCGCCCGTCTGCGGGTCATAGGTCGTGACGGCCACCGACGGGCCGTCAGAACCGTTGCCGCCGAAGGCAGATGGGGCCGCGGGCACGGCGCCGGAAGCCGGCGGCACCGGCGGGATCGGTGTCCCGTTCAGCGAGTTGCCCGGCGGCGGCGGCGGAATCGGGGCCTGCACGGGCGCCGGCGGCGGCACTTCTCCCGGCGCGGGTGGCGGCGGACCCGGCACAACCGGCGGGAGCATCTCCGGTGGCCGTCCTCCAGGAACGGCGCCCGGTGGCAACGGAGTGCCTTCTACCGGCGCGTAGATCCGGTCCTCGAAGTCGACTCGATCGTCGGGCGGAAGACCCTGCGAAATCAGATTCGGGTCGAGAGGACTCGGACCCAGCGTGTGCTCCCGCATGGCCAGCGGCACGAAACCCCGTGGGTCGTTGCACAATTCGACGGTCGGCGCGCGCTTGCCGGGGTGCTCGATGCAAGGGTTGTTACGGGCTCCACGAACACTGATCGGGGAATCCTGCGGCAGCTTGCAGTACAGATCGTCGGGTGTGTCGACCGTCGTCTGGTCCTCCGGGTTCCGCCATTGTGTCGGCGGCAGGAATCCGACGGTGCACGGTATCGGATCACTGATGGTGAGTGCGAAATCACCCGTAGGAAGGCCGGTGGGATTGTTTCCAGGAAGCCCGAACGCCTGCTGGGCGGCAATGATTCCCGGGAAGATCACCAAGAGTTGCTCGATCGCCGGGTTGTAGGTCATGAGGACCTGAGTCACGGTGGTCAGATTCGCCAGCAATATCGGCAGAGTCGGCCTGATTTGCGTGAGGAGCGACGAAACCTCCTGCGCAAAGCCAGGTCCCCGTTGCAGGATCGCGCGCAGTTCCGGGTCATTCTGCTCGATCTGTTCTGTGACTCCCGCCAGGCTGCGCGACCACGTCCGAATCGCGTCGGCGCTCTCGGCCTGTGATTCCAACAGGGGTCCGACGTCATCGATCAGCGTTCGGGACTCATCGGAGACGCCGCTGAGGTCAGTCGTAATCCGGGACGCCGAGTCCAGCAGTGACTGGAAATCGGGTCCGGCGCCGTTGAACGCCTCGAACGATTCGTCGAGCAGATCATCGATCCTGTCGCCCGGGATACTGTCCACGAGCGCACTCAGCTGATCCAGCATGGGCCCCACCGCTTGCGGAATGGTGGCGTCCGCTCTGGAGATTCGCGACCCGTCCTGCAGGTATGGTCCCGAGTCGGTGCGCGGCCGCAGATCCACATACTGCTCTCCGACGGCGGATACGCTGCGCACCTCGGCTTGCAGATCCGCGGGGACCTTCGGCGAGGTGGCGAGCGACAAGGTGGCCTCCGCGCCGTCTTCAGTCAGCGTCACGCCCATGACCTTGCCGATCTGGACACCTCGGTAGGTCACGTTGCTGAAGCGGTAGAGACCACCGGCCGCAGGCAACTCAAGCGTCACCTTCAGGCGACCGAGACCAAGCAGGGTGGGTACCTGCATGTAGGTGAAGATCATCACCGTCACACCAATGATCGAAGCAATGGTGAAGATGATCAGCTGGTTTCGTACAAAGCGGGTCAGCATCAGCCACCGCCTCCCGGTGTCGGTTGAGCTTCTGCCGGCGGGGCGGGTGATCCCGCTCCATCGGGTGGCGCCGCAGGAGGCGGCGGCACCGCTTCGGCTCCAAATGGCCCCGCGAAGATCTGCGACGACGTGATCGCCTGGTTCTGAGGTAGCCACGGCGCGGCCGGCGGGGGTGGGGACACCGGCAGAATCGGTCCGGACACCGGCGGCATAGGTGAGGCCGGCGGTGTCCCCGGTGCCGGCGTCAGGCCCTCCGGCGGCGGGGCGACGCCCAGCGTCATCGGACTGTAGGAGTAGTTCATGTAGTAGGGATCACCGGGCGCCGGGATCAGTTTGGCCTCCTCCTGGCCCCATCGCGTGCCCAGTAACAATGTCCTCTTCAGGCGCGGATAGGTGAGGTCGAACGTAGCGAACAGGTTGATGTAATCACCACGAGTGATGCGGTCGGCGAACGTGGGGCCGTACGGGAACGCGGTCGCCCAGAGCAGCGCAAGGTTGAGGTCCGGACCGATGTCGGCGAGGGCCCCGAGAGCCGGCCCCAGATTCTCCAGATCCTTCACCAGGTCGTCACCGGCGTCGTCGACCAGAGCGGCTGCGGTGTCGCCGAGTTGGCCGAGCTTTGTCAGCGCGGTCGTCAGCCGGGGCCGCTCCTGGACCAGCACGTCCAACG
Source organism: Mycobacterium sp. B14F4 (assembly GCF_039871645.1). Taxonomy (NCBI): domain Bacteria; kingdom Bacillati; phylum Actinomycetota; class Actinomycetes; order Mycobacteriales; family Mycobacteriaceae; genus Mycobacterium; species Mycobacterium sp. B14F4. The sequence continues at coordinate 228,433 of NZ_JBDPMF010000006.1, read as the reverse complement.
CCGGCGGAATCTCCTTGAGCGCCCGGTCGATCACATCGCGCTGGCTGGCAAACGTGCCGGCGACCCGATTCAACTGCTGAATCGACGCGATGATGTTGTCGCGTTGCGCGTCCAGCACTCCGATGAAATTGTCGAGCCGGGTGAGCAGTTGGCGGATCTCGGGTTCGCGTCCGGACAACGCACGGTTGAAGTTGTGGATGATGTCGCCGATCTGCCCGAGCCCGCCGCCGTTGGCGACGATCGACAAAGACGACAGCGTCCGTTCGGTCGTCGGGTATGTCGACGATTCACTCAACGGAATGGTCGCACCGGGCTGCAGTCGGCCGCTGGGCTGTTCGCCGAGCGGCGGGTTGAGCGCCAAATGCATCGACCCCAGCAGGCTGGTCTGGCCCACCGTCGCCACCGCGTTGGCAGGCACCACAACGTCGGGCTTGACCGAGATCTCGACATCGGCATGCCAGTTGTCGACCGTCATCTTTCGGATGCTGCCGACGACGACGTCGTCGATCAGCACCGGCGCGTTCTGCTCCAGCGTCGCGACGTTGGCGACTTCAACGGTATACGTCGCGGCGTCCGGTCCACGCCCCTCGGCTCCGGGCAGAGGCAGCGAGTTCACTCCCTGAAAAGCGCACCCGCTGAGCGTCAGCGCAAGACATGACCCAGCGACCGTCAATCGCTTCATATGGCTCCTGCGGATCATTGCGGCGCCTCCGCAGGCAGCGGGGGACCACTGGGCGGCGGCGGTCCGGCTGGCGCCGGGGTCGGCGGCAGCAGCATTCCCTCGACCGTCGGTGGCCCCGGCGGGATATTGCTCAACACGTTGGGCGGTCCAGGGATGGGTGCGCCAGGGAACAGCGCCGGGTGTGGGATGGCCGGTGCGTCGTCGTCCGGCGTGTACAGCCCGCGCGGGCCCGGCGGCTGATTCCAGCCGGGCGGCGGCGGCACATCTCCCTCCCCGAGATAGGCCGAGACGGAGGGGAACGGCTCGGGCGGATCACCCGGTCCCGCCCCTCCGGGGGCGAGCTTGGGATCGGTGTAGATGAGCCGATTAGGACTGGGCGCGGGCCGCAAGTAGGCGTTGATCGGCAACGGGATGTTGTTGACGTTGAGCAGGCGCAACGCGGGACCGAGGTAATTCGCGCAGAGCTTCGCCGTCTCGGGCGCGGTGGTGTTGGCGATGCCGCCGATGAGGCCGCAGACGAAGTACACCGGATTCGCGAAGTTGTTCAACACGAACGCGCCCGTCACCGCGCCGCCGTTGGGGTAGTAGATGTTGTTGTAGTTGGCGATCGCATGCGGGGTGATGTGCAGAACATTTTCCAGTGCAAGGCGGTTGTCGGCCAGGGTCTGGGTGACGTTGGCCAGCCGCTGAATCTGTTCGGCGGTCTGATCACGGGTGCCCGCGACGAAGCGCTGCACCTCACCCAGTGCCACCGACAGTTCGGACAGCGCCGCGTCCAGATCGGATCTGCTGTCGTCGATCACGCTACTCAGGGTGGCCAGCCGGTTCTCGAACAGGACGATCTCCTGCTTGCTGTCGCGAAGGGCGGTGACGAAGATCTGCAGGTTCTTGATGATGTCGACGATGTTGCCGCTGCCCTCTGCGAAAATCCGGGCCACTCCCGACAATTGCGCGAGCGTCTGTCGCAGTTTTTCGCCGTTACCGTCCAACGCATCGGCCGCGCTGTCGATGAACCGCGAGACGGAGGTGTCTGACACCCCGGCCTTTGGCCCCAGTTCCGTTGCCAGACGCATCAACTGGTCCTTGACCTCGTCCCACTCGACGGGTACAGCGGTTCGGTCGCTGGGAATCACCGCACCGTCCGCCATCTTCGGTCCGTCTCCGGTGCGGTAGGCGGGGGTGAGTTGGACATAGCGTTCCGCCACCAGATTCTGAGCGACGATCACCGCCTTGGCATCGGCGGGTACGGGCACCCCGCGGTCGACCGTTAGGGTCATCTTGGTCTGGTCGCCCTCGGGGCTGATGGCCTCGATCTTGCCGACCGCGACGCCCGACACCTGCACCTCGTCGCCGGGATAGATTGCGGTCGCAGTAGGGAAATACGCCGTGATGGTCTTCGGTGCAAAGAACACCTGGCGCACCAGGAACACCGCGCCGGCGACCAAGACGATGGCCAACAGGACCGCCGCCACGGCCACCAGGGTCCTACGGGGTGCCGTCATCGGGAAGGTCTCCTGGCTGTGGGATGGCGTTGATCGGGAAGGGCAGCTCTGCGCGCGGCCCCGCGGTGTCCGGCGGCTGGCCGGCATCCATGCCGCGGCGGAAGCCGAAGATGTAGTCGAGGAACGGCTGCAGAAGCTGCGCCGGTTGAACGTTCGGGATGAACGCGTTGTAGTAGAAGCCGCTCGAGATGATCTCGCCCTGCGTCAGATAGTATTTCTTGGCCCCGACCAGGATCTTGGCGAGGTTGTCGCGGTTGCGCTCCAGCATCGCCATCACCTCGTTGAGGTGTTGCAGTGTGGGGGCCAACTCTTGCTCGTTGTCGGCAACCACGCCGGTCAGTTCGCGTGACACGGCTGCCGTGGATCTGAGCAGGCTGGTGATCGCGTACCTGCGGTCGTTCAGCACGGCCAGCAGATCGTTGGCGTTGAGGATCAGCGCGTTGACCTGACGGCTGCGTTCGCTGAAGATCTCGGTGACGTCGCCGGCAGTCTTGAGCAACTCGGCGAGGCTTTCGTTGCGGTTGTTGAGCGACCGCGACAATCGGGACACTCCGTCGAATGTCGGACCCAGCTGTGGAGCGATCTCATCGAGCGTCGCCGCGAGGGTGTCCAACGACTGGTTGAGCGAATCGGTGTCCGTGGCGGCGGTGTTCGCTGTCAGCTCACTGACCGCGTCGGTCAGCGAGTACGGCGACGACGTACGCGTAGTCGGGATCGGCTGGTCACGGTCCAGGGTGCCGCTGCCTTCGGACTCCAGCGCCAGCACTCGTTCACCGAGCAGCGTTCCGGTGCGGATGTGTGCGGTTGATTCGGAGCCGAGCGCGTACTTACTGTCGATCGTGAAGCCGACCAGCGCATCGCCGTTGACGAGTTCGACGGACGACACCTGGCCGACCTTGATTCCGGACACCGTCACGTCATTGCCGCTTTGTATGCCACCGGCTTCGGTGAACAGCGCTTGATAACGCAGAGCGGTGGCCCAGGACAGCAGCCGTATCGGCTGCAGCCCTATCATGATGACCAGGATCATCAGGACGACGCCGATGATGCCTGCCTTGATGAGCTTGGATCCGCGGTACTTGTCCATCTACCGGTCCACGCACCTTCCGGTCTCTTGTTTGATCCACGGAAATACGACGGTTTCTCCCTCGAGCGAGCTCGCACGGAAGGTGATTCCGCAGATGTAGTAGGGGAAGAAGGAGCCGTAGGATCCCACCCTCGCGAGTTTGCGGTAGATCTCGGGCAGCCGCTGGATGGTGGCGTCCAGCCGCGGTAGATCGGTGTTCAACAGCGGCGCGAGCCGGTTCAGCTGGTCGATCGTGTTGTTCAATGGCGGCCTGGCCCGGCCGAGAAGATCTGCCAGCGACGAGGTTCCGTTGTCCAACGACTCGATGGCCGTGCCGATCGGATCGCGGTCCGCGGACAGTCCTGCGATCAGTTGATCCAACCGGTCGATCGCGCCGGAGAACTCGTCACCGTCTTTGGAGAGCGTGTCCAGCACCGTTCGCAGTTCGTCGATCAACTGCTCGATCACCTGGTTGTTGTCGGCGAGCGAGTTGGTGAACGATGACGTCTTCGAGAACAGCGATTCCAGGGTCCCACCCTGACCCTGGAGGATCTGGACGAGGGATGTGGTGAGACCGTTGACGTCTTCCGGATTGAGGCCTTGGATAACCGGTTTGAGGCCGCCGAGCAGCAGATCGAGGTCGAGTGCCGGCGCGGTGCGATCAACCGGGATCTGGGCGCCGGCCGGCAGAATCCTCGCTGAATCCGGAGTGTCGATCAGTTCCAGATACCGGTCTCCGACCAGATTGAGGTAGCGGATCGCGGCCTTGGTGCCGGTGGTCAGCTTCGTGTTCTCATCGGCGTCGAACTTGATGAGGACCGTTCTGTCGGCCTGCAGCGACACGCTCTTGACCGTGCCCACTCGAATACCGGCGATGCGCACGCTTTCGCCGGCTTTCAGCCGCGACGCGTCTTCGAAGACGGCCGAATATTCTTCTGCCGACCCGGTCCTCGAGTCACTGAAGACCAGGAACAGGAATCCGGTCAGAATCGCCATGATCAGCGCGAAGATCCCGAGCTTGATAAGCGTGCCCGTTGATCGCGTCATCCCGGCATTCCGATCTGTGCGGTATTGCGTGGGGGCCCGTCGAGTGGACCGAACAACCAGTTCTTGAGCCCTTCAGAGTTCAGCAGGATGCCCGCATTGCCGTATTGCGCCGGATTGGTGCCGACATCCCCGATGATCTGCGGCGGCGTGAATTCCGGTGGCAATTCAGGCAGACCGAGTTCCTTGCAGTAGTCACGACCACCGCTCTTCGCGCCGACCTTCGGTAGGTCGCCGGGATATCGGTAACGCTCCGTTCCCAGCGTCAGGCCGGACGAGACGAAGATGCCCGAGAACTGTGGTGGCGACTTCGCGAAGGGGATCAGGCCGCCGATGCCACACCACAGCGACTTCTTGTAGAGGTTCAGCAATTCGGCGGTCGGCACCAGATTCTCCAGCACATTACCGAGCGCCTCGCGGTTACCGCCGATCACCTCGTTGCCGATGTCGGCCAGACCGATTGCGCTGATCAGGAACTCGTCGAGATTCTGCTGCTGGTCGACGATGGTATTGCTGATTTGTGTCGAGCTCTGCAGGACCGAGAGGAGGTCCGGCGCCGCGTCACCGTAGGCGGTGAGCGTGGGTACGGAGGCCTCGATGTCACGAGCCAGATTCGGCAGGCTCGGGTCGATCTTGGCGAGTAGCGCGTTGAAGTCCACCAATGTCTGGCCGAATTTGTCGCCGCGGCCGTCGAAGGCTGACGCGATCGCACCCAACGTCTCGTTCAACTTGGCGGGATCAATTTTGTCGAGCACGTTCACAAGCTGTTGGAACACCGTGTTGATCTCGACGGTGACATGCCGGCCCTCGATCACCTGTCCCTTCTGCAGTTCACGCGGCGAGGGATCCTCCGGGGGCAGAAATTGGACGAACTTCGCACCGAAGACAGTCGTCGACTCGATGTCGACCCCCACATTGGACGGAATGAGGTGCATCTGCGACGGATTCAGGGCCAGATGAAGAACTGCTTTGCCGTCCGGCCGCTGCTCGATCGTCTCCACCCTGCCGACCTCGACGCCACGCATCTTGACCTTGGCGTCGGGGTTCATCACGAGGCCGGCCCGGTCCGAAACGACCGTCACCGGAACGGTTTGTGTGAAAGTCCCGGCGAACAGACCGATGGCCAGCGCGATGATCAGGCCGATGACCACGATCATGGCCAAGCCTGTCAGCGGGCGTACCGCGCTACCCTTCACCTAGGCTCCCCTATCCCGACAGGTTGAAGTTGCCGTTGCGACCGTAGACGGACAAAGACACGAGCAGCGTGACCGTCACGACCAGGATCAGTGAAGTGCGCACCGCGTTACCGGTAGCTACGCCCACGCCGGATGGCCCGCCGGAGGCGAAGTAGCCGTAATAGGTGTGCACCAACAGGATCGTGATGGCCATCAACACCGCTTGCAGGAACGACCACAACAGATCGATCGGGTTCAAGAATGTATCGAAGTAGTGGTCGTACAAACCGCCGGACTGGCCGAACAGCATCACCGTAACGAATTGACTGGCTAAGAAACTCAGGATCACCGCGATGGCGTATAACGGGGTGATCGCCATCATGCCCGCCGCGATCCGCGTGGAAACGAGGTACTCGACGGGCCGAATGGCCATCGCTTCCAGCGCATCGATCTCCTCGTTGATGCGCATCGCTCCTAACTGCGCGGTCACCCCGGCGCCGAATGTGGCCGCCAATCCGATGCCGGCGACCGTGGGAGCGGCGATGCGCACATTGATGAACGCGGCGAGGAATCCGGTGAGGGCCTCGATCCCGATGTCGCCCAGCGAGGAAAAGCCCTGTACCGCCAGCGTTCCGCCCGCGGCCAGCGTCAGAAAGCCGACGATCACGAGAGTGCCGCCGATCATCGCCAAGGTGCCCGCGCCCATGGAGATCTCGGCGATCAACCGGATGATCTCCTTTCGGAAGTGCACCGTTGCGTGCGGCACTCCACCAAGCGCCCTCAGGTAGAACAGCATGTGGTCGCCGACGTTGCCGAGCCAGTCGACCGGCCGGCGCACGCCCCGCGCGAGGCGGGGGTAGTTGCTGCGGAGAACCGTCAAGGTACCCATCGATAACCCCCGCTCACTCCGTCGCCATGTGGATGCCGACCGTCGTAACGAGCACGTTGACCGCGAACAAGGCCATGAACGCGTACACCACCGTCTCGTTGACCGCGTTGCCCACCGCTTTCGCCCCGCCTCCGGATACGGTCAAGCCGCGGTAACAGGCGACCAGACCGGCGATCAACCCGAAGAGTAGGGCCTTGACACACGAGATGATCATCTCGGGCACCCCGGTCAACAGGGTGATGCCCGCCGCGAAGGCTCCCGGGTTGACGTCCTGGATGAACACCGAGAACGTGTAGCCGCCCAGGATCCCGATGATGACGACCAGGCTGTTCAGCAGCAGCGCCACCAGGCCCGAGGCCAGCATCCGCGGCGTCACCAACCGCTGCACCGGGTCGATGCCCAACACCTCCATCGCGGAGATCTCCTCGCGAATGGTCCGCGATCCCAGATCGGCACACATCGCCGTCGCGCCCGCTCCGGCCACGATCAGCACCGTCACCAACGGACCCACCTGCGTCACCGCTCCGAACGCAGCACCGGCACCGCTGAGGTCGGCTGCCCCCAACTCACGCAGGAGAATGTTCAGCGTGAAGGAGACGAGGACGGTGAACGGAATCGCCACCAGCACCGTCGGCGCCAGCGAGACCTTCGCGACGAACCACGACTGCTCCAGGAACTCACGCCACTGAAACGGCCGACGGAAGATAAACCTGAAGGCATCGGCCGACATGGCGAACAATCCACCCACCGCCTGCATCGGCCCCGTCAGATTCTTGATCTGCGGTAGGCCCGGGGTCCACCGCTCCGGCCCACTACCCCGCGCCACAGCCGTCTCCTTCCAGGATGGTCACCGCCGCGACCGCCGTCGGTCCGCCGATGTTGTGAGCAAGGCCAATCCGGGCACCGTCCACTTGGTTCACGGCTTCACCGCGAAGTTGTGCAAATAGTTCGACGCATTGCGCGACACCGGTCGCGCCGGGCGGATGCCCTTTGGCCTTCAGCCCTCCGCTCGGGTTCACAGGCAACCCTCCGCCGACAGTCGTGACTTCGGCTTCGACGAGTTTGTGGCCCCCGAACCTCTCGGCGAATCCCAGATCTTCATAGCTGATCAGCTCGATGCCCGTGAAGAAATCGTGAACTTCCGCCACATGAACATCGCTAGAAACAAGACCGGCCATCTCAAAAGCCTGTTTGGCGGCGCGTGTTGTCGCCGGGAACGTCGTCATGTCCGCCTTGTGCTGGTGCATCACGGAGTCGAGGCCGAGGCCGACCCCACGGATCCATACCGGACGGTTCGTGAACTGGTCGACGACGTCTTCCGCGGCGAGCACCAGGGCCGCCGCGCCATCACTCTGTGGCGCGCAGTCGTAGAGCCCGAACGGCGTCACGACGATCGGCGCCTCGAGCGCCTGCTCCATGGTGATCTCGAAGCGCAGTCGCGCCTTGGGGTTCTTCACGCCATGCCGGTGGTTCTTCACCGCGACCATGGCCAGGTGTTCACGCGTCGCCGGCGACTCGTGCAGGTACCGCCGCACGTGCAGCGCGAAGCCGGCGGGCGAGACGACCCCGAGCGGGTAGTCCCACGCCATGTCGCGGGCCATCGCCTCCCACTTCCACAGCATGTCGCGCGACGTGGTGTCGCGCAGCTTGTCGGCGCCCATCACCAAGGCGACATCGTAGGCCCCCGAGGCGATACCGAACAGGGCATTGCGAATCGCGTCGTTGCCTGTGGCACAGGAGTTCTCGACGCGGGTGACCGGCAGGTCGGGCAATCCCAGGCTGTCCGCGAGGATTCCAGCCGGAAACCCGTCGGCGGTACCCATCGCACCGAACCAGGCGCCTTGCAGATCCGACTTCGCCAAGCCCTTGTCCACACTGGCGGCGCATTCGGAGAAGGCCATGGGCAGAAGGTCTTTCAACCCCAGTGCGAAATGCTCGCCGAACGCGGTCATTCCGGCGCCGACGATCGCCACCTTCCTCATGCGCGGCCCCTCATGCCGCCACCGGTTCCGGTTCGAACATGTATCCGTAGTCCGGCACCCCGGACCGCACCGCGACCCTGCGCAGCGCCAGGCGTCCGCGGGTGCCGATGTCGACCGAGCCCGGCTCCGCACCGGTGACCTTCACCAGCGCGCGCACCCCGACGCCGTCGAGCTCGACGATCACCAGAGAGTACGGCGAACGCAGGCCCGGCACCGGGAGGTGCACCGTCGTCTCGGTGTAGACCGTTGCCGTGCGCGGCAGCGGAATCAGCTCGTAGCCGGTGGACAGCGTGCCGTCGTCGGCCAATCGGTAACGGGGCGGGAAGTCCAGCTCGTCGGAATCGGCGAAACGACCTGCTTCCCAACGCACTTTGGCTTCGAACGCGCGCTCGTAGGCCGCCAGGGAGATGGGGATCTCCGCATCGCCGATGACGGTCCCGTCGGGCAGGGGGCGCGCTGCCGGCTCGCGCCGGTGCAGCTCGGCGACACCGCCGATGATTGTGATGCCCGAGAGGCTGGCTTGTTCGACGGCGACCAACGGCCCCGTCGTATCTCGCTCCGCCATACCGGCCAGTGCGAACAATCCCGAGCTCGCGCCCGTTGTCGGCAGCGGGGGCGCGTCGCCGAGGGTCAATTCGCTTGCGCGAGCGTGATCGACCCCGGCCACGGCAGCCGGGGTGTCGAGCCAGGCCGCTTCCAGCGAGGCGATCAGTCCCCGCTCGTGGAGGAGGCGGGGGTCGCCGTAGTCGTGCACGTCCCCGGTGGCCTTGCGGGTCCGCACCGGCAGGCTGCGGGCCACCCGCGCGGCCGTCCGCACCTGCAGGCCACGTTCGGCGGTCAGGATCGCGGCCGCGCCCGCGGGCTCGAGGTCGGTGCCGATGATCAGCGTTCGCGGCCTGGCCGAGCTGACGGCGTCGAGTGTCGCGGGCGCCCCGCCGAGTCGCTCGTCGACCTCGAGTTCCGGATCGAGCCCGAGACCGGCGAGCAGCACCGCAGCATTGCTGCTGTCGAGCAGCGGCAGATCACGACTGACCAGCACGACGCGCTCGACCGCGCCGCTGGCGATCAGCGCCGCGCGGCCCGCCTCGACGGCAAGGGTGACCGCGTCTTCGTCATCGCCGGGCACGCGGCGCCGGGGGTCCCCCCAACACGGCAGGTACGTGCCGATCGACGCGACGTAGGGCATCGGTGACTCTCTTTCGAACCTAGGTGACGGCGCCGGCCGTCTTGAGCTCGATGATGCGGTCCCAATCCAAGCCGAGTTCCAGCAAGATTTCGTCGGTTTGCTCCGCAAAGTCCGGAGCGGGGCCGGTGTGGGGTGCGCTGACGTCGAATTGCACCGGGTTCGCGACCAGTTCGAGTTCGCCAGCCTGCACCATGTACTCGTTGGCGCGGATCTGCGCGTCCTCGGCGGCCTGCAGGGTGTCCTGCACCGGCGCCCACGGGCCCAGCAGCGTCGCGAACCGCTCACTCCATTCCGTGAGCGGCCGCTTGGACATCGCTTCCTTGAGGATCTCCGCGGCCGCCTCGGTGTTCTCGGCGATCGACTCCGCAGTCGCGAACCGCGGATCGTCGGCGAGGTCGTCGAGGTCCATGTGCTTGCACACGTCGGCCCAGAACTTGGTGGGCTGCATCATCACGAAGGAGATGTAGCGATCGTCGGCGGTCGGATACAGCCCGACGAGCGGGTTGATCGGCGATCCGTGCACCCCGGGCGGGAACGCCTCCATCCGTTGGCCGAGGTGCTTGGTCAGCGCGACGGTGTGCCCGAGCGACCACAGCCCGCTGCCGAGCAGCGACACGTCGACCACCGACGGCTCGCCGGTGCGCTCGCGCTTGAGCAACGCCGCCGCGATCCCCCCGGCCAGGTTCGTGCCGGAGATGGTGTCGCCGTAGGCCGGGCCGGGCGGTCCGACCATGCCGGGCGTGCCGGGCGGCGTGATGGTGGCCGCCGTGCCGGCGCGGCACCAGAACGCGGTCATGTCGTAGCCGCCCTTGACGGACTCTTCACCGCGCGGGCCCAGCGCACTGCCGCGGGCGTAGATGATCTTCGGGTTCACCGCACGGATGTCGTCGACGTCGATGCCGAACTTCTGCCGGTGGCCGGGCAGGAAGCTGGTCAGGAAGACGTCGGCGCGACGGGCCAGTTCCAGCAGGACCTCTTTGCCCTCCGGTACCGACATGTCCAGGCCGATGCTGCGCTTGCCGCGGTTCGCGTGCTCGATGTTGGGGTTGGGGTCGCCCTCGACGCGCAACAGCCCGGTCTGCCGCAGTCCGCGCTGCGGATCACCGGTGACGGCGTGTTCGACCTTGATGACGTCGGCACCCCACTCGCGTAGCACGGCGCCCGCCGAGGGAACGAAGCCGTACATCGCGACCTCGAGGACGCGGATGCCGTCCAGCGGCCTGCTCATCGGTGTGCTCCCCTCTTCGCGCAAGCGCTCATCCGTGTGCTCCCCTCTTCGCGCAAGCGCTCATCCGTGTGCTCCCCTCTTCGCGCAAGCGCTCATCCGTGTGCTCCCCTCTTCGCGCAAGCGCTCATCGGACGACCGTCGCGAAGGTCTTCGACTCGAGGAACTCCTCTAGTCCGGCGATGCCCATCTCGCGTCCGATGCCCGACTGCTTGTATCCGCCGAACGGGCTGTCCGGGCTGAAGTAGTTGCCGCCATTGATCGAAAAGGTGCCCGTTCGGATGCGCCGGGCGACCGCCAACGCGCGCTCCTGGCTGCCGAACACCGCACCGGACAGCCCGTAGATGGAGTTGTTGGCGATCCGCACCGCGTCGTCATCGTCGTCGTAGGCGATGACGACCAGCACCGGCCCGAACACCTCCTCCTGGGCGATCTCGCTGTCCGGGTCGACATTGGTCAGCAGCGTCGGCGTATAGAAATAGCCGGGGTCGACCTTCTCGCCGCCGGTGACCAGCGTGGCACCGGCATCGACGGCGCGCTGGACCATGCCGTCGACCTTGTCGCGCTGCTTCTCGCTGATCAGCGGCCCCATGTAGGTGCCGGGATCGGCGGGGTCGCCGTAGCGCACCATGCCGAAGTTGTTCTTGACCATCTCGACGATCTCGTCGTGGTGCTTGCGGGGCACCAGGAGTCGCGACGTCAGCGCACAGCCCTGGCCGGCGTGCGAGACCATGCTGAACGCGCTGAACAGTGCCGCCGTGCCGAAGTCGGCGTCGTCGAGCACGATCGCCGCCGACTTGCCGCCCAGTTCGAGGAAGACCTTCTTGAGTGTGTCGCTGGCGGCCGCCATGATCCGGCGGCCCGTCGGAGTCGATCCGGTGAAGGTCACCATGTCGACGTCGGCGCTGGTGGTCAGGGCGGCGCCGACCTCGGGGTCGGCTCCGCTGAGCACGTTGACGACGCCGGCGGGGATGTCGGTGTGGTTGGCGATCAGCTCACCGAGTGCGAGCGTGATCAGCGGAGTGTCCGGCGCGGACTTGAGGATCACCGTGCAGCCGGCGGCCAGCGCAGGCGCCAGCTTGGCCAGCGCCAGCTGGTTGGGATAGTTGTAGGCGATGATGGCCGCCACCACGCCGCCGGCTTCCTTCTCGACCCAGCGGTGGTGCTGCATGCCGCGGCTCTCGATGTTGCCGAGGTCCTCGGTCATCGGATAGCTCTTCAGCAGGTCGGCGTAGTAGCGCACGATCTCGATCGGCTGGTCCAGTTGCGCACCCTGGCACAGCGCCTCGGTGGCACCGACCTCGGCGATGGTCAGCGCGGCCAGTTCGTCACGATGCTCGACCAGTGCCCGGTGGAACTGCTCGAGACAGCGGATGCGTAGCTCGGTGTCGGTCGACCACTCGGTCTCGTCGAACGCCCGGCGCGCCGCCGCGACGGCCGCTTCGGCGTCGGCGACCGTGGCGTCCGGCGCATGACCGAGCACCTCACCGGTCGCGGGATTGATGGAAGGAAACGAACGAGAGGTCTCGAGCAGCTGTCCGCCGATCAGCAGCCGCCGATCGACACCGCGTGACGCGGTATCCGTTGCCGCTGCCTCCGAGATGGTGGTCGTTTCCTGCATCATCCTCCTCAGCAATAGTTGCCGGTGTTGCTACTGTGATGGAAACTTCATTCTCATCACCGGCGAATCATACATTCGCCTACAGAGAACTCAAGGAAATGGTCGGAACTGCCACTGCCTGGGATTTACGGTGCGACAATCGTCCGTCGAACGTCTCATCAGTGGGAATGGTGGAGCCCTTGTGTCTTGCTAGATTGCAGTACACGAGAGTACGGTTCTCATAATCGGAAGGATGATTCTTGACGGGCAGGGGCCAACCGAAGGCATGAAGAACGCCGTCGTGACCGGAGGCGGATCCGGCATCGGACTGGCCGTCGCGCACCGCCTGCGCGCCGACGGCATGCACGTGGCCACCATCGACATCAACCCGTCGGACGCGGAGTTCGCCTTCACCGCCGACGTGACCGATCGGGCGCAAGTCGAAGAGGCGCTGGGCGCCGTGCGGGCGCAGCTCGGGCCCGTGACGGTTCTGGTGAACGCCGCCGGACTCGAGAAGTTCAAACGGTTCACTGATCTGAAGTTCGAGGACTGGCAGCGCGTCATCGACGTCAACCTCAACGGCGTCTTCCACTGCATCCAGCTCGTGCTGCCCGACATGATCGAGGCCGGCTGGGGCCGCATCGTCAACATCTCGTCGTCGAGCACCCATTCCGGACAGCCCTACATGTCGTCCTACGTGGCGGCCAAGTCGGCGGTCAACGGGCTCACCAAGTCCCTCGCGCTCGAATACGGCCCCGCCGGCATCACCGTAAACGCGGTGCCGCCGGGGTTCATCGACACCCCCATGCTGCGCAAGTCGGAGGAACGCGGCTATCTGGTTGTGCAGAAGAACATCGACTCGACGCCGGTGCGCCGGATCGGCAGGCCGGAGGACATCGCGGCCGCGTGCGCGTTCCTGGTCTCCGAGGAGGCCGGTTACATCACCGGACAGATCTTGGGCGTCAACGGCGGCCGGAACACGTAACGAGCCAGGGCAACAGGAAAGGATCAGCAGTGGGACGCGTACAGGGAAAGGTCGCATTCGTCACCGGTGCGGCACGCGGGCAGGGTCGCAGCCACGCGGTTCGGCTGGCCGAAGAAGGCGCTGACGTCATCGCCGTCGATCTCTGCGAGGACATCTCCACCATCGGCTACCCGATGGCCACGCCGGAGGATCTCGAGGAGACCGCCGCGCTGATCGAGAAGACCGGTCGGCGTGCCGTCACCGCGAAGGCGGACGTGCGGGAGGCCAGCCAGCTCAAGACCGCGCTGGAGGACGGCATCGCCCAACTCGGCGGGCTGGACATCGTCGTCGCGCAGGCGGGCGTGGCCGGTATGAAAGGCCAACCGCCGCTGCAAGCCTGGATCGACGTGATCAACACCAACCTGATCGGGACCATCAACGCCATCCAGGTCTCGCTGCTGCACCTCAAGGAGGGCGCGTCGATCATCGCGACGGGTTCCACCGCGGCGCTGATGGACACGCACCAGAAGAACGATCCGGGCAACGATCCCGGCGGCATGGCCTACGTGCACTCCAAGCGCGCGTTGTCCGCCTACGTCCACGACCTCGCCACCGAGCTTGCGCCCCGAGGCATCCGGGCCAACGTGGTGCATCCCACCAACTGCAACACCAACATGCTGCAGAGCGAGCCGATGTACAAGTCGTTCCGGCCCGATCTGGAGAAGCCCGAGCTCAAGGACGCCGAGCCGGTGTTCTACGTACAGCAGGCCATGAAGGTGCCGTGGGTCGAACCCGAGGACATCAGCAACGCGGTGCTGTGGCTGGCCTCTGACGAGGCGCGCTTCGTCACCGGTGCACAGCTGCGCGTCGACGCCGGCGGTTACCTCAAGTGGTACGACTACCACAACTGAGCCGAAAGGATATAGGTCAGTGAGGGTTTCGGTAGACAGCTCACGCTGCCAGGGCCACACCCTGTGCTCGATGATCGCACCCGAGATGTTCGTCCTCGACGACGTCGACGGCCATGCCTCGGCGGTCACCGAGGACGTTCCCCCCGATCAGGAGGAGCTGGTCAAAGAGGCCGCCCACTCGTGCCCGGAACAGGCCATCGTCATCGAATGACGTGCCGCTTACCCAGGCCGCCAAGGAAGCAATAGGAGACACGCAGTGACCATCGACGGTGATGAGCCGCTCGCGCGAAGAGCCGAGAACGATGTCGCGACCGACGACGACCGCAAGAAGAACAGGTACCACTTCGACCGGCACACACCGGAATACCGGCTGCAGTTCGAGAAGATCACCGAGGAGATGCAGTCCCGGTGCCCAATGGCGTGGAGCGACACCTACGGCGGGCACTGGGTGGCCGCGGACAGCAACCACGTCTTCGAGTTGGCGCGCTGCCCAGCCGTTTCCAACCACCACGACCTCACCGGCGAGACTCCCTACCAGGGCATCACCATCCCGAAGGCGCAGCGCGCCACGGTGGTCCGCGGCGGCATCCTGGAGATGGACGAGCCCGAACACAGCATCTACCGCGGGACGCTCAACCCGTACCTGTCCCCCGCCGCGGTCAAGCGGTGGAAGCCGTTCGTCGACGAGATCGTGCGGGCGTCACTCGACGAGAAGATCGAGTCGGGTCGGATCGACTTCGTCGACGACCTGGCCAACATCGTGCCCGCGGTCCTCACCCTGGCGATGATGGGCATCGAGCTCAAGAAGTGGCCGGTCTACAGCGAACCGGCGCACCTGTCGGTGTCCACGCCGGAGCACTCGCCCGACGCCGCTCGCGTCGCCGAGATGAACCGGCAGATGGGCATCGACATGATCAATACCATGATGGAGGTGCGGGAAAACCCGCGGCCGGGTCTGGTGAACGCGCTTCTGCAACTTCGCATCGACGGCGAACCGGCGCCCGATCTGGAGATCCTGGGCAACCTCGGATTGATCATCGGCGGCGGGTTCGACACCACGACCGCGCTCACGGCGCACTCGCTCGAGTGGCTCTCGGAGCACCCCGAGGAGCGCGAGTTGCTCAGCCGCGAGCGCGCCGCCCTTCTCGATGCGGCCACCGAGGAGTTCCTGCGCTTCTTCACGCCCGCGCCGGGTGACGGTCGCACGTTCTCAGACGACGTGGAGGTCGAAGGCACCCGGTTCAAGGAGGGTGAGCGGCTCTGGATCTCGTGGGCGATGGCCAATCGCGACCCGTCGGTCTTCGAGAAGCCCAACGAGCTGATGATGGATCGAAAGGGCAACCGCCACTTCAGTTTCGGAATCGGCGTGCACCGCTGCGTCGGATCCAACGTGGCACGCACCGTGTTCAAGTCCATGGTGACCGCGGTGCTGGACCGGATGCCCGACTTCGTGTGCGACCCTGAGGGCACCGAGCATTACGAGACCATCGGCGTCATCCAGGGCATGAAGCACCTGCCCGCGACGTTCACCCCGAGCAAGCCGCTGGGCCCCGGACTCGACGAGACGCTGGAGAAGCTGCAGCGCATCTGCGACGAGCAGGAACTCGCTCGGCCGATCACCGAGCGCAAAGAAGCCGCCGTCATCGACTGAATCGCACTCGCGTGCGGCGGCGAAATGATTTGATGAGCACGGGCGGGGTACTGGGAGGACCGACGGTGAAGCGCTTCAAGATCTTCGTCGCAGCGGCCGCGATCATGATGGCGGCGGGCGCCGTCGCACCGCCGCCTGCGAACGCCATGATGGTTCTGGGCAACTACGACCTCCAGACCAACAGGTACACGCAGGCGTCCTGGACGTGGACCGTGTACAACTGCTTCCCGGACAAGCAACCCGACTGCGTCTATGCCGTCGCGAGACCGCGGCTGAAGTTCTACGAGTACTACGAGGGGTACGCGCAACTGGTCAACGGCCGCTACACCATGACCATCGACGTTCCCGACGGCCTGCGCTGCCCGGGCCACAGCATGCCGACCCGCGAGACCTACTCATGGGACGAAGTCACGCTGTTCGGAACCATCGACTCGCGGTACAACGTCGGGTGCTTCAACGGTCCGCCCGGAAACCAGTTCTGGACGTTCCTGCTGCAGCGACTCTAGGGCCTCACGCCCCCGGCGGCGGGACGAACCCACCCAGCACCCGCTCGATGCCTCGGGCGATCGCCAACGTGGTCCGATCCTCCAGATACGGTCCGACGACCTGGATGCCGACGGGCAGCCCGCTCGCGGTGCGCCCGACCGGCACCGCCGTGGCCGGAAGGTAGGCCACCGTCGGCAGGCCCACCCAGCCGAAAAGATCCAGATACGAACGGGTTCCGCCGGACAGTGTCAGCACCCGGTCGGTCATCGGCTCCAGGTGATCATGCGCGATGGCGGGCACCATGGCCACCGGCATGAGCAGTGCGTCGACCTGACGGAAATAGTCTCGCATCCGGGCTCGAATCTGCTCGCGGCGCTCGTTTGCGGCCAACCAATCGCGGTGGCGCAATGTCGACGACTGATCCATCAGCGGGTAGAGCAACTGCATGTGCAGCCCGACCACCTCGGGCAGGCTCACCGGTGGCGCGACATCGACCAGGTCGGCTCCGGCATCGGCCAGCGTCGCCACCGCGCCATCCAGCACGGTCGCAACGTCGCGCTCCACCGGGTACGCCGGATCGTCGAGCCAGGTCGCGATCCGCAACCGGCTCAATGCCGAAGCCCGCGCCTGCGGCAGTTCGAGACGCCACGCGATCATGTCGGGCCACGCCGGACCGGCCAGCACATTCAGCGCGAGTTCGAGATCCGCCACGTCGCGTGCGAGCGGTCCCATCACGCCGAGATCGACGCTGGACAGCGCGCCTGGTGGCGGCGGTAGATGACCGCGCTGCGGGACGACGCCCCAACTCGGCTTGTGTCCGCACACCCCGCACCAGCTCGACGGCAACCGGATCGACCCGGCGATGTCGCTGCCGAGTTCGAGCGCGGTCATGCCGGCGGCCACCGCCGCGGCCGCCCCACCCGAGGAACCACCGGTCGATCGCGAGGTGTCCCACGGATTGTTGGTGACGCCGAAAATGGTATTGAACGTCTGCCAATCACTGGCCATCGCAGGCACATTCGTCTTGCCGAAGATGACCGCGCCGGCGTCGCGTAACCTACCTACCGCCTCGGCATCGTGTTCTGGCACCCGATCCCACTCGGGCACTCCGCACGTCGTGCGGAGGCCCGCGGTGTCGAAGGTGTCCTTGACCGTCATCGGGACCCCGTGCAGAGGCCCGACGACCTCGTCGCGGCTCACGGCTGCGTCCGCGGCGTCCGCTGCACGACGAGCGCCGTCGGCGTCGAGCGTGACAACGGCGTTCAGCGACGGATTGAGCCGATCGATGCGGTCCAGGTACAACTCGAGCAGTTCGCGACTGGAGAACTCGCCACGGCGGATGCCCTCGGCCAGCCGATGGGCCGGCCACAGTGCGACGTCTGCCGTCATGCTGGAACGTTAGCGGCCTCACCCGTCATGGCGTTGCCGAACTCCGCGGTAGCGTTCCCACATCAGCGCGGTGCGCTGCGCCGCCGTGACCGTCGCCGTATCCTGCGGCAGTACGTCGGCCAGGTCGGCGCGCTTGACCAACCGCGTGCTCAGCGGCACCGGCTCACCCTCGAGCATGTGCCGATACGTCACGTTGCCCCGCTCGAAACCCTGGGTGTCCAGCCAGTTGTGGTAACCGGGGTCGTCGTGGCACAGCACGATCCGCACCCGGCCGTCCGAATCGACCGTGGTGCGGCTCGGCGTGTAACTGACCGGCCGGTACAGATAGTCCATGCTGGTGAAGAAGGCGCCCATGTTGGTCAGCATCCACAATCCCTCGTGGGCGTCGAACTCGATGATCAACGCCTCATCGGGCGCCAACCGCCAATGCATGTTCACCGCCGCGCGGCCCCGTTTCACATCCGCGTCCGTGGAGGCGATCTCCGGGAACCGGTTCGGGTGCTCGGCGTCGACCCCGCCGTGGGTGAAGGGGTATTCGGGCCAGTCGGCCATCATCCCGGTCAGGAAGTCCCCCGCCCACTCGATGGCCGCGACCGTCTCCGCCGGTGACGGCAGCGGCTTGGGTGACTCCATGTCGACACGCTCGATGCTCATGCGGGCCGGCCGCTCGTCCCAGCGGTCAAATCCCTGCCGGATGAACAACTTTCGCGATGCCGGCGTGGTGGGCAGCCAGTTCGGATCCCGTTGCGGGCCGCCGACGAAGATCTCGAAGCTCCCGTCGGCCGTCGTCTGCAATTCCGCACCGGTCAGATTCGCCTCCGGCACGTCGCCGAACGGTTCGTGCAGCACCGCCGGCCCGCTCCGGCGGGGCCCCTGGACGGTGATGTTGAGGAACCGGGCGGTGCCCCGCGAGCCGGTGATCCGGTAGGTCGAGGCCCCATCGATCCAGGCCTGCTGGTAGAGGAAGTCGGCGCTGTCGCCGCCGAGCTTGCGGGTCGGATGGCAGAAGGTGTGGATCAACGGATAACGCGTGTCGCGGGTCTCCAGCGCCAGGTCGAAGGCCTGACCCAAATTCTGTGTCAGGAACCGGAACCCGTCCACGCGGTGAACGCCCGACGCGGGATTGTGTTCCTTGAACACGTGCTCGCCGGCCGCCTTCAACCGGTCGCAGAAGAGCCCCCAAGCGGACTTCAGCGCCGCGTCATCGGGGCCGTCTCCGAAACCCATCACCGCTCCTAGCCGCCGAGTCGTTCCAGCATCGCCGACACCGCCGCACATGCCCGGCGGGAGGCTTCCAGTCGTCCTTCGGCCTCGATGCGTGGCCCGATCAGTTCCAGGTCGAAGTGATGCGAGTATCCCGACTCCAGCGCCGCGGCGAGGAACGGTTCGATCGGGATGGCTCCGTCGCCGGGCACGGCGCGGGCGGGCAGCGCCCGGTCGCCGAGCACGTAGTCGCTCAACTGGATCGCCTGAGTTCGTGGCAGCGCCCGGTCCAGCAGCGCCGCCAGCCCGGCCTCGGCCCAACAGTGGAACAGGTCGATGCAGATGCCAAGGCCGGTCATCTCCGCCAGGGTGATCGTGTCGCGCAGGCTGTGGGCGATATGGATGTCGGCGTACAAGCTGGACGCGTTCTCGATCGCCAGCGTCACACCGGCCTGGCGGGCCGCCTCCACACAGGGTGACACCGCATCACGGAAACGCGCCGCGGCGTCCTCCCAGGTGAGTTCGCCGCGCCCGCCGGTCAGCATGTAGACCACCCGCGTGCCGACGTCGGCCGCCGCATCGACGACCGGCATGAGCGAGTTACGCGACGAGAACAGATGATACACCGTCTCCACCGAATAGCCCTCGCCGGCAATGATGTTCGGCAGGTCCGGCTCCGACAGTTGCGCGTCGATCAGGCTCAGCCGGGTGACGCCGAGCGCCCGCCAGTGCGATTCCATCTCGCGCAGCGTCGCACCCATGAAGGTCACGCTGTGGACCGACAGCCGATCGTCGACCCCGGTCACCTCAACCCCGCTTCTCGATCTCGACCCCGAACCGCTCACGGAACGGCCGAAACTCCTCGTGTAACCCGTCGAGGTCCTCGCCGATGTCGGTCAGCAGTGAGGTCGAGTACCGGAACTTGCCGTGCCGGTCCCCCGGGTTGGCCGACAGATAGGCGCGCATCGCGTCCTCCGCTTCGGCGCTCAGTCGCCGACCCGCGAACTCGTAGTAACGTCGGACCGTGCCGACCTGATCGGCCACGAACTCGGTGTAGCGCACGTGCAGGATCCGAGGATCGTCCACCAGCGGATTCGTCATCGTGTTCGCGATACTCTCGCGGGTCAACCGCAGATGCATCTTCGCCGCGGCATGCAGATCGACCGGTCCGACGATGCCCTCGAGAATATCGGCCATCATCATCGTGCGTGAGGCCGCGACCTGCACCGGGTCGCGGTGCAGCCACATCAGCGTGGCATCCGGGTAGGCCTCGAAGAACTCCGCCAGCCGGAAGCCGTGAAAGCCCTTGAGCACCCACTGCTTATGCGGTCGGCGGTACTGCAACTGCTGCAGCATCGCTTTGTGGATTCGGTACTGCGCCACCGGATCGGTGGGCAACCCGCCGACGACGGTCGGCATCGGCACCCGCCACCACGCCGTTGGCGTCAGCACCCGGAAATCGAACGCCCAGGTGCGTTCGTCCTCCGGCAGACCGTCGCCCAGCATGTCGTTGTACGGATGGCTGTGCAACCACTTCGGCAGCTTGGCGTTGATCTCGCGCCAGTCGGCGTCGGCCCGTGCGCGGCGTGGGTCGTCACCGTCGACCGTTCCCGGTGGCGGGGACGGGTACATCACCTCCCAGAACCGCAGTGCCCGAGCGTCGGGATCCACCGACATCAGCGCATGCATCAGCGTGGTGCCCGAGCGCGGCTCGCCGGTGACGAACATGGGCCGCTCGACGAGCTCCTCGGCGAGCGGGTACCGGCGACGGTCTTCGAAGAATTCCAGCCGCGAGGTGAGCAGCCAGTGACACGTCTCGGCCGCTCGTCGCGTCCCGTCGGCGTCCAGGCCGACGGCGTTGAGATGGTCGACGATCAGCGAGAAGCGTTCGGGCAGAGTCGGATCGCCGTAGTCGCTCAGGCCGGTGTCGGCCTCGGCCCTGGCGAGCATGTCCGCCGCCGCCAGAGGCGCGCTCACCGGACGTCTCCGCACAGCCGCAGCAGTTCGTCCTCGGCGTCCCGGACGTGTTGCGCCGAGGCGGCGGCGTACTGCAGACCGGCCATCGCCCCGTAGTCGAGGATCTTGGGCACCCGCAAGCCGGCGTCGACGTACTGCTTGACGACGTGGGCGACGTGCTTCGGGGTGCCGTGAGGCACCACCGCCAGCACCATCTCGGGTTCGACGCGGTCGAGGAAGTCGATGATCCGCTCGCGAGTCAGCACGGCCGGATCGATGTCCTGGTACCCCCGCCAGCTCTCCCCCATCGGGTGCGCGAAGCCGAGCTTGCCCAGCAGCTCAGCCGACACCTGCAGGAGAAATGACTTGACCAGCGGCGCGCGCAGGATCTCGGCGAGGGCGGCGTCGTCACGGCCCATCACACAGACCTGGATGAAGCACGGCGTGATCGCCGCCGGATCGCGGCCCGCCCGCTCCGCGGACGACCGTACCGCGGAAAGCTTTTCGGCGTAGTCCTCCGGCGACCACGCGCCCGTCGGCCACCAGCCGTCGGCGTAGCGCCCGACGATGTCCAGGGTGCGCGGGCCGCTGCCACCGATCCAGATCCGCGGCAGCCGACCCTCGTACGGTTCGGCGTCCAGGCGTGCATGCTGGAGCCGGTAGAACCGGCCCTCGAAGTCGACGGGACCGTCGCTCTCCCACAGCAGCCGGATGACCTCCAGCGCTTCCTCGAACCGGCTCACGGGTCTGCTGAAGTCGAATCCGTAGGGCACCGTGTTCTCGGTCTCGCCGCTGCCCAGACCCAGGATGAAGCGGCCCTTGGCGAGGTGGTCGATGGTCAGCGCGCTCTGGGCCAGCAGCGACGGATGACGTCGTACGGTGTCGACGACACTGGTGGCCAACGGCACATTCTCGGTCAGCACCGCGGCGGCGGCCGCGACCGCCATCCCGTCGAGGTGCCGGTGCGGTGACGGCGAAACCGTGGCCAGATCGGTGAACTCGGACGTCCAGATGGAGTCCGGCCAGAAGCTGACCATATGGTCGGGCAGCCAGATCGAGTGGTAGCGGCCGTTGTCGAGGCCCGGCAGCACCGAGAGGTCCAGCGGCAGCGTGGTGCGCAGGTATGCCGCGGGCTGGACTCTCATTCGGCCGACCCTGGCCATTGCGCCGAGTGTTGGATTGAGTCACGCGATTTCGCTGAATGGCGTAACGCAACACCACACTCGCGCAGCTTTCGTTCGCACATCACGGCCGGCCGAACTCGCGCAGGAAAGACTGCGTGTGCGCGATCCGACCGGTCAGCGTCTTCGGGTCGCCGGTGCACAACTGAAACGCCGTCTCGGTGATCAGCGAGATGTCCTCGGTGTCGGTCTTGGCGAGGTCGAGCGTGCCCGCCCCCGGGGTGGCGACCGGGTGGGTCGGCGCGGCGGCGTTGACCGCGATGCCGTCGTCGTAGAGTTCGGCCGCAAGGCTTTTCGTCAGCCGGTTCAACGCGGCCTTCACCGTCCCGTAGACGCCGAACCCGGCACTGCGGTCGAACTCGGAGAACGGCGGCCCGTCCGGCAGGTCCCCGCCGACCGACGTTACGTTGAGCACCCACCCGCGGCCCCGCCCGCGCATCGCCGGGATCGCCAACTGGGTCAGGTGCAGCGGGGCCATCACATGCATCTCGAACATCAGCCGTACCCGCTTCTCGGGGAACCCGTCGAGCGGGCGCAGGAACGTGACGGCGGCGTTGTTGACGAGAATGTCCGGCGCCCCGATCTTCTCGACCACCTCGGCGAAGAGCCGCTCGCGGTCGGCGCCCTGCGACAGGTCGGCAGCCACCGTGATCGCCTTTCCGCCCGCAGCCTGGATCTCGTCATGCGTCTGCCGGAGTGACCCCTGGTATTTCGGGTCGGGCTCCAGCGTGCGTGCGGTCAGCGCCACCGTCGCTCCCTCGGCGGCCAGCCGCTGGGCGATGGCCTTGCCGAGCCCTCGGCTGCTGCCCGTCACCAGCGCCACCTTGCCGTCACACGTCATTGTGGGACCTCACTTCGTGATCAGTTGCGCGGAATGCCCGCGAGCTTGTCGGCGAACTTGGCCTCGGCGGCTTGCCGTTGGCGCAGCAGGTGTTCGGACGGGAACACGTCCGGCGCCGGCTTGACATCGGAGAGCAGCAGTCGCGCCAACGTGACCTTGTGCACCTCGGTCGGGCCGTCGGCCAGGCCCAGCACGAACGACTCCGTCAGGTACTGCACGAACGGCATCTCGTGCGACGTGCCCAGCGAGCCGTGCAACTGCAGCGCCCGCGCCGACACGTCGTGCAGCACTTTCTGCATCATCGCCTTGACCGCCGAGATGTCCGCGCGGACTGCTTTGTAGTCGTTGTACTTGTCGATCTTCCACGCGGTCTGCAGCGTCAGCAGCCGGAACGCCTCGATCTCCATCCACGAGTCGGCGATCATCTCCTGCACCATCTGCTTGTTGGCCAGCACCTCGCCCTGGGTGTAGCGCGAGACCGCCCGCTCGGTCAGCATGTCGAAGATCCGCCGCACCAGGCCGACGGTGCGCATGGCGTGATGGATGCGTCCGCCACCGAGTCGGGTCTGCGCCACCACGAACGCCCCGCCTCGGGGACCGAGCATGTGGTCGGCGGGCACCCGGACGTTCTCATAGCGGACGTAGCCCTCGCGTCCGCCGCCACCCAGCGGCTGGTAACCCAGCCCGACGTCGCGCAGCACGTTGATGCCCGGCGTGTCGCCCGGCAGCACGAACATCGAATAGCGCTGATACGGAGGCGCATCCGGGTCGGTCATCGCCATGACGATGATGAACGACGCCATCGACGCGAACGACGAGTACCACTTCTCGCCGTTGATCACCCAGTCGTCGCCATCCTGGACGGCCGTGGTGGTGAAGACCTTCGGGTCGGCGCCGCCATGCGGTTCGGTCATCGAAAAGCACGACACGATGCGGTTGTCCAGCAGCGGCTCGAGGTAGCGCTCCTTGAGCTCGGGGGTGCCGTAGTGCGCGAGGATCTCACTGTTGCCCGAATCCGGCGCGTGTGAACCGAACACGATCGGCGCGCACTCCGACCGGCCGAGGATTTCGTTGAGCAGGGCCAGCTTCACCTGCCCGTAGCCCGGCCCGCCGAGGTGCGGGCCCAAGTGGGTGGCCCACAGCCCGCGCTCCTTGACGATCTCCTGCAGCGGCGGGATCAGCGCCTGACGGACCGGGTCGCCCAGGTCGCGAGACTCCTTGACGATGTAGTCGATCGGCTCGCACTCGTCCCGCACGAACCGCTCGACCCACTCAAGTTGCTCGGCCCACTCGGGGTCCGTCGAGAAGTCCCAGGCCATCGGCCGTCCTTTCGTGCCTTCAGGTTTCCGACCACTTGCGCCGCCGCTGCGCCGCCTCGTCGGTGGCATGCGAGAGCACCTGACTGCGGTTCTCCAACTCGAGTGCTGCGTCGAGCGGTGCATCGGTGTTGGCCTGCAGCGCGCGCTTGGTCAACTGCACACCCAGCGGCGAGTGGCCGGCGATCGTCGTGGCGAGTTCGAGCGCCCGCTCGAGCAGCCCGTCGGGTTCGACGAGCTGGCTGACCAGCCCGCGGCGGTCGGCCTCCTCGGCCGACACCGAGCGGCCGGTCAACATCCAGTCGGCCGCGACGCTGGTGCCGACGATGCGCGGCAGGTGATAGCTCATTCCCATTTCCGCGCCGGACAGGCCGAGCAGGATCGCGGCATTGCCGAAGGATGCTGCGCGCGAACAGATCCGGATGTCCGACGCGAGTGCCAGCGCCAGGCCCGCGCCCACGCACGGCCCGTTGACGGCCGCGATCACCGGCTGCGGTAGCGCGCGGATCGCCTCGGGCAGCGCGGCCATCGCCTCCTGGAACCGCATCCGCTCGATCGCCGGTGCCGAGGCCTCCAGCATCCCGGGCCCGAAATTGCGCACGTCGATGCCCGCGCAGAAGCCGCGCCCTGCACCGGTCAACACCACACTGCGCACCGACGCGTCCGAAGCGATCCCGGCGAAGGCCTCGGTCAGCTCGTCGCGCATCACCTCGTTGATCGCGTTGAGCTGCCTGGGCCGGTTCAGTTGCAGGACAACGACACCGGGTCGGCCCCGGTCGATATCGAGCGTTTCGGCCACCGGTGTCAGTGCCGCGGCAAGCCGAGCACCTGCGTGGCGATGATGTTGCGCTGGATGTCCGATGTGCCGCCGGCGATGGTGCCACCGAAACTGCGCGCATACCGCTCGAACCAGCTCGCGAAGTAGTGGTCGAGGTTCATGTGTTCGTAGGGGCCCGACGTCGACGGGTGTATCAGCCCGTCGGCTCCGGCCGCCGCCAACGCGTTCTCCATGGCCTGACGCTCGGCCTCCGAACCGAACAGCTTGAGCACCGACACCGACGCGGTGTCCATCTCGCCACGCGAAGCCCGCGCGAGCGCCGCCGACCCCATCGCCCGCAGCGCCTGATAATCCATGATCGTGGTCGCGTACTGGTCACGCTCGACCGGACCCTGCGGCCGGAAGTCGGCGATCATGTTGTCGATCCGGTCGGCGAAGCCCAGCCACATCATCGTGCGCTCGTGGCCCAGCGACCCATTGGCCACGCCCCATCCGCCGTTGAGCGGACCGACGAGGTTCTCGGCGGGCACTCGGGCGTCGGTGAAGAACACCTCGTTGAAGTCGAGGTTCTCCTCGCCGGTCATGTCGGCGAAGGGCCGGCACACGACGCCGGGGGTGTCGGTCGGGATGATCAGGGCACTGATGCCCTTGTGTTTCGGCGCATCGGGATCGGTGCGAACGAAGGTGAGCAGGAAGTCGGCGTCGTGGGCGCCCGACGTCCACACCTTCTGTCCGTTGACCACGAAGTGGTCGCCATCCAGGACCGCCCGCGTGCGCAGGGAGGCCAGGTCGGAACCCGCACTGGGCTCACTCATCCCGAGCGATGCGGTGAGCTCGGCCTTGAGCACCGGCACCGCCCAGCGGTGCTTCTGTTCGTCCGACCCGAACGTGATCAGCGACGCCGCAACGATGTTGACACCCTGCGGGTTGAAGCTGTGGTAGATCCGCCGCCGGCAGAGCTCATCGAGATGGACGAACTGCTGCAGCACGGTCGCATTGCGCCCGCCGAACTGGGGCGGCTGGGACGGCAGCAGCCAGCCGTTGTCGAACAACAGCCGCTGCCAGTCGCGCGCCCACCGCGGCATGTGCGACACCGACCGCGGGCGCTCGAGGGTGTCCGCCTCCGACGGCAGGTGCTCGTCGAGGAAGGCCCCGAACTCGGCGCGGAACTCCTCGACGTCGGAATCAAAAGTCAGCTGCATCAGAGGGCCCTGTATTCATTCGCTATGACTTCCCGATGCTCGGCGGCGCCGCCGAGCAGCAACTCGCCCGCCTTGGCGCGCTTCAACGCGAACTGAAGATCGTTCTCCCACGTGAAGCCCATCGCGCCGAAGAGTTGCAGACCGTGCCGGAACACCAGCGCCTGCGCCTCCCCCGCCGACGCCTTGGCCATCGCCGCGGCGAGTCGCCTGCGCGGGTCGTCGGCCGCGATGGTCAGCGCGGCGAAGTACGACAGCGCCCTGGCGCGTTCGGTCGCCACGTGCATGTCAACGGCCTTGTGCTGCACCGCCTGGAATGAGCCGATCGCGACGCCGAACTGCTGACGCTGCTTCACATGTTCGAGCGCCAGGTCGAGGATGCGCTGGCAGGCGCCCACCATCGTGATGGCCATCCCGGTCAGCGCGACGTGGCGGGCCCGCTCGGCGTCCGCGGCGGGGACGCGATCGGCGTCGGGGATCCGGACGCCTGCGAACGTGACCTCGGCGATGTGCAGCACGGGGTCGAACACCGGACTGCGCCGCGCGGTCACCTGTTCCGCGTCGACGAGGAACACCCCGGCGTCGGTCACGACGGCGAGACGCTCGGCGCGGTCACCGTCCAGCACGTGATGGGCCGTGCCGTCGAGCACCCATCCTTCGGCGTCGCGGTGCGCGGCCACCCCGGCGTAGACGGCCGTACCGGCCTGCTGGGCGTCGAAGCGCTCACCGACCAGCGGCGCGAACTGGGTCATCGTCGCCAGGAACGGGGTCGGGTCGGTGGCGCGCCCCAACTCCTCGAGCACGATCGCCAGTTCGACGGCGTTCTCGGGGTCGGTCAACTCGGTCCACCCGGCGTCGACGTAGGTCTTCCACAGCGGTGCGGGATCGACCCCGTTCTCGGCGATGCCGCGGACCAGCGAGGCCGGGCACTGCTTGGTCACCGCGTCACGCACGGTCTCCTGCCATAGCCGCTGATCGGCGTCGAACTCCAGTAACACCAAGCCTCCCGGGGCCGCTCAATGAACACAGTCGCAGTGGCACGAGAATAACATTCTCCTTAGCTGCTGTAATCGTTCTCTGGAATCGACTACCTCGTTTCGCCGGTCCGGTGTCGTGCAGTTGACCAGCGCCTACGCTGACCTGCACGTTCCTTAAGCGTTCCGTAGAGAACTGGATTCTTGATATTGAAGAACAACGCTTTACACTGGGAATGTCCGGCGCCTCGAGCGGCGCTCCCCTGCGCCAGCCGTCGGCCGGATGACATCGGAGGACAGCCTTGGTGATGCAACACCCGGACGGAAGCTCGACGCCCATCATCGATGCCAGCGTGCACATCTTCAGCAAGTCGAACAAGGACCTGCGCAGCTTCATGCGCGAGCCGTTCAAGAGCCGCGGCTTCCCCGACTACGAGATGGACTGGTACGGCGCACCAGGCGGCGAGTACGCCCCGGGCACCGAGGGTGAGCGTCGCTATCCCGGATCGGACCCCGACTTCGTCGGCGGGCAGCTGTTCGAGGAGCGCGGCGTCGACATCGCGGTGCTGCACCCGATGACGCGCGGCATCATGCCCGACCGGCACCTCGGCACCGCGATCGCGGCCGCGCACAACGAAATGCTGGTCACCCGCTGGCTCGAGGACAACGTCTACGCCGACAGGTACCGGGGCACCATCCGGGTCAATCCCGACGACATCACCGGCGCGCTGCGCGAGCTCGCGAAATACGCCGATCATCCTCGGGTGGTCCAGGTCGGCGTCCCGCTGCAGTCGCGCGAGCTGTACGGCAAGCCGCAGTACTGGCCGCTGTGGGAGGCCGCCGCGGAGGCGAACCTGCCCGTCTCGGTACACATCGAGGTGGGCGCCGGCGTGCAGTTCGCGCCGACCCCGTCCGGCGTGCCGAGGACATACGAGAACTACGTCAGCTTCATGGCGCTGAATTACCTGTACCACCTGATGAACCTCATCGTCGAAGGGGTATTCGAAAAGATGCCGACGTTGAAGTTCGTCTGGGCGGACGGCGCGGCCGACCTGCTGACGCCGTTCATGTGGCGGATGGACTGCTTCGGCCGTCCGCACCTGGAACAGACGCCGTGGGCGCCGAAGATGCCGAGCGACTACCTGCCCGGCCACACGTACTTCGTCCAGGGTGCGATGGACGGCCCGGGTGACGTCGAGTTCGCCGGCGAGTGGTTCGGCTTCACCGGCAAGGACGACATGGTGATGTACGGCTCGAGCTATCCGCACTGGCAGCTCAACGACCCGACGGTGCCCAGCGCGTTCTCCGATGAACAGCGCGACAAGCTGTGCTGGCGAAACGCCGCGCAACTGTACGGCATAGACGTCGGGGCGGCGGTCGGCGCACAGTAATGAAGACGCGGTATCCGAGAAGGCAGGGAGTTCGAAGATGACGGTGACGATCACAGAGCGTAAGCCGGCTGCCGAGCGGGTGGCGATCCGCTGCGTCGACTCCGACGTGCATCCGACGCCCAAGGCGGGCGAGCTGACGCCGTACATCCCGGAACCGTGGCGCAGCAAGTACTTCCTGACGCGCAAGATCGGCGATCAGATCTACTACGACGCGCCGGACTACGCGCACGCCTATGCGATGCGGGTGGACACCTTCCCCTCGGACGGCAACTTCGCGGGCAGCGATCCGGACCTGGCGTTCAAGCAGCTGATCATGGAGGCCGGCGCCGACGTCGCGGTGCTGGAGCCTGCGGCCTACCCCGCGCGCTTCCCCGAGGTCAACCACGCGATGAGCGTCGCGCTCAACGACTGGCAGGCCAACCACTGGCTGGACGCCACGAACAACTGGCACGAGCGCTGGCGCGGTTCCATCTGCGTCGCGATCGAAACCCCCGAGGACGCGGCCCGCGAGATCGAGCGCTGGGCCGGCCACCCCTACATGGCGCAGGTCCTGATCAAGGCCGAGCCGCGTCCGGCGTGGGGCGACCCGAAGTACAACCCGCTGTGGGAGGCCGCCACCAAGCACGACATCACGGTGAGCTGCCACCTGTCGCGCAGCCATCACGAGGAGCTGCCGATCCCGCCCGTCGGATTCCCCAGCTACAACCACGATTTCATGGTCACCTACTCGCTGCTGGCGGCGAACCAGGTGATGAGCATGGTGTTCGACGGGCTCTTCGACCGCTTCCCCACGCTGCGAATCGTGCTGGTGGAGCACGCCTTCACCTGGATCCTGCCGCTGATGTGGCGCATGGACGCGATCTACGAGGCCCGCAAGTCGTGGCTGGACATCAAGCGCAAGCCGTCGGAGTACGTCAAGGACCACATCAAGTTCACCACCCAGCCGCTGGACTATCCCGAGGACAAGACCGAACTGTCCCGCGCGTTCGAGTGGATGGAGTGCGAGAAGATCCTGCTGTACTCCTCGGACTACCCGCACTGGACGTTCGACGATCCGCGCTGGCTGGTCAAGCATCTGCCCGAGCACGCCCGCGAGGCCGTGATGTTCCGCAACGGCATCGCCACCTACCACCTGCCCGACACGGTTCCGGCCCTCGAGGGCCAGGTGCGGGTGTTCTGAATTGGACGAGCAGAAGAAGACGCCCCGGCTGGCCCAGGGGCGTGAGCATGTCGTCGCCACGGTCGACGAGATCCCGCCGGGCAAGCACAAACTCGTGCCGATCGGCCGCCACGGGGTCGGCGTCTACAACGTCAACGGCACCTTCTATGCGATCGCGAACTACTGCCCGCACGAGGGCGGTCCGCTATGTTCGGGCCGCGCGCGCGGGCGCACGATCGTGGACGAAAGCGTGCCCGGGGACTCCGTGATGGTCCGCGACCTCGAGTACATCTACTGTCCCTGGCACCAGTGGGGTTTCGAACTGGCCACCGGCACCACTGCGGTGAAGCCGGAGTGGAGCATCCGCACCTACCCGGTCCGGGTGGTCGGCAACGAGGTGCTGGTCCAGGCATGACCACCACCGAGTCCGCGGGCCCGAAGCTCAAGCGCGGCGAGAAGACGATGGAGATCAACGGCGGCAACGTCGTCTACGAGATCCTCGGCAAGGAGGGCGATTTCATCGCCCTCACACCTGGCGGTCGATTCAGCAAGGACATCGAGGGGCTGCGCCCGCTGGCGCTGGAACTGGTCAAGGGCGGCTACCGCGTGCTGCTGTGGGACCGGCCGAACTGCGGCAAGTCCGACGTCCAGTTCTACGGTCAGAGCGAATCGCACATGCGGGCCGAGACGCTGCACGCGCTGATCACCGGCCTCGACATCGGACCGTGCATCATCGCGGGCGGTTCGGGCGGCGCCCGCGACTCGATGCTGACCACCATGCTTCACCCCGAGATCGTCCGAAAACTGGTCGTGTGGAACATCGTCGGCGGTGTGTACGGCTCCTTCGTGTTGGGTTCGTACTACATCGTGCCGAGCATCCTCGCGGTGCGCGGCGCCGGCATGAAGGCGGTCGCGCACGTCGACGAGTGGAAGCAGCGCATCGAGGAGAACCCGGCCAACCGGGACCGCATTCTGGCCCAGGATCCGGACCAGTTCCTCAAGCTGATGCTGCGCTGGCTCAACGCGTTCGTGCCCAAGCCGGGCCAGACCATCCCGGGCGTCGAGGACGAGATGTTCGACAACATCGAGGTGCCGACGCTGATCATCCGCGGCGGCGAGAACGATCTGGACCACCCCAAGCGGACGTCGCTCGAGGTGAGCTGCCTGATCAAGGGGTCGCAGCTGATCGACCCGCCATGGCCCGAGGACGCGTGGGAGCGCGCAGGCGAGGCCCGTGCCTCCGGGAAGGTCAAGCGGTTCAACATGTTTGACACGTGGGTGCAGGCTGCGCCCGCGATCCTGAAGTTCCTGGACAGTTGATGAGCGGACGGCCGCCCAGCGCGTGGGCCCACACGTCAGTAGGGGACGCGCACCCTTGTACGCCCAGCTCGGCGTGTCGCGTACAAGGATGTGCGCTGGGGCCAATTGACGCCACTCACCGCGTGCGGATGTGCACCTCGCAGTTGAGCGACGCCTCGAGCGCGGTGTGGACGCGGCTCTCGGGAACGCGCACGAGGTCTGCCCTGCGCAGCGTCACGTGCACCACGTCCCACCCGTCATCGCCGGACACGCGCTCGATGTCGCCGGTGAGTCCCAGCCCGGCGAGCACACCGTGCGCGTCGTGGTCGGTGCCGCGACTGATGAACGTGACCACCCCGGGTACCGGCGTGGTGCCGAACGCGTCAAAGGCTCGAGTGCACAGCTCCACCGCGGTGCGCGTCAGATTCTCCGGATCCTCGCCTTCGATCAGCAACTCGACCTCGCGGCGCTGGGGCGGCAGGGCGGACAGGTCGTTCTCCACCAGGCCGACGCCCACCGCACCGGCCAACTCACGCAGACGTGCGACGCCGTCGCGCAGCTGCGCGGGATCGAGTTCGCCGGAGCGGTCGACCCCGACGCGAACCACCGCAGTCCTCATGGCCGTCAGCCTATCCGCGGATCGCAAGGACCCCACATGACCTCCACCGCCACCGAACTCACCGTCGTTGCCTGGCCGGACTGCGCGCCGCGACTGTTGCGGCCGGCCGGGACCGGCCCGGAGGAGTACGCCGACTATGCGCAGGCCGGCGGCTACCGGGCGCTCACCGACGCCGAGTCGCTGGCCGAACAGGTCGACCTGTCCGGCCTGCTGGGCCGCGGCGGTGCGGCCTTCCCGATCGGCACCAAGCTGCGCACCGTGCGTGACGCACACCGACGGGGATCTGAGACGGTCGTCGTCGCGAACGGCGAAGAGGGCGAACCGGCGTCGATCAAGGACCGCTGGCTACTGCGCAACCGCCCGCATCTCGTTCTCGACGGCCTGCGCCTGGCCGCCGCCGTCGCCGGCGCGCGCCACGCCTACGTGTACGTCTCCGACGAGCAGGGTGCCGCTGCGGTGAGCACCGCACTGGGCCAGCTCCCGTCCGACACCTTCGACGGCACCGAGGTCGCCGTCGTCACCGTCGAACCGGGCTATGTCGCCGGTGAGGAAACCGCCGCGGTGCGGCGCATCAACGGCGGGCAGGCCAAGCCCACCGACAAGCCGCCACGTCCGTTCGAGGAAGGGGTGGCCGGCCTGCCGACGATGGTGAGCAACGTCGAGACGCTGGCCAACCTGCCGTTCATTCACGAGCACGGCGCACAGGCCTTCCGGTCGGTGGGCACGCCGATGTCACCGGGCACGTTCCTCGCCACCATCACCGGCGGTAACCGACCCGCGACGCTCTACGAGATGCCGCACGGCGCAAGCTTTTCCGACCTGCTGCAGGTACACGGGGTGGACAAGGAGTCGGTGACCGGCGCATTGATGGGCGGCTATTTCGCCGGGTTGCTCAACACAGACGTCCTCGACGCGAAGCTCGACCACGAATCGATCCGCCGCCTGGGCAGCGGCCTGGGTTGCGGGGCGATCTCGATCCTCACCGACGACTGCCCAGTCGCCGTCGCCGCGTCGGTGATGTCCTACTTCGACCGCGAGAACGCCGGCCAGTGCGGGAGCTGTTTCAACGGCACTGCCGCGATGGCGGCGGTGACCTCGGCGCTGCGCGACGGGCTCGCAACCGACGAGGACGTCACGCGGTTCGAGCGGTGGTCGGTGGTGCTGCGGGGCCGCGGAGCCTGCGGCACTCTCGACGGCGCCACCAACATCGCGGCGAGCCTGTTGCGCCAGTTCCCGCAAGCGGTGGCCCGCCATCTCGCCGACAACTGCGAAGCCTGCCGGACTGCGAAATTCGACGAGGTCCGGCCCTACGAAGTGGAGGCGGTGGGAGCGTGAGCGACGGCTTGAGGATCCGGCTGGATCGGACGCTGTGCGACGGCTTCGGCATCTGCGCCAAGCACGCGCCGGAGTACTTCTCCCTCGACGACTGGGGATACGCATCGCTCATCGGCGACGGCACGGTGCCGGAGAAGGATCGCGACGCGGTGATGCGCGCGCTGTTCGACTGTCCGGTGCACGCGATCATCTACATGGGCGAGCACCGGCCGTCCGACGACAACGCCGTCCACGAGCAGCCGCACGAGGCCCCGGAGCCCCAACCGACCACCGGCGACAACAGCGAGGCGATCTCGGGATTCGTTCGGTGACCCGACCGCTACCCGAACTGACGGTGCTCAACGAATTCTTCTGGACCGCGGGCGCCGACAATGTGCTGCGCATCCAGGAGTGCCTCGACTGCACCGCGCTGATCCACCCACCGCAGCCGGTGTGCCGGTACTGCCGCAGCCGCAACATGGGTGTGCGCGAGGTGTCCGGCAAGGCCACGCTGTCGGCGTTCACGGTCAACCACCGCTTCGGTTTCCCCGACCTGCCGCCACCGTACGTGGTGGCCCAGGTCGCCGTCGTCGAGGATCCACGAGTTCGGTTGACCACCAACATCGTCGACTGCGACCCCGACGAACTCGAGCTGGGTCAGCTGGTCGAGGTCACGTTCGAGAAGCTCGCCGATAAGGCCGGGGATGTCTGGCTGCCGGTCTTCCGGCCCGGCGCGGACGGCCAGACCGGTCCGCTGCCCGAGGACGAGATCGCACCGCAGGACTTCGGCAAGCACGTCAGCGCGCCGCTGACGACCGAGCGGTTCGAGGAACGCTCGGCGATCACCGGCATCGGCGTGTCGCGGCTGGGTCGGCGGCTGATGGTGCCGCCGCTGTCGCTGACGATCGAGGCTTGCGAAGCCGCGGTCGCCGACGCGGGACTGACCTTCGACGACATCGACGGGCTGTCCACCTACCCGGGGCTGGACATCGCCGGCATGGGCGAGGGCGGTGTCAGCGCACTCGAGGGGGCACTGGGCCTCCACCCGGCATGGATCAACGGCGGGATGGACACCTTCGGGCCGGGCGGGTCTGTCATCGCCGCGATGATGGCGATCGCGACCGGTATGGCCCGCCACGTGCTGTGTTTCCGCACATTGTGGGAGGCGACGTTCCAGCAGCTGATGAAGGAGGGCAAGGCTTCTCCGCCCGGTGGTGCCCGCACCTCCAGCTGGCAGATGCCGTTCGGCGCCATTTCGGCGGCCCATACGCTTGCATTGAACGCCCAGCGGCACTTCGACCGCTACGGCACCACGCGCGAGACCCTCGGCTGGATCGCCCTGAACCAGCGCGCGAACGCGGCGCTGAACCCGACGGCCATCTACCGCGATCCGATGAGCATGGACGACTACCTGGGCGCGCGGATGATCACCACACCGTTCGGCCTCTACGACTGCGACGTGCCGTGCGACGGCGCCGTCGCGGTGGTCGTCTCCGCCGTCGACGTCGCCAGGGACATGCCGCGCACACCCGTCCTCTTCGAGGCCGTCGGCACGCAGATCGTCGAACGCACCGACTGGGATCAGAGCACGCTCACCCACGAGCCTCAGGTGCTCGGGCAGGCAGCACACCTGTGGACTCGAACGTCGTTGCGGCCGAAGGACGTCGATGTCGCGGAGCTGTACGACGGCTTCTCCTTCAACTGCCTGTCGTGGCTGGAGGCGCTGGGCTTCTGCGGTATCGGCGAGGCCAAAGACTTTCTCGACGGCGGCAAGGCGATCGCCCGCGACGGCGTGATCCCGCTGAACACCCACGGCGGTCAGTTGTCGCACGGCCGCACCCACGGCATGGGCTTGATCCACGAGGCGGTCACCCAGTTGCGGGGCGAGGCCGGCGAGCGGCAGGTCCGCGACGCCCGCGTCGCCGTGGTGAGCAGCGGCGGGCTGACGCCGAGTGGGGCGATCCTGATGCGGACGGAATCGTGACGGTCAGCCCCCGCCCGCGTGTCGTCGTCGTCGACGGCGTGCCGATGTCGGGGCTGGTGGCAGCGCCCGACGACCCGACCGCCGTCGTCGTCGCCTTCCACGGAGGGGCAAGCACCGCAGCATATTTCGACTGTCCCGGGCATCCGCGGCTGTCACTGCTGCGAGCCGGTGCCGCGCTGGGGTTCACCGTCGTGGCACTGGACCGGCCGGGCTACGGCGGTTCGGCCCCGTACCCCGAGGCGATGGAGCGGCCCGAGCAACGCGTCGCGCTGGCGTACGGAGCAGTCGAGAAAGTGCTGGGCACCGGTCCACGCGGCGCCGGGGTGTTCCTGCTCGGCCACTCGGCGGGTTGCGAACTCGCCGTGCGGATGGCCGCCCACCAAAAGGCCGAACAGACAGGGGTTCTCGGGCTGGGCCTGGCCGGCACCGGCCTGAGGTACGCGGACTCGGCCGCCGAGATGATGAAGACGGCGACCGCGACGAAGCGCCCGGTGGGGCTGCGGGAACTGCTCTGGCAGCCTGCGCACCTGTACCCGCCCGAGGTGCTCTCCGGTGCGACGAACTCCTCGACCGGCGCCCAGTACGAGGCCGAGATGACCAAAACCTGGCCGCGGCAGGACTTCCCGCCCCTCGCAGCACAAGTCAGCGTGCCGGTGCAGTTCAGCGTGGCCGAGCATGAACGCGTGTGGCGATCCGATCCCGAAGCGCTGGCCGATATCGCCGCGCTGTTCACCGCTTCCCCACGGTTCGTGCTCAGCGAGCAGGCCGCCGCCGGCCACAATCTGTCGTTGTCGTTCAGCGCCGCGGCATACCACCTGAAGGTCTTGTCGTTCGTGGAGGAATGTGTAGTCGCGCGCGAGAGCGTCGACAGGAAAGTGGAGGCGGGTTGATGCGCGTCGGATTCATCGGATTGGGCAGCCAGGGCGGTCCCATGGCACGCCGGATCGCGGAAGGCGGCTTCGAGACGACACTGTGGGCTCGCCGCGAGGCCAGCCTGGAACCGTACAAGGACACCCCGGCCAAGACGGCGAGTTCACCGGCCGAGATGGCCGCCGCGAGCGATCTGGTCTGCATCTGCGTGGTGGGTGACGACGACGTCCGTGAGGTCCTGAACGGAGAATCGGGCGTGCTCGCCGGGTTGGCGCCCGGCGGCATCGTCGCCATCCACAGCACCGTGCATCCCGACACCTGCCGCGAGATCGCCGAAAGCGCTGCCAAGCAAGATGTCTCGGTCATCGACGCACCGGTCAGCGGCGGTGGACCCGCGGTCGAGGAGGGCAAGCTGCTGGTGATGGTCGGCGGCGAGGAGGAGGTCGTCGAGCGCTGCCGCCCGGTGTTCGCCACCTACGCCGACCCGGTCGTGCACCTCGGTCCGCTGGGCAGCGGTCAGGTCACCAAGATCCTCAACAACCTGCTCTTCACTGCCAACCTCGGCAGCGCGCTGAGCACGCTCGACTTGGGCGAGTCGCTCGGCATCCCCCGGGTCCGCCTCGCCGAGGTGCTCAACGGCGGGTCGGCGACCAGCAAGGCGCTCGGCAGCATCGCGATGTTCGGCGGCACCGTGGAAGCCCTCGCTCCGATCGCAGGGGCCTTGCTGCAGAAGGACGTTCGTCACGCTGCCAGCATCGCGTCGAACGCGTCGGCGCCGGAGGGCACGGTCTTCACCGTCGCCGACACCGCGCTGGAAGCGATGGACCACCCGCGGTGAGCAGCGTCGGGTTCGTCGGGGCGGGGCGGATGGGCGCCCCCATGGTGCGTCGCCTCGCCGAGTCCGGGCACGAGGTCAAGGCGCTCGGCAGGACCGACGACAAGCGCGCGGCCGTGCGGGAACTCGGCGCGCAACCCGTCGGGTCCGTGACCGAGGCGGCCGACGCCGACGTGGTGATCGTGTGCGTGTTCACCGACGAACAGGTTCAGCAGATCTGCCTGCACGACGGTCTGGTGGCGGCGATGCGCCCGGGCGCTTCGCTCGTCATCCACACGACCGGAAGCCCGGCCACCGTCAGGACCATCGCGGCGAAGTTCCCCCAGATCGACGTCGTCGACGCACCGGTCAGCGGCGGCCCGCACAACATCGCCGCGGGCGAGGTGACGCTGTTCGTCGGCGGCGCCGATGACGCGGTCGCACGGGTCCAGCCGGCTCTCGCCGCCTACGGTGACCCGATCCTGCACGTCGGACCGCTCGGCGCCGGGCAGGCCGTCAAGCTGATCAACAACGTGTTGTTCGCCGCGCAGATCGGGCTCCTGTCCGAGGCAGTCACGCTGGGCGCCTCGCTCGGTGTGGACGAGAGCAAGCTGCTGGCCTCGGTCACCCACGGCAGCGGGGCCAGTCGCGTCGGCGAGTTCATCGCCGGCCGCGGCTCGGTGCGGGGGTTCGTCGGCGAAGTCGGCGAGTTCATCGGCAAGGACGTCGCGGTGGTCCGCACGATCGCCGCCGAACTGGGCACCGATCTGGGGCTGCTCGACGACGTCATCAACGCCGGAATCCGGCCATGACAACTGGCGATTCCGCTTACTCGGAGCGTCTCTGTGAGGCATACTAAGGGCGTTACACAAATGGAGTTTCGCGTAACGGACGCGGTCGCCAGCCCAGGCGCGAAAGAGGAGATCATGACCAAGCCCAAACTGGTGTTCAACCACGTTTCGCAGGAGTACTTCGACAATCCGTACGAGATCTACAGGCGGATGCGCGACGAAGCGCCGATCTACTACGACGAGGAACAGGATTTCTACGCCCTGACCCGGCACGCGGACGTCGCAGCAGCCCTCAGGGATCACGATTCCTTCTCGTCGAGTCGTGGGTGCGACCTGGCCATGGTCCGGTCGCCGGAGGCACCACAGAAGTCGATCATCTTCATGGATCCGCCTGACCACCGCCACATGCGCAGCCTGCTCAACAAGGCCTTCACGCCCCGGGCGATCCAGTCGCAGCGCGAGACCATCACCGAACTCGTCGAGCACTACCTGTCCAAGGTCAATCCCGACGGATTCGACGTGGTGCAGGACTTCTCCGGTCCGTTCCCGGTCGAGGTGATCACCCGGATGGCCGGGGTGCCCGAGGAGTTCCGCCAGCAGGTCCGGCATTGGATCGACAAGGGCCTCGAGCGCAAGCCGGGGCAAATCAATCTGAGCGACGAGAACATGCAGGCCAACATCGACTCGGGTGTCTACTACTACGGCCTCGTCCAGGAACGCCGCCAGAATCCGCAAGACGACATGATCAGCCGGCTGATCGCCGCACAGATCCCCGGCGAAAACGGCGAGATGCGCACTCTCGACGACATCGAGATCACCGGTTTCTTGGCGCTTCTCGGTGGCGCCGGCGCAGAGACGGTCACCAAACTCGTCGGTAGCGCGGTGGTCGAGTTCGCCCGCCACCCGGAGCAATGGCAGTTGCTGCTCGACGACCGCAGCAGGGTACCGGACGCGGTCGAGGAGTTGTTGCGCTACGTCGGCCCGGTCCAATACAACGTCCGCTACACCTTGAAGGACGCCGAACTGCCCAGCGGCACCGTGCCCGCCGGCAAGCCGGTATTCCTGTTGCAGGCCGCCGCCAACCGGGATCCGCGAGCATTCGACAACGCCGAGACGTTCGACATCACTCGAAACAAGACCCAGTCGCAGAACCTGGGCCTCGGCTACGGCATCCACAGCTGCCTCGGCGCCGCGTTGGCCCGCCT
Source organism: Mycobacterium sp. B14F4 (assembly GCF_039871645.1). Lineage (NCBI taxonomy): Bacteria > Bacillati > Actinomycetota > Actinomycetes > Mycobacteriales > Mycobacteriaceae > Mycobacterium > Mycobacterium sp. B14F4. The sequence continues at coordinate 189,787 of NZ_JBDPMF010000006.1, read as the reverse complement.
CGAAACCACGATCGCCCTCGAGCACCTCCTCGACTTCATGCCGCGCTACGAGGTCGATTTCGATGGTCTGCACCGCGTCACGATGCAGAACGTGGCCGGTTACCACAACGTCCCGGTGAGGGTGCTGAAGTGACCCAGCGAGAAGCGGAGGGTGGTTACGCATGACTCAGAAGATCGTCGTCGACTTCGGACTCTGCGAGAGCAACGGGGTCTGCATGGGCATCATCCCCGAGGTGTTCGACCTCGACGAACAGGACTACCTGCATGTGCTGCAGGAAGAAGTGACCCCGGAGAACGAGCAGCAGGTGCGGGAAGCCGTGCGCCAGTGCCCGCGGCAGGCGATCTCCATCGAAGACGCATGACGGCGGCGGATCTCGTCTTCGATCCGTTCTCGGAGGAGTTCTTCAACGGCCCCTGGGAGATCTACCGGCGCATGCGCGAGGAAGCGCCGGTCTACTACAACCCCGAACACGACTTCTACGCGTTGTCGCGGCACGAGGACGTGGCCGCGGCGTACAAGGACTTCGAAACCTATTCGTCAGCATACGGTCTGGATCTGGCGACGGTGCGCTCGGACGAACCGATGCCGGCCAAGATGATCATCCTCATGGACCCGCCCGAGCACCGCCACATGCGCAGCCTGGTCAACAAGGTGTTCACGCCGCGGGCCATCGAGGCGATGAGGCCGATGGTGACCGAGACCATCGACCGCTACATCACCAAAGCCGATCCGGCTCGATTCGACGTCGTCGCCGACTTCTCCGCGTTCTTCCCCGTCGAAGTGATCACCCAGATGCTCGGCGTGCCAGAGGAATACCGGCAGCAGGTCCGCGAATGGGTGGACACCTCGCTGCATCGCGAGCCGGGTCAGATCGAGATGTCCGAAGAGGGTATGCAGGCCATCGCCGAAGCGATGGGGCTGTACTACCAGTTGATCCAGGAGCGCCGGGCCGACCCGCAGGAAGACATGTTCAGCCGCCTGGTCGCCGCCGAGATCACGCGCGAGGACGGTCAGAAGGAGTCCCTTGACGATTTCGAGATCGCCGGTTTCGCAACCCTTCTCGGAGGTGCCGGCGCCGAGACCGTAACCAAGCTGGTCGGCAATGCCGCGGTGACGTTCGCGCGCAATCCAGACGAGTGGCAGAAGCTCCTCGACGACCGCGGCAAGATCCCCGCCGCGGTCGAGGAGCTACTGCGTTACGAGCCACCGGTGCACTACAACGTGCGCCGGTCGATGCGCGACGTCCAATTGCACGGAGTCACCATCCCCGAGGGCAAACCCGTGTTCTTGTTGCAGGCTTCGGCGCACCGTGATCCCGAGGCCTTCACCGACCCGGACACGTTCGACATCGACCGCAACCGCACCGAAGCCCAGAACCTCGGCTTCGGTTATGGGGTGCACAGCTGTCTCGGGGCGGCGCTTGCGCGGATGGAGACGGCGATCGCGCTGGAACGGTTGCTCGACCTGATACCGCGCTACGAGGTCATCTGGGACGAGTGCGAACGGGTGGCCATGCAGAACGTCGCGGGCTGGTCGCACGTGCCGGTCCGTGTGATGAACTGATGCGTTTCGTCCTCGTGCACGGCGGTTTTCACGCCGCCTGGTGCTGGGAGCGCACGATCATCGAGTTGCAGGCGATGGGCCACGACGCGGTGGCCGTCGACCTTCCCGGGCACGGTGGCCGCGTCGGCGAGGAGTCGACGCTGGCCAACCGCCGCGACGCGATCGTCGCGGCGCTGCGGCCTGGCAGCGTGCTCGTCGGGCATTCCGGCGGCGGTTTCGACGCCACCCTGGCCGCCGACGCCCGGCCGGATCTGGTGAGTCATATCGCGTATCTGGCCGCCGCGCTGCCACGGGAAGGCCGCACCTATCCCGAAGCGATGGCGATGCGCGATTCCGAAGACGGCGAGTTCGACGCCGACGTCGGAGAGATGTTGAGCTATCTGAAGTTCGACGACGACGGCGCGATGTGGTTCGCCGACTTCGACGGCGCGTGGCAGTACTTCTACCACGACTGCGACGAGGCCACCGCGCGCTGGGCGTTCGAGCGTCTCGGCCCGGAACGGTTCGGCGACACCACGGTCACACCGGTATCGGTGCCCGCCTTCTGGGCCGCCGATCTCCCCCGCAGCTTCATCCGCTGTCTGCAAGACCGGTCGATGCCACGCTGGCTGGCCGACACCGTGACGCGCCGCCTGGGCGTCGATCAGCTCACGATCGACGCGTCACACTCGCCGTTCCTAAGTCGCCCGCGGGAGTTGGCCGAATTGCTCGTCCACGCCACCACGACAGCACCCACCGGCCCGCTGGTAGCCGACTAACTTTCCGCGAGCGCGCGTGTTTGCACACGACCCGCCGTGAATTTCTAGCGCTTTGCGCACGTTCGCGGCGGGCGAGCGTGTGAACTACCCCAGGCCGTGGAGGATGACCCCGTTGCACTCGGCGGCGGCCTGCCGCAGCTTCGCGGCCTCCTGGTAGGCGTCGGAGTTGTACCACTCGCGGGCGGCCTCTTCGGACTCGAACTCCAGCAGCACCGTCTGCGTGCCGTGCCACTGGCCCTCGAGCACCTCGGGCTTCTGGTCGAACGACAGCAACGTGGACCCGCCCATCGCCTTACTCGCGAGCTTGCCGTACTCGGCCATCCCGGCCGGATCCTTCACGTCCTCGGTGATGAGGATATAAGCCTTGGGCACTGATTCTCCTTGACAGTCAGTCGATCTCGCGGATCGCTTGTTCGGGACAGTTCTGGATCGCGTCTCGGGCGGCGTCCTCGAGACCGGCCGGCACCTCTTCCGGGTCGGCGACGGCCCAGCCGTCGTCAGTCATCTCGAACACCTCGGGGCACAGCGTCAGGCACATGCCGTGCCCGGCGCAGCGGTCCTCGTCGACGGTGACCTTCATCGGGCCTCACCGGGAACCACGTCGAACTCCAGGTGCAGCTCGGTCAGGCCGCGCAGGATGTAGGTCGGAATGTAGTTGTACCGACGCTCGCCGGCCGGGCCGTGATGCTTCTCGCTGATCCGGATGTCGGTGGTGCGGTCCAGCAGCCGCTCCAACCCGACCCGCGTCTCGGCACGCGCCAGCGGAGCACCGGGGCAGCTGTGGATGCCGCGTCCGAACGCGAGATGCTGCCGGGCGTTCTTGCGTTCCGGATCGAACGTATCGGGATCGTTGAAGCGGCGCGGATCGCGGTTGGCCGCCCCGTTGATGACCATCACCGTGCAACCCGCGCCCAGCGTCTGCTCGCCGATGGTGGTGGGCACCCGCGACAACCGGAAGTCGCCCTTGACCGGGCTCTCGATGCGCAGGCACTCCTCGATGAAGTTCGGCAGCAGGCTGCGGTCCTCGCGCAGCTTGCGCTGTATCTCGGGATGGTCGCCCATCACCTTCAGCGCGGTCGACAGCAGTCGAACCGTCGTCTCCTGCCCTGCGGAGAACACGTTGGTGGCCACCCGCACGACGTCGCCCACCTCGGGCATCGTGCCGTCCGGAAAGGTCGCCGTCGCGAGCCCGGTGAGAACGTCGTCGCGAGGCTCGCGGCGCCGGTCCTCGATGTAGTCGGCGAACACCTCGTAGAGGTACTCCAGCGGCGTCTTGGTGAGCGTCTTCTCGGCGTTGCCGAGCCCGCCGCCGTGGGTGCCCCGCGCGAGCCGCTCGAGCAGCTCCGGGCGGTCCTCGTCGGGCACACCGAGCAGATCGGCGATCACGCGCAACGTGAACGGGCCGGCGAACCCTTTGATGAACTCGCCCTCCCCCGGCGCCAGGTACTCGTCGAGGATGTCGTCGGCCAGTTGCCACATCGCGTCCTCGTTCTCCTTGAGGCGCTTGGGTGTGATCAGCCGCATCAGCAGGGCGCGATGGTTGGTGTGCGTCGGCGGGTCCAGCGTCGGCAACTGGTCGCTGAACGGGATCTCGTCGCGGTGCTCGACGATCAGGTCCGTGAGATCCTCGTCCTGCCGCCCCTCGAGCGGCACGGGAAACCCGGGGAACGGACCGGTCACCGAGATGCACGACGAGAACGAGTCGGCGTCGTTGTAGACGTCGACGGCCTCCTGCCAGCCGGTCACCATCGTCACGCCGTAGTGGTCCTCACGGCTGACCGGGCACTTGTTGCGAAGTGCCTCGTAGAACGGGTACGGGTCGTCGGTCAGACGACCGTCCCGGAAGAAGTCGACCGAGGTGAGGTCCTCCGTCATGCGAGCTCCGTTTCGACGATCTCAGAACATGAGAACGGGATTCTCATATCGGGGTATCAGATTTCCATAGTGCGACGTCCGCGTCAACGAGAGCGCTATGCACCTGCTCAGCAACTACTGGATTGGCTCGTCGCCGAGCACCGTGGTGCGCAGCATCTCGCGCGGTGAGTCCGGGTCGTACGGCGCCGCGCGATGGAGCACCCCGCGGTTGTCCCAGATGACCGTGTCGCCGACCGACCAGCTGTGGCTGTACACCTTGTCGCCGTCGGTCGCGCGCTCGAGCAGGTCCGCCAGCAGCGCCCTGCCCTCCTCGAGGTTCATCCCGACGACGTAGTCCGCCGAAGCGCCCAGCACCAGCGACCTGCGCCCGCTGCGATGGGTCCACACCAGCGGGTGCTCGTGCGTCGGGCGCGACCGCCAGCGCGCCACCGTCTCCGGCGACGGATCCGGATGGACCCGGCGCTGCGATGCCTCGAGCGAGTGCACGACGCGCAGCGGAGCCAGCCGTTCCTTCTCCTCGTCATCCAGAACGTCATAGGCGCCGTAGGAACTGGCGAATTCCGTCTCGCCACCTCGCTCGGCCACCTGTAGCGCCGACAGGATCGTCGCCTTCTGCGGGTACTCGTCGTTGGTCGGCGTGCAGCCGTCGATGTGCCAGTCGAACGTCGCGCGCAGGTACGCCGCCGACGAGTTCTTGGACTTGTCGAGCGTGACCGGGTATATCCCCGCAACGGGGTGGTGCCCGTCCGAGGAGTGGTCGACCTCGCCGAGACGCCGGCAGAACTCCACCTGTGCCTGCGGTTCGAGGTGCAGAGCCGGAAACACCAGTACGCCATTGTCTTCCAGCGCATCGAGGACGGCGGCGCCCAGCGCATCGTCGGCGCCCAGCTGCTCAGAATCGAGGCCGACCACCTCCGCACCGACCGAGGCGGTGAGCTTGTTGATCGTCAGCAGACTCATGGTGTCTTCCTGTTCGTCATGGCACCGGCGCGCTGACGCGGTGCATTTCGGCGTCCGCGGAGTCGGCGGGTTTTTGGGTGCCGAAGATTTCGACGGCCATCGAGACCATGATCATCGAGTAGATGAGGTGCAGCAGGTTCAGCGCGTCGTCGGGCACGTCGTCGAGCGGGAATTTGTCGCAGTAGTCGATGGCTTCCTCGAAGCGAGGCGAGAACGCGTCGTAGAACTCCCGGATCTCCGGCATGGGCGTGTTCAGCCGTGTTTCCCACCGTTCGGCTTCGGTTGCCAGACACCACTTCTCGGCGAACGGCTCGAACTCGGCGAAGGCACTCGGCAGTCGCGTCATAATCACACCCCCACCGCGTGATTTTTTCTCGCCTCCGGCTCGGTGCCGCGCTCGGCCTTGTACTCCTCGACCCAGTCGACGGACACCTTGTGCAGGTGGCGGACCAGGATCTCCTGGTCGGAGAGCGGGTAGTGGTCGACGACGTCGTACTCCAGCGCCGCCTGCGTTCCGCCGAGCATGCCGGCGTCCTGCAGGGCGAACTCCTTGAGCACGACCGACGCCACCTCGTGCTCGATGCGCTCGCGCACGGTGCGGGCCGGGTGGAAAGCGTTGTACGCCTCGAACTTGTGGGTGTTGTGCGATGTCGGCCAGTACCGGTAGAGCAGGTACCAGCCGTGATAGATGAGGATCTCCAGGTTCGGGAAGATCTGGAAATTGGTGATTCCCCACGGTTCGATGCCGCCCGGATTCAGACCGGCCGACTGGTGGGTCTCCGGTGTCCGCCACGGCCCCACGAGTCCGCTGCGCGTGATCCGTTCGACGGGATACATGAACTCCGGGTCGAGAAGCCACCGCCGGGTGCCCGCGGTGGACACCAGTCGGTGCGGACCGTCGATCTGGAAGTGTCCGCACTCGAACGTCGCATTGGGCTGGCGCACCGCGCTGGGAACCTGCTGCGAATGCAGCGACGGCACGTGGTAGTACTCCTGGAACGCGTCGGCGAAGATCTTCCAGTTGCTGTTGTTCTGTGCTTCGAATTCGTAGCGCTCGGTCATCATCTCGAACGGATAGTCGTCGAGCGCGGTGATCATGGGGCCGAGGAATTCGCGCAGGCTCCACCGCGGTTCAGGATCGAAATTGATGAAGATGAAGCCGTTCCAGATATCGCAGTTCACCGGCTTCAGGCCATAGCGCGAACTGTCCAGACCGAAGAACTCGCCCTCCTGTTGAATGAATGTCAGATCGCCCTTCAGGTCGTAGCGCCACCCGTGGTACTTGCAGGTGAACTGGCGGCAGGTGCCCTTGACCTCTTCGTTGGGATAGTCGTTCCAGACCAGCTTGTTCCCGCGGTGCCGGCAGACGTTGTAGAAGGCCCGGATCTGTTGATCCTTGCCCCTCACAACGATCACCGAGGTCTTGGCGGCGTCGATCTCCTTGGTGAAGTAACTGCCGACGCGCGGCACGTCCTCGATCCGGCCGACGTTCAGCCACGCCCGCTTGAAGACCGCCTCGCGCTCGAGTTCGTAGAACTCCGGCGAAATCGAGTCGCGAAACGAGATCGGCCCGGTACCCAGATCCGGGTAGTGCTCGGTCCAGCTTCCCTCTACCGGCTTAGGCCACTTCCCCATGCGAACCTCCCTGTCGTCGAATCTTGTTGCACGTCATCACATCACCGACCCACCGTTCACTCCGAGCGTCTGACCGGTGATGAACCCGGCCTCCTCGGAGCAGAGGAAGCCGACCGCCGCGGCGATATCGTCGCCAGTGCCGAGATGACCGAGCGGGACGCTCGCGGCCATCTGCTCGTTGGACGGCAGGTGCCCGGCAGCCTGTCCCGCGTGCTGCATCGGCGTCTCGATCGCCGACGGCGGAATGTTGTTCACGGTGATGCCCGTCGGCCCGTACTCGCGAGCCAACGACTTGGTCAAAGACAGCAAGGCGCCCTTCGACGCGGCGTAGTGCGCCATCCCCGGTGAACCGCGCTGAGCGCTCGACGACGAGATCATCACGATGCGCCCCCAACCGGCTTCCAGCATGTCCGGCACCGCGACCTGACAGCAGTGGAAAGTGCCCGTGAGGTTCACGTCGATCAGCCGCTGCCAGGCCTGCACGCTGATCTCGGTGAACGGTGCGAAGTCCACCGCGCCCGCGCTCGTCACCAGGACGTGCACCGGCCCCAGCTCGGTGCGCACCTTGGCGAAGGCGTCCTCGACCGCCGAGCGGTCGCTGACGTCCGCGGCCACTCCGAGAGCAGTGATTCCCTCGGCGCGCAGTTCCTCGGCGACCCGTTGGGCGGCCTCGCCGTTGAGGTCGAGGACCGCGACCTTGTGCCCGCGCCTGCCGAGCTCATGGCACGTCGCCTCGCCCATCCCGGAAGCTCCGCCCGTCACCACCGCGACCCGCGTCATCGACTCCGCCTCATCCGTGCACCCCTACTCGTAGACCACGTGGACTGTTCGGCTCGTCGGAAGGGACTGACACGTGAGCACCCAACCTTCGGCCACTTCGTCGTCGTCGAGCGCATCGTTGTTGAGCATTCGGGCGCTGCCCGACTCGATGCGTGCCATACATGTTCCGCACGAACCGGTTTCGCAGGACGATGGCGCGCGCAGGCCGGCGATCCGCGCCGTCTGCAGCAGCGTGTTGCCCGCCCGGTAGGACGCGGTGACCCTCTTGCGGTCCAATTCGATGACCACCTCTTCGGTCTGCTCCGCGGCGTCTACGGCGTCGCTGGGCACCGGCGCGACCTGGAACCGCTCGAGGTGCAGTCGCTCGCGGGGCACTCCGGCGTCGACGAGCGTCTCCTCGACGGTGTCCATGAAGGGGCCGGGACCGCAGATGTAGTAGTCGACGTCGCGGCCGGCGTCGATGAACGCCTCGACCGCCGCGCGCCCTACGACGCCGGACTCCTCGTCGAAGTGGTGCGCCACTGCCAATCTGTTTGGGTTGGCGGCAGCGAGCGCGCCGAGCGACTCACCGAAGATCACCGAGTCGCGGCTTCGGTTGGCGTAGAACAGGTCAAGGCGCCGATCGGTACTCACCAATGCGGAACCGATCAGCGAGAAGATGGGGGTGATGCCGCTGCCGCCGGCGAATGCGACGATGTCGCGCTCGGCCTCACGCAGGACGAAGCGGCCCTCAGGTGGTGCGGCGTCTATCTCGTCGCCTGCCGCCGCGGTGTCGTTGAGGTAGTTCGAGACCAGCCCGCCGGGGTCACGCTTGACGGTGATCTGCAGTTCCCCGCCATTGTGCGGCGACGACGACATCGAGTAGCAGCGCCGGTGGTCATCGCCGGCGACGTTGACGCGCAGGGTCAGGAACTGGCCCGCCTGGTAGCGGAAGAGATGCGTCCTGTCGGGAGGCACGTCGAGCACCAGCGATACCGCGTCACTGGTTTCACGCACCACCCGCTTGATGCGCAGTGGCGCGAAGTCAACGGCATGGTCCGACATCACCACAAGAGTATCAAGTACTTGTGATTGGTATCAAGTAGGCGGATTCGGCGCGACGGCTCCGCCCTGCATGGTCGAATATTCGGCGTGGAGGACGCGACGACCCGGCGGCGCCATCGCGTCATCGCATGGGGCACCGGCGCGGTGGGCAGCGAGATGCTCACCGCGATCATTGACCACCCCGCCGGCTTCGAGATCGTCGGCGCGCGTGTCTATTCCGCCGACAAGGACGGGGCCGACGTGGGCGTGCTGGTCGGGCGGGAACCGATCGGCGTGGCGGCGACGACGGACGTCGACCGCGTGCTGGCCCTCGATGCCGACTGTGTGCTCTACACCCCGCGCAACACCGACGTCGACGAGGTGTGCGCGATCCTCGCCAGCGGAAAGAACGTCGTCACGACCGCGTTCCTGTTCCACCCGGACCGCGCCGCGCCCGCGGACCGCGAACGCCTGCTCGACGCCTGCCGGGGCGGAAACGCCACGGTGCACGGCAGCGGCCTGAACCCCGGCAACCTGTCCGGCGTGCTGCCGCTGGCGCTGTCGGGGATGAGCCGCACCATCGACAAGATCACGCTGCAGGAGCGCGCGGACTGGTCGGTGTACGACAGCACCGCCATCACGTTCGACAACATGGCGTTCGGACAACCCGTCGAGGCCATCAGACCCACCGGAACCGACTTTCTGGCGTTCAACAGCGCGATCTTCAGCGAACAGGTCTGGCTGATCGCCGACGCGCTCAATGCCGGCATCGACGAGGTCACCGCCACGGTGGACGCCGTCGCGGCCCAATCGGACCATCAAATCTTCGACCGGGTTCTGCACGCGGGAACCACTGCGGGCCAACGGTGGAACTGGTCGGGACGGCGCAACGGCGAGACGCTGGTCGAGATCGAGACCTTGTGGACTGTCGGGAACGAGTATCCGAAACACTGGCCGCGGCCCCAGCACGGTTGGACGCTGACCATCGAGGGTGACCCGTCGATGCGGACCCACTTCTTCTCCCTGGCCAGCTTCACCCGCGACGCCGGCATGGCGGAGCATGTGCGATCGGCCAACGTCGCCACCGCGATGCAGGTCCTCAACGCGGTGCCCGCCGTCTGCGCCGCGCCCGCCGGTTTCGCGACGACGGCGACCCTGCCCCTGATCCGCAGTCGGATCGGGTTCGGCAACAGCTGATCCGGGGCTGACCCGGTCACTCCCCGATGTGGTCGTCGACCAGCGTGTGTCCGGTGCCCTTCTCCACCACCCGCGCCAAGAGGTCGCGCAGTGTCTGCTGTTCCTCGGGAGTGAGGACGCCGAACACGGCTTCGTGCGCGGCGATCGCGTCGCTGACGACGGCCGTGGCGACCTTGCGGCCTTCGTCGGTCAGGTAGGCCTTCAGAATTCGGGCATGCTGAGGGTCGGGGCGGCGCTCGACGAGCCCCCGTTGCTCGAGGGCCTTGACCGCGAGTTGCACGCCCTGCGGTGTGATCAGCAGCCGACGGGCGAGGTCGGCACCGGACAGGCCGGGCTCGTTGGCGAGTTGTCGCAGTACGCCGATCTGCGCGGTGCTGACCCCGTGCTGGCTGACCGCGTCGTTGACGGCGGTGAGCGAGAAGTACCAGGCCTGCTTGAGATGCCACAGGATGTTGTCGCCGAGTTCCATGCCCAGTTCTTCAGCCATGGCACCGGCTTTCGTCGTTCTTGTAGACCTGGCCGTCCTTCATGACGAACCGCACGTCGAGCGTGGTGGCGATGTCCTGTGACGGATCGCCCGGCACGGCGACGATGTCGGCGAGGTAACCCGGTGCGAGACGGCCCAATTCGCCCTCGGCCTCGATCAGCTCGGCACTGGTCACCGTGGCGGCGCGGATAGCCTGCATGGGCGTCATGCCGCGCTCGACCAGCGCGCACAACTCCTTGGCGTTCTGCCCGTGCGGAATGGCCGGTGCGTCGGTGCCACAGGCGATGCGGACCCCTGCCGCGATGGCCTTGGGCAGCATGGCCTGCGCCTGCGGGAACACCACTTCGGCTTTCCTGCGCAACTCGGGCGCGATGCGGTCGATGGCCATGGCCTGGGTCAGGTAGGTGGTCGACACCAGGAAGGTACCGGTGTCGGCCATCAGCTTGATGGTGTCGTCGCTGGCGAGAAAGCCGTGCTCGACGCAGTCGATCCCGGCCTTGATGCAGGCGCGAATCGCGCTGTCGCCCACTGCATGCGCGGCGACGCGGACCCCGGCGCGGTGCGCCTCGTCGGCGATGGCGGCGAACTCGTCGTCGGAGTACTGCTGTGCGCCCGGAGCGGTGCTGTGCGACATCACGCCGCCGGAGGCCGACACCTTGATCAGCTTGGCGCCGTGGCGAACCTGGTAGCGCACGCAGGCGCGGACCTCGTCGACACCGTTGGCGATGCCCTCGCCCACCGACAGCGGCATGATGCCCGGCGCGAGCCGCTGAAACACTGTGGGGTCGAGGTGCCCGCCGTAGGGCGTCACCGCGTGTCCGGCGGGATAGATCCGCGGGCCGACATGCCACCCCTGGTCGATGGCGCGCTGCAGGGCGACGTCGAGCAGGTAGCCACCTGTCTTGACCATCAGGCCGAGGTTGCGCACGGTGGTGAAACCGGCCTCGAGCGTGGTGCGGGCGTTGACCGCGCCGCGCAGGGTGCGATACACCGGGTCGTCCTGGACGCCGTGCATCGGGCTGGGCAGTCCCTCCGGACCGCCGGGCCCGCCGATGAGCAGGTTGAGTTCCATGTCCATCAGACCGGGCAGCAGGGTGACGTCGCCGAGGTCGATCTCGGCCGCCGAATCAGTCGGCGGCTCAGCGGGATTCACCGCGGCGAGGCGGTTGCCCTCGACGACCACGACCGCCGGCGAGCGCACCTCGCCGGCGTCGACGTCGGCCCAGCGCGCGGCGCGCAGAACGGTCCGGGCTGTGCTGGATGGTCGCTCGGACGAGCCTCGCTCCGTCACGGGATGGGTTCGGACACGCAGTCCAGCGTCGTGGCGCCCGAGTCGGGCACCTTCGGCTGCTTCCAACACTCGACCGGAAACGACGCCTGGATCATCGAGTAGAGGAGGTGCATCAGATTGAGCACGTCCTCGGGCAGGTCGTCGAGCGAGAATTTGTCGCAGTATGCGATGGCCTCCTCTGCACGGGCGGTGACCGCGTCGTAGAACGCCTGCAACTCCTCCATCGAGCTGGCCAACCGCTTGGCGTATCGCTCCGCCTCTGTCGGTAAACACCAGTCGGAAAACTGTTCCAGGTCGGCGAATTCGGGCGGCAGCTTGCTGGTCGTCGCGGAAGTCGTCATGTCACACCCCCGCCGTCTTGCGCTGGTAGTCCTCGACCCAGGCCGCGGTCTCCTTGTGCAGGTGGCGGATCAGCACCTCCTGATCGCACAGCAGGAACTCGTCGATGACACGCGACTCGACCATGCTCTGCGTCGCCTCGAGGGTGTTGGCGTCCTGCAGGCCGTACTCCTTGAACGACACCGCGGCCAGTTCCTGGGCGATGCGCTCACGCGGCGTCCTCGCCTGTGGGAAGTACACCGTGCCCTCGAAGATGTGGGCGTTGTGCGACGTGGGCCAGTAGTGATAGGTCAGGTACCAGCCCTGCCCCCAGAACAGGATCACGAAGTTGGGGAACAACTGGAACGAATCCAGTCCCCACGGATCGCATTTCGCCGGATTGAGTCCGGCGGGCATCTCCCCCAGATCCGGCTTGTCCCAGGGCCCGAACAGTCCGCTCTGGCAGATGTCCTCGATCGGCTTGCGCATCTCGTCGGCCATCTCCCAGGCCCGGATACCCGACGTGCTGACGAGCCGGTGCGGCCCCTCGATGCGGTAGTGCGGCGCCTCGAAGCCCGCCTCGGCAGCCGCCTTCGAATACGCGGTCGGTGACTGGTTCGCGTGCAGTACGGGCGCGTGATAGAACTCCTGGAACGCGTCCATGTAGAGCTTCCAGTTCGCCTTGACCTCGGACCGGTAGTAGAACCGCGACGTCATCTTGTCGAACGGATACCCCTCGAGATCGGTGATCATCGGGCCGAGGAACTCGCGCAGCGATTGTTCGGGTTCCTTGGCGAAGTTGACGAAGATGAAGCCCTCCCACACGTCGCAGTGGACGGGCACCAGACCGTAGCGACTCTTGTCGAGGTCGAAGAACTCCCCCTCCTGCTGGACGAACGTCAGGTTGCCGTCCAGGTCGTAGCGCCAGGCGTGGTACTTGCAGGTGAACTGCCGGCACACACCGCTGGTTTCCTCCAACGGCATGTCGTTCCACACGAGCTTGTTCCCGCGGTGGCGACAGATGTTGTGGAATGCCTTGACCTCACCGGACGTCGTGCGCACGACGATGATCGAGGTGTTGGCGACCTTGAGTTCCTTGGTGAAGTAGCTGCCCTTGCGCGGAATCTGTTCGACGCGTCCGACATTGAGCCAGGCCCGCTTGAAGACGGCTTGACGCTCGATCTCGTAGAACTCCGGACTGATCGAGTCTTCGTAGGAGACCGGCTCGGTTCCCAGTTCGGGGTAATGCTCTGTCCAACTGCCTTCGGGTGGTTTGGGAAAGCGCGCCATCGGCTTCTCCTGTCTTTGCTTTTCGGCATTCGGCGGGAGCCTGACGAACCGACGATATATGCTGTGACAGGCAATCACAAGTAGTTGATACAGGCGTCGCAGAGCGGTCAACGTCATCGAAATCTGCACGACGGTCGTAATTCGGCAGACATCGCAGCCGTGGCGCAGAACTCGGCGTGGAAAGGTGAGCACACTATGCGTCCGGATGAGCTGTTCATCGGTGGCAGGTGGTCGGAACCGAGCACCGGACAGCACATCGAAGTGGTCTCACCACACACCGAGGAGCCCATCGCGCGCGTGGCGGTCGCGGCCCCCGAGGATGTGGACAAGGCCGTCACCGCAGCGCGGGCGGCGTTCGACTCCGGACCGTGGCCGCGGCTCGAGCCCGCCGAACGCATCGCGGCGGTACGACGGCTCGCCAAGCTCTACGGCCAGCGACGCTCCCAGATGGCCGAGCTCATCACGTCGGAGATCGGTGCGCCGATCAGCTTCGCGCAGCGGGCGCAGGTCGGGTTGCCCGCGATGATGATGACCGCCTTCTGCACTCTCGCCGAGACCTATCCCTGGTCCGAAGCGCGGCCCGGAATGTACGGGGCCGATATCCACATCCGTCGCGAACCGGTCGGCGTCGTCGCCGCCGTCGTGCCGTGGAACATGCCGCAGTTCCTCATCGTCACCAAGCTGATTCCCGCACTGCTCGCCGGTTGCACCGTTGTGCTCAAGCCGGCGCCGGAGTCACCGCTCGACGCGCTGCTGCTGGCCGAGATGATCGCCGAGTCCGAACTGCCGCCCGGCGTGGTGAGCGTGCTGCCGGGCGACGGGTCCGTCGGCGAGTACCTGGTGAAGCACCCCGGCGTGGACAAGGTTTCGTTCACCGGCTCGACGCCCGCGGGCAAGGCCGTCGCCGCCGCATGCGCAGCCGACCTCAAGCGCGTCAGCCTCGAGCTCGGCGGTAAGTCCGCCGCGATCGTGCTCGACGATGCCGACCCCGGCGCCGTCGCCGTGGGCGTCCGGTCGGCCAGCCTGAGCAACAGTGGGCAGATCTGCAACGCGCTCACCCGCATCCTGGTGCCCGCCGGCCGGGCCGACGAATTCACCGACGCCTTGGCCGCCGAGATGGCGTCCCTGGTGGTCGGCGACCCGACCGACGCCGCCACCCAGGTCGGTCCGCTCGTCGCGCGCCGCCAGCAGAGGCGGGTGCGGGGATACATCGAGGCGGGTCAGGCCGAAGGCGCCCGTCTCGTCACCGGCGGTGCCGCGATGCCCGATGGTCTCGACAAGGGCTGGTACGTGCGTCCCACTCTGTTCACCGACGCGGCCAATTCGATGCGCATCGCCCGCGAGGAGATCTTCGGCCCGGTGCTGACGGTCATCCCCTACCCCGACGAGGACCAGGCGGTGTCGATCGCCAACGACTCCGACTACGGCCTCGCCGGATCGGTGTTCACCGAGGACACCGATCGGGGCCTGCGGGTCGCAGCGCGCATCCGCACCGGCACGTTCGGGGTCAACCAGGGCTACACGATGGACCCGTTCGCGCCCTTCGGCGGCGTGAAGGGCAGCGGGTACGGGCGCGAACTCGGCCGCGAGGGCATCGACGGCTACACCGACACGAAATCGATCTCCGTTGCGGCGAGCCAGAATCCGGCCGCTGCGGCGGCGGGCAAGGGAGCGTGACCATCCGCGAACTACGGCAGCTTGATCGCCGACACGTACATCTCGATGACCGGCCGGTAGAGGTCGACGTCGTCGAGTTCGCTGCCCAGAACGACGGAGTCGCTGGTCGCGACGAGCACCTGAGCGAAGGTCAGCGCCGGGATCAGAAGCGTCCCACCCAGCCTGTCGATGCCCTCCACGATGAACTTGGCGAGCGCTTCCACGACATCTGATCTCTTGTCGGCCACGCGCTTCCGTGCATCCGGATTGCGCAGCAGATAAAGGGTGAACTCATGGCCCAACGCCGCCTGCTCGGCTCCACGGTCACGGCTGAGCTGACGCCACCGCTTTGCGATCTCATCGAGCTCTTGTGACCCGATCCGTTTGGCCGCCGCCATGACCTCGGCGAAGTTGTCGAAATAGCGACGCCAATACCGGTCACTCACGGCCAGGAAGAGGTCTTCCTTGGTGGCGAAGTGCTTGTAGATGGCGCCCTTGGTATAGCCGGCCGCGTGGGCGATATCGTCGAGAGTCGCTGGCGCGAAACCCTTTTCGGCGAACACGTCCTCGGCGGCGTCGAGCAACAGGGAACGCGTGTGCTCGAGCCGTCGTTCCCGTGTCCAGCGCTCGACCATGACAAAAGTCTGCCACAGAATCTGAGAATCCCTCTGGACATTCAGATACCCCCTGGTATCTTCTCGGTGAGCGCGCGTGGGCGCAACGGGGTGTCAGGAGGCGTCTTGAGCGAGTTGTCGAACAAAAGGAAACCCGCGGTCACCGAACCGGCGAGCGGCATCACGGGCCTCGGCGCGGTGACCCCGCGATCGTCGAATGCCATCAAGATCTGGGCGACTGTCGGCGCCGTGTTCCTGGCACTGACGCTATATCTGATCATCCGGTGGGTCAGCGGACCATACTTCGAGCCGGTCGCCGGAGGCCCGAGCGAGCCACCGCTCTACATGAAGATCCCGCTGATCGCCAACGCCGTCGTGCTCTGGATCGGCCTGCCATTCGCGCTCTGGTTCTTCATCATCCGGCCATGGCTGCGCGACAAGCGCATCACGCTCGACGGCATGCTGCTCGTGTCGATGAGCCTGATGTGTTTCCAGGATCCGATGCTCAACTACTACAGCACCTGGTGTACGTACAACGCGTGGCTATGGAACCGGGGATCCTGGGCGCCGTACTTTCCGGGCTGGGTGGCGCACGAGGAACCGGGCCACACGGTGCCCGAACCGCTGCTGACCAATATTCCCGGCTACATGTACGGCGTGCTGCTGCTCACCATCGTCGGATGCGCGATCATGCGCAAGATCAAGAACCGGTGGCCGGCAATCAGCAATCTGAGACTGGTCCTGGTCACCTATGCGATCGCCATCGTCTTCGACTTCATCATGGAGGGACTCATCCTCCTGCCGATCGGCTTCTATTCCTACCCGGGCGCCATCCAGTCGTTGTCGATCAACGCCGGCACCTACTACCAGTGGCCCGTCTACGAGGGGCTGATGTGGGGCGGCGTCCAGACGGCGCTGTGCTGCCTGCGCTTCTTCACCGACGACCGAGGACGCACCCTGGTCGAACGTGGACTGGACAGCATCCGCGGCGGGTTCGTCAAACAACAGTTCATTCGCTTCCTGGCGATCTTCGGGGGCGTCAGCGCATGCTTCTTCCTCTTCTACAACGTGCCCGCGACCTGGCTCGGCATGCACGGCGACCCGTGGCCAGACGACGTGCAGAAGCGCTCGTACTTCAATCCCGGCATCTGCGGTGAGGGTACCGACCGACCGTGCCCGAATCCTGATCTGCCGTATCCGACCAAGCACTCGGGCTACATCAACCACGACGGCGAACTCGTTCTGCCGGAAGGCGCCGAGGTGCCCTCGCCCGTGCCCATCGAACAGGGGCAATGAGGCCTCAGGGCATTTTGACGGCCGACACGTACATCTCGACCATCGACTGATAAAGATCGACATCGTCCAGGTGGCTGCCCAATTCGACGGCGTCGGTCGTGGCGATAATGATGTGGGCGAATGTCGTCGCGGGAATCAACAGGGTCGCGCCGATGTTGTCGATGCCCTCGACGATGTACTTGGCGAGCTTGTCCACAACCTCTGATCGCTTGGCCGCCACGCGTTCCCGCGCCTCCGGATTCCGCAGTAGGTAGAGGTTGAACTCGAGGCCCAGTGCCGAATGCTCGGCGCCACGGTCACGACTCAGCTGACGCCAGCGGTCGCCGATGTCTTCGAGCTCGCGTGCCCCGATGTGGTCGGCCGATGACATGATCTCGGCGAAATTGTCGAAATAGCGTCGCCAGTACCGGTCGCTTGCGGCCAAGAACAAGTCTTCCTTGGCGGCGAAGTACTTGTAAATCGCGCCTTTGGAGTAGCCGGCCGCCTTGGCGATGTCGTCGAGAGTCGCTGGGATGAAGCCTTTTTCGGCGAACACTTGCTCGGCGGCGTCCAACAGCAGCGAGCGTGTGCGCTCGAGGCGTCGTTCCCGCGTCCAAGGTTCAACCATGCGGCAATTTTGCCACAGAATATTTTCGAACCACTAGTCATCGAGATACTGACTGGTATATTTTCGGAGAATCGGTCACTTCGGAGGGAGGGTGGAGTCGATGGGTTCGGCAAATGCAGAGGAGACGGCGTCGTGAGCGATCTGTCGAGCAAGAAGAAGCCCGTTCGCACCGAATCGCTGAGCGACGCGTCGCTCGGAACGCAGCCGCAGTCGAAGATCACCCCGGTGAAGATCTGGGCGGCGGTCGGCGGGGCGATTCTCGCCTTCCAGCTTTACGTGTGGATCCGCTGGATCACCGGCCCCAACTTCGAACGGGTTCCCCCGGGACCGACTGAACCACCGACGTTCATGAAGGCGATCCTTTTCACCTGGACTGCCGTGATCGTCGTCGGACTGCCGATTGCCATCTGGTGGTTCATCATCCGGCCGTGGCGCCGGGAGCGGCGAATCACCCTCGACGGCATGCTCCTGATCGCTTGCGGCTTGCTGTTCTTTCAGGATCCGCTGCTGAACTACTTCAACACGTGGAGCACCTACAACACCTGGATGTGGAACCGCGGCTCATGGGTCCAGGACATTCCGGGTTGGGTGTCGTTCGGCGAACCGGGCGCCATGATGGCCGAACCGTTCCTGATGAACGCACCCGGCTACTGCTTCGTCCTGCTGTGCACGATGCTCGGCTGCTGGGTCATGCGCAAAGCCAAGCAGCGGTGGCCCAACATCAATACCTTCGGCCTGATCGGCGTGGTGATCGCCTGGACCTTCCTCTTCGATTTCGTCATCGAGGGCCTGTTCCTCATGCCGATGGGGCTTTTCACCTACCCCGGCGCCATTCAGGCTCTGTCGGTCAATGCCGGCACCTACTACCAGTGGCCGCTCTACGAAGGGCTCATGTGGGGCGGTGTCCAGGCCGGCCTCTGCTGCATGCGCTACTTCACCGACGACCGTGGTCGGACCTTCGTCGAGCGCGGACTCGACCGCGTCCGAGGCGGTTTCGTCCGACAGCAGCTCACCCGCTTCCTGGCGATCTTCGCCGCGTGCAGTGCCTTCTTCTTCGTGTTCTACAACATTCCGGCGCAGTGGTTCGCCATGCACCAAGATCCCTGGCCGGAGGACATCCTTAAGCGCTCGTACTTTCTGATGGGCATCTGCGGTGAAGACACCGATCGGCCGTGCCCCGATCCTTCGCTACCGATGCCCCTGACGAATTCCGGCTACATCAACCACGACGGTGAGCTTGTCCTCCCCGAGGGCGTGAAGCTTCCCGAGAACGTTCCGCTCGAGCGAGGAGAGTAAATGTTGGTCAGTACTTCTGCGGTGGTCACCCCCGTTTCGAACGCGCCGTTTTACCGTGCCGTCGGCGACGAGGTGGAGGTCTTCCGCGCGGCGGCCCGCCGAGGCCTGCCGGTACTGTTGAAAGGCCCTACGGGTTGCGGGAAAACACGTTTCGTGGAGGCGATGGCCCACCAGCAGGGCCGGGACCTGATCACCGTCGCGGGACACGAGGACATGACGTCGGCGGATCTGGTTGGCCGCTTTTTGTTGAAGGGCGGTGAGACGGTCTGGGTGGACGGGCCGTTGACCCGGGCGGTGCGCGAGGGCGCCATTTTCTATCTGGACGAGGTGGTGGAGGCGCGCCAGGACACCACCGTGGTCATCCATCCACTCGCCGATCACCGCCGTGAGCTGCCCGTCGACCGGCTCGGCACGACACTGCAGGCGGCGCCCGGATTCCAGTTGGTGATCTCCTACAACCCCGGATACCAGAGCGTCCTGAAGAACCTCAAGGAGTCGACCCGTCAGCGCTTCGTCGCCATCGAACTGGGCTACCCGTCCCCCGCCGTCGAGACCGAGGTTGTTGCCTACGAAGCCGGGATCGATACCGAGACAGCACGTTCGCTGGTCAAGCTCGCGCACGCCATCCGAAACCTCGATGGCTCACCGTTGCGCGAAGTGTCCTCCACTCGCATGTTGATCCTCGCCGGCGGCCTCGCGGCTGAAGGGCTGAACCTTCGCAGTGCCGTCCACGCGGCCGTCGTCCAGGTGCTCTCCGACGATGCGGATGTCATCCGCGCCCTCGATGAACTCGTCAATACCGTCCTGCCCCAGACGTGACCGACGCTTCCGATCCCAACACTCCCGACCGGTTCCGGTTCCTGGCCACTTACATCGCCGGCAGGGCGGTCGACGTCACCGAGGCGCCGGCCGGCCAGCCTGCGCACACGAATGGCCAGTTCATCTTCGTCTCGGCCGGCGGTTCCGTCGAGGAGCAGCGGCGCGAAACGATGGTTCAGGCTGCACTTCTCGGCGCGGGGAGCCTTGATCCGCGATTGGTGAAGGGATTGCGGGCACGTTCGGTGTTGGCGCGCCGCTACCTTGCACTCGAAGGCAACCGGGTACTCGCCGACCTCGCCCGACAGATTCCCCTCGACGCCACGCTCCTGCCCGACGGACAACGCAGCACCGCGACCGCCGACGAGTCACTCGAGGTGGCCAAGAGCCGAGCCAAAGTTGCCGACCCACCGGAGTGGTTCGGTGTCATCAAACCCTCCCGGTTGGTGGCGGCGTCCCCCGGACCGGGCGGGCAGGCCACCAACGAAGACCTCCGATTGCAGTTCGACCCCATCGACATGCCCGAATCGGAGGACGACGACGAAGATGACGAAGATGACGGCGGGAAGTCGGGGGATAGCAAGATACTCAAGCTCTTCGAAAGCCCGCTCTTCAATAATCAGTCGTTGTCGGACTACTTCCGCAAGATGTTCGGCGGTAAGCGTTCCGAAGGGGAGGGCGCCGCGGGCGTCGAGATGACGGTTCGGTCCACCCGCCGGGTGCAAGATATCGGACCCAGCGCCCGTCCCCTGCCCACCCGGATCCAATTCACCGATGACGGCAAGCCCGGTGCCGCGATCGGCGTGGGCGGCGCGCTGTATCCGGAGTGGGACGTCTTCAACGACCGGTACAAGCCTGACTGGTGCCGGGTCATCGACTTTCCACTGACCGCCGCCGCCGACGTCTCCGATGCCGGTGTCGAGCATGACGACGTACTGCGGCGACGCCTGGCTCGCGTCGGGCTCGGCCCGAAGGTGCTGCGCGGCCGTGCCGACGGCGACGACCTCGACATCGAGGCGCTCATCGACCTGTTCGTCGATCTGCAGTCCGGCTTCTCCGCCCCCGAGCACGTCTACCTCGAGCGCCGCAAGCTCGCCCGAAATCTGGGCGTGCTCATCCTGATCGACGCGTCCGGGTCCGCCGTCGACGCCGATTCAGACGGCCTCGCGGTGCACGACCACCAGCGACGCGCGGCCGCCACTCTGGCCGTCACACTCGAAGAACTCGGTGACCGCGTCGCCGTCTACGCATTCCGATCGCAGGGCCGCCACGCCGTGCACCTGCCGGCCATCAAGACCTTCGACCAGACCTTCGGCGCCGTCGGACGGGCCCGGCTCAATCAGCTCGAGCCGGCGAGCTACACCCGATTGGGTGCGGGAATCCGTGGTGCCGGTGAGGTTCTCAAGAACGAGGCCGGCACGCCGAATCGACTGCTGCTCGTCCTGTCGGACGGCTTCCCTTACGACGACGGATACGAAGGCCGGTACGCGGAGTCCGACGCAAGCAAGGCGCTCGAGGAGCTCCGAGCGGAGGGTGTTGCCTGCCTGTGCCTGTCCATCGGCGCCTCCACGGAATCCGAGGTGCTGGAACGGGTTTTCGGTGCCGCCAGCTTCGCCAGCGCCGCAACGCTTTCCGAGCTCAGCCCGCAGATGGACGAGCTGTTCATGTCAGCGCTCGCCGAGCTCGCGGCGCCGAAACCCGCGCGGGTGTGAGGACCCAGCGGCGAGCTGCTATCCGCCGACCGACTCCCAGAATCGGCTGAGAGCCGCGGCGCCGCGCGCTGGGTCCTCGAGCATCCACCAGTGCCCCAGCCCGTCGAGCACCTCCGTACGTGCACCGGCCCGGTCAGCCGCCCGACGCCTGATCGCCTCGGACCCGACGAAGGGATCCTCGGTGGCCAGTACCGACAGACCCGGCCGGGCCGCGGCGTTCTCGAGTGCCTTGCCGGCATCAGCCATGGCCGGTTGGCGTGCGGAGCGGTACAGCGCCAGAATCGCCCGGCCCATCTCCGGTCCCTGCGCTGCGGCGAACGACGCCGCAGCGCCCGCGGGAACCCCGAAGTCGGCCAACTGCTGCGCGCGGTCCTCCAGCGAACCGGCCATCATCGCCTCGACCACCTGCTCCCCCGCCTGAGGAGTCTGGAACGCCTGGGCCATATCGTGCCATACGTAGTCCTGGTCGAACAGGCCGACGACGTCGCTGGCCCAGCTGCGCACGAGGTCGGGTCGATGCATCACCGCGTTGATCACATGACAGCCGCCCCAGTCGTGTCCGACGAGGTCGACGGGCTCCTCGATACTCTGCAGCTTGTCGACGAGCCAATCACGGTAAGCGAGATAGGTTGCCGGGAAGTCGTCGGGCAGCGGGGCGCCGAACCCCGGCGGCGACAACCGCACCACATCCGTGCGCTCGAGCGCGTCGACGAACGGGTTCCAGACGGCGTCGGTCTCCGGATTGCCATGCACCAGAACCACAGTCACGATCACATCCTCGCAAGCGGTCAGCGCGCGGGCAGACCCAGCACGCGCTGGGCGATGATGTTGCGCTGAATCTCCGACGTCCCCCCGGCGATGGTGCCGGCGTAGGTGCTGATGTAGCGCGCGAACCAGCTGGCGGTGAACAGGTCTGGCGCATAGGGGTTGTACGCAGCGGTCAGCGCGGGATCGGTCAACCCGCCGACACCAGCCGCGTCCAACGCATGTCGCATGGCGTTCTGTTCGGCCTCCGAGCCCAGCACCTTGAGCACCGAGACGGCGGGGATGTCGCGCTCACCGCGCGCCGCTTGCCCGAGCGCCGCCGAGCCGAGCAGGCGCAGCGCCTGGTAGTCCATTGCTATCGACGCGTAGTGGTCGCGGTCCACCGCCCCGGCGGGCCGGAAGTCTTCCAGCAGCTGGTTCAACCGGTTGGCGAACGACATCCACATCATCGTGCGCTCATGCCCGAGCGACCCGTTGGCCACCCGCCAGCCCTCGTGCAGCGGGCCCACCAGGTTCTCGGCGGGCACCCGCACATCGGTGAAGAACACCTCGTTGAAGTCCAGACCCTCGCGGTCGTGGACCGAGGCGAACGGCCGGCACACCACGCCGGGACTGTCGGTCGCAACCAGCAAAGCGCTGATTCCCTTGTGCCTGGCCGCTTTCGGGTCGGTACGAACAAACGTGAGGATGACGTCGGCGTCGTGGGCGCCCGATGTCCAGACCTTCTGGCCGTTGACGACGAAGCCGGCGTCGTCGACCGTCGCCCGAGTGCTCAACCCCGCCAGGTCGGAGCCCGCGCCGGGTTCGCTCATGCCGAGCGACGCGGTCATCTCCGCGCGCAGGATCGGCACCGCCCACCGCCGCTTCTGGTCGTCGGTACCGAAGGACAGCAGCGATGCGGCGATGATGCCGACGCCCTGCGGGTTGAACGCGTGGTAGATCCGGCGTCGAGAGAGTTCCTCGCGGTGGACGAACTGTTGCAGGATGCCGGCGTTGCGACCGCCGAACTCCGGCGGGTTGCCCGGCAGCAGCCAGCCGTGGTCGAACTGCACCTGCTGCCAACGACGGGCCCACTCCGGTACGTGCGACGTCGACCGCGACCGTTCCCCGGCGGCCTCCGCCTCGGCGGGCAGGTGCTCGTCGAGGAACCGGATGAACTCAGCGCGGAAGGCCTCGACGTCGGCGTCGAACGTGAGCTGCACGACTCCCAGGATATCAAGTTATCAAGTAGTTAACATTTACGGTCGGGTGCGCTATGACTGAAGGGATGCTCGACGCAGAGAAGATCCTCGTCACCGGCGCGACCGGCAAGATCGCCTTTCCCATCGCCCGGGCCCTTGCCGAGAAGAACGAGGTATGGGGCGCCGCACGGCTGAGAAAGCCCGGTGATCGCGACAGGCTCAGCGCCGCCGGTATCACCCCGATCGCCCTCGATATGAGCCGCGGCGACTTCTCCGCGCTACCCGACGACTTCACCTACGTCTTCCACGCCGCCGTCGACACCGGCCAGGGCGACTGGCCCCAGTGCGTCGACACCAACGCGCAGAAATCCGGCGACCTGTTGTACCGCTGTCGCGCCGCCAAGGGCTTCGTCTTCTGTTCGACCGGTTCCGTCTACGGGTACCAGGGGCAGCGCCCGCTGCGAGAATCCGACCCACCGGGCGTGCCGTTGCGCGCCAACTACAGCTTCTCCAAGATCGCCGCGGAGGCGGTCTGCACGTGGACCGCCAAGCAGTACGACATCCCGCTGACGATCATCCGCATCTGCTCGACCTACGGCCCGGAGGGCGGTGCGCCGGCGGACCGCCTCGAGATGATGTTGGCGGGCAAGCCGATCCGGCTGTACCCCGACAAGCCGAACAACTACAACCCCATCTACGAGGACGACTACGTCGAGCTCGGTATCCGCGCCATGGAGGTCGCCGACACCCCGCCGATCGTGGTCAACTGGGCGGGCAGCGAGACGGTCAGCGTCGAGGAGTACTGCGCCTACATGGGTGAACTGATCGGCGTCGAGCCGACGTTCGACTACACACCCGATGCGCACACCCCGCTGTGGCCGGATGTCACCTACATGCACGAGGTGCTCGGCTCGACGAAAGTGCCGTGGCGCGAGGGATTTCAGCGGATGATCGCGGCACGACGCCCAGAGCTTCTCCGACAACCTGCGGACTGAACGGAGCACCGATGCAATTACCCGGCACACCGTCCGACGAGGTGACCGGCGTCCTCGCCGAGGGCCGAGGCGACGTCACCACCCTGTTCGTATCCATGGCGAGGCGACATCCCGACGGCGCCGACGCGGACTACCTGCGCTGGCACACCCTCGACCACCGCCCCGAGCAGCACCGGCTGTCGGCCGTCCGTGCGTCTTTGCGGCTGGTGTCGACGCCGCAGTGCCGATCGGCGCGCGCGTGTAGCCGCGACCGCTATGACGACATCGATCATGTGATGACCTACTTCTTCACCGATTCCAGCGGGATGGAGCCGTTCCTGGCGCTGTCGAAGGCGCTCGGCGATGCGGGGCGCAAGCTGCCGCTGCTGCCCCCGGTCGAACGCGGCGTCTACGACGTCGGGCAGAAGGTGGCGGCGCCGCGCGTCAAGGTCGGCGCCGATGTCCTGCCGTGGTGGCCGGTTCGCGGCGTCTATCTGCTGCTGGAATCGGCTCCCTCGGCCCCGGGGGAGCTGGCCGAAATCGACGGTGTCGCGGGCGTGTGGTCGGCGACATCGCTTTCGGTGGGGTCGCGGTTGGCCAGCGCGCAGGCGGGACAGATGATCTCGTACTGCTTCCTCGACGAGGATCCGGTCGTCACCGCCGAGAGAATGCGGCCCGCGTTGGCCAAGCGGTGGAGCGACGACGCCGTCGACCCGCTTTTCGCCGCACCGTTCTACCCCGTCGTCCCCCACGAATGGGACCGCTATGTGCCGTGAGCGGAGAGCGTGATGCGCGTCGGATTGATGGTCGGCTCGGACAAGGAACGCCCGCGCGCCGACCGGCTCGCCGGCTTGCTCGATGACGGAACATCCGCCGAGAGGCTGGGTTTCGCGTCGTTCTGGATGCCGCAGGTGCCCGGGTATCTCGACGCGATGACGGCCGTCGCGCTACTCGGCCGGGTCACCGAACGCATCGAGGTCGGCACCGCGGTGGTGCCCATCCAGACCCGTCATCCGCTCATCATGGCCCAACAAGCGCTCACCACCCAGGTCGCCTGCGCCGGTCGCTTCACGCTGGGCATCGGGCCGTCGCATCACTGGATCATCGCCGACCAGCTCGGGCTGTCCTATGACCGACCGGCACACCTCGTGCGCGACTACCTCGACGTGCTTGATGCGGCGTTCGCGGGTCCCGGCAGGGTGGTGGTCGACAACGACAGCTATCACGTCGACAGCCCGGTCGATGTCAGCGACTCCTTCGACCTGCCGGTGTTGATGGCCGCACTCGGTCCCACGATGTTGCGCATCGCAGGCGAACGCACCGGCGGAACCATTCTCTGGATGGCCGACGAACGCGCGATCGGCGATTACGTGGTCCCGACCATCACCAAAGCGGCGCAGGAGGCCGGACGCAGCGGAATACGCGTCGTGGCAGGCGTTCCCGTCGCGCTCTGCTCGGCCGCTGAGGTCGACGACGCCCGCGCCTACGCCGGCGACGTGCTGGGGCATGCCGACTTCTCCCCCAACTACGTCCGACTGCTCGAGCACGGCGATGCCGAGGATGTCGGAGACACCATGGCCGCCGGCGACGAAGCGACCATCGCGGCCCGGCTGCATCGGTACCGCGACGCCGGTGTCACCGATCTGGCCGTCCGGGTCGTGCCGCTGGGGCAGGATGCGGAGGATCGGCGCGCCTCGCGCACGCGTACTCAGGAGTTCGTGGCGTCGCTGGCCGCTGAATTCTCCTCGGGCGCATAACTTCCCATGAACTCCATGGGCACACCGCCCATGGTGCAGAAGAACAGGTCGACGCCCGGCACACCGGTGTCGAGCATCGTCACATCGTTCGCGAACGCGCTCGCCTGTTCGCGGGTCGCGCCGAAGTCCTCGGTCATGAAGGACAGCGCGGCGAGCCCCTCGGGCACCGACGCACGCAAGTGCTCGGGTACGTCGAGCACCTCGAGCAGGCCGGCGTCGCCGCGGCCCAACATCGTCACCTCGGCGCCGTCGGACGGTGGCCAGCCGAGTGTCTTCTCGAGGACCTCCCCGGGTACGTGCATCTGGAACTGCACCGTCATTCCCACCACCTCGGTCAGAAACGTGGTGAGCGTCGGGGCGGAATGGCTGCGCATCACGACGTGGTGCAGTGCGTTCGGCATATCGCGGTCCCTTCGTCGTGCCGTCTCCATAGTTAGACTATCGTCAACTATTTCCAAGTATCAATCCGGCTGTTAAAGTGCGAATGTGCCCGCTACGAAGTCGGTAAGTGTTGCTGACGGTAGTCAACGTCGAGCGTCCTATCAGCGGGCCCGCTCGCACGAGACCAAGCGAGCCCTGGTGCAGGCGGCGATGGCACTCTGGCGCACCAACGGATACGCCAAGACGACGGTGGCGGACATCTGCCGGGCCGCCGGGGTGTCGCGGGCGTTGTTCTACTTCTACTTCCCCGCCAAGGAAGACATCCTCTTCGAGGTCGGACTGCTGTCGACGCGCGCCGCACAGAAGACGGTTCGCTCGCTGTTGACGAAGGACTACGACGTCGAGGTGGTCATCGGAGAAGCCTTGCGCAGCCTCGAACGCTCGATGGCTCGCAATCCGCCCGAACTGATCGTTCAGACCATCCTCGAGGGGTACCGGCACGAACACCGGATCTTGGCCGGCGACGCCCCCGACGATGTCGATGCCGATATGTTCGGCGACTTGTTCGCCCGGGCGCAGCAGGACGGCAAGCTCGCGGCGCAGATCGATGTGCAACACCTTTCCCGACTCGCCGGTATGCACGTCAGCGAAGGTGTGCGCCACTGGGCGGCGGGAGGTTTCGGCGAGCGGTCGTTCGCCGAGGTCGTCACCGACGACATCGCCGCCCTGATCGCCGGGTTCAACGCCAGAGCCAGAAACTGAGACCATCACCCCCACACCTGAAGGGAGACCACGATGTCGTGGGATTTCGAGACCGATCCCGAGTACCAGAAGGTCCTCGACTGGGCCGACGAGTTCGTCCGCGAGGAGATCGAACCGCTGGACCTGGCGTTTCCCGATCAGCAGTTCGTCCCGCTGAACGACAACCGCCGCAAGGTGATCGACCCGCTCAAGGAGGAGGTCCGCAGGCGCGGGCTGTGGGCCACCCACCTCGGGCCCGAACTCGGCGGTCAGGGATACGGCCAACTCAAGCTAGCCCTGCTCAACGAGATCCTCGGCCGTTCGCAGTGGGCGCCCATCGTCTTCGGCTGCCAGGCGCCCGACACCGGCAACGCCGAGATCATCGCCCACTACGGCACCGACGCGCAGAAGGAGCGCTACCTGCGCCCGTTGCTCGACGGTGAGCTGTTCTCCTGCTACTCGATGACCGAACCGCACGCCGGCGCCGATCCGACCCTGTTCACCACGCGCGCCGTGCGCGACGGTGACGACTGGGTGATCAATGGTTGGAAGTTCTTCTCCTCCAACGCAAGAACCGCGGCCTTTCTGATCGTCATGGTGGTCACCAACCCTGACGTGAGCGCGTATCAGGGCATGTCGATGTTCCTGGTGCCGACCGACACCCCAGGCGTCAACATCGTCCGCAACGTCGGCCTGTACGGGGAACGTGACGACGAGGGCTCGCATGCCCTGATCCACTACGACAACGTGCGGGTACCCGCCGAGGCGCTGCTGGGCGGTGAGGGTCAGGCGTTCGTCATCGCCCAGACCCGACTCGGCGGCGGCCGCATCCACCATGCGATGCGCACCATCGGGTTGTCGCGCAAGGCGCTCGACATGATGTGTGAACGGGCGCTGAGCCGCGAAACGCAGGGCAGCCGGCTCTCGGACAAGCAGTTCGTGCAGGGCTACATCGCCGACTCCTACGCCCAACTGCTGCAGTTCCGGCTGATGGTGCTCTACGCCGCGTGGGAGATCGACAAGTACAACGACTACAAGAAGGTCCGCAAGGACATCGCCGCGGTCAAGGTGGTGATGCCGACCGTGCTGCACGACATCGCCTGGCGTGCAATGCAGGTACACGGCGCACTCGGGGTCAGCAACGAGATGCCGTTTCTGGGGATGGTCACCGGCGCGGCGGTGATGGGCCTGGCCGACGGTCCCACCGAGGTGCACAAGGCCACCGTCGCCAAGCAGGTGCTGCGGGACTACCAGCCGAACACCGACACCTGGCCGACGGAATGGCTCCCCGGTAAGCGCGAGAAAGCCCGAGCGAAGTTCGCCGACTACCTGGAGCACGAGGTGGGCAACCAGTGAGCGAGGTCGCGATCGACGTTGCCCGGCTGGCGGATTGGATGGATGAAGCGGCGCTGCCCGGAAAGGGCGAGCCGCTGCAGACCCGGTTTCTGTCCGGGGGCACCCAGAACGTCATCTACGAACTACGCCGCGGCGAGCACAGCTGCGTTCTGCGGATGCCGCCGCCCGACGCGCCCACCGACCGCGACAAAGGCATCCTGCGGGAGTGGCGGATCATCGAGGCGCTCGACGGCACCGATGTGCCGCACACCGAGGCGGTCGGCGTGTGCCCCGACCCGTCCGTGCTGGGCCGACCGTTCTACCTGATGGGCTTCGTCGACGGCTGGTCGCCGATGGACCTCGAGCAGCGCCGGTGGCCGGAACCCTTCGACACCGACCTCGACGCGCGCGCCGGGCTGTCGTATCAGCTCGCCGAGGGCATCGCGCTGCTGTCCAAGGTCGACTGGAAAGCCAAGGGACTGCATGATCTCGGGCGGCCGGACGGCTTCCACGAGCGTCAGGTGGACCGGTGGACCGCGTTCTTCGAGCGCATCAAGGGCCGCGAGATCGAGGGCTTGGACGTCGCGACCGAATGGCTGCGCACCCACCGGCCGCTCGACTTCGTTCCCGGCCTGATGCACGGCGACTACCAGTTCGCCAACGTGATGTACCGGCACGGGGCGCCCGCACGGATGGCGGCGATCGTCGACTGGGAGATGGGCACCGTCGGTGACCCCAAGCTCGACCTCGGTTGGATGGTGCAGAGCTGGCCGGAGGACACCACCGCACCGGCCGAAGGCGAGATGAGCTATGTCGACATGCGCGGAATGCCCGCCCGCGCCGACGTCGTCGACCATTACGCCACGGTGTCCGGGCGACAGGTCGACGACCTCGACTATTACCTTGTGCTGGCCAAGTGGAAGCTCGCGATCGTGCTGGAGCAGGGTTTCCAGCGTGCCGGTGACAACGAGAAGCTGCTCGCCTACGGCCCGATCATCGTCGAGCTGATGCGATCGGCGGCCGACCTTGCCGAGTCCAGCGACTATCGGTGATGCGCGCCGCCGTCTGCCCCGAATACGGGCCGCCCGAGGTCGTGCGCGTCCAGGAACAGCGGGCACCGGCGGTGGGCGCCGGGCAAGCCCGCGTCCGTGTCGGCGCGGCGGCGGTGAACTTCCCCGACGTGCTGCTCGTCGCGAACTCGTATCAGGTCAGCGTGCCCGTTCCGTTCGTACCGGGTAGCGAATTCGCCGGGGAGATCGTCGAAATCGGTTCTGGTGTGGACGGATTCGCGGTCGGCGACCGCGTCACGGGCACCGGGATGTACGGCGCGTTCGCCGAGGAGGTCGCCGTTGCGGTCGCCGGGCTCGCCCCGATCCCCGACGGTGTCGACGACCGTACCGCGGCGGCGTTCGGTGTCGCGTACCGCACCGCCTACCACGCGCTGCGGTCGATGGCACGTGTCGAGGAGGGCGACGAGCTCGTCGTGCTCGGCGCCGGGGGCGGCGTCGGACTCGCCGCCGTACAGCTCGGCGTCGCACTCGGGGCCTCGGTCACCGCGGTGGCGTCCACCGACGAAAAGCTCGACGCCGCAGCGTCCTACGGCGCCCAGCACATGGTCAACCACCGAAAAGGCGCGCTGCGCGATCAGCTGCGCCAGGCATGTCCCGACGGCGCGCACGCGGTCATCGATCCTGTCGGTGGCGAGCTCGCCGAACCCGCGCTGCGGTCACTGTGCCGCGGCGGGCGCTTCGTCACGGTCGGCTTCGCGTCCGGCGTCATCCCGCGCATCCCGTTGAACCTGGTGCTCGTCAAGGGCGTGCATGTGCTTGGGTTCCAGTTCCAGGACGTCCCCCCGGAGGAGTTCGCCCGCAACGAATCCGAGCTGCGCGAGCACCTGGTTTGCGGAAGGGTCCGCCCGCACATCAGCGCGGTCTACCCGTTCGAGGAGACTGCCCAAGCGCTTCGCCACGTCGCCGACGGGCGAGCCGTCGGCAAGGTGGTCATCGACCTGGCTTGAGCGGTGGTCCCC
Source organism: Mycobacterium sp. B14F4 (assembly GCF_039871645.1). Lineage (NCBI taxonomy): Bacteria > Bacillati > Actinomycetota > Actinomycetes > Mycobacteriales > Mycobacteriaceae > Mycobacterium > Mycobacterium sp. B14F4. The sequence continues at coordinate 159,449 of NZ_JBDPMF010000006.1, read as the reverse complement.
CGCAAAGGGGAGCTAGCTGGCGGGCACCAGGTCGGCGGCGACCGAGACCATCATGCCGCAGCGGAACGTCTCACAGGCGCCGACGTCGACGGTGTCGTGCTCGAGGGCCGCCGCGAGGGCCCTGGCCTTGAAAGCCCGTGCCGCAGCGCTCAAATGGTGCTCGACCGAGTCGACGCTGCTGTCGAGCTCCGCGGGCAGTCGTTCGCCCCACAGCGTCACCTCGGTCGCGCCCTGGTCCAGCGCGGTGCGCACATGCGCGAGCACCCGCGGGTCCCGCTCGAACATCTCGGCGGCGACGGCAACCGTCTGGGGGTGCGGTCGCTCCTGCCACGCTTCGAGCACCGATTCCAGATCCAGTGTCCTGGCGCCGAGAACCGTCAGCGGGCGCACATCCTCGTCTCCGCCCACCAGCACGGTGACATCCCAACCGGCCATCACCCTGTCGTAGATCCAACCGCCGGCGAACCGCACCGCGTCGCGGACCGTCGGCGCGACGACGTCCAGCCGGTACCTCATGTCGTGCTCCGAGGCGCCAAGTCCAGCTCCAGCGACTCCGCGTACCCCTTGAACACCGCGGCCAACGGAATTGAACGATCGAGCAGCCATAAGGTCTCCATTCCGGAAATAAAGGCGAGAATCTCCACGGCCTTGCCGGCCGCATCCAGGTCGGCGCGATACTTCCCGCCGGCCTGACCCCGTTTGATGATCGCGATGATGATGTCCACCGCGTCGCGATAACGCTTGTGCAGTCGGTCGTGCAGCGGAGCGTCCGGCGCGATGTTCTCCACCAGCAGCACGATGAACGTTCCGATCAGCTCGGGCGCACGGTCGAACCGCTCGGGTACGCGACTCAACTCGGTCACGAGGTCGCCGGAGAGGTAGTCGGCGTGGATCTCGTCGTCGGCGTCGCGGGCGTCGAGCACCGCGTTGAGCAGCTGTTCCTTGGATTCGAAGTGGTGCAGCAGACCCGCGGGCGTCACACCCGCCTCCTTGGCGATCTGCGCCAGCGAGGTGTTGCGCCAGCCGTTGCGCGCCAGCAGCCGCTCGGCCACGAAGAGGATGCGCTGCCTGCGGTCCTCGCCCTTGGCGAAGAGCGTGGCATACGGCCGCGCAGGCTCCGTGGCGGACACAGGACTCCTTCGTTCAACCAACCTAGTGAACACACAGTAGGTAGGTTTGGCGCCTGTGACAAGCGTCTCAGCCAAATAGGGTTAAGCCCGCCGTCACACCGCAGGTCAGGGGCTTGCCACATGACATGTCAGCCTCATCTGTAACACAGAGGAGGAGTGTCGGAAGGGCTACAGACCGAGCGACTTGGCGATGATCACCTTCATCACCTCACTGGTTCCCGCATAGATGCGGGCCACCCGCGCGTCCGTGTACAGCCGGGCGATGGGGTACTCCATCATGTAGCCGTAGCCGCCGAACAACTGCAGGCAGCGGTCGACGACCCGCTGCTGCATCTCGGTGCAGAACAGCTTCACGCGCGCGGCGTCGGCGGCCGACAACTCACCCTCGACGTGCAGGGCCACCGCGCGGTCGACCATCGCCTGCGCCGCCTCGACCTCCGTCGAGCAGGCCGCCAACTCGAATTTCGTGTTCTGAAACGACGCGACCGGCGTGCCGAACGCCTTGCGGTTCTTCGTGTAGTCGATGGCCGCGGCAATCGCCGACCGCGCCTGGGCCACCGACCCGACCGCGACGGTCAGCCGCTCCTGCGGCAGGTTGTGGCCGAGGTAGCCGAACGCCTCGTCCTCATCGCCCAACACGTTGCGGGCCGGCACCCGGACGTCGACGAACGATAGCTCTGCGGTGTCCTGGACCTTGCAGCCCATCTTCTCGAGCTCGCGCCCCCTGGTGAACCCCGGCATGCCGTCCTCGACGACGAACAGCGTCAGCCCCTTACGCCGGTTGTCGGGGTCGGTCGATGTGCGCGCGACGACGATCACCAGGTCGGCCTGCATACCGCCGGTGATGAACGTCTTGGCGCCGTTGAGGATCCAGTCGTCACCGTCACGCACGGCCGTCGTCCGCATACCGGCCAGATCGGACCCGGTACCGGGCTCGGTCATCGCGACCGCGGTCAGCAGCTCGCCCGACGCCAGCCCGGGAAACCACCGCTTGCGCTGCTCCTCGTTGGCGTAGTGCAGGAAGTACGGCAGGATCACCTCGAGCTGGGTGCGCACCGTCGACAGCGTGACCAGCGCCCGGGCGGCCTCCTCCTGAAGCACCACGTTGTAGCGGTAGTCGCCGGTGCCCGCGCCGCCGTACTCCTCGGGGATAGCCATCCCCAGCATGCCCAGGGCGCCCATCTGCTTGAACACCTCACGGGGCATGCGTCCGCCCCTCTCCCACTCGGGATAGTGCGGAACCACCTCCTTTTCGACGAAGTCGCGAGCGAGCTCGCGGAACGCCTCGTGGTCCTCGGTGAACAGGTCCCTACGCATGACGCGGCCTCCCTCTCAGGCGATGAGCTCGACCACGGTGGCGTTGGCGGTGCCCCCGCCCTCGCACATGGTCTGCAGGCCGAATCGAATTCCGTTGTCGCGCATGTGGTTGAGCATGCGGGTCATCAACACCGCGCCCGATGCACCCAACGGGTGGCCTAGCGCGATCGCTCCACCCAGCGGATTCAGCTTGCTCTCGTCGGCACCGGTCTCGGCGAGCCAGGCCAGCGGCACCGGCGCGAACGCCTCGTTCACCTCGAACACCCCGACCTCGTCGAGCGTCACACCGGCTTTGTGCAGCACCTTCTCCGTCGCCGGGATAGGCCCGGTCAGCATCAGGATGGGATCGGCGCCGGTGACCGCACCTGCGCGGTAACGCGCGATCGGCTGCAGCCCCATCGTGGCGGCGGCCTCGGCGGTCATGACGAGAAGCGCTGCGGCGCCGTCGGATATCTGCGACGAGTTGCCGGCGTGGATGACGCCGTCGTCCTTGAACGCGGGCTTGAGTCCCGCGAGCTTCTCGACGGTGCTCCCCCGCCGCACGCCTTCGTCGGCGACGACGGGCTCGCCGTCGGTGAACACCGGCATGATCTGCGTCTCGAACGCGCCACTGTCCTGCGCGGCGGCGGCAAGTTCGTGTGAGCGCACGGAGTACTCGTCGAGCCGGGTCCGCGAGAAGCCCCACTTCTCGGCGATCAGCTCGGCCGAGATGCCCTGGTTGAACGCGAAACCCTTATACCGGTCAAGTACTTTCGGTCCGTACGGCACGCCGGTCGCCCTTGCCGAGCCGAGCGGTACGCGGCTCATCACCTCGACACCGCCCGCGACGACGACGTCCTGCTGCCCCGACATCACCCCCTGCACGGCGAAGTCGAGCGCCTGCTGGCTCGATCCGCACGCCCGGTTGACGGTCGTGCCGGGGATCGTCTCGGGCCAGCCCGCCGCGAGCACCGAGTATCGGCCGATGTTGCTCGACTGATCGCCGACCTGTGACACGCAGCCCCAGACTACGTCGTCGACGATCTCGGGATCGATGCCTGCGCGCTCGACGAGCGCGTCGAGCACGATCGCGGACAGGTCCGCGGCGTGCATGTCCGACAGTCCGCCGTTGCGCTTGCCGACGGCGGTGCGCACCGCCTCGACGATCACCGTTTCACGCATTGTCTTTCTCCGTTCTGGACAGGGTCCATCGACCCGTGAACGCGGCTTCACGCTTCTCCGCGAACGCCGCGTACGCCTCCGTTGAGTCTGCTGTGGCGAAGTTTCCCGGTTGCGCGCGGGCCTCGTTGGCCAGGGCCTCGCGCAGAGTCGCGTTGGCGCCGTCGTTGAGCAGGGCCTTGCTCTGCGCGAGCGCGACAGGCGGACCCGCAGCCAGCCGGGCCGACAGTTCCGCGACGAACGCGTCGATCTCGTCGGCGGCCCTCACCCAGGTGACCAGGCCGAGTTGGTGCGCCTCTTCGGCGTCGATCATTTCGGCCAGCAGCACCAGCCGCTTGGCCTGCTGCAGGCCGATCAGCTTGGGCAGCAACCAGGAGCCGCCGAGGTCGACCGACAGGCCACGTTTGGAGAAGATTTGACAGAACCGCGATTCCGGTGTCGCCACCACGAAGTCACAGCCCAGCGCGAGGTTCCAGCCGGCGCCGACCGCGACCCCGGTGACCTTGGCGATGGTGGGCACGGACAACTCGTGCAACGCCAGCGCGACGTCGGTGAGCCTGCGCAGTTTGTGTCGCGGGTGGATGTCCTCGCCGGTGCCGATGTCGGCGCCCGAGCAGAACGCACCGCCCGCGCCGGTGATCACCAGCGCCCGCAGGTCGGTGTCGCGGGCGACGCGGCGCAGGGCGTCGGCCAGTTCCTCCCACAACTGCGCGTTGATCGCATTCTTGCGGTCCGGGCGGTTCAGCGTGAGCGTCCGGACCCCGTCGTCGTCGGACGTCAGGAGCACGTGCTCGCTCACGAGTACTCCGGCCCGATCACACCTTCGGCCCGCAACGTCGCGAGTTCCTCGTCGGTGAGGCCCAGTTCGCGCAGCACGGTGTCGGTGTGCTCGCCAAGGCCGGGGACGGCGCCCATCGGCTGGTCGAAGCCGCTGATCACCGGCGGCGGCCGCAGCGCGCGAATCTCCCCCCTGGGGGTGTCGACGGTGCGCCACCGGTCTCGCGCGGTCAGTTGCGGATGCGCGATGACCTCGCTGGGCACGTTGTAGCGGGAGTTGCCGATCCCGGCGTCGTCGGCGATCTTCTGGATCTCGGCGAGTTCATGCTGCGCGCACCAGCTTCCGATGGCCTCATCGAGAATCTCCCGATGCGCGCAGCGACCGGGGTTGGTGGCAAAGCGCGGATCGTCGGCGAGGTCGGGGCGGTCGATGATCTCCCGGGCGACCCGCTGCCACTCCCTGTCGTTGGTGGTCCCGAGCACGACGGTCTGGCCGTCGCGGGTGGGGAACGCACCGTACGGCGCGACTGCGGGTGAGCCGACGCCGAGCGGCTGCTGATCGATTCCCGAATGCTGGGTGTAGATCAGCTGATACCCCATCACGTCGGTCATCACGTCGAACAGGCTGAGCGCCACCGCCGGGGCCGTCTCGGTGGTGCGGTTGGCGCGGCCGACCAGCAGCGCCAGTATTGAGATCGCCGCGTACAGGCCGGTGGTGAAGTCGGCCATCGCGGGCCCCGGCTTGGCGGGCATCCCCGGGTATCCGGTGACGGCACACGAACCCGATTCCGCCTGCACGAGAAGGTCGTACGCGCGCTTGTGGGAGATCGGCCCGCCCGGACCGTAGCCGTCGATCTCGACGGGGATCACATTGGGGTGCCGAACCGCCAAGTCTTCTTGCGCAAGACCCATGCGGGCCGTCGCGCCGGGCGCCAGGTTGGACACGAACGCGTCGGCCTTGTCGAGCAGGCGGTGCAACAGCACCATGCCCTCGGGCGCCTTGGTGTTCAGCGTCACCGATTCCTTGCCGCGGTTGCACCAGACGAAGTGCGCGGCCAGCCCGCCGGGCCCGTTCACCACGTCGTCGTAGTCGCGGGCGAAGTCGCCGCCGTTGGGGTTTTCGATCTTGATGACGCGGGCGCCGAAATCGGCGAGCACGCGGGTGCACATCGGCGCGGCGACGGCCTGTTCCATCGCCACGACCGTGACACCGGCCAGCGGTGCTTGATCCGTCACATCACCATGCCGCCGTCGACCGGCAGCACCTGACCCGTGACGTAGGACGCGGCATCCGACGCCATGAACACGAACGCGCCCGCGATCTCCGACGGTTCGGCCCACCGCTTCATCGGGATGCGGTTCATCATGTTGGCCGCGAACTTCTCGTTCGTGCGGATGGTCTCGGTCATCGGCGTGGCCGCCAGCGGAGCCAGCGCGTTGACCGTGATGCTCTTCGTGGCGAGTTCGCGCGCAAGGGATTTGGTGAACCCGATGATGCCGGCCTTGGCGGCCGAGTAGTTGATCTGTCCGAGCGTGCCGGTCAGGCCCGCGGCCGAGGTGACGTTGACGACCCGCCCGGTCCCGTCGGTCGGGATGTACGGCAGCGCCGCCTGGGTGACGTTGAACGCACCCATCACGTGGATGTCGAAGAGCAGCCGGAACGACTCCTGGGTCGTCTTCTCGAACATCGCCGGCTTGGTGACGCCCGCGTTGTTGATGACGATGTGCAGCTTGCCGTCGGTCAGGGCCGCCGCCTGGGCCGCAGCGGCATCGGCGGAGCCACGGTCCGACACGTCCAGTGCGGCGGATTCCGCGCGCTTACCGTCGGCCGTAATGCGTTCGGCGACAGCGGCGGCCGCGTCCTTGTCGAGGTCGGTGACGAGCACAGCGGCGCCCGCGTCGGCCAGCGCCTGCGCGACGGCGGAACCGATACCGCCGGCGGCACCGGTCACCAGCGCCGACCGGCCGGTCAGGTCGAAATAGTTGGTCATCAATAGCGCTCCGTCGTCATTGGCTGGTCTTGTCAATAACTCCGCGGAAGGCCGAGTACGTGCTCGCCGAGGAAGTTCAGGATCATCTCCTGGCTCACCGGCGCGATCTTCATCAGCCGCGACTCGCGGAAGTATCGCGACACGTGGTACTCCTCGGAGTAGCCCATGCCGCCGTGCAGCTGCAGGGCCCGGTCGGCGGCGCCGAAACCGGCGTCGGCGCACAGGTACTTCGCGGTGTTCGCTTCGCGCCCACAGGGTTTGCCGTTGTCGTAGAGCCAGGTGGCCTTGCGCAGCACCAACTCAGCGGCGTCCAGTCGGGCCAGCGAGTCGGCGAGCGGGAACTGCAGGCCCTGGTTCATGCCGATCGGCCGGTTGAACACGACTCGCTCGTTGCCGTACTTGACGGCCTTCTCCAGCGCCACCCGCCCGATGCCCAGCGCCTCGGCGGCGATCAGCATGCGCTCGGGATTGAGGCCGTCGAGGATGTACTTGAAGCCCTTGCCCTCTTCGCCGACGCGATCGCCAACGGGCACCATCAGGTCGTCGATGAAGACTTCGTTGGAGCTGACGGCGTTGCGGCCCATCTTCTTGATCGGCCGGATGTCGACGTGATCGCGGTCGAGGTCGGTGAGGAACAGCGTCATGCCGTCGGTCTTCTTGGTGCCTCTGCTTTCTATGTCGTCGAGCGACTCAGTCCGCGTCAGCAGCAGGATCTTCTCCGACTCCAGCGCTTTGGAGATCCACACCTTGCGGCCGTTGACGCGGTAGTGGTCACCTTCGCGCTTGGCGAACGTCGTGATGCGCGAGGTGTCAAGCCCCGCACCGGGTTCGGTGACGCCAAAGCAGACGTGCAGATCGCCGTTGACGATGCGCGGCAGTGTCGCAGCCTTGAGCTCGTCGGAACCGTGCTTGACGACGGGCTGCATCCCGAAGATCGTCAGGTGGATGGCGCTGGCGCCGTTCATCGCCGCGCCGGATCGGGCGACCTCCTCGAGCAGCAGCGTCGCCTCGGTGATGCCCAGCCCGTGTCCGCCGTACTCCTCCGGGATGGTCATGCCCAGCCACCCGCCGGAGGCGATCGCGTCGTAGAACTCCTGCGGGAACTCGTGCCCCAGGTCCTTCTTCATCCAGTACTCGTCGTCGAACCTGCTGCACAGCTCCGCGACGGACTTGCGGATGATCTGCTGATCCTCGCTCAGCTCGAATGTCATACCCGCGGACACGTCTGCTCTCCTCTGGTCTATACCGCACACGCCAGTGCGCCGATGCGACAACGGTTCGCCCGCACCGACGCACTTGCCGACGTCCTCCCGACCGAGTGACCGGGAGTCCGCCCCCTCAGTCCTTGTTGCCTGTCAACTCCTTGGCGCGCGCCGCGAAGTCCGCGAAGTTGGCGCCGGTCTTCTCCTTCTTCGACAGCGCCTGGATGCTGACATCATGACCCTCAGCGGCTTTGCGCAGGGCGCCGACGGTGGCCTGTTCCTTGCTGATGTGGGTGAACGGGTCCCAGTGGTACCAGCGCATGGCGTTCTCGAACGTCATCTTGTTGATCTCGTCATCGGGCACGTTGTTGGCCTTGAGGACCTCGTCGAGTTGTTCGGGGGCCCCGGGCCACATCGAATCCGAATGCGGGTAGTCGGCTTCCCAGCAGATGTTGTCCACACCGATCTCGTTGCGCAACGCCACCCCGACCGGATCGGCGATGAAACAGGTCAAGAAGTGCTCACGGAACACCTCGGAGGGCAGCTTGTCGCCGAAGTCCTGACCGGTCCACGTCGAATGCATCTCATAGGTGCGATCGGCGCGCTCCAGGAAATACGGAATCCACCCCGTACCGCCCTCACTCAACGCGATCTTCAGATCCGGGTAGGCCTTGATCGGACGCGACCACAACAGATCGGCCGCCGCTTGGACGATGTTCATCGGCTGCAACGTGATCATCACATCCATCGGCGCGTCCGGCGCGGTGATCGCCAAGCGCCCCGAGGAGCCGATGTGCACATTGAGCACGGTGTCGGTGTCGACCAGCGCATCCCACATCGGCTTCCAATAGTCGAAATCATGGAAACTCGGATACCCCATCGCCGCCGGGTTCTCGGTGAACGTCAACGAATGCACCCCACGGGCGGCGTTGCGCCGGATCTCGGCGGCGCACGCCTCGGCGTCCCAGATCACCGGCAACGTCATCGGGATGAACCGCGCCGGATAGGCCCCACACCACTCCTCGACATGCCAGTCGTTGTAGGCCTGCACCAACGCCAACGAAAACTCCGGATCCTCGGTGGCGAACAACCGGCCCGCGAACCCCGGAAACGACGGAAAGCACATCGACCCCAGAATGCCGCCGGCGTTCATGTCCTTGACCCGCTCGTCGACCTGCCAACACCCCGGCCGGATCTCATCAAGACCCTGCGGCTCCAGCCCGTACTCCTCCTTGGGCCGGCCCGCCACCGCGTTGAGCGCCACATTCGGGATCACCGTGTCACGGAACTGCCAGGTATCAGACCCATCAGGGTTGTGCACCAACCGCGGCGCCTCATCGATGTACTTGCGGGCCAAATGATTCTTGAACATGTCCGGCGGCTCGACAATGTGATCATCCACGCTGACCAGGATCATGTCGTCCTTGTTCATGCCTGTTCCTTCCGTCGCATCCCCCGAGGCTATCCACGACTGTTGTTATCGATGTGAGGAAACTATCTTCTCACTGTACGAGAATCAATGTCCGAAGGCCACCCTAGGCCTGTCTGTCAGCGCGATTGCACCCGCTCGGGCAGCGCCGTGACCATGAGTTCCGGCCTCGGACGTTGACCATTCAGGCCAAAGGTGGAAATCTATTGGCGAAATATGAGAACCTGATTCTCGTCAGGGAGAGCCGATGGAGAGGAGGGTGGTCGTGAGGTTGCCGCCACTGCCCGAAGACCAGTGGGACGATGCCGTCGACCACGCGCTCTCCGGCATGCTGCCCGTCGAGCGCCGCAACCCCGAGAAGGCGGGCAACCTGCTCGCGACACTCGTCCGTCACCCCAAGCTCACCCGTGCCTTTCTGCGTTTCAACAACCATCTGCTGTTCTCGTCGACCCTGTCACCGCGGCTGCGCGAGCTGGCGGTGCTGAGAGTCGCCCACTTGACCGGGTGCGAGTACGAATGGGCGCATCACGTCAACATGGGCCGCGACGCCGGGCTGACCGATGCCGACATCGACGGCATCCAGCGCGGCGAGGCGTCCGCCGCGCTCGATCGCGCAGTACTGTCCGCGGTCGACGAGCTGCAGGACAAGGCGACGGTCTCCGATGCGACGTGGGCCGCACTGTCCGAGCACCTCGACGAGCGTCAGCTCATGGACCTCGTCTTCACAATCGGCTGCTATGGCGCACTCGCCATGGCCGTCAACACGTTCGGCGTAGAACCCGACTCCGAAACGCACGCAGAAAGGTAAGAACCGTGGCATTTTTCCCGAAACCGGACGCCGGCAGCTGGACAGAGAACTGGCCCGAGCTGGGCACGGCGCCCGTCGATTACACCGACTCGATCGACCCCGAGCAGTGGAAGCTCGAGCAGCAGGCCATCTTCCGGAAGTGCTGGCTGAACGTCGGCCGGGTGGAGCGCCTCCCGAAGAAGGGCAGCTACTTCACCCGCGAAATGCCGTCCGCGGGCGCCGGTACGTCGGTGATCATCGTCAAGGACACCGACGGTGCCGGTCAGCCTGAGGTGCGCGCGTTTTACAACATCTGCCGCCACCGCGGAAACAAGCTGGTGTGGAACGACTATCCCGGCGAGGAGGTCTCCGGCACCTGCCGCCAGTTCACCTGCAAGTACCACGCCTGGCGTTACAGCCTCAAGGGAGATCTGACCTTCATCCAACAGGAAGGTGAGTTCTTCGACGTCGACAAGAAGGACTATGGCCTGGTGCCGGTGCGCTGCGAGGTCTGGGAAGGGTTCATCTTCATCAACTTCGACAACGACGCCGAACCCCTGGTCGACTATCTGGGTGACTTCGCGAAGGGCCTGGAGGGCTATCCGTTCCACGAGATGACGGAGACGTATTCCTATCGGGCGGAGGTCAACTCGAACTGGAAACTGTTCATCGACGCGTTCGTCGAGTTCTACCACGCACCGGTCCTGCACATGAAGCAGGCCGTCAAGGAGGAAGCCGAGAAACTGGCCGGCTTCGGCTTCGAGGCGCTGCACTACGACATCAAGGGCCAGCACTCGATGATCTCGTCGTGGGGCGGCATGAGCCCGCCCAAGGACCTGAACATGGTCAAGCCGATCGAACGCGTGCTGCACAGCGGGCTGTTCGGTCCCTGGGACCGGCCGAAGATCAAGGGCATCCTGCCCGACGAGCTTCCGCCGGCGGTGAACCCTGCGCGCCACGCCTCGTGGGGTCAGGACTCGTTCGAGTTCTTCCCGAACTTCACGCTGCTGCTCTGGGCGCCGGGCTGGTACCTCACCTACCACTACTGGCCCACCGATGTGGACAAGCACATCTTCGAATGCACCCTGTATTTCGTGCCGGCCACCAACACCCGCGAACGGCTGGCGCATGAACTCGCCGCGGTGACGTTCAAGGAATACGCCTTCCAGGACGCCAACACCCTGGAGGCCACCCAGACGCAGATCGGCACCCGGGTCGTCACCGACTTCCCGTTGTGCGACCAGGAGATCCTGCTCCGCCATCTGCACAAGACGGCGTGGGACTACGTGAACGCGTACAAGGAGAAGGGCCTGACCAACGGTCACGCCAACAGCCAGAAGGATGCCATCAATGTCTAAGTTGCCGGAGGAGTTCGCCGACCTCGAGCGGTTCACCGACTGGTGCCTGCCCACAGAGGAGGAGCGCTACCAGAAGCGGCTGTCGTCCACCATGGCCGAGATGCAGGAGTTCTACGACGCCGCGTTCCCCCGCTTGGAGGCCGTCATGGAATACTGCGACGCCAGGTTCCCCCTGGACGGAATGCCCGACGATGCAAAGGCACTCATTCACATGATGCAGTCGCTGGTCAATGTCTCGTTCCCGGTCGAGGTGTGGAAGCAGCCCCGCGTGCTCGACAGTGGCGCCGCCTACATCGAATGCATCAAGGAGCCGGTGGTCTGAGCGTGCTCACCCTCAAGGCGGCGGGCCTGCTCGACGTCGACGCCGGGGAGATCATCCGGCCGGGCATCGTTCGGGTCGAGGACGACCGGATCGTCGGCCTCGGCGGCGAACCCGAGGGAGACGTCATCGATCTGGGCGACGCCATCCTGCTGCCCGGTCTGATGGACATGGAGGTCAACCTGCTGATGGGCGGGCGGGGTGAAAATCCCGGGCTGTCCCAGGTTCAGGATGATCCCGCGACGCGGGTGTTGCGCGCCGTGGGCAATGCCCGCCGCACGTTGCGGGCGGGCTTCACGACGGTGCGCAACCTCGGGTTGTTCGTCAAGACCGGCGGTTATCTGCTCGACGTCGCGCTGGGCAAGGCGATCGACGCGGGGTGGATCGACGGTCCGCGCGTCATCCCGGCGGGCCATGCGATCACTCCGACGGGCGGTCATCTCGACCCGACCATGTTCGCCGCGTTCATGCCCGGTGCGCTGGAGCTGACGGTCGAGGAGGGCATCGCCAACGGGGTCGACGAGGTCCGCAAGGCGGTGCGCTACCAGATCAAGCACGGCGCGCAACTGATCAAGGTGTGCGTGTCCGGGGGCGTGATGTCGCTGACCGGAGAAGCGGGCGCACAACACTATTCCGACGAGGAACTGCGGGCCATCGTCGACGAGGCACATCGGCGTGGTCTGCGGGTCGCCGCGCACACGCACGGTGCCGAGGCGGTCAAGCACGCCGTCGCGTGCGGCATCGACTGCATCGAGCATGGGTTCCTGATGGACGACGAGGCCATTCAGATGCTGGTCGACAACGACCGGTGGCTGGTGACGACGCGCAGGCTGGCCGAGGCGATGGACGTGTCGCGGGCGCCGAAGGAGTTGCAGGACAAGGCAGCCGAGATGTTCCCGAAGGCGCGCACGTCGATCAAGGCCGCCTACGAGGCAGGCGTGAAGATCGCCGTCGGCACCGACGCGCCGGCCATTCCGCACGGCAAGAACGCCGACGAACTCGTCACGCTGGTGGACTGGGGCATGCCGCCGGCCGCCGTGCTGCGCGCGGCGACGGTGGTCGGTGCGGACCTGATCGGCCGATCCGACCTCGGCCGCATTGCCGAGGGCTACCTGGCCGACATCATCGCGGTGCCCGGCGACCCGCTGATGGATATCAGCGTTACACGGGATGTCAGTTTTGTAATGAAGGACGGTAAGGTCTTCCGACATGAGCAATCGAATTGAGGATCTCGTCGAGATCCAGCAGACGCTCGCCAAGTACGCCGTCACGATCACCCAGGGCGATATCGACGGGCTGATCTCGGTGTTCACTCCGGACGGCACGTACAGCGCCTTCGGCTCCACCTACACGCTGGCCCGATTCCCCGAACTGGTCGACGCGGCGCCCAAGGGTTTGTTCATGACGGGCACCGCGCTGGTGCATCTCGACGCGAACGACCCCGACAAGGCGACCGGAACGCAACCGCTGTGCTTCATCGAGCACTCCAAGCACGACATGCGCATCGGCTACTACAACGACACCTACGTCCGCACCGAGGACGGGTGGCGGCTGAAAACCCGTGCGATGACGTTCATTCGGCGCAGCGGCGAGCACGACTCCGGCCGTCCGCACGCGATCGGGAGGCCCGAGGCGGGATGACAACCGACCTCTTCGAGCCCGCCGCGTTCCGCACCGCACTGCGGGAATGGCTCGACGACAAGCTCGATTCCGGCGAACTGACCCCGGCCACCGACGACCATTCGCTCGACGCGCACCAAGCCCAGCATCTCCGCGTCCTCAAGGCGCTCTACGACGCGGGCTGGATGCGGTACGGATGGCCGGAGTCTGCGGGCGGTCTGGGCGGTCGGGACATCCTGCGCGCGATCGTCGGCGAGGAGATCGTCGGCCGCGGACTGGACCACCCCGGTCCGTATTCCATGCTCGACGTGCTGACCCCGACCATGATCGACTACGCGCGGCCGGAACTGGCCGCCGAGATGGTGCCGAGGCTGCTCTCGGGCCAGGAGTCGTGGTGCCAGGGATTCTCCGAGCCCGGCTCGGGCAGTGACCTGGCCTCGCTGACCACTCGCGCTGTGCAACAGGGCGATACCTGGGTGGTCAACGGCCAGAAGGTGTGGACCAGCTTCGCGCAGTACGCGACCCGGTGCATCCTGCTCACCCGCACCGGCGACGCCGACACCCCGAATCACGAGGCCATCACGGCGTTCTTCGTCGACCTTGACTCGCCGGGCGTATCGGTGCGGCCGCTGCGCACCATGCACGACGTCGACGAGTTCTGCGAGGTGTACTTCGACGACGTCGTCGTGCCCGCGGACCGGATGCTCGGCAAGCCCGGTGACGGCTGGAAGCTGGCGATGGATCTGCTGCCCTACGAGCGCTCGACCTGCTTCTGGCAGCGGATCGCCTATCTCTACTCGAGGTTCGATGCGCTCGTCGACGAGGTGAAAAGGCAAGGGCAGTCAGTGGATTCGGATCTGGGCGAGGTGTACCTGGCCCTGCACACGCTGCGGTGCCGGTCGAGGGCCACCCAGCACCGGCTCGGCGAGGGACAGAGGCTCGGTCCGGACACCTCGATCGACAAGGTGCTGCTGGCCGGCGCCGAACAACGGCTGTTCGACACCGCACGCGATCTGCTTCCGAGCGTCATCGAGCTCGACGACAGCCCGTGGCGCACCGAGTTCCTGTACTCGCGCGCGGCCACCATCTACGGCGGCACGGCTGAGGTGCAGCGCAACATCATCGCCCGCCGCCTGCTGGACCTCGGGAAGGAGTGAGCAGTGGATACTGGCTCCGACGCTGCGTCACTCGGCTTACTCGAGGACGGATTGCGCAAGACCATGCTGTCGACCTCCGGCGCCGACCTGGACGCGGCACTGACCGATCTCGGCTGGGCCGACATGCTGTCCGACATGCCGGATCAAGCGATACCGCTGGTGTTCCGGCTTCTCGGCGAAACAGGTTCGCACGCCTCGATTCTCAACGATGTGCTGTTGGAGATCATCGGTGCCGACCCCGGCGGAACCCCGCCAATGCCGTACGCCGGCGGCGGCTGGGTGGTGTGGAGTCGCACGAGCGTCACCGACCCCACGCTGGGCGGGCTGCCGCTGCACCGCGTGCCCGACGGCGAGCTGATGCGAATGGGTGAGGCCCGTCGCGCGGTGGGCTGGTGGCTGGTCGGTTCGGCCAGGGCGATGCTCGCCTTGGCGCGCCAACATGCCCTGGACCGGGTGCAGTTCGGCAAGCCGATCGCGAGCTTCCAGGCGGTCCGGCACCGGCTGGCCGAGACGCTGGTGGCCATCGAGGGCGCCGAGGCGACGCTCGGCCTGCCGGGCGACGAGAGCCCCGACCTGACCGCGATGCTCGCCAAGGCCGCCGCGGGCAAGGCTGCGCTGACCGCGGCCAAGCACTGTCAGCAGGTGCTGGGCGGCATCGGCTTCACCGAAGAACACGACTTGCACATCCACGTGAAGCGTGCGCTGGTGCTCGACGGGTTGCTCAGCAGCTCAAGGGAACTCACGCGCAGGGCCGGAGCGGGCCTGCGCGCCCGAGGCTCCGCCCCCCGCCTCGCGTACTTGTAGGCTCGAGCAGACGCATTAGAGCCGCGGCCTACTGGATGTTGGCCTTCATTTCGTCGAGGTTCACCAGCACCGGCCATCCGCTCACGCTCAGCGCGTTGCCGTGGCCCGTCTGATGGATGTCGAACACCGACTGGATCGCCGCGTAGAAGCCCTGGATGTCGAGGGTCTGGTTCACGGCACGCTTCGCCTGCCGCAATGCGAAGGGCGACATCTTGGCGATCTGCTCGGCCAGCGCCCTCGTCTCGGAGTCCAGTTGATCGCGGGGCACGACACGGTTCACCATGCCGGTGGCGGCGACCTCCTCGGCCGTCATGGCGCGACCGGTGAACAGGATCTCCTTGGCCTTACGCGGGCCGAGTTCCCAGGTGTGGCCGTGGTATTCGACACCGCCGATCCCCATCAGCACCACCGGGTCGGAGAACTGCGCATCGTCGGCGGCGATGATGAGGTCGCACGGCCAGCACAACAGCAGGCCGCCGGAGATGCATCGGCCCTGCACGGCCGCGATCGACGGCTTGGGCACGTTGCGCCAGCGCAGCGTGTACTCCAGATAGCGCTTGGCCTCGTGCTGGATAATGAACTCGAGAGTGATCTTGTCCGGTACCGGGCCGCCGCCACGCATGTCGTGGCCCGCTGAGAAGTGTTTCCCGTTGGCGCGCAACACGATCACCGAGACCTCGTTGTCCTCGGCGGCGCGCGTCCACGCGGCGTCGAGCTCGTCGAGCAGTTCGGGGTTCTGGGCGTTGGCGGCCTCCGGCCGATTCAGGGTGATGGTCGCGATGCGGTCGGCCACCTCGTATTCGATGTACATGACCCAGTCCTTCTAGTTGCGGGGCAGGCCCAGCAGGCGCTGGGCGATGATATTGCGTTGGATTTCCGAGGTGCCGCCGGCGATCGTGCCGCCGAAGGTGCGGACGTAGCGGTCGAACCAACCGCCGCGATACAGGTCGAGGTGTTGCGCGCTGTACGGGCCGGAGAAATCGGGGTGGTTCAACCCGTCGGCGCCCGCGGCCGCCAGCGAATACTCCGTCGCCGACTGCGACGCCTCCGAGCCGAGGAGTTTGAGCACCGACAGAGCGGGCACGTCCTCCTCGCCTCGCGCAGCGCGGGCCAACGCCACCGAGCCGAGCAGGCGCAACGCCTGGTTGTCCATCACCAGGCCGGCGTAGCGGTCACGATCCAGCGCAGATGAGGGACCGAAGTCTTCGACCAACTCCTGCAGGCGGTCGGCATAGCTGAGCCACAACATGTTCCGCTCGTGTCCGAGCGATCCGTTGGCGACCCGCCAACCCTTGTTCAGGGGCCCGACGAGGTTTTCCGCGGGCACCCGGACGTCGTTGAAGAACACCTCGTTGAAGTCGAGGTCGTTCTGGTCGCACACCGACGCGAACGGGCGCCGCACCACTCCGGGCAAATCGGTCGGGATCATCAGCACGCTGATGCCCTTGTGCTTGGCGGCATTCGGATCAGTGCGAACAAAAGTCAGCAGCACGTCGGCGTCGTGCGCGCCCGACGTCCACACCTTCTGCCCGTTGACGACGAAGTAGGGCTCGTCGACGTCAGAGATAAACACAGCCCTGGTGCGCAGCGACGCCAGGTCCGATCCCGCACCCGGCTCGCTCATGCCGAGCGACGCGGTGATCTCGGCGCGCAGGATCGGCACCGCCCATCGCCGTTGCTGTTCGGGCGTGCCGAACGAGATCAGCGACGCGGAGATGATGCCGACACCTTGCGGGTTGAACGTCAGATAGACGCGCCGACGCGCCAACTCCTGCTGGTGCACGTACTGCTGCAGGATCGTGGCGTTGCGGCCCCCGAATTCCGGCGGGTAGCCAGGCAGCAGCCAGCCGTTGTCGAACATCAGCCGCTGCCAGTCCCGCGCCCAGCCGGGAACGTCGCTGCTCGACCCGGAGCGCTCCAGCGCGACGGCGTCGGGGGGAAGATGTTCGTCGAGGAAAGCGTCGAACTCGGCGCGGAAATCCTCGACGTCGGCATCGAAGGTGAGCTGCACAGGTCTCCCGCCGAACGAAACTTATGTAGGGCTTCTATTATCTCGAAAGTGAGAATACTATTCTCATGGTGCGAAAGTTACAATCTCTGACACGTTGGCCGCGAGGGGGTCGAGGACCGCAATGGCAAGGCGTTCTCCGGTACAGTCAGTTCATGTTCTCCCCAGTCGGTCGGCGTCTGAGCCGCCGTTGACGACCCCCAGCGAAGAGCCGGCCTGGAAGCAGCGCGCCGTCGAGCGGTCGATCAAGACCGCCAAGCTCCGGGCCGCGCAGCGCGTGCAGCGGTTCCTCGATGCCGCCCAGGCGATCATCATCGAGAAAGGCAGCACCGACTTCACCGTGCAGGAGGTCGTCGACCGGTCGCGGCAGTCGCTGCGCAGCTTCTACCTGCAGTTCGACGGTAAGCATGAGCTGTTGTTGGCGCTGTTCGAGGACGCGCTGAGCCGATCCGCGGACCAGATCCGCGCCGCTACCACCACCGAGGATGAGCCGATCGAGCGGCTCAAGGTCGCTGTCACGCTGCTGTTCGAGTCGTCGCGGCCGGATCCGACCGCCAAGCGCCCGCTGTTCACCGACTTCGCGCCGCGCCTGCTGCTGTCACACCCTGCCGAGGTGAAGATCGCGCACGCGCCGCTGCTGGCCCTGCTCACCGAGCTGATGGAATTGGCCAGCGACGCAGGTCAGCTGCGGGATGGCATCAACCCGAAGCGGATGGCCGCGATGACCATGCAGACGGTCATGTTCGTAGCGCAGTCCAGCGGCGAGGCGTCGGACGGCACCGTGCACCCCATCACCGCCGAAGAAGTATGGGACTTCTGCTCCCACGGATTCGCCGCCGGCTAGTTCGAGAATCCCGTTCTCACCAGCGAGAATTTCACTTACACTCGCCGGGTGTCCGATCTCTGGCCCGACCTGCTTTCCTGTCTCGATGTCGTCGCGTCGGCGGCGCCGGACGGCGATACGACCCTCTTTGAGGGCCGCAATCAGCAGCTGAACTACCACCGCGTGTTCGGTGGCCAGCTTCTCGCCCAGTTCCTCCGGATCGCCGCACTAACCTTCCCGGATAAGGCGGTCAAGTCGCAGCACGTGGTCTTCGCCAAGGAGGGCCGGGCCGATGAGCCCATCACCTTCCGGGCGACCCGACAGCACGAGGGCCGCTCCTTCGCCGCGATGACGATCACCGCCACGCAGAGCCGAGGCGTCGTGGCGACCTCATCGATCAGCCTGCACACGCTCGAGGGCGGTCCCGAGCATCAGGACGTCGAGCCGACCACCGCGGTGCTGGGAACGGAACACGAAGTGGCACTTGACTTGATCCCCTGGGAAACCCGGGCGGCCGTCGACCTCAACGCAACGACGACGGGTCCCCCGCGGTTCGAGTTCTGGATGCGCACCCCGGCGGTCGAGGCCGAACTGGCCCTGGCCCTGACGGCGTACGCCACCGACTTGACGCTCATCGGCACGGCCCTGCGGCCCATCGACGGAGCGGGCCAGCGCGGCAACGGCACGAAGTTCACCTCCGCCGTCACCTCGCACACCGTATGGTTCCATCGGCCGTTCACCACCGACGACTGGCTTCTCCTGCGCCAACACAGCCCGTTGCTCGCGGGGGGCCGCACATTCGGGCGAGGCGACGTCATCACGCGGGACGGCGTTCTGGTGGCGTCCTACGCGCAGGAGGCGCTGGTGCGCTTCCCCACGTCAGAGGCCGGTTGAGAAGCTGGTTCTGCTAAGCGGAGAGTACAAATTGCCGAAAACGATTCGCTTGTTGACACCCTCGCGTAGCGAATGCCAGAGTTGTGAGACAAATACCAGTCCCATGTCTTACCGACCAGCATCCGGCGAGAGGCGGCCCGTGACGATCAGTGCCGAGAACCCGACGGTTGAGGCCGTCCACTTCGACCCATACGACGTCGAACTCAACGCTGATCCCTACCCGATGTTCCGCAGGCTGCGCGAGGAGCGGCCGCTGTACTACAACGGGCAGCACGACTTCTACGCGATCAGCCGCTTCGCCGATGTCAACAAGGCACTCGTCGATCACGAGACATTCAGCTCTGCCCGCGGCGCGATCGTCGAGTTGATCAAGGCCAACATCGACATTCCGCCCGGCACAGTGATTTTCGAGGACCCGCCGATCCACGACATCCACCGCAAGCTGCTGGCCCGCATGTTCACACCGCGCAAGGTCAATGCGCTGGAGCCCATCATCCGCGAGTACTGCGCGCAGAGCCTCGATCCGCTGATCGGAGCCGAGCGATTCGACTTCGTCGCCGACCTCGGCGCCCAGATGCCGATGAAGGTGATCAGCGCGCTGCTGGGCATCCCCGAGGACGACCAGGAGATGATCCGCGACCACGCCAACGCGCAGATGCGCACCGAGGCCGGCCAACCGATGAAGGCCGACGGTTTCGTCACCGGTGAGCTGTTCGAGACCTATATCGACTGGCGCGTCGATCACCCGTCCGACGACATCATGACCGAACTTCTCAACGCGGAGTTCGTCGACGAGACCGGCACCACGCGCCACCTGACCCGTCAGGAGCTGCTGACTTACCTCAATGTGGTGGCGGGCGCGGGCAACGAGACAACGACGCGGCTGATCGGCTGGGCGGGCAAGGTACTGGCCGAACATCCCGACCAGCGCCGTGAACTCGCCGAAAACCCGGCCCTGATCCCCCAGGCAATCGAGGAGCTGCTGCGGTTCGAACCGCCCGCACCGCACGTGGCCCGCTACGTCACCCGCGACGTCGAGCTCTATGGCCAGACGGTACCGGAGGGCAGTGTGATGATGATGCTCATCGGCGCCGCGGTTCGGGACCACCGGCAGTTCCCACCCGACGGGGACGTCTTCGACATCCACCGAGAAGCGCGGCAGCACTTGGCATTCAGCGTCGGCACGCACTACTGCCTGGGCTCCGCGCTGGCCCGGCTGGAAGGCCGCGTCGCCCTGGAGGAGATCCTCAAACGCTTCCCCGAATGGGACGTCGACATGGCCAACGCGACGCTGTCCCCGACGTCGACCGTCCGCGGCTGGGAGTCAATGCCGGCCATCCTTCCGTGAACCCACCTGTAGCAACAACGAATTGAGGTAACGAATGACTGGACGTGTTGAAGGCAAGGTCGCTTTCATCACCGGCGCCGCCCGTGGCCAGGGCCGCGCGCACGCCGTGAAGCTGGCGCAAGAGGGCGCCGACATCATCGCCGTCGACATCTGTAAGCAGATCGACAGCGTCCAGATCCCGTTGGCGACGCCCGAGGATCTCGCTGAAACGGCCGATCTCGTCAAGGGTTTCAACCGCCGGATCTACACCGCCGAGGTCGACACCCGTGACTTCGACGCGCTGAAGGCCGCCGTCGACGCCGGTGTCGAGCAACTGGGCCGGCTGGACATCATCGTCGCCAACGCCGGCATCGGTAATGGCGGTGCCACGCTGGACAAGACCAGCGAAGAAGACTGGACCGACATGATCGACGTCAACCTCGGCGGCGTGTGGAAGACCGTCAAAGCCGGGGTGCCGCACATCCTCGCCGGCGGCCGCGGCGGTTCGATCATCCTGACCAGTTCGGTCGGCGGCCTGAAGGCCTACCCGCACACCGGCCACTACGTCGCCGCCAAACACGGTGTGGTCGGCTTGATGCGCACCTTCGCCGTCGAACTCGGAGCGCAGAACATCCGGGTGAACTCCGTGCACCCGACCAACGTGAACACCCCCCTGTTCATGAACGAGGGCACGATGAAGCTGTTCCGGCCCGACCTGGAGAATCCGGGCCCGGACGACATGAAGGTTGTCGGCCAGATGATGCACACGCTGCCGATCGGTTGGGTGGAGCCCGAAGACATCGCCAACGCCGTGCTCTTCCTGGCCTCCGACGAAAGCCGTTACATCACCGGCGTGACGCTGCCCGTCGACGGCGGCAGCTGCTTGAAGTAGCGCGCACGTGACTGCCGCAGAGTTGTCGCTGCCGCGCAACTGGGATGAGATCACTCCGACCTGGATGACCGCGGCGCTCGCAGGTCAATTTCCGGGCGCCACGGTCGACGGTGTCACCGTCGCACTCCGAGACGACGGCACCAACCGACGCGCGCGGCTGGCGCTGCGGTATTCGGGGGGTTCGGGGCCGGCGACAGTGTTCGCCAAGGCCGTCGACCCCGACCACGCCGAACTCGTCGCATTGACCAGCGGCCTGTTTCATGAACCGCGGCTGTTCAGCTCGGATGTCGAGCTGCCGCTTGATCATCCGGAGGTCTACGCGGCGCTGATCGACGAGCCCGGGTCGAACTTCCTGATGATCATGGAGGACGTCGTCGCGCGGGGTGCCGACCCGCGCGACTCCACCCGACCGATGTCGATCGAGCAGGTGGCCAACGGAGTTCGCGGGTTGGCGCGGATGCACAGCAAATTTTGGGGCGACCGGCTGGCGGCGACTCCCGGGCTCGACTGGCTGGAACCGTTCGTCGCTTTCGAAGGGCTCGAGTACGCGCCGCTGCACATCGCGCACGAACGGCTCGGCGACACCGTCGCCTCCGAGATCCTCGCGCTCAGCGGCACGGAACTCTTCGTCGAGATCTGGGCCCGCTACATCGGCACCCTGACCACGACGCCGCAGACGCTGCTGCACGGTGACCCGCACATCGGCAACACTTATGTGCTGCCGGGAGACGAGGTGGGTTTCCTCGACTGGCAGATGGCCCGGCGTGGCAACTGGTCGCTCGACCTCGGCTACTTCCT
Organism: Mycobacterium sp. B14F4; assembly: GCF_039871645.1. NCBI lineage: Bacteria > Bacillati > Actinomycetota > Actinomycetes > Mycobacteriales > Mycobacteriaceae > Mycobacterium > Mycobacterium sp. B14F4. Next base: position 137,658 of record NZ_JBDPMF010000006.1, on the reverse strand, counting down.
GCAGGGCGCGTTGACGATCGAGGACCGCCGGCGCGCAGAGCGGGATCTGCTCGACGAATACCGGACCGCACTCGCCCTGCCCGCCGACGAGAAGCCCTCCGCCGAGGAGGTCTGGCTGCGCTATCGCGCATCGGTCGCGCACGGGCTGGCCATCTGGATGGCGACCTTGTCCGGCGGCGACGCGTGGCAGGGCGCCGACATCTGCCTCGCGTTGGCGCAACGCTATTCGGCGGCGTTCATCGACCTCGACACCCGAGCGGCGTTGACTGCCTTGGATTAGGCACGACAACCACTACAGATTTCCGACCTCGAGGTCGAGGTACTCGGCGAACTTGGCACACGCCGCCTCACGCTTGCCTGGGAGCCATTCGCTGGGCCACATGTCCTCCGTCGGTGTGTAGCCGCGGAGGACCTGTTTTGCCACGGTGGTTTTGTGCACCTCGGTCGGGCCGTCGACCAACCCCATCACGGCTGCGCCGTGGACCATCTTGAACAACGGCATCTCGTTGGTGACGCCCAACGCTCCGTGGACCTGCATTGCTCGCCAAGCGATGTCGTGCAACACGGTCGGCATGACGGCCTTCACCGCCGCGATGTCCTTGCGGACCTTGTTGTAATCGTTGTACCGGTCGATCTGCCACGCGGTGTAGAGCACGAACAGCCGGAACTGCATCAACTGCGCGTAGGAGTCTGCGATGAACCCCTGGACGAACTGCTTGTCCGACAGCCGGCTGCCCTGCGTCTCGCGACTCAGTGCGCGCTCACACATCATGTCCAGTGCCTTCTGCGCGAAGCCGATGGTGCGCATCGCGTGGTGAATCCGCCCACCGCCCAGGCGAGTTTGGGCTATCGCGAACGCGTGGCCCTCGCCGCCCAACAGTGATTCCGCAGGCACCCGGACATTGTCGTAGTGGATGAGCGCGTGAGATCCCTCGTTGTCGGGTTCACCATGGAGCCCAACATTGCGGACGATGTTCACTCCAGGCGTGTCAGTGGGCACAAGGAACATCGACATTCCCTTGTATGGACTGACGTCTGGGTTGGTCACCACCATCACGATGAGAAACGAGGCGGTTCTCGCGTTTGACGAGAAGAACTTCCACCCGTTGATCACCCAGCCATCGCCATCGCGCGTCGCACGAGTCTCGAAGCGCGTGGGATCGGCGCCCCCCTGCGGTTCGGTCATCGAGTAACTGGAGAACAACTCACCGTCGAGCAGCGGTTGCAGGTAGCGATCCTTCTGCGCCTCGGTGCCGTAGTGGGCGATGATCTCGGCGTTGCCGGTATCGGGGGCCTGACAGCCGAATACGATAGGGGCCCATTGTGAGCGCCCGAGAACCTCGTTGAGCAGGGCCAACTTCAGCTGGCCATGACCCTGGCCACCGAACTCGGGCCCCAGATGCGTGGCCCACAAACCCTTTTCCCGAACTCTCTGCTTCAGCGGGACGATTGCCTTTCGACGGGCGTCGGTCAATGGCACGAACTCCAGGTTGGGCCAGACCAGGTCCAGTGGTTCAACCTCGTCGCGTACAAATGCGTCCGCCCAGTCCAACAACTTCTGATACTCGGGTTCGGTTTCGAAGTCCCAGGCCACACGACCTCCAAGTCTCGACTGCCTCTTGGGTAATAGGTAAGACCCAGTCAACTATTTTTGTCAAGCGGTCGCGACGGCGAGCTAGCTGAGTGCACGCGAGGAAATAGTTGACTCGGTCGCATGTCTGCGGCTAGGTTTTCCGATGACCCAATCAGCCGGTGCCGAACCGGGCCCTCGGGAAGTGGAGGTCGCGTGACCGCATCCGTCGGCTTAACAACGTATCCCTCTGCCCCTTCTGGGAACCGGGAGTGAGGGCCCTCCCCGAGCTGCTCGATATGACGGGCAGGGTTGCGGTTGTCACCGGCGGCAGTCGCGGCATCGGCCGGGCGGTCGCGGAAGGGTTTGCCATGGCCGGGGCCGACGTCGTAATCGCCAGCCGCAAGCTGGACAGCTGTGAGCGGGCCGCCAAGGAGATTGAGGCCGCCGCCGGGCGGCGCGCGCTGCCGGTCGCCTGCCACGTCGGACGATGGAGCGACGCCGACGTCCTCCTGGATGCGGTTTACGACGCCTTCGGCCGGTGTGACGTCCTGGTCAACAACGCCGGGATGTCGCCCGTCTACGAAAACCTGCCGTCGGTCACCGAAGAGCTCTACGACAAGGTCCACGCCGTCAACGCCCGTGGGCCGTTCCGGTTGAGCGCACTGTTCGGAACGCGAATGGCCGAGGGCGACGGTGGCTCGATCATCAATGTGACGACCGCGGGCACGCTTCGGCCGGACGCCACCGACTTGCCGTACGCGATGGCCAAGGCGGGGCTCAACGCGCTCACACTCGCACTCGCCGGGGCATGGGCGCCGAAGGTGCGGGCGAATCTGGTGATGCCCGGCGCGTTCGACACCGACATCTCGAAGGCGTGGGGCCCCGAAATGCAGGCCCAGGCCGCGGCGATCAATCCCATGAAACGCATAGGCGTGCCGGATGATATGGCGGGGTTGTGCGTTTTCCTGGCCAGCGATGCGGCGGGTTATATAAACGGCGCTCAAGTGCTCGTCGATGGTGGGTTGTTCCGCTCGCTGTGACGGCATTTGTACAAATACGAAAGGGGCGAGAAGCTCATGGCAGGACGCATGGACGGCAAAGTCTCGTTCATCACTGGCGCAGGACGTGGTCAGGGGCGGGCACACGCCGTACTGCAGGCGCGCGAAGGCGCCGACGTCATCGCCATCGACATCTGTGACGACATCGAATCCAACCCGTATCCGATGGCGAGCTGGGACGACCTGATCGAAACGCAGCGACTGGTCGAGAAGGAGGGTCGCCGCTGTGTGGCGGTCAAGGCAGATGTCCGGAATCGGAATCAACTCGCCGAGGCGCTGAACCAGGGGGTCGCCGAATTGGGGCGGCTGACCACCGTCATGGCGAACGCGGGGATCCTGCCCATGGCCATGGGCGACCCACAGCCACTGGACTTCCAGGATGCCGTCGATGTCGATTTGATAGGTGTGATGAACACCATCGCGGTCGCCGTTCCTCATCTCGTCCCGGCCGGCACCGGCGCCTCGATCATCGTTACCGGCTCCACCGCTGCGTTGATCCCCAACACTGCCAACGACGTGAACGACCCGCGCAGGATCATGGGTCCTGGCGGCGCCGGTTACAGCTGGTCCAAGCAGACGTTGGTGAGCTACGCGCAGCAGATGGCGCTGCACCTCGCGCCGACAGGGATTCGGATCAACGTCGTGCATCCGACCAACTGCAACACCCATCTGATGAACGCCCAAGGCATCTACCAGCTCTTCCGACCCGACCTGCAGGGCGAGGTGCGCAAGGAGGACTTCCAGCCGGCTTCGGAGTTCTACCACGCCCTTCCCACAGCGTGGCTGGAGCCCGAGGACGTGGCCGAACTCGTGTTGTTCCTCGCCTCGGATGCGTCGAAACACATGACTGGCGCGAGTATTCCGCTCGATGCGGGCTGCATGGTCAAGTGGCCTAACGGCCCCGGGCAATGAATCGGTCGGCGCAAGCGCACGCCGACCCCCATACTCATCCGATTCCGTAAGTAGCCGTTGCGCGCGGCGTGCCCTGCGCGCGTTGATCAGGAAAACAGCACCGCCATCCGCACCGGGTTGAAATACTCTTTGAACAGCACGATCTTGTCGCCGTCGAATTTGAAGACGGTGATGTAGGAGTTCTGATATCTCCCCTCACGGCCCTTCAAAGGACTATCACTGTGGTACTCACCGATGACGGTGTCGGCTTCGCTGACGTCGTACCACCGGTCGTAGGCGAAGTCCATCCGTTCGAACATGAGCGGAACCGTGCCCCGGAGACGTTCGACGATGGCCGGCCCTCCTTCGGCCGGCGGCATCTCGTCGACAAACGGGGCGAGCATCACCGCGTTGGCAGCCAGATGCTGGGCGACGCGGTCGAAGTCGAGGTTTCCGATGCTGTCGACAAAATCGGTCGCGATGGCTACGCGTCGATCGAAAGTGGACGGCACGGCGCTGCTCCTCACTGGATCAGGTGACGGCACCCGCGGCCTTGAGTTCGATGATGCGATCCCAATCGAGGCCTAGTTCCTCCAGTATCTCGTCGGTCTGTTCGGCGAAACCGGGCGCGGGCCGTGGGTCCGATGCCCCGACGTCGAACTGCACCGGATTGGTCACCAAATCGAGACCACCTGCCGCACAGATGTATTCGTTCTCCCGGACCTGAATGTCGCGGGCGACCTGCAAGGTGTCTTGCACCGGGGCCCACGGCCCCGCCAACGTGGCGAATCGCTCCGACCACTCGGCGAGCGTCCGGGTGGATATCGCCTTGGTGAGGATCTCGACCGCCTCCGCCGTGTGCTGGCCGATCGACTCCGCATCGGCGAAGCGGACATCGTCAGCCAGTTCCGGCCGGTCGATGTGCCGACATACGTCGGCCCAGAACCGAGCCGGCTGCATCATGACGAAGGAGATATACCGGTCGTCCGCGGTCGCATATAGCCCCACAAGCGGATTGGTCGGCGATCCATGTGCTCCTGGTGGCGGTGCCACAAGTCGTTGGCCGACATGATTGGTCAGCGCTACCGTATGGCTCAGTGCCCATAATCCGCTGCCGAGCAACGAGACATCGACGACCGACGGTTGACCGCTCCGCTCGCGCTTGAACAATGCCGCCGCGATCCCGGCCGCCAGGTTCGTACCGGAGATGGTGTCCCCGTACGCCGGTCCGGGAGGCGTGATCATTCCGTCGACGCCCTGCGGGGTGACGGTGGCCGCGGCACCGGACCGGCACCAAAAGGCGGTCATGTCATAGCCGCCTTTACCCGCTTCGGGCCCCCGGGGTCCGAAAGCGCTTCCGCGCGCGTAAATGATATCGGGGTTGACCGCGCGGATGTCATCCACGTCGATCGCGAACTTGCTGCGGTGCGCCGGAAGGAAGCTGGTCAGGAAGACGTCCGCCCGCCGAACCAGCTCGTACAGTACCGACCTGCCCTCCTGCGTCGACACATCGAGCCCGATACTGCGTTTGCCCCGGTTCGCGTTGTCCACGTTCGGATTCGGGTCGCCAGTCACCTGCAGCGTTCCCACCTGACGCAGCCCGCGCTGCGGATCACCGGTGACCGGATGTTCGATCTTGATGACATCGGCCCCCCACTCCGCCAGCACCGCACCGGCAGTCGGGACGAACGCATACATGGCGACCTCGACGACGCGGACGCCTTCGATCGGCTTCACGCGACCACCTCCGCGATAGTCTTGCGCTCGAGATACTCCTCTAATCCGGCGACACCCATTTCCCTGCCGATGCCGGACTGTTTGTACCCGCCGAACGGACTGTCCGGGGCGGAGTAGTTGCCGCCGTTGATGCTGAACGTCCCCGTCCTGATCCGTCGCGCGATCCTGATTGCCCGGTCCCGGCTGCCGAACACGGCCCCGGAGAGGCCGTAGATCGAATTGTTGGCGATGCGCACCGCATCGTCGTCATCGTCGTAAGGCAGAACGACCAGTACCGGTCCGAACACCTCTTCCTGGGCGATCTCGCTGTCGGGATCAACATCGGTGAGCAGCGTCGGGGCGTAGAAGTACCCCGGGTCGAGCCGCTGGCCCCCCGCCACCAACCTCGCACCCGCCGCGACCGCGCGCTTCACCATCGCGTCGACCTTGTCGCGTTGCCGCCCGCTGATCAACGGCCCCATGAAGGTCGCGGGATCAGCCGGGTCACCGTGGGTGATGAGCCCGAAGTTCTGGCGCACCAACTCGACGAGTTCGTCATGGTGTGCTCGCGGCACGAGCAGCCGTGATGTCTGCGCACAACCTTGACCCGCGTGTGAGGTGATCATGAACGCTGCCATCATGGCGCAGGCCTGGAAATCGGCGTCGTCCAGGATGATTGCGGCCGACTTTCCCCCGAGTTCCAGGAAGACCCGCTTGACGGTCTCGCTGGCCGAAGCCATGACACGCCGTCCGGTCGCGGTGGAACCGGTGAACGTGATGACGTCCACGTCCGGGCTGCTGGTCAGCGCCGCACCGACTTCAGCCGCCGTCGAACTCAACACGTTGACCACTCCGGGCGGGATATCGGTCTCGGTGGCGACCAGCTCGCCCAGCGCCAGCGTGATCAACGGCGTGTCCGGCGCGCCCTTGAGCACGATGGTGCAGCCCGCGGCCAATGCCGGTGAGAGCTTGGCCAGCGCCAGCTGATTGGGATAGTTGTAGCCGATGATCGCGCCGACGACGCCGGCCGCCTCCTTCTCCACCCATCGGTGGTGACGCTGGCCCATGCTGTCGATCTCACCGAGATCTTCCGACATCGGGTAGGTCCTGAGTAGATCTGCGTAGTAGCGAACGATGCCGATTGGAGTCTCGAGTTGCGGCCCGTCGGTCAACATACCGGTGGCGCCGACTTCGGCGATTGTCAAGTCGCGGAGTTCGGCTCGATGCCGGATGAGTGCCTCGTGCAGTTGGTCGAGGCAACGTATCCGAAGATCGACATCCGTCGACCACGACGTGCAGTCGAATGCTCGGCGCGCGGCGGTGATCGCCTCGAGGGCGTCGGGCACCGACGCATTCGGTGCATGCCCGATCACCTCTCCGGTGGCGGGATTGGTCGACGGGAAGCTGTCCTCAGCCGCTACCAACCGCCCGTCGATCAGCATGCGTCTGGCGACCTCGCGAGCACGGTCGGGCGCAACATCGGCCGAGTCGCTGCGGGTGGTGTTTGCTGCCATTTCCGGTGCGGTCATCGATCCTCCCTGGCGTGTTGACGTGAGCCGGCGACATCACGTGCTCGAGCGAACACTACAGTCGTGAACTCGCCAATGCCAGAAAATAGTTGACTCGGTCGCATGTCTGCGGTTAGCTAGGGATCGATCGGTTCGTCGCGCGTGATTTACCTTGTGGCCGAACCGCAACCGGTGCGGTGGGCACTGGGAAAGGAGTACTCGTGAGGGTTCAAGTCGATCCCGAACGCTGTCAGGGACACACGTTGTGCGCCATGATCGCTCCCGACTCCTTCCGACTCAGCGATGTCGACGGAACCTCCTCGGCGGTCTCCGAGGTGGTCCCCGTCGACCAGCAAGAAGCGGTGCAGGAAGCGGCGCGGTCGTGCCCGGAGCAGGCCATCACCATCACCCACGTCCCGTCCCTGGAGACTGCGCCGTGACCGATGCGATCGCCGAGGCCGGGGACCACGAGAGGTACCACTACCACTTCGATCGGCACACGCCCGAATACCGCGAACGGTTCGAGCAGATCACCGCGGAACTGCACGGCAAGTGCCCCATCGCATGGTCGGACACCTACGGCGGCCACTGGGTCGCCAGCAGCAGCCATGCGGTTTTCGAACTCGCCCGCTGCCCGCACATCTCCAACGACCACGACATCAACGATGAGCGCCGCGGCTATCAGGGAATCGCCATTCCGCACAAGTCGATCCCACTGCGTGGCGGCATGCTCGAGATGGACCCTCCGGAACACCGCTGGTACCGCAGCATGCTCAACCCCTTCTTGTCCCCCGCCGCGGTGAAGCGATGGGAACCCTTCATCTATGAGGTGGTTCGCGCAAGCCTCGACGAGAAGATCGAACAAGGGCGTATCGACTTCGTCGATGACCTCGCCAACATCACTCCGGCCGTGCTGACACTGGCGATGCTCGGCATCCCCCTGCGGGACTGGCGGCTCTACAGCGAGCCGACCCACGCGCTGGTCTACACGCCGGAGGATTCCCCGGAGGCGCCGCGCGTCGCTGAGGCGAACATGCGGATGGCGATGGACTTGATGGCCCACGTCAATGAGATTCGCGAGCACCCGCGCCACGGGATCATCAACAGTCTGGTCAACATGCGCATCAACGGGGAGCCGCCACCCGAGATGGACATTCTCGGGATGCTGACGCTGCTGATCGGAGGCGGTTTCGACACCACCACCGCGTTGACCGCGCATGCGCTGGAATGGCTGGGCGAGCACCCCGACGAACGCCAGCGCCTCACCGACGAACGCGAGACGCTGTTGGATTCCGCGACCGAGGAGTTCCTGCGCTTCTACACGCCCGCCCCCGGTGACGGTCGCACGTTCTCTGAGGACTGCGAGTTCGAGGGGATCCACTTCAGAGAAGGTGACCGGCTGTACATCTCATACGCCATGGCGAACAGAGACCCGGCAGTGTTCGATAAACCGAACGAGATCGTCCTGGACCGGAAGGGGAACCGGCACTTCGGGTTCGGACTCGGAATTCACCGTTGCATCGGATCGAACGTCGGAAGGGTGGTGTTCAAGGCCATGCTCACCGCGGTACTGGATCGGATGCCGGACTACCGGTGCGACCCGGACGGCACCGTGCACTACGAAACCATCGGGGTCATCCAAGGCATGCGCCACCTGCCGGCCACGTTCACCCCGGGAACGCGTCTGGGACCAGGGCTGGACGAGACGCTCGACAGGTTGCAGAAGATCTGCGACGAGCAAGGGGTGGCGCGCCCCATCACCGAGCATCGCGATGTCGTCCGCATTGACTAGCGGTACCGCAACGCGGGTGGCACCTGCGGCCGTACGTGACCGTCGCCCGGTGCCGGCGCCAGACGATGTCAGCCACTTCTTCTGGGCGGCCGCCGCAGAGAGCCGGTTGGTCCTGCAACGCTGCAACAACTGCGAGAAGCTGCAGTACCCTCCCGAAGTCTGCTGCGTGCACTGCCAGGCCGATGATTTCGACCATGTCGACACGACCGGGCGTGGCGTCATCTACTCATACGCGATCGTCGATCGTCCGTTACACGCTGGGTTCGTCGACGCGCTGCCCTACATCGTGGTCTTTGTCGAACTCGACGACCAACCCGGACTCAAGATGATCACGAACCTCGTCGGCGTGGCGCCCGAGACCGAATTGCGCTGTGGTATGCCGGTCGAAGTGGTCTTCGAAAACCGGGGGGGCATCACCATGCCCCAGTTCCGGCTTATGGGCGACGACCGATGACGGCGTTGGCACGTCCGGTCGCGATCGCAGGCGTCGGATACTCCGAGCTGACCCGTAAGGGGGAGCCCACCCCCAATTCACTGGCACTCGCCGCGGCGAAGGCCGCACTGGGCGACGCCGGGTTGGCACCGACCGACGTCGACGGCATCTTCGAGTACAAGTTCGGTCCCGAGTCACCCGGCGCCCAGGACATGGCTCGCTTGCTCGGCGTACCCGATCTCGCGGCCTTCGCCGACATCTTTCCGACGAATCCGTCGGGATTGGCCGGGGCGCTCGCCGGGGTGATGGCCGTCGCCTCCGGCGCATGCGAAACTGCGCTGGTCTTCCGATGCCTGACTCGCGCCGCCGGCCACCAAGGTGGTGTGGTGAGCGGACCTGAGACGGTCAGCGGCCGCGACCAATTCCTCACCCCCTACGGGTACCTCGGCGGGATCCTGGTGAACCTCGCTCTGAAGAAGCGCCGCTGGATGGCCGAATTCAACCGTCCCGAAGAGGATTTCGGACGCATCGCGGTCAATGCGCGGCGGTGGGCGGCGCTCAATCCGCGCGCCGTCTTGCGCGATGAGGTGACAATGGACGACTACCTGTCGTCGCGGATGGTGGCTGACCCGCTGCGCGTGCTGGATTGCGACTATCCGGTCAACGGCGCGGTGGCGTCGGTGATCACCACGGCCGAGCGCGCTTGCGATCTTCGCCAACCCGCGGTACTCGTCGACGCGATGGCCTACGCCACGGGCCGGGGCGCCGATTGGGTATTCGACGTGGATTTCCTCCACGGTGGCGCGTTCGACTGTGCCGAGCGGTTGTGGCGACGGTCGTCAGTGACGTTGGCCGACGTCGACGTCGCACAGCTGTACGACGGATTCACCCCGGTCACCGTCGCGTGGATCGAGGCGCTCGGTGCCTGCGAACGTGGTGAATTCGGCCCGTGGGTGGGAGATGGTGGTCGCATCGGACCGGGCGGCGATTTTCCGCTCAACACCGCCGGTGGGCAACTCGCCGAGGGGCGGCTGCACGGTATCGGCTTCCTCAATGAAGCGGTGTTGCAGTTGCGGGGACAGTGCGAGCGACGGCAGGTCACCGGAGCTCGGGTGGCGGTGGTGGCCAGTGGTCTGTACCCGCAATGCGGGGCGATGGTATTGACTGCGGCATGACTGAAGGCGTTGGCATGGACAACAACGGTGGCGAGATGCTGTGGCGCCCCCCTCCTCGGCGCAACACCCAGAAGGTGTCTCACATGCTGGCGGGAGATCTGCGGCGCCAGATTCTCAACGGCCACCTTGCCACCGATCAGCAACTGCCTTCGGAGGCAGATCTCACAGCGGCGCTGCAGGTATCGCGCGAGACGCTGCGCGAGGCACTGCGGATCCTCGAGTCACAACAGCTGGTCGAAATCAAACGCGGGCGCGGCGGCGGCGCTGTAGTGCGTCGTCCCGGTCTGGAAGCCGTCGGGCAGTACGTCGCACTGCTACTTCAGCTACGCAACACCACAGTTGCGGACCTCGAAGAGGCCCGGTCGGTCATCGAGCCTCCGGCCGCGGCGTGGGTGGCGGACCGGGCCGACGAACGTGACTTGGAACGGCTGGTCGACTTGCACGACGCGGAGCGTGCCGCCCAGGACAACCCGCTGGAGTTCGTCGCCGCGATGTCCGCGTTCGATCAAGCGGTCACCGAACTGTCTGGGAACCAGACGCTTGCCGTCATCGCCGGTGTCTTCCGCGACATCTACGCCGGGCAGGTCTACTCAATGATAGGTGGGACCGATGGCACCTCCGCCGAACAGATTGCCCGACGGGTGGTGGTCAGCCACAGTGCCTTCATCGACGCGGTGCGGCGCCACGACATGTCGCTCGCCCACAGCACATGGAGCGACTACCTGTTCACCACCGGACGAATTCTGGTGCGACGCAACATCAGCAGGCAACCGATCGACATCACGCCGTTGTGGCGAGCACAAGCCGGTCGGGCCGGTGCCGAGCCGGCGCCTCGCCGGGCCTTGGTCGTCGCAACAGAGATCCGTGCCCGTATCGCAGAAGGATTGTTGCGCGAGGGCGACCGGCTACCTCCACTCGCCGATCTGGCCCAGGAATTCGACATCTCCCGGCCGACACTGCGGGAGGCCTTGCGAATCCTTGAGATGGAGTTCTTGCTCGACCTGCGCACCGGTGATCGGGCCGGCGCCACGATCCGACTTCCCTCCACCCGGGTCGCCTCCCAACTCGCCGGCATCGTGTTGGAGGCGCGCGGCGCTACTCTCTTCGATTTCCTGCAGGCGCTGCGGGTGATCGAGCCGACGATCATCGGGCTTTCGGCGTCGCGCATCGGCGCCAAGAAGCTCGACACTCTGCGCTCCGCCGAGGCGCAATTGGCCGCCTCCACCGAGGACACCGCACGGTTTGTGACGACGTGGCGAGAGGCGGAGATGGTCGCGTTCTCGGCGGCGAAGAACCCCGCGCTCACCGTCATCGCCGAGATGACGCACTGGGTCCGTGTCGGCGTGGAGCCCACCGTGACCGCCGATGCGAAGGGTCTGCCGTGGGTCAGCAAGACCAACCGGCGCGCGCAGACGCTGTTCGCGCAATTTGTCGCGGCGGCCGCCGAACGCGATGTCGCGCGGGCCACCCAGGCTTGGTCCGACCATCTGGCAATCGCCGCGGTCTGGTTCGAGGAATCGGGGGTCGGCAAGCGGCTGATGCTCGAGGTAATGGATTAGCTTGCGTCCCTCCCGATCAGAGAACGATAGGAAAGAGAGAACGATGAATACCGAGGACTTGATACTGGTGAGCGTCGATGACCACGTCATCGAACCGCCGCATCTGTTCGAAGGGCGCGTGCCACAGAAGTACGCAGACCAGGCACCGCGCTTCGTACGCCGCGACGACGGCACAATGGCGTGGCGATACGAAGGTCAGGAAATCCTGAACACCGCGCTCAACGCGGTCGCTGGCCGTCCCCCGACGGAATTCGGTCTCGAACCGACGTGCATCGAGGAAATCCGCTCCGGATGTTACGACATAGGTGATCGGGTCAAGGACATGAACGCCAATGGCGTTCTCGGCTCACTGTGCTTCCCCTCGTTCCCGCGATTCTGCGGCCAGCTGTTCATGGACACCCAAGACAAGGATCAGGCCGCGGCCATGGTGCGCGCATACAATGACTGGCACACCGACGAATGGGCAGGCACATATCCAGGCCGGATCATTCCGCTTGCCATGCCGATGATCTGGGACCCCGAAGCCAGTGCGGCGGAGGTGCGCCGAGTCGCCGCCAAGGGCTGTCACGCGGTGACCTTCTCCTCCAGCCCCTACGACCTCGGCTTGCCGAGCTTGTACTCGGAGCATTGGGATCCGTTCTGGCAGGCCTGCGCGGACGAGGACGTCGTCGTCTGCCTGCATCTTGGCTCCAACTCCAAGCCGCCTATCACTTCTCCCGACGCACCCATCGAATTGGTGTACACCCTGTCGCCGGTCAGCTTGTTCTCGGCCGCCGCTGACCTGCTGTGGAGTCCAATCTTCCGAAAGTTCCCGACGCTGCGGGTGGCTCTTTCGGAGGGCGGCATCGGCTGGCTGCCGTACTTCCTCGAGCGCGTCGACTACATTTTCGGCCACACCAAGCACTGGACCGGCATGGATCTGGGGGGTCGCCTGCCATCGGAGATATTCTCCGAGCGCGTGATTCTCTGCTTCATCGATGACGCGGTGGGCATTGAGAACCGCCATCGAATGAACATCGACAACATCACATGGGAATGCGACTATCCCCACTCGGACAGCACCTGGCCGCACGCACCCGAGGTGCTGATGAAGTCGCTCGGCGGGGTTAGCGACGAGGAGGTCGACAAGATCACCCACCTCAACGCGATGCGGCATTTCCACTACGACCCGTTCGCGCACATCCCGCGTGAGGAGGCGACCGTTGGGGCGCTGCGGCGCGAGGCGGCCGACTGGGACGTCACCATCCGTTCGGTCCGTCATCTGCGCCCGGAAACGGCGTCGATGGGCCCAGCGTTCTGATGAAGCTGCAAGGCAAGGTTGTCGTGATCACTGGATCCGGCGGCGGCATCGGCGCGGCCTGTGCGCGCCGTTTCACCGACGAGGGCGCGAAAGTCGTTGTCACCGACGTGAACCCCGGCGGCGTCGAGAGCGTTTCGAAGGAGCTCGACACGGTCGGACTGTCCGTTGACATCACCGTGGAGGCCAACGTACACGCCGTCGCCGAGTTGGCTCGTCACACGTACGGCCCGATCGACATATGGTTCAGTAACGCAGGCTACGCCGGCCCGCCACGCGGTGGTGATCTGTCCGACGACGGGCTTTGGCAGCTCAACTGGCAGCTGCACGTCATGTCGCATGTGTACGCGGCGCGCACGGTACTGCCGGCAATGCTCGAGCGCGGCGACGGTTACCTGCTCTCGACCGCATCCGTCGTCGCGCTGGCACTGCATCCCGACAAACCCGCCTACTCGGTCACCAAGCATGCGGCACTGAGCTTTTCGGAATGGCTCGCGGCCACTTACCGATCCAGCGGGATCAAGGTCTCCTGCTTCTGCCCGGGACCGATGCTCACACCGATGCTGATGGCTGACGGCGTCCCGCCCGACCATCCGATCGTGCAGACCGCGGCCACCCCGGACGAGGTGGCCGACCGACTCGTCGGCGCGATCGACGCCGAGCACTTTCTGATCCTGGATTCACCGCTTGGTCAGGACTGTCTGACCGCCAAAGCAGCCGACTACGACCAGTGGCTGCTGGATATGGCCCGACAAACAACAACGTAAGGCAGGAATACCATGGCCGAGAGATTCATTCAGGTTGTCTATTCGAACCCGGCTGAGGGGAAGACCGACTCCGAGTTCAACGAGTGGTACGACCACGTGCATATACCCGAACTGCTCGCGATGCCGGGGATGCTTTCGGCCGCGCGGTACGACCTGCACGACGCCCAGATCTACCACGTCCCTGGGGGTGTCGTGCCCGAGCACCGCTACCTGTGCATCTACGAGATGGAGGGCGATGTCGACGCGATCATGGAGAAGATCGTGGCCGGTGTCGCCGAAGGCCAGATCAACATGGCGGACTGCCTTGACCTACCGAGTTCGCGCATGTCGTTCTGGCGTCCCCGCGGTGAGAAGGTCGAGGCGTGATGTCCGAGGCGACGACGGTGGACGTGGGCATCGATGCCGATTCGTTCGGTCGATGGCTCGACAAGGACGGCGCCCCCGGTGAGGGTGAACGTCCGGAGTTCACCCAGCTGACCGGTGGATCCCAGAACGCCCTATATCTGGTGACCCGCGGCGAGAGCCGCATGGTGATGCGGATGCCGGGCCCGCGCGCGGACGACAAGCGACTCAACGAGCTACTCCGGGAGATCCGGCTCGTGCGGGCATTGAAAGGGACGGACGTCCCGCATGCCGAACTGATCGCCGCCGACGAGCGCGGCGAACTGCTCGGCAAGCCGTTCTATGTGATGGCCGAGATCGACGGGTGGAGCCCCATGGACGGTGGTTGGCAACCGCCGTTCGACACTGATTTCGAGGCCCGCCGCGGGTTGGCCTTCGAGTTGATCGAGGGCGCGGCGAAACTGGCGCGCGTCGATTGGCGTGCGCAGGGGCTGGAGGGATTCGGCAAGCCGGACGGCTTTCATCAGCGACAGGCCGACCGTTGGCTGGCGTTCCTGCGTACGTTCCAGGTCCGCGAGTTGCCTGGGTTGGACGTGGCGGCCGACTGGTTGCGCGCCAACGGGCCCGAGCATTTCACCCCGGGCATCATGCACGGCGACTACCAGTTCGCCAACGTGATGTATGCGCACGGCGCACCCGCCCGGCTCGCGGCGTTGGTCGACTGGGAGATGGCCACCATCGGCGATCCGCTGCTGGATCTCGGGTGGGCACTGCTCGGCTACGACGGCGAGGAACCGCGCAGCGACTTCTACCTCCCGATCGAGGGAATGCCGCGGCGCAGCGAATTGCTCGACCACTACGAGAAGATCAGCGGCCTGCCGACCGACAACATCGACTACTACATGGTGCTCGCGAATTTCAAGATCGGCATCGTCCTCGAGCGCACCTACGCGGCAAACGTGAGTACCGACGGCGATCAGCAAGTGAAAGAGGCGTTCGGGTCGATGGTCCTGCAATCCATCACCACCGCGGCCGAACTGGCCCGAACCCTGGGAGGGAAAGTCGGTTGACGGCGGTGGGCGCGGACGGTCCTGGCGGCCGCGGTCTGACGTTCGGCTATCTCTACGACTTCCGCAATCCTGGACCTTGGCGCCGCCCGTGGAACGACGTCTACCGCGAGACGCTCGACCTCGTCACCTGGAGCGAAGCCGCGGGGTTCCACGGCGCCTGGGTCCCGGAGCATCACGGGGCCGAGGACGGCTACCTGCCGACGCCGAACATTGCGCTGGCGGCGATGGCGGCGCGCACCTCGACTATTCGCATCGGCGCCGCCGTTGCGATTGCACCGCTCTATCACCCGGTTCGATTCGCGGAGGAGTGTGCCGTTCTCGACATCCTCTCGAGTGGCCGCCTTGAAACCGCGGTCGCAATCGGCTACCGACGCCGGGAATACGACATGCAGGGCGCGAGTTTCGCCCAGCGCGGCAGTCGCTTGGACGAGTTCCTCCGCATCGTCCGCGCGCTCTGGGCCGGTGAGACGGTGAACTTCTCCGGGCGGCACTACAACATACGGAATGCTCGGATCGTGCCGTCATCTTTCCGTGGACGGATCCCGATCTATATCGGTGGCTTCACAGAACGGGCGTTGGAACGAGTTGCCGACCATGCCGATGGCTACCTCGGCAACGCGGAGGTTTACGACCTGTACGTCGAAAAGCTCCGGCAACGCGGGAAGGACCCAGGCAGCGCGGCCATCCGCGTCCCGGGTTTGTTTCTGACCGTCGCCGAAGATCCGGAGAAAGCCATGGAGGAACTGGGGCCCTACTACCACCATGTCTTCACCAGCTACGGCGCGTGGATGGGAGAGGACAATGCGCTCGGCATGGAGAACCCCGCGCTGGCACCGATGGATCTCAAGACGTTCAAGCAAAGCGGCATCATGCAGATCCTGACGCCCGAGCAGGCTGTCGCCCATTTCAATGCGATGCGGACACGGATGCGTCTTGAACATTTCATGATGATGCGTCCGCCCGGGCTGCCGGCTGAGCGCTTCATCGACTACGCACAGTTATTCGCGGACAAAGTGATACCGGCGTTCAGGTAGCGATCACGGGAGATTGCGCTCGGACGTAGGCAAGACGGTGCACCGGGCGTCCGGACCGACTTCATTGCCGGCTCCAAGACGCTGCGCGGTGGTCCCGTTCTGCCACCCAGTCACCCCGGTTGCACCGGTGCGACCATGCGCAAGGTGCGGTATGCAGTCCGACAGGTGACACCGAACGCGGTGGCTTCGGTGTAGTCGGTCGCCTCCCGAACGGCCGAGACGGTGCGTGCGTCCGCCCCCCGCGGCCGAATCGGCCCGGTCCCTAGCGAGGGTGAGCTGTTCGCCGCTTAGCCGAAAGCCTCCGATCTTGACGGTGCCGGTGGTTCGATAGAGCCCTCGGCACGACTGGTCTGCAGGGGGTGGGTGGTGAGGCGACTCAACGGCATGGACGCCATGCTGCTCTACAGCGAGACGCCGAACCTGCACACGCACACGTTGAAGGTCGCGATCATCCACGCCGCCGACTACCGCGCGCAGCACGGCGAGGACTTCTCTTTCGACGTGTTCCGCCGCACGGTTGCGCGCCGACTGCATCTGCTGGATCCGCTGCGCTACCGGCTCGTCGACATCCCGTTCAAGCTGCACCACCCGATGTGGCTGGAGGACTGCCCGGTCGACCTGGACTATCACCTGCGCCGCGTGCAGGTGCCGAGCCCCGGCGGCCGCAGGCAACTCGACGAGGTCATCGGCGAGATCGCCAGCACGCCGCTGGACCGCAGTCGTCCGCTCTGGGAGTTCCACTTCGCCGAGGGGATGGCAGACGACCGCTTCGCGCTGGTCGGCAAGGTCCACCACACGCTGGCCGACGGCGTCGCCTCGGCGAATCTGCTGGCACGGCTGATGGATCTGGCCGACGGCACCCAGAACGAGCGAGACGACTACACGACGTGCGATCCGCCCACTCGGTCCGAGCTCCTCAAATTCGCGATGCGCGACCATGCCGCACACATCGCGGCGCTGCCTGCCCTGGCACGGGATGCGGTGCGGGGCTTCACCCGGTTGCGCCGCCACGCCAAGGAGCGCAGCGATATTCCGGACCTGGCCAAGATGTTCCACACCCCTCCGACGTTTCTCAACCACGTGGTGTCACCGGGCCGGACGTTCGCCACGGCGTCGCTGTCGCTGGCCGAAGTCAAGGAGACCGCCAAGGCCCTCGGGGTGACGTTCAACGACATCGTGCTGGCCACGGCGACGGGCGGCTTGCGGGAACTGCTGCTGCGCTACGACGGACGCGCGGATCGCCCGCTGATGGCGTCGGTGCCGGTGAGCACGGACCTGTCACCCGACAGGGTCACCGGCAACGAGATCGGCGGCCTGTCGGTGTCGCTGCCCGTCCACATCGACGATCCGCTCGAGCGAGTCCGGTTGACCTCGGTATCGACGAAACGCGCGAAAGAAGACTACGAACTGCTCGGCCCGAAGCTGCAGGGCCAGCTGATGGAGTATCTACCGCCTCCGCTGACACCGGCACTGCTCCGGTGGCAGAGTCAGCGCGCCGCACACAACCCGCTGATGAACGTCGCAGTGTCGAGCGTGCCGGGACCACGCCGACGTGGGCACATCGGCGGCGCACCCGTCAGCGAGATCTACTCGGTCGGCGTGCTGTCGGCGGGCAGCTCCTTCAACATGACGGTCTGGAGCTACGTCGACCAGGTCGACATCTCGATTCTCTCGGATGACCAGACATTCGACGACGTGCACGAGGCCACCGACGCGATGATCCACGGATTGACCGAGATACGCAGCGCCGCAGGCCTTCCCGCGCTCTCCACGGTCGACACGGCAATGGCTCCGGCCAGCGCCGCCAATTAGTCGACCCGATCGAGCAGGTCCTTCCGCAGCACCTTGCCGGTGCTGCCCCGCGGCAACTCGTCGAGGATGGTGATCTGCCGCGGCACCTTGTAATTGGCCAGGTTGTCGCGGACGTGCTGTTTGAGGTCGTCGGGCGTGGCCGTGCCCCCCTTGGTGAGGACCACGAAGGCGACCAGGCGCTGGCCGTACTGCTCGTCGTCCACACCCAAGACAGTGGCCTCCTCGACATCCGAGTGCGCGACCAACGTGTTCTCGACCTCGATCGGATAGACGTTCTCTCCGCCGGAGACGATCATCTCGTCGTCGCGGCCGACCACGAACAGCCGGCCCGCGTCGTCGAGGTAGCCCATGTCGCCCGACGCCATGAAGCCCTCGTGGAAGTCCCTGGTCTTGCCCGAGGTGTACCCGTCGAACAGCGTTCCGCTGCGGACGAAGATCTGCCCGGTCTCACCACGAGGGACCTCTTTGAAGTCGGCATCGAGGATGCGGATCTCGGTGCCGTCGGCCGCTTTGCCTGCGGTGTCGGGAGCCGCCCGGAGGTCCTCCGGCGTTGCGGTGGCGATCATCCCGGCTTCGGTCGCGTTGTAGTTGTTGTAGATGACGTCGCCGAACTGGTCCATGAAATTGATCACCACGTCGGGGCGCATCCGCGAACCGGACGCCGTGGCGAACCGAAGAGATCTGCCGCTGTAGCGGTTTCGCACCTCATCGGGAAGGTCCATGATCCGGTCGAACATCACCGGCACGACGGCCAGGCCGGTCGCCTGGTACCGGTCGATCAGGTCCAGCGTCGCTTCGGGGTCGAACTTGCGGCGGGTGACGATGGTGCAGGCCAGCAGCGCTGCGAACAACAGTTGGGAAAAGCCCCACGCGTGGAACATCGGCGCGACGATGACGGTCGCCTCCTCGGCACGCCACGGCGTGCGGTCGAGCACCGCCTTCAAATCGCCTGCGCCACCGCTACCCTCGCCACGCTTCGCGCCCTTCGGGGTTCCGGTGGTGCCGGAGGTGAGCAGGATGATGTCGCTCTTGCGTTCGGCGGGTGCGGGCCGCTTGCCGAGGTTGGCGTCGATGAGCCGGTCGAGCGTGAGCCCGTCGACGGGTCCGTCGGTCCAAGCCAGGATCCGGGTGGCATTGGGTTTCTCGGCCATCGCCCGTGCGACGATCGCGGTGAACTCGTCGTCGTAGATGACGACGTCAGCACCTTCCCGGTCGACCACTTCGGCCAGTGCCGGACCCGCGAACGAGGTGTTGAGCAGCAGCACGTCGGCGCCCACCCGGTTCGCCGCCACCAGCGCCTCGATGAACCCACGGTGGTTGCGGCACATCACCGCAACGGTTTTCGGCGTACCACCGGGCAGCTGCTGCAGGCCGGTGGCGACGGCGTCACAGCGGTCGTCGATCTGCTTCCACGTCAGCGTGCCGCGTTCGTCGACCAGGCCGGGACGGTCGGGGCACCGCTGCGCGGCCGCAGCGAAGCCGACGGTCGCGGTCATTCCCACGCGGCGCATCGCCGCGCCCATCCGCAGGTACTTGTCCGGACGCAGCGGCGCAATCAGGCCGGCCCGCCACAGCGTCTGCACGAGTCCGAGAACGTCGGCCATCGGTCAGCCCAGCACCGGGAATCGGCGTTCGGCGGCCAGCTCGTCGAGCGCGGCCTGCATGACTGAGCGCACGTGCGCGTCGACCTCCTTCACGTCCGGGTTCTCCCCGAACTGCTCGACCACATCGATCGGTGGCAACACCCGCGTGACGATCTTGGCCGGCAGCGGGAGGTTCGGCGGAAAGAAGATCGACAGTCCGAACGGGAAACCGACACTGATCGGCAGGATTTCGGCCCGCAGCCGCTTGAGGCCGAGGCGACGGGCGATCGAGTCGCCGCGAGCCAGAAAAAGCTGCGTCTCCTGACCACCGATCGACACCATGGGCACGATCGGCACGCCGGTTTCGATGGCGGTTCTGATATATCCCGTGCGGCCGCCGAAATCAATGACGTTCTCGGTGAGCGTCGGCCGATACGAGTCGTAGTCGCCGCCGGGGAACACCAGCACTACGGCACCGTCGCGCAACGCCTGCGCGGCGTTCTCCCGGTTGGCCCCGATCACACCCACGCGACGCAACAAGGTTCCCACGGGCCCGACGAAGATCATGTCGTGCCCGAGCGTGTAGACCGGCCGGTCGAAGCCGAACTTCTCGTAGAACGCCGGCGCGAATACGAGCACATCCGGGGTCAGCATGCCGCCGGAATGGTTCGACACAAGTAGCGCGCCGCCGACGGCGGGCATGGCTTCGAGGTCGCGCACCTCGGCGCGGAAGTACCGCTTGATGAGCGGACCCACCGTGTTGGCGATGCCCCGCGTGAATCCGGGGTCCCACTTGGCGACCTCGGGATTGCCCGCCTCATTGCTGCTCATGCCACTACCTGTCATACCCGCGGCCCCCCATCCATCCACCGGTTTTGCTACTCTCAAAAAAGAGAATGCCATATCCGCAGCTAGGAGTGTTAATGGCGGGAACCGTCCTGGTCACCGGCGGCTTCGGCCTGGTCGGCAAGCAGACCGTGCGCCGACTGGCCGAACTGGGCCGAAGCGTCGTGGTGGCCGATCTCGACACGCCCGCCAACCGTAAGGCGGCGGCGACACTGCCACGGGGTGTCTCCGTGCGTTGGGCTGACCTCACCGACGATGACCGCGTGCAGCGACTGATCGACGAGGAGGTCCCCGAAGCGATCATTCACCTCGCGGCGGTGATCCCCCCGGGAATCTACAAGAACCCGAAACTCGCGCGGCGCGTCAACGTCGACGCCACCGCCACGCTGGTGCGAATCGCCGAACAGCAGCCGACGCCGCCACGCTTCGTTCAGGCCTCGAGCAACGCGGTCTTCGGGCCACGCAACCCGTACCGCACGACGCCGCCGCTGCGGGCCGAGGATCCGATGCGGCCCTGCGATCTGTACAGCGGAACCAAGGCCGAGGCCGAGGCGATTGTGCGGTCGTCCAGCCTGCAATGGGTGGTGTTGCGGTTCGGAGGCGTGCTCGGCACCGACGTGTCGGCATTTCCGCTGACCGCCGACGCGCTGTACTTCGAAAGCACGCTGCCGGCAGACGGCCGGTTGCACAGTGTCGACGTACGCGATGTCGCGTGGGCATGTGCGGCGGCGACCACGGCCGACGTGGCCCGCGAGATCCTGTTGATTGCCGGCGACGACTCGCACCGGCACCGGCAAGGTGACATCGGGGCGGCGATGTCGGCGGCGCTGGGCATTCCGGGAGCGATACCCAAGGGCCGACCCGGCAACCCCGACAGCGACGGCGACTGGTTCGTCACCGACTGGATGGACACCACCCGGGCGCAGCAGGCATTGCAGTTTCAGCACCATTCCTGGTCGGACATGATCGCCGAACTGCGGGCCAACTTCGGCGTGAAGCGCTACCTGTTGCGGCCGCTGGCGCCTGTCGCACGGGAGATCCTCAAACGCCGCGGCGCGTATTGGAAGGCGCCCGGCCAGTATGCCGACCCGTGGGGTGCGATCCGCGCCCGGCTGGGGGACCCGGCGTGGGATCAACCCCGCGAGTTGTCCTGACCGCATAGTGTTCGCCGGGTGGAAAGTTTCAAGAATTTCGCTGGGCGCGCAGCCGTAATCACCGGCGGCGCGAGCGGCATAGGGTTCGCCACTGCAAAGGAATTCGCCGGACGAGGCGCCCGCGTCATGCTCAGCGACATCGACTCCTCGGCGCTCGACCGTGCCGTCGCCGACCTGCGTGCCGACGGTGTCGACGCGCACGGGGTGGTGTGCGATGTGCGCAAACTCGACGACGTGCAGAGGCTGGCCGACGAGGCCTTCGGCGTGTTCGGCGAGGTGCACCTGGTGTTCAACAACGCGGGCATCGCATACGCCGGGCCGATCGCCGACACCAGCCACGACGACTGGCGCTTCGTCATCGACGTCGATCTGTGGGGACCCATCCACGGCGTCGAGGCGTTCCTGCCGCGCCTGATCGCGCAGGAGGCCGACAGCCACATCGCGTTCACGTCGTCGTTCGCCGGGCTGATCCCCAACGTCGGGCTGGGGCCGTACTGCGTGGCCAAGTACGGCGTCGTCGCGCTCGCCGAGACGCTGTCACGCGAGGTGCGCGGCACCGGCATCGGCGTGACCGTGCTGTGCCCGATGATCGTCGACACCGACCTGCTGGCCAACACCGAGCGCGTCCGCAACGAGGACTACGGCCCGGCCACCCCGTCGGCCGCCGAGACGGTGCAGCAGCTGGCATCGAACCCGACCGACGACTCGGTGCTCGACGTCGACGAGGTGGCCCGCCTGACCGCCGAGGCGATCCTGGCCAACCGGCTCTACGTGCTCCCGCACCGGGCGTCGCGGGATTCGATCCGGCGCCGGTTCGAACGCATCGACCGGACCTTCGAGGAGCAGTCCGCCGAGGGCTGGAATCACTGAGCCGGCGGGCCGAGCGTCGGCCTGCCGGTCTGCGGGTGGTGGTACCAGCCGCCGGCAGCCTGAGTTCCCCCGTCGACGTGAATCGTCTGACCCGTGATGTAACTCGACATCTTGGAGGCGAGAAACACTGCGGTCGAGGCGATTTCGTCGACGTGGCCGGGGCGGCCCATGGGGATGCCCGGGGCCACGTCGGGCCGGAGCGTGCCGCCGGAGAGCTTCATCAGCCCTTCGGTGAGCGTGAGGTCGGGCGCGATCGCGTTGACGCGGATGTCGTGCGGGGCCAATTCGAAAGCCGCGGTCTGCGTGTAGTTGACGACGCCCGCCTTGGCGGCGGCGTACGCCGCGTAGCCGGGTGCCGCGCGGACACCTTCGATCGACGTCACGTTGATGACGCTGCCGGGCTGCTTGGCGGCGACCAGTCTGCGCGCGATGCGCTGCGTGCACAGAAGAACGTGGCGCAGGTTGGCCTTGTACAACGCGTCCCAGCCGTTCTCGGTGGTTTCGAGCAGCGGCGAATTGAACACGCCGCCGGCGTTGTTGACCAGGATCGACACCTCACCGAGTTCGGCGACGGTGCGCTCCAGTGCCGCGTCGACCTGGGCGCTGTCGCAGACGTCGAGCGTCAGCCCCAGCGCGCCACCGCCGGCCGAGCCGGCAATTCGGCCAATGCCTTCGGCCGTCGACCGACACGTCTCGGCATCACGCTCCCAGATCGCCACCGACGCGCCGAACGCCGCCAGACCCGCGGCGACGCCCTTGCCGATGCCCGCTCCCCCGCCGGTGACGACCGCCACGCGATCGGTGAGCAGGATGTCGGACGGATCGATGGCCATCGGTCGAGTCAACCAGTTTTGGTGGTGCGGATGGTGAGCCCCGCCGGTGTGTTTCCGATGATCCCCTGGTGCTCGAGGTCGGCGATCTCCTTGGCGGACAGCCCCAGCGCGGTGAGCACCTCCCGGTTGTGCTGACCCAGCAGCGGTGCGTGGGTCCGGTGGTAGCGCTGCGGTCCGGTGGCGGTGCGCATGGGTAGCGTGCTGTGCCGGGCGGTCGGGTTCACCGGATGCTCGACGGGTTCGTAGAAGCCGCGGTGCACCAGCTGCGGCAGGTCGGCGACGCGGTGCGGTTGCATCACCTTGGCCACCGGAACACCCGCTGCCCAGAGCGTTTCGACGATCTCGTCGCCGGTGCGGGCGGCACACCAGCGGCTCAGGTGCTCGTCGATGAGCGCGTGGTGACGCCGTCGCCCGTCGGCGATCCCCATCTCGTCGGTCACCCAGTCCGGGTGGCCGAGCGCATCGACAAGGCCCGCCCACTGTCCGTCGGTCGCGACCGCGATCGCCACCCAGTCGTCGGGGCGGCCGAACTCGTCGGGTTCGCCGGTGCGATAGAGGTTCTGCGGAGCCGCGGCCGGACCGTGGTTGCCGTCGCGCTGCAACAGGTTGCCGTATGCGGAGTACTCGATGACCTGTTCGGCGGCGACGTTGAGCGCGGCGTCGACCATCGCCGCCTCGACGCGCACCCCCTCGCCGGTGCGCTGCCGGTGCGCGAGCGCGAGCATCAGCGCAGTGAGACCGTGAATACCGGCGTTCGGGTCGCCGACCGAGTACGGCTCCACCGGATACTGGTCGGGATGGCCGGTGAGCCAGGTGATTCCGGAGGCGTCCTCGATGACGTACGCGAACGCCGGCTTGTCGCGCCACGGGCCGTCGAGGCCGAACCCCGGCATGCGCATCATGATCGCGTCGGGGCGCAACTGCTGCACGGCGTCGAAGTCCAGGCCGATCTGGTCGAGCACCCGGGGCGTGTAGTTCTCGACGATGACGTCACACGTCGCGACCAACTTGCGCAGCAGCTCGACGCCGCGCTCCGAGCGGATGTCGATCGTGACGCTCTTCTTGTTGGTGTTGAGCCCCGAGAAGATCGGCGACCGCTCCCACCACTGGTCTTCGGTGATCGGCACGCCCGCGATCAGCCGGGTGCCGTCGGGCCGCGCGGTCGACTCGACGTGGATGACCTCCGCGCCCAGCAGGGCCAATGCGTGCGTGCAGGACGGCCCGGCCCAGAAGCTGGTCATGTCGAGCACCCGCAGCCCCTCGACCCGAATTCGCGAACGGTACAACTCGGTGTGCTCGCCGAGGCGGGGCACCGGTTCGGGCGCACGCGTGAGCGACGGGCTCATGCGGTACGGCGGGCCCGGCTGGGTGAAGCCGTCGCGCGGGTTGGTCATGAACGTGCCGCGTTCGACGAACTGCTCGAACGACGTGACGGTGGCGCCGTTTCCGACCGGGGCGTTGGGGATGCGGAACGCACTCGACAGATCGAGGATGTCCTCGACGGTGTTCTCGCGCACCCAGGCGTAGATATCCTCGGCGTGGATGTTGGCCTGTTCGGTGATCGACAGGTCGGACGCCTCGTCGATCCACTCGTCGTGTCCGGTCATGGCGCACAGGTCGAACCACTGTTGCGCGGTGCCGCAGCCCAGGGCCACCAGCCCGTCGGCCGCCGTCGCGACTCCGGGGATGGTCAGCCGCCGCCGGTCGCGGAAGGGCCTGCCGAGCGCGTCGTGAAAAGACACCGAATAGTATGTCAGGCAGAGGATCTCGACTTCCAGCATCGACACGTCGACCAGACCCGGTGACACCGCCATGGTGCCTGCCGCCGCGTACGCCCCGGCGAGCCATTCGCCGACCTGGCCTGCGACGTGCAGCGGGGCGCGGTCCTGCGCGCCCCGGCCCAACCCGATCACACCACCGGACCAGGCCTGCACGGTGAACTCGGTGGCGGGCTTGGCGGCCCATGGTCCGTCGAGGCCGAACGGAGTGATGGCGGTGACGGTCAGATCTGGGTAGTCATCGGCCAGCACGGCGGGTGAGAACTCACTGGACTCGGCGACCGCGGACCCGCGCGACCACACCACCGCGTTCGCGGTGCTCAGCAACGCCCGCAACAGTTCCCGGTCCTCGACACTGTCCGGATCGACGGTCACGCTGTGCTTCGAGCCGGCCAGGAAGCTGAACAACGCCCCGTCCTCGCCGGGTGAGATGTCAGCGCCCGAGGCTGACCATCGCCTCAGCGAATCCCCCTGTGGTGACTCGATTTTGACGATACGGGCACCGCCGTCGGCCAGCAGCTTCGTGCAGTAGGCGCCGGCGATACCGCTGGACAGGTCGATGACGGTGTAGCCACTGAGGGGCGGATCGGCCATGGTGCTATTCGGGAAGCTTTCGGTTCGACTTGCTCAGTCGGAATTCGGGTGGGAATTTGTCGTCGTTGTCGTTGACGGCGTCGGCGAGGCCGGCGTCGATCGCGTCGCCGAGCATGAAATCGCCCTCGTCGGGCCGCACGGTGCCGCCCAGCGACTCGAACATCGCCGACAGCAGGCTGCCCAGGTACTCACCCTGGAACTGCTTGACGACCTCGAAGAACATCTTCTGCTGAAAGACGCTGTCGACGGGCCGGTTCCGCGCACAGGCCTGCGCATACTTGGCGACCTCGGCCTCGAGCTGGTCGCGCGGCACCACCTTGTTGACGAAGTTGCACGCCTTCATCTCATCGGCGGTGAACGGGCGCCCGGTGAACACCATCTCCTGGAACGGCCGCAGCCCCATGGTGAGCACCCAGGTCCACATCCGCGGCCCCCAGCCGTAGTAGCGGAACGACGGGTGGCCGAAAAGCGCGTCGTCCGAGGAGATCACGAGATCGGCGTCGGCGCACTGGTAGAAGTGCCAGCCGTAGCAGTAGCCCTTGGCCTCGACGATGCTGATCTTCTTCAACTCCTGCAACGCCCGGTTGCCCGCCGCGACGTTGGCGTACCACTGGCCCATGGTGGCGCCGTGCCGGAACGAGCCCTTGGGTGGGTATGTGACGTTCGGATCGTCGACGCGCAGTTCGGCGAGCCGATCCTGCTCCGTGCCCGCCATGAAGTCGGGCAGGTCCGCGCCGCTGCCGAGGTTCTCCCCGACACCGCGGATCACCACGACCTTGACGTCGTCGTCCACGGTGGCGCCGCGCAGCAGGTCGGCGTAGCGCAGGCGCGCGGCGGACGTCGGCGCGTTGAGGTACTCGGGCCGGTTGAACGTGATCGTCGCGATCTTGGTCGCCGGGTCCTTCTCGTAGAGGACGATCTCCTCGGGCGCGGGCCGGCTCCCGGAACTGGTCATCCTCAGCCGATTCCGACGCCCGCACCACTCCAGGACGGACTCGAGGTCAGTACCTCGGCACCGTCGGCGGTGATGTGCACGGCCTCGCGGCCGAAAACCGCTCCGACGCCCTCCTGCCAGACGTAGCCGCTGACCGCGAGCACCATGCCGGGCTCGAGGATCTCTTCGGTGTCGGTGACCCGCAGCGCCGGGGTCACGACCGGCGGGTCGTAACCCAGCCCCAGCCCGTGCGCGACGGGCATCGCAGGCAGGGGCTCACCCGCCGCGTCGTAGGCCGCCAGCAGACCGGCGGCCGCGGATCCGGGCCTGCAGGCGGCGATCAGCTTGTCCCACAGCCGGTTCCACCGGTCGTAGAGTTCGGGCACCGCGGCGCCCTCGACGTCGCCGACGGGCCAGGTGCGGCCGACCTCGCCGAGGTAACCGTCGGCCAGCACTCCCGCTGAGAACGCGACCAGGTCACCGTTGTCGATGCGCCCGTCGGTGCGGTCCCGTCGCCAGGGGTGGTCTTTCGGGGTCACCCAAGCACCGTCCTGAGTGGCCGGTGTGGTGACGCCGCCTGCGGCCATCGCCTGCATGAGCGCACCCGTCAGTGCCTGCTCGGTGATGCCGGCCGTCAACTCGGCGCGTGCCGTGTCGAGTGCGGCCTCGGCGACGCCGAGCGCACCGCGCAGCACCGCGATCTCGTCGGCCGTCTTGATCCGCCGCGCGGCCCGCAGGGCAGGTTCGGCGTCGACGATCTCAGCGTTCGGGAAGGCCATCGGCAGCAGCTGCGCGAATGTCGGGGTGAGCGAGTCGGTTCCGACACGTTTGACTGTGGCGGCCCCGGGTAGCGCCTTGAGCACGTCGACGAGCGTCATCGGGTTCCACGCCAGCCCGTAGAGGTGATCGTGGGGGATCTCGTCGGGGATGCCTTCGTCCCAGGTGCTGTTCAGGTAGATCTCCCCGGTCGACCGGATGACCTCGCAGATCGGCCCGAACGGGCGGGTGCCCGCGACCCACAGCTGGGGGGCGCCGGTCACGTACCGCACGTTCGCCTGCCGGCCGAGCACCAGGATGTCGATGTCACCTGCCTCCATTTGAGCCAGCGCGCGCTCGCGGCGGCCCCTGCGCAGATCGGCTGCGTCGGGAAGGATTTGGAGTGCCATCAGTTCCGTCCGTATGGGGTGTAGGGGTAATCGGTGATCGACTGGTACCCGTCGTCGGTGACGACGATGATCTCCTCGCTTCGATAACCGCCGGTGCCGTCCTCCCACACCACCGGTTCGAGCACCAGCAGCATGCCGGCCGGGAACTCAAAGTTGTCGTCGAACTCCTCGCCGAGATCTGTTCCGATCATCGGCATCTCGGCGGCGTTGGTGCCGATGCCATGGCCGAGGTAGAAGTGCGGCAGCCAGGGTTTGTTGCCCCCGTTGGCCGCGATGGCAGCGCGGGCGAGGTCGCCCGACGTCGCACCCGCCTTGGTGACGGCCAGCACCGCGGACAGGATCTCCTTCCACTTGTCGAACTGCGCCTGCTGGCGCTCGGACACCTCGCCACCGACCACCCAGGTGCGGCCGAAGTCGGAGCAGTAGCCCTTGTAGGTGATGCTCATGTCCGTCCACAGCACGTCGCCGCGTTCGAGTCGGCGTTCGGTGGTCAGCAGCGGCAGCGCGAGATCGCCGGTGGTGGTCCAGACCGCACCGCTGGTCCTCGTCGTCGGCATCACCTGCCAGATCGCCTCGAGCATGTTGGTCGTCGCGCCGAGCTCGAAGGCACGCCGGACGAACGCCGCGGACAGGTCGACCTGCCGCACCCCGGGAGCGAGTGCCTGCTGCACGTCGACCATCGCTTCCTCGGTGATGCGGCAGGCTTTCCGCAGGCACGAGATCTGGTCGACGGTCTTGACCAGCTTGGCCGGCCCGACCACCTGGGCAGCGTCCGAGGGCGTGCCCGCGGGGAAGAGCTTGCCCGAGGCGCGGCGCATCGCGCCGGTCAACTCGTCGACCCCGACGGCTCCGCCTGCCGGCAGTAGCTCGGCGAGCACGTCTGCCAATCCCGCAACACCTTCGTCGAATTCGAGGTAGAGCGGGCCGTGCACGTGATCGGCCGGAACCTCGTATTCGGCCGCCGACCCCTCACGCTGGGGCATGTACAGGTGCGGGTGCGGATCGTCGGCGAGCACGATCGCCACCGGCCGCTCGACGTGCGAGAGGCCCGCGTCGAGCAGCGGCCAGCTGACGCCGGTGGCATAGACCACGTTGCCGTTGCCGATCAGGACCAGGGCGTCGACGCCCTTCTCCTTCATCGAGTCGCGCAGTCGGGCACCGCATTCGCGGTACATCCGGGCCCGGTCGGGCAGGTCGGGAATGTCGAGCGTCGACCGGGGCGACGACGGAGCAGTCACGGTCACGAGATCCCCAGGAACTTCTTTACGTTGGTGCTGACGATCTTCGTGGCGGCCTCCTGCCCGACCGCGTCGACGACGGTCTTCAACGACTTCTCCGAGTACCCGAACGTGGACTCGTTGTGCGGGTAGTCCGAGGACCACATCACGTTGTCGACGCCGATCTTGTCGATCAGCTCGAGACCGAGCGGGTCGACCATGAACGAGGCACTCATGTGGTGGTCCCAGTAGTGGCGCACCGGATGCTCGAGCTGATGGTTGAGCATGTGGCGGTAGGAGGCGAGCATGTGCTCGGCGTCCTGCAGAGCCGTTGGCACCCAGGCGATCCCGCCTTCGAACCAGCCGACCTTGAGTTTCGGGTGCCGGTCCAGGATGCCGGAGAAGACGTACTTGGCGAACTGCTCGCGGAACGAGTCGACGTTGACCATCATGCCGACCACGACGCTGTTGTTCTGGCACGGCGTCTTGGGCGGCGTCTCGCCGATGTGGTGGCTGACCGGCAGGCCGGCCTCCTCGATCTCGTCCCAGACCGCATCCATGTCGGTGCTGCCGTAGTCGTAGATGTTGCCGTCGTCGTCCTTGCCCGGATTCAGCGGCAGCAGGAATGTCTTGAGTCCGAGCGACTTCAGTTCCTCAAGGGTACTGCGAGTGCCTTTGGGGTCCCACCAGTTGATCAGCCCGACACCGTAGAAGTGGCCGTGACTGCGCTCCTGGAGGTCGGCCATGAACTCGTTGTAGATGCGGAACACTCGCTCGCGCAACGCCTTGTCCGGGTAGTGGAACAGCGCCAGCACCGCGTTCGGGAACGCCAGTTCTCTGTCGATGCCGTCCTCCTTGAGTTCCCGGATGCGCGCCTCGATGTCGTTCGACGACGCACCCGCCATGTCGTCGTACTGCATCAACACCCGGCCGAAGTCGCCACCTGTCCAGGCCTTGCCCTTCATGCCGACCATGTAGGCGCCGTCCTCGTACCAGATCCGCGGCGCGGCACCCTTGAGGTCCTCAGGGAAGCGCTCGAAGAAGATATCCTCGGCGACCGAGATGTGGTTGTCGGCGGAGAAGATCTCGGTGCCTTTAGGAAGTCCGGTCAAGCCTTCCTCCGTGGCGTGACCATGCCGGTATTTGGGCGCGCCGAAGCCTTCGGGCGGATACAGGACGGTCGGGGGGTGGGCGGGAGACGTTGAAGTTGGGGTGGACATCGTTGGTACTCCAATCGGGCTGTCGGACGGGCGACCTGGCGGCTACCAGGCCACCGGAAGTTCGTAGACGCCGTAGGCCAGGCGATCGTGCTTGAACGGCACGTCCTCGATCGGCACGGCGAGACGCAGCGTGGGGATGCGCCTGAGCAGGGTGTGGAACACGATCTGCAGCTCGGCGCGGGCCAGCTGCTGGCCGACGCACTGGTGGCGCCCGTAGCCGAAGCCCAGCTCCTGGCTGGCGTCGCGGGCCAGGTCCAGCTTGTCCGGTTCGGGATATACGGTCGCGTCCCAGTTCGCTGGCGCGAGGTCGATGATGATGCCCTCGCCCGCGCGGATGGTCTCGCCGGCGATTTCGATGTCCTCGATCGCGACGCGGCGCTGACCGTTCTGGATGATGGACAGATAGCGCATCAGCTCTTCGACCGCGTTGGCGATAAACTTCGGATCGTCGGAGTCACGCAGTGCCGCAGCCTGTTCGGGGTTCTCGAGCAGCGCGCAGACACCAATTCCGATCATGTTGGCGGTGGTCTCGTGGCCCGCGATCAGCAGGCCGGTGCCCAACTGCGCGGCCTCCTTGACGCTGATCTCTCCGGCGTTCACCCGCTCGGCGAGATCGGACACCGCGTCCTCTGGGCCTTCCCCGGGGGGAATCTCCATCTTCTTCTTGACGAGGTCGATCAGGTAGCCGGCCAGCCCCATCGCGCCCTTCTGCCCGTCCTCTGCGGTGGCGTAGCGCGCGAGCCCGACGTTGGCGTGGTGCTGGAAGAACTCGTGGTCCTCGTAAGGGACGCCGAGCATTTCGCTGATCACCCGGGTGGGCACCGGCAGTGCCAGCTTCGAAACGATATCGGCGGGTTGTGGCCCGGCCAGGATCGCATCGATGCACTCGTCGGTGACTTCCTGGATGGCCGGACGCAGCCCCTCGACTCTCTTGAACGTGAACGGCTTCGACAACATCCGGCGGAACCGGGTGTGCTCCTCGGCATCCGAGGTGAACACCGACCGCGGCCGCTTGTTCACGGTGGACAACATGTGCTCGTTCCAGTGCGGGAAGCCTTCGCGCCGGTCGTCGACGCTGACCCGGGAGTCGGCGAACAACTCGCGCGCCACAGCGTGGCCGGTGATCAGCCACGGTGTGCTGCCGTTCCAGATCCGCACGCGCGACAGCGGTTTGACCTCGCCCATCTTGAGCATCTGCGGCGGCGGGGCGAACGGGCAACGCGCGTCGCGCTCCATCGGGTATTCGGGGATGTCCTCGGCGACGTCGGGAGCAGTTGTGGTCAGAGTGTCGGACATGTGCCTCTTTCTCATTCCTCGATGTGGATGGCGAGCGCGGGACAGGCTGCCGCCGCCTTCCGGGCGTCATCGGCACGGCCGTTCGCCGGGCTGTCGTCGAGCAGGACGACGACACCGTCGTCGTCACGTTGATCGAACACGTCGCCGGCATTGAGTACGCACTGTCCGGACGACACGCACTTGTCTTGGTCGACGGTTACTTTCATCTCAGGGTTGCTCCGTCACGGGCGCCCGCCACATCCCGACGATCGCGTCGATCAGGCTGGTGCCCACCGCGCTCCAGGTCATCCTGGGCATCGCCGAGCCCGCGGCGAAGGCGCGTTCGAAGTCGGCGCAGGTGTGCACCATCAGGTTGCGGGCCATGATGTTGCGTTCGGTGACCACCGCGGGTGGCAGATCGGGAAGGCACCGGGTGATGCCGTCGACGACACGTTGCACCGACGGCGACTCGAGCGCGCCCTTGACGACGATCTTGTGGTACTCGGGATCGGCCAGCGCCTGCGCGGCGAAGCGCGCGTACCAGGTGGGGTTGCCGAGCTGGGCGAGGTGCTCAGTGAGTGAGCACACCAGGCAGGCGACCCAGTCACGCAGATCGGTCGAGTCCCCGATCTCGGTCACCATCCGCGACAGCAGGCGCTCGGTCGAGACGCGGTGCTTCTGCTCGATCGCCCGCACCAGATCGGCCTTGGTGCCGAAGTGGTAGCCCACCGCGGCGTTGTTGCCCTGTCCGGCGGCCTCGCTGACCTGGCGGTTCGAGACGGCATAGACGCCGTGCTCGGCGAACAGTCGTTCGGCCGCGGCCAGGATCGCTTCGCGCGTGATGCTGGCGCGCTCGGTGCGCACCGTCCGACTGGCTGTCGTCACAGGATCAGTGAACCCCGTCATACCCGCTTAAGTCAAGCGACTGAATTAAAGCCCGATCGTGTTGGGTCCGCATCTATACGGTCGTATAGCATTGCCGCACGGGCCACTAACGCTCAGGAGGTAGACGAATGTTCGATGACAAGCCTGTCGCCGTCGTCACCGGCGCCAGCCGGGGTGCGGGAGCAGGGATCGCTCACGCACTGGGTAGCCATGGCTGCACCGTCTATGTCACCGGGCGGACGGAAAAGGCTGGAGAGGCCGCGCTGTCGGGAACCATTCACGAGACCGCCGAGCGGGTCACGGCCGCCGGCGGCAACGGCATCGCCGTGCGCGTCGACCACAGCGATGACGAACAGGTGAAGGGACTGTTCGACCGCATCGGTCGAGAGCGGGGCCACATCGACATTCTCGTCAACAACGCCGCTGTCATCCGCGACGAGATGATGGGCCGAACCAAGTTCTGGGAAGAACCCATCAACGTCATCGACACCCTCGACGTGGGGTTGCGCAGCAGCTATGTCGCCACCGTCTACGCCGCGCCGCTGATGCTCCCCCAGCGCCGTGGTCTGGTGGTCTTCACGTCGTCCTCGGGCGCCGTGCACTACGCGTTCGGACCCGCCTACGGCGTCCCGAAGGCCGGTGCCGACAAGATGGCCGCCGACATGGCACGAGATTTCCAAGAGTTCGGCATCGCCGCGGTGTCGATCTGGATGGGTTCTCTGCTGACGCAACGGGTTCGCGACATCATCGCCAGCAACCCCACGAAGTTCGGGCACATCCTTAATACCGCCGAGACGCCCGAACTCACCGGTCACGTCGTCTGGGCGCTCTTCAACGACCCGGACCTGACGCGGCTCAGCGGCCAGACGCTCATCGGCGCGGAATTGGCCGCCGAGTACGGCATCAAGGACGAAGGCGACCGCCAGCCGCCGTCCTACCGTGACCTTTTCGACGTGCACCCGCACCAGCAGTATGCGCACACCATGCGCTAGGCCCGGCCTAGCGGTTGGCGGGCCACGTTGAGCAGGCTGTCGGGGCCCGGTACGTCGGCGAATTCCATTGTCCAAGCCGGTTTCCCGTGTTGAACCACCCAACATGACCCGGTGGTCTCGATGGGCGACGTGGCCGCGGCGACGATGGCGTCGGCGATCGAGTCGGGCTCCATCACCGGCACACCGATGCGCTCGACCAGCGGACGCCGGTTGCCCAGCGCGGCCGTTTCGGTGATCCCCGGGCAGATGGTGTGCACCGCGATCGCCTCCGGCGCGAGGTTGGGCGCGATGGCCCGCATGAAGCCGACCACGCCGTGCTTGCCCAGCGAGTAGACGGGGTCGGGGTGCCAGGGCACCAGCCCAGCGATGGATGCCGTCGCCAGGATGGCGCCCCCACCACTGGGGTCTCGGGACCGCATCGTCTGCACGGCCGCACGGGCGCCGAATACCACCCCGTCGAGATTGACGCTCACCGATCGGCGGTATTCACCCACGTCGAGTGAGCCGATGTCACCGGTCCATCGGATCGTGATGCCGGCGTTAAGCAGGGCGAGGTCGACGCTCCCGAGTTCCTCTGCACAACGGGCGAATACGGAATCCACCTGCCGGGAGTCGGACACGTCACACGCCAGCCCTAGTCCATCGAGCGATGCTGCCACCGCCGCGGCCGCGTCGCCGTCGATGTCGACGACGCAGACTCGCATGCCGTCCGCGGCGAACCGTCGCGCGGCCGCCCAGCCGATGCCGGAGGCGCCGCCGGTGACCAGCGCCACGCGCCCGCGCAGCCTCACGGATTCACCACCGCTCGACCGGTTCGCTCTCCAACGTAAGCGGCCGGACATAGGACGCGTCGGTGCGGTCCCACTTGCCCTTGATGAAGCCCTTGACCGCGCCCGACGCCAGAATCGACGAGTCGCCGCTCATCATCCACTCCACGGTGCAGCGGCGCAGAGCGATCTTCCACACTCCGTCGCGGCGCTCGAGGCGGTCGAGGTAGCGCCCGCCCATCAGAGACACCACCTTGCCGCCCTTGGCCCGCATTGCGCCGATCACGTAACTCTCGCAGTGGGCCTCGTCTCCGTCGATCTCGCAGGTGTGCGTCGTGATGTTGTGCAGGTGGTCCTCGAAAACCGCGCTGTGCACCGCGTTGGCCCAATCGCCGTAGTCGGGGCCGGATTTGACCGTCGGTCCGTGCTCGTCGACGCCGTCCTCGAAGTACACGCTGCCCATCAGTTCCGCGTCGTGCCGGTCGTGGCCGCGGGCCTGCTTCATGACGCAGTCGAGGATCGCCATCCGGTCTTCGACGTACTGCAGGCGCTGGCGCAGCTGTTCGAGTTCATCGATGTCCGTCACGGGAGGTCCTTTCGCATGGGTGTTGTACAAATGTATAGCACAGGTGTCATCCGACGATGACGGGCATCCTGTCCCAGCCCCGCACCGTCGCCGTCGGTGCGCGCACCGCGTTGTCGATGTCGACCGTCCAGTCGGGCCAGCGTTTGAGAATCTCTTCGACGGCGACGCGTCCCTCCAGGCGGGCCAGCGACGCGCCCAGGCAGAAATGAGTCCCGCGCCCGAAGGACAGGTGGTTGGCGTTACGGCGAATGTCGAACCGCTCGGGATCGTCGAACTTCCGTTCGTCGCGGTTCGCCGACCCGGCCATGAGCAGCAGCGCGCTCCCAGCGGGAACCGTCTGCCCGTGATACACAACGTCGTTGGCGACGTATCGGGCGATGTGGTGCACCGGCGGCTCGTAGCGCAGCACCTCCTCGACCGCACCGGGGATCAACGACGGGTCTTCTACCAGCTCCCGTCGCTGATCCGGGTCCTCACCGAGCAACTTACCGAGCCAGCCGAACAACCGTCCCACCGTCTCCGTCCCGGCGTTGGCTATGACGCCGAGGAAGACCAGCAGTTCGTCGGTGCTCAACTTCCGCACGGTGCCCGAGACGTCCTCGAATTCGACGTTCAACAGCTCGGTGACCAGATCGTCGGAGGGGTTGTGCTCGCGCCACGCGACGTAGTCTCGAAACATGTTGCCGTTGAAGTAGTTGTCCTTGCTGACCGGGAGAGGTTCACCGGGCTTGTTGCGCAGCCGACGGCCGGCCACCTTGCGAACCGAGCGCTGCAGTGAGTCCGGGATGCCGACCAGCATGCCGACGACCCGCATCGGCATCTCGGCGCCGAGGTCGAGCGTGAAGTCGAAGTGGTCGCCGTCGGTCAGCGGGTCCAGGCACGCTGCGCAGAACGCTCGCACCTGGTGTTCGATGGCCTTCATCTTCCTGGGCGTGAAGGCCCGCGACACCAGCAGTCGGTGCACGGTGTGCAGCGGCGGATCCTCGTTGATGAAGACTCCCAGCGGCATGACCGGTTCGGCCTTCACCACCTCGAGGATGTCACCCTTGGCCGAGCTGAGATTTTCGACGTCCCGCAGAGCGGCTTCGACGTCGGCGAAGCGGCTCAGACCCCAGAAGTCGAACTTCTCGTTGTAGTACAAAGGCTGCTCGTCTCGGAGCCGCGTGTACACCGGATAAGGCTCGAGGTCGATTTCGACGTCGTACGGGTCGTAGTAAAGCTGGGCTCCCTGCAGTCGGTGCATCCCTCTTCCTCACTCCGTCAATCATGCAGTACGATCGTACAGCACCGGCTTCGTCCCGAAGGAGTATTGATGCACTTGGGATTCGTCTCGTTGAACACCACGCGAGACATCACCCCCGACGTGCTTGCCCCGGAACTCGAAGCACGAGGGTTCGAGTCGATATGGGTCGGCGAGCATCCGCAGATTCCGTTGGCGGCCAAGGATCACTTCCCCGGCGGCTTGCTCGGCGCGCAGAAGCGAATTCGAGACCCGTTCCTGTCGCTGCTGGCGGCGACTCAGGCCACCACTGCGCTTCGCATCGGCACTGCGGTGGCGCTGCCCCTGGAGCGCGAATTATTCACCTTCGCAAAGGAAGTAGCGACGCTCGACCAGTTCAGCGGCGGCCGACTGCGGCTCGGGGTCGGGGTTGGGATGCGCGCCGAGCTGGAGGTGTCAAGTCGCGTCGCCTGGCCCGACCGTTATCGGGCGCTCAGCGACATGGTTGCGGCACTACGTGTGCTGTGGGCCGACGACGAGGCCGAACACCACGGCGAGTTCTATGACTTTGACCCGGTGTGGTCCTACCCAAAACCACACCAGCGCCCGCACCCGCCGGTGCTGGTCGCCGCCACCGGGCCCATTGCAACGCGCGATTGCGCGGCCTGGGCCGACGGC
This sequence comes from Mycobacterium sp. B14F4, assembly GCF_039871645.1. Lineage (NCBI taxonomy): Bacteria > Bacillati > Actinomycetota > Actinomycetes > Mycobacteriales > Mycobacteriaceae > Mycobacterium > Mycobacterium sp. B14F4. The sequence continues at coordinate 101,034 of NZ_JBDPMF010000006.1, read as the reverse complement.
TGGCTGCCCGGGGATGCGGCACTGCGCGACGTGGCGGGCGCGCTGGCCGAGTTCCGCCGAACCGCCGAGGAAGCCGGCCGCGACCCCGCAGCCCTCGACCTGACCATCATGGCGTGGGGCGACCCGTCGGCGAAGCGGCTGGCGACCTACCGCGACCTCGGTTTCCACCGCGTCGTGGTCGGCGGCGGACGCCGCGAGAGCGGCGATCCGTCGACCACGCTGCCGTTCCTCGACCGATACGCAGCGATGGTCGGCGAGCTTCGGTGACAACATGCTATACAGACGTACTGCATCGCGAGAAAGGAAGTGGTTCCGTGTCTGACAGGTTCTCGATGGAGGGCAGGGTCGCTGTCGTCACCGGTGGCGGGACCGGTATCGGCCGAGCGGCGGCAGTAGTGCTGGCCGAGCACGGGGCCGACATCGTGCTCGCCGGGCGGCGGGTGGAACCGCTGAAGTCGACGGTGAACGATATCGAGGCCCTTGGGCGCCGTGCGCTCGCCGTGCCGACCGACGTCACCGGCGCCGACGAGTGCCGGGCATTGGTCGACACGACGCTCGCCGAGTTCGGCCGCCTCGACGTGCTGGTCAACAACGCCGGTGGGGGAGAGACCAAATCGATCATGAAGTGGACCGACGAGGAATGGCAGCAGGTCCTCGACCTGAACCTGTCGAGCGCCTGGTATCTGTCGCGGGCCGCGGCCCAACCGATGATCAAGCAGGGCAAGGGGGCAATCGTCAACATCTCCTCCGGCGCCAGCCTGCTGGCCATGCCCCAGGCCGCGGCCTATGCCGCCGCGAAGGCGGGCCTCAACAACCTGACGGGTTCGATGGCGGCGGCCTGGACCCGCAAGGGGGTGCGGGTGAACTGCATCGCATGCGGCGCCATACGCACCCCGGGTCTCGAATCCGACGCGCAGCGACAGGGTTTCGAAATCGACATGATCGGGCAGACCAACGCCTCGGGGCGCGTCGGGGAGCCCGACGAGATCGGTTATGGGGTTTTGTTTTTCGCCTCTGACGCGTCGAGCTTCTGCTCTGGGCAGACGCTGTACATGCACGGTGGACCCGGACCGGCAGGAGTGTGAGCGTGGACGTCAGTCACGTCGGGCTGCGCGTCCGCGACCTCGACGCCTCGTTACGGTTCTACGGGGCTCTCGGGTTCACCGAGGCGAAGCGGTTGACGCTGCCCGACGAGGTGGCCGGTGGATTGCTCGGCCTCGCTCCTCCCATCGGGTTCGAGGCCGTCTACCTGCGGAACGACGCTTTCGTGCTGCAGTTGCTCACGTTCTCCGGGTATCCCGCGCCTGAGGAACCCGAGCGCGACATGGTCGGCGCGGGACTTACCCACCTCTCGATCGCCGTCGACGACATGGCTGCGGCGCAAGCGGCGGCCACGGCCGCGGGTGGCGCCGTCGTCGCCGATCCGGGCGGGGGATTCGCGTGCTTGCTCCGCGACCCCGGCGGGCAGTTGATCGAGCTGGTGCATTCGACGGTGCGGCCCGCCCCGCCCATCCGCTGAATCTGCGCCGAAACTGCATCCACGCAGTAGAAGTGCGAGTAGCGGCCTGCATGAATGCAGTCTGACGACACCTCGCTACCATTCCGACATCTCGGGCGTAAGGAGTTGACCACACAGATGCCGCATCCCACCGACGATGTCTGGGAGGTGCTGTCCACCGCCCGCTCGATCCGCCGGTTCACCGACGACCCGGTCGACGACGAGACCCTCGACCGCTGCCTCGAAGCTGCGACGTGGGCGCCGAACGGTGCCAATGCCCAACTTTGGCGCTTCATCGTGCTCGACGCACCAGAGCAGCGGGCGGCGGTCGCCGAGGCGGCGCGGCTGGCGCTGCGCATGATCGAGTCGATCTACGGGATGGTCAGGCCGCCGGACGACGACCACAGCCGCGCCGCGCGCAACAACCGCGCCACCTACGAGTTCCACGACCGCGCAGGCGATCACCCCTCGGTGTTGTTCACCGCGTTCAAGAACGAATACGCCTCCGAGTACCTGCAGGGCGGCTCGATCTACCCGGCGATGCAGAACTTCTACCTCGCGGCACGCGCCCAGGGATTGGGCGCATGCTTCACCAGCTGGGCCTCCTACGACGGCGAACAGGTGCTGCGAGACTCCGTCGGCATCCCCAATGAGTGGTTCCTGGCCGGACACGTCGTCGTCGGCTGGCCGCGCGGACACCACGGCCCCTTGCGCCGGCGCCCGATCTCTGACGTGGTGTTCCGCAACCGCTGGGATCCCGACCACGCCGACATCGCCTACGGCGCGGGCGCCCGGCCGAAACGCCGCTGACGCCCGAGACGCCCACACATCCGCATCAGGCACTGATCCAGACGTCCCCGTCGGCTCCTCTTGAACGGGTCGGACACCGCTGATGCATCTCGTGGGTGATGCCGAGGAACGTGTCGCGATAGTCGGCAGCAGGGCGATCGAAGTGGTCATGCGGGGCCGCGATGGAATCGTCCGGAAGAGCGCTCATGTCGCTGCTCCTGTCGGGTCATTGACGATCACGGCGATGGTCTGCTCAGGGCAGGAATCCGCTGCTTCCAGTACCTGTTGACGGAAAACATCGGGCATCTCGCCGATGACCGGGTGCGCATTACCGTCGACGTCATCCAGTTCGAACAACCAAGGGGGATCATGGTGCAGAGCGTGTGGCCTTAGAGCGTGAGGGATCAACCCGGACGTGCACAGTTCCTCCTGAAAGTTGTTGCAGGGGATCTCAGACGACAGCCCCTCCGTTGACACCGATCACCTGTCCGTTGACATAGCCGGCGGCGTCCGAACACAGGAAGGAACACACCGCGGCCACGTCCTCGCCGGCGCCGAGGTGGCCGGCCGGAATGGCCTGCGTGAGAAGTTCCGTGGGAGCCAATTTGCCTTCGGCCTGCTGCTGGCGAAGCATCGGCGAGTCGATCACGAACGGCGGCACCGTGTTGGCCGTGATGCCCTTGCGCGCGTAGTCAAGCGCGAGCGTCTTGGTCATCGCGATGACTCCGCCCTTGCTGGCCGAGTAATGGCCTTGGGCGGGAGCGCCCTGTTGTCCAGCGGCAGACGAGATGGTGACGATGCGCCCCCATTTCGCAGCCACCATGTCCGGCAGCGCGGCGCGGACACACAGGAAGGTCCCGGTGAGGTTGACTGCCAGATACCGATTCCACTCGTCGAGGGTGATCTTGTCGAAGCGAGTGAAGCCGGCGATCGCCGCGCTCGTCACGAGGATCTCGACCGGACCGAAGGTGCCACGGACGGAGGCGAATCCCGCCTCGACGGAGTCCTCGTCCGAGACGTCGACGCCGACGGCCAACGCTTTGCCGCCCGAGGCAGCAAGCTCGGCGGCAACCTTCTCGGCCGCTTCTGCGTTGACGTCCATGACGGCGACGCGGTGGCCGTCGTCGGCGAGCTTGGCGCATATCGACCGACCCACCCCGGATCCTCCGCCGGTCACCACCGCTGTTCGGCCCATCACACCACTCCTCCGCTTGCAGGCATCGCCACCGCATGCTGTACATATGTATAGCTGATGTCGGTGTGCCGCACAACCAAGCTGGTTGCCCGGCGATCACCTATTCTATACAGTCGTACAGCAGACAACCGCTGCCGAGGAGCCGACGTTGACGGATCTCTACTACGACCCATGGGACTTCGACATCGATCTCGATCCCTACCCCACCTACCGTCGTCTGCGCGACGAGTGCCCCGTCTACTACAACGAGCGGCACGACTTCTGGGGTATCAGCCGCTACGACGACGTCGACGCGGCCCTGAAAGACACGGCGCGACTGAGTTCGGCCAAGGGCGACATCCTCGAAGTCGTGATGACCGATCCGGTGATGCCGCCGGGGATCTTCATCAACGAGGACCCGCCGCTGCACACCATTCACCGCGCGATCGTGTCCCGAGCCTTCACGCCGAAGAAGATGCGGGCAATCGAGGACAAGATTCGCGCCTTCTGCGTCGCATGCCTTGATCCGCTTGTCGGCGGAGACCGATTCGACTTCGTCGAAGACCTGGGAGCCGAGCTTCCGATGCGCACCATCGGCATGCTGGCCGGCATTCCCGACGCCGAACAGCCTGCAGTGCGTGAGCACGCCAACCAGGTGCTGCGCAACGAGCCAGGCAAGCCGATGGAAATCAAGAAAGACCGCTACTTCACCGGAGAAATGTTCGGCGACTACGTCCAATGGCGCGAGAAGAACCCCTCCGGCGACCTGATCACCGAGCTGCTCAACGTCGAGTTCGAAGACGAAACCGGATCCACGCGAAAGCTGACCAAACCGGAGCTCATCGTGTTTCTGGCGGTGGTGGCCGGCGCCGGGGTCGAGACGACCGGTCGACTGTTCGGCTGGATGGGCAAGGTCTTGGCCGAACATCCCGACCAGCGCAAGGAATTGGCCGAAGACCATGCGCTGATCCCGTCGGCGATCGAGGAACTGCTGCGCTACGAGCCGCCCGGCCCGCACGTGGCACGTTACGTCGCCACCGACGACGTCAGCTTCCAGGGCCAGGTCATTCCGGCGGGCAAGCCCCTGCTGCTCATGCTGGCATCGGCCAATCGCGATGAGCGTCATTTCGACGAGCCGGACAAGTTCGATATTCACCGCAGGCCCGGCGGCCACCTCACCTTCGGCCGCGGGGCGCACTTCTGCGTCGGCTCGCCACTGGCACGCTTAGAAGGCCGGGTGGCGCTGGAAGAGGTTCTGAAGCGGTGGCCGGAGTGGGAGATCGACATGTCCGGGGCACGGCGCTCGCGCACCTCCACAGTGCGCGGCTGGGACAGAATGCCCGCAATCGTCGGCTGACGCGATTGCCGGCTTACCTGCCGTGCAGGATGAATCCGCGGCGCGCCAGGCCATTGCCATGATCGGGCCGTTGAGGTTACCGGCCACCATGGTGGGCATCACCGAGCAGTCGACTACCCGTAGCCGCTCGATCCCTCGGACACGCAACTGATCGTCGACGACATCGTCGTCGCTCGGCCCCATGGCGCAGCTTCCGGCGGCGCGACACCCGCAATACCCTCCGTCGAGAAAGGTTTCGTGACTGATCCGCTCGGCGATCGGCGACTGTTCGAACACGGCCCGCATCGTGCGCACCAATTTCGCACTGGTCTCACGGTCGTAAGCGGTGCCGAGATAGTTGAGATTGATACGCACCGGTGCAGCCGCATCGGCGGAAGTGATCTCGACCCACCCCTCGGAGGTGGGCCGAAGCACCATGCCCAGGCACGACACCCCGGCCTGGCGCTCGATCGCCACCGGCTCGCCGACGTTGTAGGGCGGAATAGTCCACGGGCCCAGCATGATCTGGCCATCCGGTCGCCCCGTGTCAGGAGCGGCCCGAACGGCGTTGTGGTGTAGTGCCACATGTGCTTCTCGCTGTCGAACAGCTTGCCGACCCCTTCGGGATGCGGAACAACGGGCTGCGATCCGGGCCACCCTCCTCCAGGAGTAGAACGCGCACGTTGGGGTCCTCGGAAAGCCGATTCGCCAACACGCATCCAGCCGACCCCGCTCCGGCGATGACATAGTCGTACTCGCTCTTCTCACTGTCCCTTTTCACACGTCACCGCAGCGCCAACGCGCTGTACGTGCGTATAGTACGCGACGGCAGCTATCGAGCAGAAGTCGACTGCCAGTTTAGGATCGGCGGAACGCCTTTGGTGTCCAGACCGTCTTCGACCTGAAGGTCCCAGCTGTTGAACGCCGTCGCCAGCACATATCGGCGCCGACGATGAACGGGAGTGCGACCAGTTGCCGCTCGTCGAGATGCTCGCGTAGCCGTTTTCAGGACTGGTCGTGGATGCGGTAGTCGTCGAGCAGCTGGTCGGTGGCGGCGACCAAGTCGCGTTCGACTTCGTCCACCGGTCGCGGACGGCGGTATCACGCCGTTCGGATAGTCGCCACTAGCACCTATTCGCATCCGATCGCATCGATCAGGACACCGACTGCGTCGCGCGCGCCGGCAACCAGGTAGCCGTGTTCCCGCGGCGGTTTTCCGTCCAGCGACTTCAGCGGTACCGACAGTTGAACGGTGTCGATCACCGAGGCTCCGGCGATCGCGAACGACTTGCGAGCCTCGTCGTGTGCCCAGACGCCACCGTAGGCCCCCCGGGAGATGCCGACCACCGCCAGCGGTTTTCCCTTCAGCGCACCGCTTCCGTAGGGCCGCGATAGCCAGTCGATTGCGTTCTTGATGACCCCTGGGATGCTGCCGTTGTATTCCGGCGTGACGACCAAAGTCGCATCCGCTCGGGCGGCCGCTTGCCGCAACGCGCTTACCGGCTCGGGCACCGTCTCGTTGTCGATGTCCTCGTTGTAGAACGGCAGTTCACCGAGTCGATCGAACATGATGAGCTGAGCACCGTAGGGCGCGAGATCGACAACGAGTTCGGCGAGCTGGCGGTTGACCGAGGCCGCGCGCAGGCTGCCGAGGAGAACGAGAATGTTGATCATACCGCGCTGAACATGCCGCGGTAGCCGAATGCCGGGTGCCGCGAGCTGATATCGGCGGCGTCGGTGTCGAACAGCTTCTGCCGCAACGTCCCCGGCCGGTACTCCTTCTGCATCAAACCCTTGTCCTGCAGTACGGGAACGACGTGTTCGAAGAACTCGTCATAGCTCTCCGGCATGAAGACGTTCATGACTTGCACACCGTCTACGCCGGCGGCCTGGTACTCGACCAGACGCGTCGCGATGGTCTCCGGCGAGCCGACGACCATCTGCGGCAGCGACAGGGTGGTCAGGAAATCATGGACGGTTGGCTTCGAGCCCGAGGGCCAGGCGTTGATCACCGACCGGAAAGCGCCCTGAATGCCGGGGATTTCGTCGACAAGGTCCTCGAGCGGAGTCTGCGGATCGTAGCGGCCGAGATCAGTGCCGGACAGGCCGGCGAAGTAGGCGATCTGCCCCTCTTGGCTGCGGTACTCCTCGAGTTCCTGCCACTTGCGGTAGGCCTCTTCGTCGGTGGAGCCGACCACGAACATCAGGCCCTGCAGGAACAAGATGTCACCGTCGCGACGACCGTGTTCACGCGCCTTCGTGCGCACGGCGCCGACCTGTGCGGCGATGGTCTCCGGCGAGTAGGCCGACAGGAACATCAGTTCGGCGTGGCGCGCCGCGAAGTCCAGACCGGCCGGTGAACCGCCGGCCTGCGCCAGCACCGGCGTGCGTTGCGGCGAGGGCTCCATGAGGTTGAATCCCTCGACGCGGTACCGGTCCCCTTCATGGTGGATGTCGTGGATCTTGGTCGGATCGATGTACACCCCTCGCGCTGAATCGTCGACGACAGCACCCTCGTCCCAGGAGCCTTCCAACAGCTTGTACACGACATCGACATACTCCTTGGCCCAGGCATAGCGCTCCTCGTGAGTAGGGTTCTCGGGAACTCCCAGGTTGCGAAAGGCCCGTTCGTTAGCCGATGTGACGATGTTCCAGCCGACCCGTCCGCCGCTGAGGTGATCCAGTGTGGACAACTGTCGAGCGAACACGAACGGGTGATGCTGAATAACCGAACTCGTGTACATGAGGCCGATGTCGGAGGTCGCGTGGGCAAGTGCGGGCAGCAGCATGGTGCAGTCGCCGATGGGCACGTTGACGGCCTGTTCGAAGACGACGTCCCGCGACCGGCCGTACTCGCCCTGGATGCCCAGCACGTCGGTGAAGAAGAACGCGTCGATCTTGGCCTGCTCCGCTTTCTTGGCGAGATCCACCCATAGGTCGAATTTCTTGAACTCGCGGTTACGGGCACGCGGATGGCGCCAGCTGCCCTGGAAGTTGTGTCCGACCGCGTCCATCACCAGAAGGGTGAAGATCATACGTTTGCTCACGGAGTCGCGTCTCCTTCACTGTCTCGCCAGGAGTAGGTACGACCATATAGCATGTGCTGTACGGACGTACAGGGGATACTGGGAAACGGACTCGGCGGCACTCTACGTGCGTCCAGCCCGCGGCGGATGCGAAGATCTCAGTAGTCCGACAGTGAGGTGAAAATGGCCGCATCGCCCCGCCGCGTAGGCGCAGAAACGTCGAAGACGCGCGATAGCCTGCTCGACTCCGTCGAAACGATGATGCTCGAGGAGGGGTATGCCAGCGTCACCTACCGGGCGCTGGCGACCAGGGCCAAGGTGACCCCGAGCCTCGTGCAGTACTACTTCCCCTCGCTCGACGACATCTTTCTCGCGGCGATTCGCCGCTACTCCGAACGCAATCTGGAGTTGCTGCGCAGCGCATTGCAGAGCAGGACCGACGACCCACTACATGCCATGTGGGAGTACAGCTGGAGCGAAGCGACCGGGGCGCTGGTCACCGAGTTCATGGCGTTGGGTAACCACCGCAAGTCCATCAGCTCCGAAATCGCCGAAGTGACCGAGCGCATGCGCAGGCTGCAGATCGACGTGCTGACCGAAGCCTTCGGCAAAGGCGCGCGCCTGGCCGGTGACCTGTCTCTGGGCGCGGTAGTCCTGCTGATCACGGGGATCCCGAAGTTCCTCAACCTGGAAGAGGGCGTCGGCGTCAAGACCGCGCACACGGATGTGGTCCGTGCGGTCGAGCGCTACCTGGACGCGATCGAACCACGCGGGGCGAAACGAAAACGGACGCCCTCGAAGAGATCGCCGCGACCACGCGGCTGATCGAACCCTACGCCTTCGGCTTACGCACGATGACCTTGCCTGCGGAGGTGCCCCCGTCGATCGGCAGCACGGTCCCGGTGACGTAGCGCGACCGGTCGCCGGCGAAGTACAGCGCGGCCTCGGCGACGTCGTCGACGGTGCCCTCGCGTTTCAGCGGGCGGTCGTTGCGCATCTGCACGCGAATCTTCTCCTCGAACTCCTCGAGCCGCGCCAAGTCCTCCCCCGTCGCGGACTTTCGCACGATCGCGGTGCGGATGTTGCCCGGCGCGATCGCGTTGACCCGGACCTCGTAGTGCGCCAGATCGATCGCCGCGGACTTGGTGAACTGGATGACGGCGGCCTTCGACGCCCGGTACGTCATCACGCCGCCGCCGGCCTGGATGCCGCCGATCGAGGTGAGGTTGATGATCGATCCGCCACCGTGCTCGGACATGTGCCGGGCGGCGTCACGCGTGCCTGCCATCACAGCGAGCACGTTGACCGCCATCACCTGGTGGAAGTCGGCGAGGTCGTCGTCGAGGAACTTGAGGAACATCTTGCCCGACACCCCGGCGTTGTTGACCATCACGTGCAGTCCGCCGAATTCCTCGACCGCCGTCGCCACCAAGCGGCTCACCTGCTCGATCTGCGACACATCGGTTTCGACGAACCGCGCGCCGGCGCCGAGTTCGGCGGCCAGTTCGGCGCCCCTGTCGGCGTCGATGTCGCCGAACAGCACCTTGGCTCCTTCGGCGTGGAACCGCCGCACCAGGCCCTCACCCAGTCCCGATGCGCCACCGGTGACGACCGCGACCTTGCCCTCGAGTTCGCCCGTCATGTCGACACTCCTTCGTGCACGTCGGCCAGGAAGTCCAGCAGTAGCTCGTTGGTCGCCTCGGGCTGCTCGATCTGCGGACAGTGCCCCGCACCCTCGATCACGGCCGAGCGGCCTCCGGAGATTTGGCCGGCGATCTCGGCCGCCCATCCTTTGGGCAGCAGCTTGTCACCGCCGCCCTCGACGACGAGTGTCGGCACGCCGATGCGCTCGTAGGCCCGCTTGCTCGACGGCAACGGCGGCACGTCCGAGCCGGGCCTTCGAAACCGGGCTGCCGCCAATGCTTCCCACGCACCGGGGGCGATGCTGGCCTGGTATCGACGGGCGACGTAGGCTTCATCGGCTGGATAGGCGGGGTCGCAGAACAGCGCCTCGACGATCCGGCGCATGCCCTCGAGTGTCGCGTCGTAGTCGTAGAGAGCCGCCGAGTGCTCGTTGCGCTGAATTTCGCCGCCCCCGCAGATCGTCACCATGCTGCACATCGGCAGTAGGGGCGAGGAGGACGTGGCGTCGACGAACATGTTGACCGCACCCATGGAATTGCCGACGAAGTGGGCGCTCTCGACGCCGAGGGCCGCGCAGAACCGCGCGATGTGCCGGATCCGCATCCCGCGGCCGTCGGTGAAGTCGATGACCTTGGCCGACTCCCCGAAGCCGAGCATGTCGAGCGCCAGCACGCGGTAGTGCGCGGCCAGTGCGGTGATGTTGCGCTCCCAGCCGATCTCGGCACCCGCGCCGAATTCGCCGCCGTGCAACAGCACCACCGGTTCGCCCTCACCCGCTTCGAGATAACCGGTGACAAGGCCGTCGACGTGGACGGACTTGCGCTCGACCTGTGTCACGCCGTTTCCCATGCGGCCCTGGCGAACGTGAGGAGCTGGCTGGCCAGTAGATCCAGCTGGTTCTGCGTCGTGGTGTCGACCAGTTCCCCCGCCTCGTCCCAGATCTTGTCCGCGGAGTTGATCGCCACACCCAGCGGTGTCGGCCACGCGCGCAACGCATGTCCGATCGAGCGCAACTGCCCGAGCGTGCCGACCGCCGCCTGCCAGCCGTAGGCGCAGCTGATGCACCCCCACGGCGTGTTGTCCAGATACACGCGCGGGTCCTCGCGCAGGTCCTCGATGTAGTCGAGCGCGTTCTTCACCAGGCCGGAGATCGCCCCGTGATAGCCCGGCGACCCGACGACGACCGCGTCGGCGTCCCGCAACGCGCCGACCAGTTCGAGCGCCTTGGGCGTGCGCTCGAGCTCGTGCGGTGCGTACATCGGCAGATCGAGCTCGGGCCCGCTGAAGAACCTGGTCCGCCCGCCTTGACGCTCCACCGCCGAAAGGCAGTAGCGCAGCGCGCGTTCCGTCGACGAGTTGGCCCGCAGTGTGCCGCCGAGTCCCACCACCAGCGGCGTGCCGCCCGTTGTCGTGTCTGCCGTCATTGCCTTCACCTACTTGATCGCTATCGGACTGACCGGGGCTCCCACCGCGCCGACGACCTTCAGCGGCGGCGCGATCAGCTGGAACTCGTACACGCCGTCGGCGGCACAGTCGGCCGCGAGTCCGGTGAGATCCCAGTACTCGCCGAACATCAGGCCCATGTCGCGCAGGCAGATCATGTGCATCGGCAGGAAGGTGCCCTCGACGCCGTTGGCCGGGTCGGGGTCCTCGACCATCAGATTGTCCGCGGCGACCGCGGCCACGTCGTGGTCGTGCAGCCATGAGGCGCACGTCCAGTGCAGACCCGAGCCCGGTTCGGCGCCGTCGCCCGTCTCCAGGAACCTGGTCCACCAGCCGGTGTGCACGACGACGATGTCACCGGCGGTGATGGTGACACCCTGCGCCTTGGCGACGTCGTCGAGTTCTTGTGGTGTGACGGGCTTTCCGGGTTCGAGGAAGACGTCGGCGCCTCGGTGCTTGACCACGTCGAGCAGTACGCCGCGCGAGGTGATGCCCTTGGCGTCGACCTTCTCGATGCCGAGGTGAAAGGCGCCGAAGCTGGTCACCGAGTCCGCGGGGAACCCGTTGTAGAGCTTGTCCTCGTAGTAGACGTGCGAGATCGCATCCCACTGCGTCGCGGCTTGCAGGGGCATGACGATCATGTCGTCGTTGAACCGGAACGGGTTGTCGGCGAAGAAGGCACTGACGTCGGCGGCCACCGCGTTGCGCAGCCACTCGGGGCCGTACTGGACCAGCGTCGCTGCGTCGCCGCCGTCGACGGTCATCGTGTGTACGGGGTTCTGCCGGAACCTGAACGCCCCCTGCGGGCCGCCCGAACCGAAGTCACCACCGAGCGAGATCACCGTGCCCTTCTTGACCAGCGACGCGGCCTCGGCGACCTTCTCGGCCGTGATGAAGTTCAGGGTGCCCAACTCGTCGTCGTCGCCCCAGCGGCCCCAGTTGCGCACGTCGTCGGCGACTCGGCGGAAGTCGCTCATCGAAGATGTGTCAGCCATGATTCGCCTCTCCCCGTCATTGCCGCGGCACCACGTCCGCGAGGTCCGTCTCACCCATGGTCCCGCCGTCGACCCAGATCACCTGTCCGGTGAGGTAACTCGCCGCCCGGCTGTTGAGGAAGACCAGCACGCTGGCCTGCTCGTCCGGTGCGGCGGCCCGGCCCAGCGGCGTGCGGAAGGAGTCGAGGAACTCCTGCCCGTACGCGCTTCGCAGCTGATCGAGGATCGGCGTGTCGGTGACGCCGGGTGCGGTGCAGTTGATCCGGATTCCCCTGGCGCCCAGTGCAGCGACACGGGTCATGCCGTAGAGGATGATCGCCTCCTTGGACAGCCGGTAACCGCCGCCCTGGTTCAGCGCGTCCGGGTTGCGCTCACACCAGTCGATCCCTTCGGCGATGGACGTCGTGTTCACCAGCCCCGCGGTGACCGCGGCGTTCTGCCGGTAGGCCGACGCCGCGAGCGACGAGACGTTCGCGATCGCCGACCCGGCAACCATTTTCGGCACCAGCGCCTCGGTGAACGTGCGGGTGCCGAGGAAGTTGATCCTCACCACCCGCATCGGGTCGCCGATTCCCGACGACACGCCCGCGACGTTGAACAGCGCGTCGACCCGGTCGCCGACCGACTCGGCCGCCCTGTCGATCGACGCCGGGTCGGCCAGGTCGAGCGCGACGAACTCACCGACCTCATCGTCGGGCGGCTTGATGTCGAGGCCGACCACCTCACCGCCGAGGTCGGCGATCTGCCGGGCGACATGGGCGCCGATGCCCGATGCGCATCCCGTGACGACGACACGACGGCCGTCGTAGCGCCACCGCTCCTCAGCTTGGGCCATCGACTACTTCTGGTCGACCGACGTCATTTGGCTCCTTACGTCCGCGGCCGTCATTTGGTGCTCCTCACGTCCGCGGTCGTCATTTGGTGCTCCTCACGTCCGCGGCGGTCATTTGGTGCTCCTCACGTCCGCGGTCGGGTTGCGGCTCGTCCAGCCCTCACCCGACTTCAGTTTCGCGGCCGCCGCCTCGATGCCCTCGGTCATCTCCTCCATCGCCAGCGACACCTCGTTGGCGGTGTAGTTCTCCCGGCCGGTGGGCAGGCCGCCGAACGCGTAGGTCTCGTCGAACAACGGTGCCTGCGACTTCGGCCTGCGCGCTTCGGCCTTCTCGATGACCGGCTCCAGGCGCTTGGCCTTCTCGGCCCGCTGCTTCTCGTCGCGCTCGATGAACTCGGGCAGCACCTCCTTGCCCATCAGCTCGATCGACTCCATCGTCTCCTCGTGGCGACGCGGCGTCAGCAACAGGATCAGCTCGTCGACGCCGCTTTCCTCGTAGCCGCGGAGGAATTCGCGCACGGTGGCCGGGCTGCCGATGGGACCGCGGTCGGGGCCGTAGACGATGCTGGGGTCCTTCTCGATCTCCTCGAGATGCCGCTGCCACACCCCGGTGCGGCCGGGCGTGTGCATACCGGTCATGTAGTAGTGCATGATGCCGAACGCGAAGAACCCGCCGCCCTTGCCGAGGCGTTCGATGGCCTGCTCGTCGGTGGGCGCCACCATCATCGACAGGTCGCCGCCGATCGCCAGGATGTTCGGGTTCATCTGCGGCGTGACGGGCGCACCGTTCTCCTCGAACTCCTTGTAGTAACCGGCCACGCGCTCGGCCAACGGTCCGGGACCGGTGTAGGCGAAGCTCAACGCGCCCAGACCTTTCTGGGCGGCCATCGCCACCGATGCCGGTCGCGTGCAGGCCACCCACACCGGCGGGTGCGGCTTCTGCAGCGGCTTGGGCACGACGTTGCGCGGGGGCATCTCGATGTGCTGGCCCTTGAAGCCGGTGAACGGCTCCTCGGTCATGCATCGGATCGAAACCTCCAGTGCCTCTTCCCACATCGCTCGTTTGTCGGCGGGATCCACACCGAAGCCGCCGAGCTCGCCGACCGATGACGACTCACCGGTGCCGAACTCGACGCGGCCGTTGGAGATCAGGTCGAGCGTGGCGACGCGCTCGGCCACCCGGGCCGGGTGATTGACGACCGGCGGCAGGTGCATGATGCCGAAGCCCAGCCGGATGTTCTGGGTCCGCTGGCTCGCCGCCGACAGGAAGATCTCCGGCGCGGTCGAGTGGCAGTATTCCTCGAGGAAGTGGTGCTCGGTCAACCACACCGTCGAAAAGCCCGCCTTGTCGGCCAACTCGACCTCATCGAGGCCATCCTGGAAGAGCTTGTGCTCGTCGTCTTCGCTCCACGGCCGCGGCAGCGGGAATTCGTAGAACAGCGAGATCTTCATCTGGTTACCTTCCGATGTGTATCGAGTGCCGAATCGGTGTTAGTGCCGGCCTGGCTGTCATGGCCGGACTCATCGGCGATGTGCCTGGCGGCGACATAGCCGAACGTCATTGCGGGCCCGATGGTCGCGCCCGCCCCCGCATAGCTGCGGCCCATCACCGCGGCCGACGTATTGCCCACGGCGTAGAGACCTTTGACGACGGTGTCGTCGCTGCGCAACACGCGGGCGTGCTCGTCGGTGCGCAGGCCGCCCGAGGTGCCGAGATCGCCGAGGATGATCTGGAACGCGTAGTAGGGCGGCTTGCCCAGCGGGTACAGGTTCGGGTTGGGCAGCGTCGGGTCGCCGTAGTAGTTGTCGTAGGCCGAATCGCCGCGGTTGAAGTCGTCGTCGTGGCCCTTGCGGGCCAACTCGTTGAACCGCTCGGCCGTCTGCCGCAGCTGAGCAGGCGGCACGCCGATCTTCGTCGCGAGCTCCTCGAAACTGCCGCCCTCCTGCACCACACTCGATTCCAGCCAGGCCTTCGGCACCTTCCAGCCGGTCGGCACGGGCGCGAACGGCACCTTCGGGATGGGCAGGTGCCCGGCTACGACGTAGCGGTGGAACGACCGGATGTCGGTGATCAGCCAGCACGGGATGTGGGTGACGCCCGCGTTCTGGCCCTCGATCATCGCGTGCGCGAAATCCATGTAGGGCGCGGCCTCGTTGATGAACCGCTTGCCCTGGCCGTTGACGACGAACTGTGAGGGCATCATCCGCTCGTTCAGCATGAACTGCAGCCGGCCGTCGGGCCAGCAGATCGCGGGGAACCACCAGGCCTCGTCGAGCAGCTCGGTCGAGCCGCCGACCTTCTCCCCCGCCCGGATGCCGTCGCCCATGGAGGCGGGATTGCCGAAGCTCCAGTCCTTCTCGAGCACCGGCAGGTGCTGGCGCCGCCATTCCATGTCGTGGTCGAAGCCGCCCGCGGCCAGGATCACCCCGTGCCGCGCACCGATGCGCTGCTGGCGGCCGTCGCGCTCCACGACGGCGCCCGCCACCGTCCCGTCGAGCTCGGTGATGAGCTCGGTCATCGGCGCGTTCAGCCACAGCGGCACCTGCTGTTGTTTGAGCGCCAGCCTCATCCGGGCGGCCAGCGATTGGCCGATGGCGGCCATCCGGTCGCCGAACACCCGGGCCCGCACCATCCGCCAGATCAACTTGAGCAGCACGGCCTTGCCCCGCCAGTTCTGCCGGACCTGGTAGAACAGCCGAAGGTCCTTGGGCGCGAACCAGATTCCCTTGGGCGCGAGCGCCAGCGGCTGCAGCAGGTGCTGCTCCTCGTCGCCAAGCTTGCGCAGGTCGATGGCGGGCACGTTGATGGTGCTGCCGAGCTCCGAGCCGCCCGGCAGCTCGGGGTAGTAATCCGCGTAGCCCGGTTTCCAGACGAACTCGAACCATCCGCTGAGCTCCTCCAGGAACTCCATCATCTCCGGCGCGGCGTCGACGTACTGCCGCAGCCGTGCCTCGCTGACCTGCCCGCCCGTGATCCGGCGCAGGTACTCCACGACGCCGTCGGGATCGGGAACGTGGCCTTCTTTGCGCTGTGCGGGCGCGCCGGGCACCCAGATACCGCCGCCCGACAGCGCGGTGGAACCGCCGAAGTGCGAAGCCTTCTCGACGATCAGCGTGTCGAGGCCGAAAGCGTCGGCGGCGAGCGCCGCGGTCATCCCGCCACCGCCGGAACCGACGACGAGCACGTCCACGGTGTGATCGAACCGATCAGACATCGAGCACCGCCGTCCTGATCGCGAACCCGGCGATCAACTCGGGGGCGGCCCGGTAGAACCGCTGCACGGTCCGGTACCGCCCGTGGGCCGCGAGCGCGGCGAATGCCGCTATCCACGTGCGGATCTCGTGCGCCGAGTGGCCGGCCTCCCGCTCGATCCAGGCGTTCGACCAGCCGTCGACCTCGGCCAGCCGGTTGGTGTCGACCAACTCCAGGAAAGCCGCGTCCCACTCCGGGTTGAGCGGTTGCAGCGGGCTCTCGCCGTGCGCGAACGCCTGCGCCGCGTCGATCACGGCGACCTGGCGGGCCTGGCGCTGCTCCGGCGTCATCGGCACGCCGTGCACGATGCGCTCCAGCGCGGCGGGCGGTGCAGTGGCCAGGGTCGGCACCGGTGGGTCGTGCGACAGACCCCCCGATCCCACGACGAGCACCCGCTTGTCCAGCGTCGCCAGATAGGTGCCCACCGCCGCGCCGAGGGCCCGCACTCGACGCAGGGGCCCCAGCGGCGTGGCCACCGAGTTGACGAAGATCGGGATCACCGGCCGCGCCGTCGCATCACCGAACAGCTTCTGCAGCGGCTGCACGGTGCCGTGGTCGACGTCCATGCTGGCCGAGATCGCGACGTCGATTCCGGACTCGAGAACAGCTCGGGCGCAGTCGGTTGCGGTGTCGGTCGGCACGTCGAGCGGCCCGTCGTGGGTGCCGTAGTCCCCGACGCCCTGGGCACCGGTACCGATGCAGAACGGCGGCATCGTCCGGTAGAAGAACCCGTTGTAGTGGTCCGGCGAGAAAGTGACGACCAGTTCCGGGTCGTAGTCGGCGACGAACTGGCGGGTGAGCGCCAGCGCGGCCTCGACGTCGTCAAGGAGATCCCGTGACGGTCCCGGAAGGTTGAGTAGCGGGCTGTGCGACATGCAGCACAGAGCCAGTTTGCCCATGAGAACCGGAGCCTCCTCCCTGGGTGAGACGGAGAACGTTGAAGAGCGAGTCGCTGGTGTCGGCGGCGCGCTGGGCGATGCAGGCGCCCGCGATGCAGCGGTCGGGACGCAGGAACAGCACGGAATCGGTGTAGACGTCGAACCAGGCCTTGAGCGCACCGGTCTTGTCACCGACGACGACGACGTCGGGGTCGTCGTGGCCGGGCCAGTGCAGTTGGGTCATGGGGCGAGCCTCGACGAACGTGGCCCCCAGCGCCTGCCACCGCTCGAAAGCCTTGTCGCCGAGGATCGCTCGCAAGTTGTTGCTCCAGCACAGCACCGCGAAACCGGGGCCGAGCACGTCGTCGAGCAGGACGTTCTGCCGGTTGCGGGTGTCGACCCGCGGCTGGATGAACAACGTGCCGGTGGGCGACATCTCCGAGGCGGATTCGGCGTGGAAGACCGCACCCTGCTGGTAGCGGGGCATCGGCTTGAACCGCATCTCGAGCACGTAGCGCTTGAGCGAAGGCACGACAGACGCGGCGTGGATGACGCGGTCGCGCAGGGCCGCGACCCGCCGGTTCGTCGGTGAGATGACCCGGCCCACCATGGTCGACAGGTCGATCATGGCCCGGGCATGCTTGCGCCGCTCGAGGTCGTAGGTGTCGAGCAGTGCGTCCTCGGCCCCGCCGGTCACCACCGCCGCGAGCTTCCATCCGAGGTTGGCCGCGTCGCGGATACCGCTGTTGTAACCCTGCCCCTGCCACACCGGCATCAGGTGTGCGGCGTCGCCGGCCAACAGCAGTCGGCCCATGCGGAACGAGCCGGCGATGCGCGAATGGTGGGTGTACACCCGGTGCCTGATCATGTCGACGCGTTCGGGGTGCGGGACACGCTGTGCCAGCATCCTTCTCACGAAGGCCGGATCGTCGGCCTGCTCGTCGGTCTCGTCGGGGTGGATCAAGAACTCGAATCGCCGGATGCCGTGCGCGATCGAGATCGACACATAGGGCCGGTCCGGATCGGCCCCGACCTCGCTGTTCGGATGGCCCAGCGGATCGTTGGCGACGTCGACCACCAGCCAGCGGGTCGACGACGTGGTGCCGTCGAAAGAGACGCCCATCAGCCGTCGGGTCGCGCTGCGGCCACCGTCGCAGCCGACCACGTAGCGGGCCGTCACGGGGTCCTGACCGTCGGCGAATTCCACCGTGACGCCGTCGTCCGTCTCGACGCAGTTCTGCATCCGCGTGCCGAACCGGACCTCGACATGGTCGAAACGCTCGAGCCCGGCGAATAGTTCGGCATCGACCATGGGTTGGACGAAACCGTTGCGCTTCGGCCAGCCGAACCGGGCGTCCGGCGGCGCCATCTCGGCGAGCAACCGGCGCTTGGCGTCGAAGAACCGCAGGATCTGATTGGGCACGGTATGCGGCAGCACCCGCTCGACCAGGCCGATGGATTGGAAGGTGCGCAGCGCCTCGTCGTCGAGGCCGACACCGCGCGGGTAGTCGATCAGCGTGTCGCGCTCCTCCACGACGAGGGTCCGGACACCCTGCAGCCCAAGGATGTTCGCCAGTGTCAGGCCGGCAGGCCCGGCGCCGACGATGACGACATCGGTCTGCTCCGTCACGACCGCCCCAGCAGGAAGTCGAGGTGCAAGCGGTTGAAGGTCTTCGGGTCCTCGTACTGGGGCCAGTGACCGCACCCGGGCATCACCTCGAAGCGGGCACCGGGGATCATCGACGCAATGCGCCTGCCCTCGGCGACGTCGGCCGTCGGATCGTCGCTTGTCCACACCACCAGCGTCGGCGCGGCGATCGAGCCGTACTCGGCGGGCCCGAGTAGGTTCCGGGCGCGGATCTCCGGATCCTGTAGCGCCATGATGTCGCGCATAGCGTCGACGAATCCGGGTTGCCGGTAGACGCGTTGTCTGCTGGCGACGATGTCGTCGTAATCCTTCGTCTTGTCGGCCATCAGCCATTTGATGCGCGCCTGCACGGTCTCCCAGGTGGGGTTCTCAGCCGCGGCCATGGATAGCGTGATGATCCGTTTCATCACCTCGGGATCGGCCTGTGAGCCGCCGGCGGTGTTGAGCACCAGGCGATTCAGCCGATCGGGGTGGTCGATCGCGGCGCGGGCGGCGACCCAGCCGCCGAGCGATTCTCCGCTGATGTGCGCGCGGTCGGCGCCGATGGCGTCGAGGAAGGCAATCAGATGCTCGACGTAGTGACGCACCTCGAGCGGATGTCCGGGCTTGTCGGTGTACCCGTGGCCGAGCATGTCGATCGACCAGGTCGAGAAGTGCTCGGCGTGCGCCTCGAGGTTGCGGACGTACGCCTCGGCATGGCCTCCGGAACCGTGCAGGAACACCAGCACCGGCAAGTCGGTATCGCCCGCGTGCAGATAGCGGGTACGGACTCCCGCAGCGTCGAGGTAACCCTGCGAGAAAGCGACGCCCTGGAGGTCGCTCCAGACGCTCTCGAACCCTGCGGACGCGAGGAGCAATTCAGGATCCGCGGACACACTTGCCTTCCTTGACGGCGAGAATCAAATTCTCGTAATTTGTAAGCACTCTGCTCATTTATCGCACACTCACGTGCACTATAGTCAGAGCATCACTCTCGCGAGTGCGTCTGTCAAGGAAGGGGTGCGATGGCAGCCACGGACACACAGCCGAATGGCGGTGCCGCGCCGAATGGTGCACCCGGCTCGCAGACTCTGGCCAGGGGCCTGGCCGCGTTGCAGTTGGTCGCGGGCTCGCGTAGCGGGTTGACCGCTCAGCAAGTCGCCGACGACATCGGCGTGCACCGCACCATTGCCTACCGGCTGCTCTCCACGTTGTCGCAATTCCGGTTGGTGGCCAAGGGAGAAGACGGCCGCTACCGCTCGGCCGCCGCGCTCGCCGTGCTCGGGGCGTCGTTCGACAACAACGTGCGCCAGCTCAGCCAGCCCACGCTGCGGGCGTTGGCCGACGAGCTGGGCAGCACCGTGTCGCTTCTGGTGGCCGAAGGCGACCAGCAGGTCGCGATAGCGGTCATCGCGCCGACGAACGTCTTCTATCAGATGTCGTTTCACGAGGGCAGCCGCTATCCTCTGGACCGCGGCTCGGCCGGAATCGCGCTGCTGGCGAGCATGCCGCCGCGCCCCGGTGAGCGCGATCTGGTTCCGCTGACCCGCCAGCAGGGCTGGGTGATCACCCACGGCGAGGTCGAGCCGAACACCTACGGCCTGGCGGTGCCGGTGCGCCGCCGCCCGCCGTCGCCGCCCACCTGTATCAACCTCATCTCGCATCGCGAAGACGTGGTGATGCGCGGCAAGGAGGCAGTCATCAAGGCGGCCAACGAATTATCCGCGATCCTCAGCTAGAGGGTCGGCGGGAAGGAGCAGCACGTGACCGACTGGGATCATGACGTCGACGTGGTCGTACTCGGCAGCGGCGGGGCCGGACTGACCTCCGCACTCACCGCGGCGGTCAACGGCGCGACGGTGGAGGTCTACGAGAAGGCCGCCACTGTCGGCGGCACCACGGCGGTGTCCGGCGGCATCATCTGGATTCCCGCGCACGGTAGAGCTGCCGACGGCGAACTGCCCGTCGAGGATGCGATGAGCTACCTGCGAGCGCAGTCACTGGGCTACATGGACGACGACCTCGTCGAGACGTTCGTGCGCACCGGCCCCGAGATGCTGGACTTCGTTGAAGCGCACAGCGATCTGCGCTTCGAGGTCGCCGAGGGCTTCCCCGACTACAAGCCCGAACTGCCCGGTGGCCGCCCGGCGGGCGGACGCTCGCTGAACGCCAAGCCGTTCGACCTCGGCCGCCTCGGCGAGTGGCGGGACCGCATCACGTCGTTCCCTGCGGACTTCAGCAACGTCGGCATCGACGCCGAAACCCGCGCGCGCATCCACGCGTCGGTCGACGACGAGTCCGGCGACTATTGCGTGGCCGGCACGGCGCTGGTCGCGGGCCTGCTGACGGGCCTGCTCGATCTCGGCGTGCAGCCGCGCACGAACGCCCGCGCCGTGGAACTGTTCGCCGACCCGCTGGGCATCACGGGTGTGCGAATCACGCAGGGCAACAGGGAGTTCAACGTGCGAGCCCGCCGCGGCGTGGTGCTGGGCACCGGCGGGTTCGAGTGGGACACCAAGCTGGTGGAGGCATATCTGCGCGGTCCGATGCGGGGCGCCGTGTCACCGCCCAACAACACCGGCGACGGCCTGCGGATGGCCATGGCCCACGGCGCCGACCTGGCCAACATGGGCGAGGCCTGGTGGGTGCCCATCGTCCGATTGCCCGGCGACACCTTCGAGGGCCACCCGCGCAGCCGCAGCGTGCGCCTGGAACGTACCCGGCCGCGCAGCATCATCGTCAACCGGGCAGGCAAGCGATTTCTCAACGAGGCAGGCGAGTACAACTCGATGGCGGGCCCGTTCCACTACCTCGACCCGCGGCACGGGTACGCCAACGACCCGGCATGGATCGTGTTCGACTCGTTGCATCTTAAGAAGTACGGTTTCCTCGGCGTGGATCCGGACGGTCCTGCACCGGACTGGTTCTCGCCGTCGAAGGACCTCGACGAGCTCGGCGAGAAGACCGGCATCGACCCCGAGGGGCTGGCCCGCACGCTGGCGGCGTGGAACGACAGCGTCGGTCACGACACCGATCCCGAGTTCGGCCGCGGTTCGAGCGCCTACGACGGTTACTGGGGAGACGACAAGGCGGCCACGCCGGCCGGTAAGACGCTCGGCCCGATCGACACACCGCCGTACTACGCGGTTCCGGTGGCCATCGGCGCGATGGGCACCAAGGGCGGCCCACGCACCGATGGTGACGGCCGCGTGATGCATGTCAACGGTTCGGCCATCCCCGGCCTGTTCGCGGCCGGCAACGCGATGGCCGGTGCGACCGGTAAGGCCTACGGTGGCGCCGGCGGAACCCTGGGCCCAGCAATGGTTTTCGGCTATCGTGCCGGGGCGGCGGTCTCCGCGCGGTCCTAGCGCGACCTCGACTTACTCGCTGATCTGCACGCCGTCATAGCTTTTCAGCATGTCGGCCGACGGCAGGGCCATCTGCAGATAGACGTCGATGCGGGCGATTTTCCCGGCATCGTTGAACTCGTAGACAGACATCGAGTGCACCGAGTTGGCGAAGTCCCCGACCCGGCTGCGCTCCTCGAGTTCCAGGAATACCACGTTGTCCGCCTCGGTGACCCGCCGAAACGAGCACTCCCAATCCGACGCCGTCGCCCAGTTGGTGAGGAACTCGACGTAGGAACCCCAGTCCATGACCTCCTTGAAATTGCCGACCCGGACAAAGCCCTCGGTGTCGATCAGATCGCCGAGCGGCGTCCAGCTGTCCACGGAGAATCCGGGGCGCTTGGCGGCGTCGACCAGTCGCTTGGTCGTCATGCAATAGTCGAGCACGGCCCGCGACAGGCCCGCATACTCGCCGATGACGTCTTCGACGTCCCGCAGTTCGCTCACGCCGTCACACCCTCCTCCGCCAGCCGTCGTTCCAACGCCTCAACGTACTGCGACGTGCCGTGGAACGGGCCGCGTACGCCGATCGCGACATCGAGGAAGGCGCTGTACTCGTCGTTGACGTGCGTCTCCCAACGCGTCACCAGTCCGTCGTCGTCCGTCTCGACGAAACTGTACGAGTAGAAGCCCATCTCGACGCCGTCAGTGGTGCGGCCCTGCCAACGGGTCTTCATCACGAAACCGTTGTCGGCAGGCCAGTACCTGAAATCGACCGGTTTCCAGTCGGGGAATCGCAGCGAGTACACCTTCGCCTCCATGGTGGAGGCGCGTGCCGACTCCTCCGGGAACTCGCTGAGCTTGTACACCTCGTCGCCGGTGAAGTACGGCGACGCGTAGACGGCGTCGTCGGCGAACTTCCACACGTCGACGAACGCTTCGCCGTCCTGGATCCCCTGACGCGCGTAGGCGTCACCGTAGGCTTTCGCCATCCTGGTGTGCAGCGCGATGCGCTCCTCGAGCTTCACCGTTGTGCTTCCATGAACCGGTCGATCACCGAGTGGTAGTGGCCGATCACGACTTCCTCTTTCACCAACGACATGTGGTCGAGCCGGCTGTTGCGCAGCCCAAGCTGTTGGCGCGGCATCTGAACGTAATCCTGGTGCAGCGCTTCGAAATACTTGTAGCTGCCCGGTTCCTCGACGTCGATCAGGTCGACCTTGAACGAGTCGCGCATCTCCGCCGGCAGGTACATGTAGCTGGCGACGTGCCAGATGCACCGGTTGGGATCCCCGTCGGGATGGGGCACCGCCATGATGACGTGGCACTCGCCGGCGCGGATCGTCATGAAGAAGTTCGGGAACAGCACCCACCCGTGATTGTCGCTCATCTGGGCGTCGGTCAGCCCGCTGACGTCCAGACCCATGCCGGTCAGGGTGTCACGAGTCGCCTGTTGCAGGAGCGATCGCGCACTGACGCCGTCGGGGAAGGTCACCGAACCGTCCTCGGCGCGGTACTCCTTGACGAGTTCCTCGAAGCGCGGCAGCACCGCGACGGTGGACGGAAACGTCTCGGGCAACGCCATGATCCCCTCGACCTGCTTCTCCGGGCTGGCGCCCTGCACTTCGAAGGGAGCCATGGCGACGCTGTGGTTCTCGAAGAACTTGTACCGGCTGGTCGCCGGATCGATCGATATCACGCTGACCAGCTGGGGGTGGATTCCGTTGATGTGGTAGCCCTCCTCGAAAGCGTCCATGACGACTTTCCAGTTGCAGTCCAACGGCTCTCGAACGTTCATCACCGTCACCATCTCGTCGAGGTGATAGGGCGCCAGCATGCTCGCGACCTCGTCCCCGATCCACTCGGCAAGCGGCGCGGCCTCGGGATCCGGATTGAGGAAGATGAAACCGGCGAAGGTGTCGACGGAAACCTGGTGCAGAGAGTTCTCGTCTTTGTTCACCTGGCCTGCCAGGTTCTCGCGCAGCACGCCGCGCAACCGGCCTTCGAGATCGTAGGACCACAGATGGTATTGGCACAGGAAGCCGCGTTTGACGTTGCCCGTTCCTCCGGTGCACAGGACGTTGCCGCGATGCCTGCAGGCGTTGACGAAGCCGCGCAATCTCTCGTCTTTCCCCCGCACGACTACGAACGACTGGTCGAAGATCCGGTACTCCTTCCAGTCCCCCACCTTTGGCAGCTCGTCCACCCGGCCGACGACCTGCCACACCCGCATCCAGATCGCGTCCCGTTCCCGGGCCTGGTACTCGCGCGAGGTGTAGCGGTCGGTCGAAATCTGCATGGTGTAGGTGCCCGCCCCGAAGTCATCGAGGCCGGCCGCTGTACTGACCCAGTCCCCGGGCCGCGTCGCCGCTGTCATCGTGCGTCCTCCTCATCTGCCGGCTGTATGTGGCCGCACTCCCTAATATACAGTACCGTATGTAAGATACAACTCTGAATATTTTCGAGTCACGGGAGGACGATGGCCGGCGGTGAACGCACCACGATCGGGCTGTCACCTTCGCGGGGCGGGCCCAAAGGCGCAGGCCAGTCGGTGTGGAAGAATCACCGCGTGCCGGAGCGCTGGACAAGGGAACGACGTGTCGAGCACACCCGCTCTCTTCTCCTCGACGCTGCAGAGGAGCTTTTTGCGCGCAAGGGCCTCGGCGCGGCCGCGCTCGAGGACATCGCCGACGCCGCCGGCTACACGCGGGGGGCCATCTACGCGCACTTCGGCGGCAAGGAGGAGCTCTTCCTAGCCGTGATCGAGCGCCAGCGCCAGCGCTTTCTCGACGGCTTCGCCGACGTCGTCTCGTCGTTCGAGCGGCTCGAGGATCTCGATCTCGACGAATTGTCGGTCCGCTGGCGGGACCTGATGAGCGGCGATGCCGAGTTGGCCGCCGCGCTGGGCTACGAACTGACCCTGTTCCTCGTCCGAAACCCGGGAGCACGGGAACGTGTGGCCGCTCAACGGCTGGAGACGGTGCGGTGGCTTGCCGACTACATCGCCGCAGGCGCCGCCCGGATCGGTGGCGAGTTGACCATGTCCACGGAGACGCTGGCGCGGGTCATCCTGGCGACCAACGAGGGCGTCACGCTCAACAGCCATATCGACGGCGAGGACCTCTACCGCCCGTTCATGGAGTTGATCATCTCGAGCATCCGGCCGTCGTCCTCCGCGGATTAGCGGGTTACGTCGCGACCGCCAGTCCCACGAAGTAGGTACCGAGCAGAGCCCCGCCGATCAGCACCACCCAAGCGTCGGTGAGGCGGCACAGCAGCGCGGGCGCGTGGCGCACCTCCATGAACTCCCGGAAGATGATGCGCACCTTGACGAGTGCGATGACGATGGCGCCCACCGTCACCACCGTGCTGGCCCGCAGCGTCCCGTTCTCGTCGGCGGTGTGATCCAACCAGACGTACACCAGCGTCATCGCCGTCAGGACGGACCAGACGACTAGCAGTCTCTTGCTGGTGGCGGCGCTCATGAATCACCTCACGACGTAGAGCAGTGCGAAAATCAGGACCCACAGGAAGTCGACGGTGTGCCAGTAGGTTGCGCCGGTCTCGACGAGTTGCTGGGATCGCCGGGCCGGGCTGCGCAACTGATAGACCACGACACCGAGTACGACGAACCCGATCAGCACGTGGATGCAGTGGATGGAGGTCAGGAAGAAATAGTGCTGGAAGAACACGTCGCTGGTGAAGGTGTTCCCGATGCGGACTTCCATGACCCACTCGACGATCTTCGACGTCAGGAACAGGCCGCCAAACGTGACCGTCAGCGACGCGTTGATCAGTGCCGACCGATATGCCCCTTCGCGCGACGCCTGCACGCAGCGGGCAATGGCCCATGAACTCAACAGCAGGGCGACGGTGTTGAACACCCCGAAGCGCAGGTCCAGGTCGGCCTGCGACTGCAGGAACAGGTCCTGATTCTGGGTCCGCTCGAAGAGATAGACCGAGAAGTACCCGGTGAAGAGAAGGGATTCGAAGAGCACGAACACCCACATGTCCGGCTGCCCTGGCACCGATCTCTTCGGCTGCCCGTCGGTGAGTTGCGGCCTGGAACCGGCGAGGTTCGTCATCGAGCAGCCTCCACCGTCGTCGTGTCATCGACAGCTGTCGGAACGTCGGGCAGCGGGCCGGTTCCGAAGTCCTCGCGCTCAATCATCTTGCGCAGCAGCACGATGAAGACGGCGGTGTAGGTCAAGAACACCACCATGTTGATCCACCAGGCGATCGCCCCGTTCCAGGCGAAGACGCCACGTTGGAAGATCCACGCCGGCGCGACGACGACCTCGGTCAGCGCGTTGCACAGACCGAGATAACCGAACCACTTCGGGAACACGCGGTTCTTGTCGAGGAGGATCGCCACCATCCACACCAGCGAGCCGATCAGGAACACCCCCATGGTGCCGCTGAACGACAGGAACGCGAAATCGTAGAGCCACCGGATCAGTTCGGGATCGCGGTCCGGCCGAAGGGCCGCAACAGTCATCGCGATGGCCATCACCAGCATGCCGGGGATGGCGCTGAGCGCGTACATCACCAGGTATGAGTACGCGAAGATGGGGCTGACCGACATGCGCCGCATCGAGTAGGCGAGGATTGCATTCATCGGCCCGCACATGCCCGAGATCAGGAACACCACGGCGAACCCGGCGAGAATGCCCGTGTGGCGGCTCTCGAACCACTGCACGACCACCGGGGTGTCCCACGCGGGGCTCGGCGGCGGCTGCACACGCGTGACGAGGAAGAACAGCACGCCGTACAAATTGTAGAAGACGACCATGACGTACCACGCGAACCACAACTCGCGCTTGGGATGGTGCCGGAAGTTCCAGACCAGCCGACCGAGCGCGGAATCGGCAGGTGTGGCCGATTCCGTCGCCTGCCGCGCTGTCGTATTGCTCATGCTGCGGCCAGGCTCTCGGCACGCTGGCGACGGATGTTCTGTCCGACAACGACTCCCATGACCACGATCCACACCCCGATCGCGATGTTCTTGACCCAGAAGGACAACAGCCCGTCCCAGGCGAGTGGGCCCTCGAACGCCAGCGCCGTGAACGCGGCCGGCGCCAGCGCGACGGCGATGAGGAGGTTGAAGTGCGCCACCCACGGCTTGAAGACCGGCTGCTCCTGTCGATCCCAATAGATCGCCAGCGCCAGCAGCAGGCACTGGGCGATGAGGTAGGGCACCAGAATCGTGAAGGTGATCCAGGCAAGGTCGTTGAACAGTTGCGTCAGCTCCGGAGCGCGCTCGGGGCGGAAGGCGCCGAGCAGCCAGAACATGTTGGCGATGAGAAACAGCGTGGGCGGTCCGGCGGCGCAGACCAGCAAGCTGTAGGACAGAATCGGCGTGCGGTGAGCCATCTTCCGGATCTGCATCACCAGCAGCATCACCAGCGGGATCAACCCCACACCGAACCAGTTGAACAAGATCATGCTGTAGCGGATGCGCGCGGTCTCGTCGCGGTAGAAGGCCGCGACCTCCTCGGCGGACATCGTCGGCGACATCGGGTGCACGAAACCGGGGAACAGGAAGAACGCCGACACCCAGATGACCGCCAGTGCGGGCAGCGTCCAGAAGAGAATCAGTTCGCCGTCAGTTCGTCTCATCGTCGTCGAAACCTTCTCCCAGCACTAGTTGCCGATCGGCTACTCGAACGGTAGCCGATCGGCAACCGGACGGTCAATAGTTCGGTTACGCTCGTCGTGTGGCGATGACCGACGACAGGTTCAGTGCGATCACGCGCACCGCCGCCCAGACGCGGGTGCTGGACGCGGCGCTGAAATTGATTGCCGAACATGGTGTCAGCGGTACGTCGCTGCAGATGATCGCCGATGCGATGGGCGTGACGAAGGCCGCGGTGTACCGCCAGTTCAAGACCAAGGAAGAGATCGTCATCGCGATCACCGAACGGGAGATGAGCAGGCTCGAGGATGCGCTCGAGGCCGCGGAAGCCGAGGGCCACGGCCTGCGGTCGCGCGAGATGCTGCTCGAGCGGATGATCGACCAGGCCATCGAGCGGCGCGGGATCGTCAGCGTGCTGCAGTTCGATCCGGTCATCATCCGCCTGCAGGCCGAGCACGAACCGTTCCAGCGGTTCATCGAACGGCTCTACGCCCTGCTGCTGGGCACCGAGGCCGGCGTGGAGGCACGGGTGCACGCGGCGATGCTCTCGAGCGCGATCAGCGTGGCGGTCATGCACCCGCTGGTCGCCGATCTCGACGCCGAAACCCTTCGCGCGCAGCTGATGCGGATGTCACGCAGAATGCTCGACCTTCCGGATCAGGACTCCGCCGGAACCGCGAACAGCCGCTCGGCGGCACTGTAGGGGTCGTCGCTGCCGTCGGCGACCGCGGCGGCCAGCCGGTCGAGTTCGGGATGGTTGCGCAGCAGCGTCTGGGCCAGCGACAGGATCTGTGACCTGGCGCGTGCGGCGCGTCGGCCGGGGCTGTCCGCTCGGTGGTGCGCCTCGATGACCTCGACCAGTTCGGCGATGCCCTCGCCCTGCGCGGCAACGAGTTTCATGACCGGGGCACTGGTCTCGGCCCGCAGATCGCGCACCGTCTGGTCCGCGCCCTCCCGATCGGCCTTGTTGACCACGACGATGTCGGCGACCTCCAGCAGTCCCGCCTTGGCCGCCTGCACGGCGTCGCCGGCGCCCGGGTTGAGGATGACGACCGTCGGGTCGGCGACGGCGGCGATCTCGATCTCCGACTGCCCGACCCCGACGGTCTCCAACACCACCAAGCCGTACGACAGCGCCGCGAGCACCCGGATCGCCGCGGGTACGGCCGCGGCGAGCCCACCGAGATGCCCACGCGTTGCCACCGACCGGATCAGCACGTCGGGGTCGTTGATGTGGGCCGCCATCCGGATCCGATCCCCCAGCAGCGCGCCACCGCTGTAGGGCGACGACGGGTCGACCGCCAGGACCGCGACCCGCAGGCCGCGCTCGCGGTACGCGCCGACCAACGCTGCGACCGTCGTCGACTTCCCCGCGCCCGGGGGTCCTGTCACACCCACGATGCGAGGAGCGGTGACCGCGCCGAGTGCCTCCAATACCTCGCTGCGCCGGGTACTTTCGACAAGGCTGAGCAACCGGCCGGTC
Source organism: Mycobacterium sp. B14F4 (assembly GCF_039871645.1). Lineage (NCBI taxonomy): Bacteria > Bacillati > Actinomycetota > Actinomycetes > Mycobacteriales > Mycobacteriaceae > Mycobacterium > Mycobacterium sp. B14F4. The sequence goes on along the minus strand of NZ_JBDPMF010000006.1, from coordinate 72,074 downwards.
GCCCGCGCGGATCCGCCGCGCGCGGCCTCGAGGAGTTCGTCGATGGTCATCGCTTCCGCAGTCTACGGATCACAGGTCGAACGTCGCCGCCAGCGGCTCAACCGACCTCGATGACCGTGGCCGATCCCATTCCGCCGCCCGCGCACATCGCCGCCACGCCGATTCCGCCGCCGCGCCTGCGCAGTTCGTGCACGAGCGTGACGATCATCCGCGCACCCGTGGCGGCCACCGGATGTCCGAGTGAGCAGCCGCTGCCGCTGACGTTGACGCGGTCGGGGTCGATGTCGAGCAGTTTGATGGTGGCCACGCACATCGCCGCGAATGCCTCGTTGATCTCGAACAGATCGACATCGGCCAACGAAAGACGCGCGCGGTTCAGCGCTTTCGGAATCGCCTCGACCGGCGCCAGGCCCGTCGAGGCCGGGTCCACACCGACCGACGCCCACGACCGGACGGTCGCGAGCGCAGGCAGGCCGAGCCGGTCGCTGGCGATACCGAGCAGTGCAGCGCCGTCGTTGGCGCCGCAGGCGTTGCCCGCCGTGATCGAGAAGCCCTCGATCTCCGGGTGCAGTGGCTTGAGCGAGGCCAGCTTCTCGATGCTGGTGTCGCGCCGCGGGTGTTCATCGACCTCGAACAGGCCGTGCGGTGTCTCGATCGGCACGATCTCGTGCTTGAAGCGGCCTTCGTCGATGGCCTGGATCGCCTTGCGGTGCGACCCGAGCGCCCACTGGTCCATCTCCTCACGGGACACTCCGGCCTTCACGGCGGCGTTCCAGCCGACGGTGATCGACATGTCCATGTTCGGCGCGTCGGGACGGTCCGGATGCGTGGGTGGGAACCAGTCGACCCAGCCTTCTTCGGATCCCCGCCGGCCCTGCCGCGTGAACCGCGGCGACGTCGACGCGGAGTTCACCCCGCCGGCGAGGACGAGCTGGTCCATGCCGGCGCGGATGCTCGCCGCGGCGCCCTGCACGGCGGCCTGTCCCGCGGCGCAGTGCCGGTTCAACGCGAGCCCCGGCACCGACGTCAGCCCCGCGGTGATCGCCGCGTGGCGGGCGACGACACCGCCGCCGTAGAGACCCTCGCCGAGCAGGACATCGTCGATCGGGTGCGAGTCCAGCTCACCGGCCGCCGCCCCGATGACGTGCTCGGCGAGTTCGTAGGCGTCGGTGTCGCGCAGCGTGCCCTTCATGGCGGTGCCGATGGGTGTACGCAGCGCAGAAACGATCACGGCTTCAGGCATAGGTGTCTCCGTCTCGACCAGAATGAGAATGCTATTCTCTCAGCCAGAGAGTGCCAGTTGCAAGAAGGGGAACCATATGCAAATCGCAGGTAGCTCGGCGATCGTCGTCGGGGGCGCCGGTGGCCTGGGCGAGGCGACGGTCCGCCGCCTGCACAGTGCCGGCGCGAAGGTGGTCGTCGCCGACCTCGCCGACGACAAGGGCAAGGAGCTGGAGGGCGAGCTCGGCGTGCGCTACGTGCGCACGGACGCCACCTCCGAGGAGTCGGTGAACGCGGCGATCGCCGAGGCCGAGTCGCTGGCCCCGCTGCGGATCTCGGTCGACACGCACGGCGGACCTGCGAGCGGCGGCCGGCTGATCGGCAAGGACGGCTCGCCGCTGGACCTCGACGGCTTCAAGAAGACAATCGAGTTCTACCTGACCGCGGTCTTCAATGTGATGCGACTGTCGGCGGCGGCGATCGCGAAGTCCGAACCCCTGGACGAAGGCGCTCGCGGCGTCATCATCAACACGGCCTCGATCGCGGGCTACGAGGGTCAGATCGGTCAACTTCCCTACTCCGCGGCCAAGGGCGGCGTGCTCGGCATGACGCTGGTCGCCGCACGCGACCTGTCACCGCTCGGCATCCGCGTGGTGACCATCGCGCCCGGCACCATCAACACCCCGGCGTACGGCAAGGCGGCCGACCAGCTCGAGCAGTACTGGGGTCCGCAGGTGCCGTTCCCGAAGCGGATGGGCCGGTCGACGGAGTACGCGCAGCTCGCGCAGAGCATCGTCGAGAACGACTACCTCAACGGAGAGATCATCCGCCTCGACGGGGCGCTGCGGTTCCCGCCGAAGTGATCCAGAAGTGAGCCTGTCGGGCAAGGTCGCGTTCGTCGCCGGCGCCAGCCGGGGCATCGGTGCGACGGTCGCGGCCGCGCTCGCCGCGCAAGGCGCCGCCGTCGCGGTGGCGGCACGCTCGGAGCGGGAGGGCAAGGTCCCGGGAACCATCGGCTCTGTTGCCGACGGCATCGTCGCCGCGGGCGGTCGCGCGCTGGCCGTGCCGTGCGACGTCACCAGCGAGGAGTCCGTCGAAAGGGCCGTCGCCACAACGGTTGCCGAGCTCGGCGGTATCGACATCCTGATCGCGAACGCGGGCGTGTTGTGGCTGGGGCCGATCGAGTCGACGCCGCTGAAGCGCTGGCAGCTGTGCCTGAACGTCAATCTCACCGGGGTGTTCCTGGTGACGAAGGCGGTCATTCCGCATGTACGGGCGCGCGGCGGCGGATCGTTGATCGCGATCACCACAACCGGCGTGGAGATGATCGAGCAAGGGGCCAACGCCTACTGGGTGTCGAAGGCCGCCGTCGAGCGGTTGTACCTCGGCCTGGCTGCCGATCTCAGAGGCGACAACATCGCGGTGAACTGCCTGAGCCCGTCGCGCGTGGTGCTGACCGAGGGCTGGCAGGCGGGCGGCGGAGGAATGACGATCCCGCCGGAGATGGTCGAACCGCCCGAAGCGATGGCCAACGCCGCCGTCCGCCTGGCTCAGCAGACGGCCGCCGGCGTGACGGGCACCGTCCAGCGCAGCGAGTCGCTGACGCTCTAGGCACCGCGAGCGACCGCAGAATGCACACCTTCAGCGGCGCGTCGGCGTACAGACACGGTCATTCGCGGAAGTAGGGGCGGTTACCTGTTCTTGGCGACCAGGCCGTCGACGATCTTGTTGAAGTCGGGGGTGCCGAACGACACGTACTCGGCAAGGTTGGCGTAGTCGAGCGACGCCATCACCGACTTCTCCAACTGAATGTTCATCAGCCGCTTGGTGGCCTCGACGGCCTGCTGCGGAAGCTCGATGAGCTTCTTCGCGCACGCGATCGCCTCGGTGAGCGGATCCTCGACCACATGGTTGGCCAGGCCGAGTTCGACGGCACGCTGAGCCTTGATCCGCACACCCGTGAGGGCGAACTCCTTGGCCTGCAGCAGGCTGATCTGTGAACCCCAGACCAGCGGGCCGCCGTCGGCCGCAACGAGCCCGATGGACACGTGCGGGTCGGCGAAGAACGCGTTCTCAGCCATGTAGACGACGTCGGACAACGCCGCCAGGCTGCAGCCCAGCCCGACCGCCGGGCCGTTCACCGCGGCAACCACCGGAATACGGCAGCGCACCATGCCGATCACGAGGTCGCGACCGTGCTTGATCGTCTTCTGCCGCAGGGCTTCGTCGCTGCGCAGCTCGTCGAGGTAGTTGAAGTCGCCGCCCGCCGAGAACGCCCGACCCGCGCCCGTGATGACTGCGGCGCGGGCGCCGGCGTCCTCGTTGAGTTCCTCCCAGATCTTGGCGAGCCCGACGTGGAGGTTGTCGTTCACCGCGTTGAGGTCATCGGGCCGGTTCAGCGTGATGATGCGCAGTGCGCCATCGGCCTTGACGTCGATTTCATCTGGCATTCCGTACATTTCAGTTCCTTCTGCTCTTCGCGCAGGCGCTCATCGGTCGCCGAGTCCGAGGATCCGCTGCGCGATGATGTTCTTCTGAATCTGCGAGGTGCCGCCCATGACGCTCTGTGCGCGGCTGTACATGTAGGCGCCGAACAGCTCGGGGTCGCTGGTACCGACGGTCGCCAGCGCGGCGTGGCCGACGGACTGCTCGACCCAGGTCATCAGCAGCTTGTCCAACGAGCCCTGCGGCCCGTGCGTCAACCCGTCGAGTTGCTCCGAGAGCCGCCTGCGCACATGCAGCCGCAGCATCTCGGTCTGCACCCACGCCCAGGACAGCTCCTCGGGTGCCGGGCCGTCGACACGAGAAGCCAACTGCCGCACCAGCTTTCCGTAGCGGGCGGAGAAGCCCAGCGTCGACGGCTCGCGCTCATGACCGACGACCGTCATCGCCAGCTTCCAGCCCTCGCCGGGCGCACCGACCATGTTGTCGGCGGACACCCGCGCCCCGTCGAACAGAACCTGCCCGAACTCCTTGGTCACGCCGCTGATCATCTTCAGCGGTCGCTGCTCGATGCCGTCCTGATGCATCGGCACGATGAAAGCCGAGATGCCCTTGTGCTTGGGCACGTTCTTGTCGGTGCGCGCCAGCAGCAGACACCAGTCGGCGACGTCGGAGTAGCTGGTCCAGATCTTGTGTCCGTGGATGACGTAACAGTTGGGGTCATCGCCGCACTGAACCGCGGTCGTGGTGAGCGACGCGAGGTCCGAGCCCGCCCCGGGTTCGGAGAAGCCCTGACACCACCGCTCGGTTCCGTTGATCATCCCCGGGAGGAACCGCTGCCGCAGCTCCTCGCTGCCGTGATGGGATAGCCCGACGACGAGATAACCCAGGCTGGGCCTCGCCGGCGCACCGGCCTTGGCGATCTCCTCGTCGACGATGACGTCGTACACCGGCGGCAGATCCTGCCCGCCATACTCTTTCGGCCAGGATGTGCCGAAGAAGCCGGCCGCGTAGAGCGCCTGATGCCAGGCACCCTGAGCCGCCCAGTACTCGTCACCCGACGTGGGGAACTTGCCCTTCTGCTCGGTCAGCCAGGCGCGCAACCGGTCCCGGAACGCGGCCTCATCCGGCGAATCACGAAAGTCCAATGGAAAGCTCCTCCAGCTTCACGGGCCACGCCTCGGTAGCGGCCAGCACCCGGCGCAGGTGGACATGCGCCAGGCATTCCCAGGTGTTGCCTATGCCGCCGTGCACCTGGATCGACGTCTCGCAGACCGTCAGTGCGCTTCGCGCACAGTAGATCTTGGCCACCCGCGCGGCCTCCAGCGCCTCAGCGGCGGTTAGTTCGTCGACGGCCCATGCCGCATGTCGTGACACACTCACTGCACCCTCGATCAGTGCGAGGCTCTCGGCGAGCAGGTGACCGACCGCCTGATAGGACCCGATCGACGCCCCGTACTGCTCGCGGACCTTGGCGTAGTCGACCGCCAGAGCCTGGGCGCCACGCGCCGATCCGACCATATCGGCGCACGTGACCGTCAACGCCAGCGCGCGCCAGCGCCCGGCGTCCTCCTGCGACAACTCGGAGAGTTCGGCGGGCGATTCCACCACTCCGGCAAGGCTCCTCGTCAGATCGACGGATTCGAACCCCGCGCCGAGAGCGATCTCCCGGCCGCAGCGCCGCTGCAGGTCGTCCGCCAGTACCGGCCCGATGAACGGGACATCGACCAGGCCGCGCGCGAATTCCTCGGCCACGATGGCCACTTCCACACCCGACGCTTCGTCGGAGCGCAGCGTCCGGAAGCCCGTCGCGTCGACGGCCTTCTCCAGGCGGGCCACCCGACTGGCGTCGTCGAGATCGGCGACGGAGCCGGGACCCAGGTCGTCGGCCAGGCTGGCCGCGGCCTCTCGCAACTGTTGTTGTTCACTCGTCAGACGGACGTCCACAGACGCTCCTTCAACACTCGACGCAAGACCTTTCCCGATGGCAGCCGAGGTATCTCGGGTACGACGACCACCCGACTCGGCCGCTTGTACGAGGCCAGCCGGTCCCCTACCAGCGACACCAATTCCTCGGGGTCCACCGCGGTGTTCGTCTTGACCGCGGCGACGATCGCCTCGCCGTTGGCCGGATCGGGCACCCCGAAGACCGCGCAGTCGTCGACCGCCGCATGTCCGTGCAACACCGCCTCGATCTCCGCAGGCGCCACCTGGAACCCGCGCACCTTGATCATCTCCTTGGACCGGTCGGTGATGCGCAGCCACCCGTCGGCGTCCATCTGGCCGACGTCACCCGTGCGATACCAGCCGTCGGCGAACGCGTCGGCGGTGGCGGACTGCGGAAGATAGCCCGCCATGACCGAATCCGAGCGCACCTGGATCTCGCCGCTCTCCCCTGGACCCGCAGGAGAGCCGTCGTCCAACGACACCACCCGCACGCTCACCCCGGGGACCGGCCGGCCCACCGTGTCCAGATGCCGGCCGTCGGTCTCGTTGCAGGCGATGACCGGCAGCTCGCTGGCCCCGTACGCGGTCACCCACATCACGCCGGTCCGCTCCGTGACGGCCTCGGCTACGCTCTGCGTGACAGGCGTCGCGCACCACATGATGTACCGCAGCGACGACAGGTCGTAGGACTCCAGGTCCGGATGTGCGGCCAGCGCCAAAGCGATCGGGGCGACGGCCATTTCAACGGTGATCCGATCGGTTTCGATGTGTCGCAGCATCAGCTCGATGTCGAAGCGGCGGTGCAGCCGGATCCACGTTCCGGTGTCGAGCGCCATGATGATGTTGAGCAGGCCGAGAATGTGCGACGGCGGCGTCATGATCTGCATGCGGTCGGCCGGGGACAGCCGCAACGCGTCGCGCCAGTGCCGCACGGCGACGGCGAACGATGCGTGGGTGTGGCGTACGGCTTTGGGCATACCGGTGGTGCCGGAACTGAACACGAACAACGCGTCGGCGTCCTGCCGGGGGGCTTCGAACTCCCGCTTGCCCGGTGCAATCGGTTCGTCGAGCGACAGCACGGGCATCAGCTCGGCGAGCACCGGATGGTCGCCGATGGCGTGCGACGGCTTCGTCAGTGCGAGCGCGTGCTCGGCCTCGGCGCGCTTCCACGCCGGGCTCAGCAGTACCGCTGACGCGCCCAGGCTCCAGACGGCCCGCAGCGCGACGACGAACTCCGGGCGGTTCGAGGACATCAGCGCGACACGGTCGCCCGGTCGCACCCCGCGATGCTCCAGTGCCGTGGCCATCCCACTGGTCAGGGCGTCCAGCTGCGACAGTGTGTACTCACGCTCCTCGAAAGCGAGCGCCACCGCCTCACTCACACCCGTGTCCTCACTGGCAGCCGATTCCTGACAATATTGAGAATAGCGTATCGTTTATCGAGAATGATATTCTCTTTCCGATAGAATCTTATACGCCAGGAGAGGTGTCGATGACGGCGGATCCGATGCCTGAGCCACCCGCCGAAGCCGGCGGCGGACAGGTCACGATCGTGCTCGACCGCAAGAAGGTGTCGGTGGCCCTGAAGGCCAACGAGACCCTTCTCGAAAGCGCCCGGCGCGCCGGTCTCTCCCCGCCGTTCTCCTGTGAAGCCGGCAACTGCGGCACCTGCATGGGCAAGCTCATCGAGGGTCGCGCCACCATGCGCGTCAACGATGCGCTCGAGGAGGACGAGATCGAAGAGGGATACATCCTCACCTGCCAGGCGATTCCGGAGACCGATTCGATCAGCGTCACCTACGACGACTGACCCGCTTCGACCGCGAGGTCGCCGTGCTCGTCGATGCCTGGCGCCGGACGGTATTCGGGCTCGTAGCCGGCGATCCTGATGGGGCTGCCGACCAGCCGGAAGTCACCGGCGGTGACGATCACCTCCGGCGTGGCCTCCAGCGCCTCGGGCAGGGTGCGCACGGCGGCCACCGGGATGCCGAGCGGCCGCAACCGCGCCTCCCACCCCGCCGCGGTATCGGTCGCCAACGCGGTCGCCACCACCTCCAGCACCTCGTCGCGGTTGGCCGCGCGCTCGGCCATTGTCGGGAAGCCGTCGATCTTCGCCTCCGCGGCGAACGCCCGCCAGAACGCGTCGTGCGTGATGAACAGCGCGAGATAGCCGTCCGCCGTCGCGAACAGTTGCGCCGGAACGTAATACGAGTGCGCCCCATACGGATAGCGCAGCGGCGCGGCACCGTCGTTGAGGTACGCCGACGCGCGGTAGTTCAACTGAGAGAGCATCACGTCGCGCAACGACACGTCGACCTGGCCGCCGCGCCCCGAGACGATCTGGGCCAGCAGTCCCAGCGCCGCGGCCAGGCCCGTCGAGTTGTCGGCCGACGAATAGCCCGGGAGGGTGGGCGGCTCGTCGGGGTGACCGGTCATGGCGGCGACGCCGGTGGCGGCCTGGATGACGTAGTCGAAGGCCGGGTCGTCGCCACCGTCGAGCCCGAAGCCGGTCATGGCCACGCAGACGATCCGCTCGTTGTACCGGCGTAGCGCCTCGTAGGTCAGGCCCAGCCGCTTGATCGCCGAGGGCTTCATGTTCACCAGCAGCGCATGCGAATCCGCCACCAGCTCGCCGAGACGCTGCCGTCCGGCGTCCGACCGCAGGTCGAGCACCACGCTCTGCTTATTGCGGTTCAGGCTGGCGAAATAGCTGTCGCTCACCTGGCGGGAGATCTCGCCACCGGGCGGTTCGATCTTGATGACTTCGGCGCCGAGGTCGGCGAGCAACATCGTCGCGTACGGGCCGGCCAGCATGACGCCGACCTCGATGATCCGGATGCCCGCGAGCGGTCCCTGCATCATCGGGACTCTCGGCTCTTCGCGCGAGCGCTCATCGCAACTCGGCGGCCAGCTGCGAGATCACCTCGCGCGTCCGGTATTTGGATGCGACCAGCTCGTCGCGGTTCTCGCCGATCGGCAGCAGCCGGACCGAAAGGTCGGTGACACCGGCCTCGGCGAACTTCTGGAATCGCCGCAGGATCGCCTCCTCGTCACCGGCGGCGGTCAGGTCGCCGACGTCACGGGCGTCACCGCGGTCCAGCAGCTTCTGATAGTTCGGTGACGTCTCCGCTTCGGCCAGAATGCGATTCGCACGCTCCTTGGCCTTGTCGATCTCGGAGTTCGCGCACAGGCACACGGGGATGCCCGCGACGATCCGCGGCGCGGGACGCCCGGCATTGTCTGCGGCCTTGGTGATGCGGGGCGCGATGTGGTCGCCGATCGCCCGTTCGTCGGCCATCCACAGCACGGTGCCATCGGCGAGTTCGCCTGCGATCTGCAGCATGACCGGCCCGAGCGCGGCCACCAGCACCGGCATCGGGGAGTCGGCACCCAGCACGGTCGGATTGTGGACGGTGAACGTGTCGTTCTCCACGTCGACGTCACCGGGGCCGGCCAACGCCTTGTTCAGCACCTCGAGATAGTCGCGCGTGTAGGCGGCCGGCTTCTCGTAAGGCAGGCCCAGCATGTCGCGCACGATCCAGTGGTGCGACGGTCCGACCCCGAGCGCGAGCCGGTTCCCGGCGCCGGCGTGCACCGACAGCGCCTGCCGGGCCAGCGCGATGGGATGCTGCGCCTGGAGCGGGACGACAGCCGTGCCGAGTTCGATGCGGCTGGTTCGCGATCCCATCAACGAGACCATCGTCAGACAGTCGAAGTCGTTGGGCACCTGCGGCATCCACGCGGTGTCCATCCCGGCGGCCTCGGCCCACTCGATGTCGTCGAGGAGCTTCTTGACCTTGCGGGCCATATCGCCGCGCTCGGCCCCGATCATCACGCCGAGCCGCATGTCAGTCCGCCCTTCCCGAGACGCCCGCCCCTGCTTCGCCCGCCCGCTCTGATGTCAGTTTGCGTACTTCCTCGACCAGCGTGTCGAGCGGTGTGCCGGTGGGAAACACCGCAGCGGCACCCGCGGACAGCAGCTTCGGCACATCGCCCTGCGGGATGGTGCCGCCCACGACCACCGCGATGTCACCGGCGTCGGCGGCACGCAACGCCTCGACGGTGCGGGTGGTCAGCGCGACGTGCGCACCGGAGAGAATCGACAGTCCGACCAGCGCAACGTCCTCCTGCAGCGCGATCGACACGATGTCCTCGATGCGCCGGCGGATCCCGGTGTAGATGACTTCGAACCCGGCATCGCGCAACGTGCGCGCGACGATCTTCGCGCCGCGGTCATGGCCGTCCAACCCCGGCTTGGCGACGAGAACCCGAACAGCCATCAGAACACCACCGGCTGCTGGAACTCGCCCCACACGGCCTTGAGCGCGGAGACCATCTCTCCCACAGTGCAGTACGCGTTCGCGCAGTCGATCAGCTTGTGCATCAGGTTGTCGTCACCTTCCGCCGCTCGGGCCAGCGCCGCCAGCGACTCCTTGACCGCGGTGTCGTCACGCTCGGCCTTGACCTTGGACAGCCGCTTGAGCTGAAGGTCGCGTCCCTCCGCGTCGAGTTCATAGGTCGCGATCTCCGGCGCCGGCTCGTCGGAGACGAACTTGTTGACGCCGACGACCGGCCGCTCGCCCGACTCGATCTCGTTGTGGATCTTGAACGCCTCGTCGGCGATGAGGCCCTGCAGGTAGCCGTCCTCGATCGCGCGCACCATGCCGCCGTGCGTCTCAAGGTCGTGCATGATCTCGATGATCTTCTGCTCGGTGGCGTCGGTGAGGGCCTCGACGAAATAGGACCCCCCGAGCGGGTCGGCGACCTTCGTCACGCCGGTCTCGTAGGCCAGGATCTGCTGGGTGCGCAGCGCCAGCGTCGCGGACTCCTCGCTGGGCAGGGCGAACGGTTCGTCCCACGCTGCGGTGAACATCGACTGCACCCCGCCGAGCACCGCGGCCATCGCCTCGTAGGCGACACGGACGAGGTTGTTCTGCGCCTGCGGTGCGTACAGCGACGCGCCGCCCGCCACGCATCCGAACCGGAACATCGAGGCCTTGTCCGACGACGCCCCGTAGCGCTCGCGCACGATCGTCGCCCAGCGCCGCCGCCCCGCACGGTACTTGGCGATCTCCTCGAAGAAGTCGCCGTGGGTGTAGAAGAAGAACGAGATCTGCGGCGCGAACTTGTCGATCGTCATGCGCCCGCGCTCGACGACGGTGTCGCAGTAGGTCACCCCGTCGGCCAGTGTGAACGCCATCTCCTGCACGGCGTTGGCGCCGGCGTCGCGGAAGTGCGCTCCGGCGACGGAGATCGCGTTGAACCGCGGCACCTCGGCGGCGCAGAACTCGATGGTGTCGGCGATCAGCCTCAGCGACGGTTCGGGTGGCCAGATCCACGTCCCGCGGGAGGCGTACTCCTTGAGGATGTCGTTCTGGATCGTGCCGGTGAGCTTGTCCCGCGGCACGCCCTTCTTCTCGGCGGCCGCCACATAGAACGCCAACAGGATCGCGGCCGTGCCGTTGATCGTGAAACTGGTGCTGATCCTGTCCAGCGGGATGCCGTCGAAGAGGATCTCGGCGTCGGCGAGCGTGTCCACGGCGACGCCGACGCGCCCGACCTCCTCGCCGTACTCGGGATCGTCGGAGTCATAGCCGCACTGCGTGGGCAGGTCCAGGGCCACCGACAATCCGGTGCCGCCCTGGTCGAGCAGGTATCGGTAGCGACGGTTGGACTCCTCGGCCGTACCGAACCCCGAGTACTGCCGGAACGTCCACGTCTTACCCCGGTAGCCCGACGCGAAGTTGCCGCGGGTGAACGGATACGTGCCGGGGGGTGGTGGGTCCGCCGCCCGATCGCCCGGTCCGTACACGGGCTCGAGCGGGATCCCCGACGGGGTCTCTACTGGCTCGCTCATCAAAGGATAACGTACTTGCAAAAAATGAGAATGCCAATACCGCGTGCCGGAAACGTGCACGGAGCCAGGCATGCGCGCGAACACTCCGGGCCCCCGAAGCCCCGGTACACAGCGATTATGGCACTTGCGTAAAATGAGAACGTGAATACCGACCAGGTCACCGAGTCCGCTAGCATCGAGGGACGGCGCAGGTCGCCCGCCTAAGGAGGTCCATGTCCACCTTCACTGACCGCACGCTCGTCGTCTCCGGCGGCAGTCGCGGTATCGGCTTGGCGATCGCACTCGCCGCGGCCAGGCGCGGCGCCAACGTCGTGCTGCTGGCCAAGACGGCCGAACCGCACCCGAAACTGCCGGGCACCGTGCACACCGCGGTCGCCGAGGTCCAGGAGGCCGGAGGCAAGGGCGTCGCGGTCGTCGGCGACGTGCGCAACGAGGACGACGTGCAGCGCGCGGTCGACGCGGCGGTCGAGAACTTCGGCGGGGTGGACATCGTCATCAACAACGCCAGCGCGATCGCCACCGAACCGACCGAACAACTCGCGGCCAAGAAGTTCGACCTGATGATGGACATCAACGTCCGCGGCACCTTCCTGTTGACCAAGGCGGCGCTGCCTTACCTGCGCAAATCCTCGAACGCCCACGTGATCACATTGGCACCTCCGCTCAACATGAACCCGCACTGGCTGGGCGCGCACCCCGTCTACACGCTCTCTAAATACGGCATGACACTGTTGTCGCTGGGCTGGGCCGCCGAGTACGCCGACGCCGACATCGGCTTCTGCTGCCTGTGGCCGCAGACCTACATCGCGACCTCCGCGGTCGCCAACGCGCCCGGCTTCCAGGAGAGCCTGCAGAGGTCGCGGGACCCGCAGATCATGGGCGACGCGGCGGCGCTGATCCTGTCCCGGCCGGCGGCCGACGTGAACGGCAAATGCTTCATCGACTCCGAGTTGCTGGTCGAGTCCGGCGTCACGGACCTGTCCCGCTATGGCGGTGGGGACGACCCCATCCTTGATATCTTCGTCGACAGATCATGAGCATCTCACTGCTGCTCGAGATGGCGTCGTCGAGCAATCCGGACCGGACCGCGGTGGTCTCCGGTGAAATGCGGCTGACCACAAGTGAACTGAGTGCGCTCGCCGACGGAGGCGCCGGCGTCATCGCGGCGTCGGGCGCCTCCCATGTCGCCTCCGTCGGCCTGGGTGGTGCCATGCTGCCGCTGCTGTTGTTCTCCTCGGCAAGGGCCGGGGTCCCGTTCACGCCGCTGAACTACCGGCTCAGCGGCGACGGGCTTCGTGAGCTCATCGACCGACTGCCCCAACCGCTCGTGGTGGCCGACGCCGAGTATCGCGAGGTCGTCGAGGGCGCGGGGAAGCAGGTGATCAGCTCGGATGAGTTCGTGACCGCCGCCCGCAGCGCGGAACCGGCCGCCGAGTTCGCCGATCCCGATGACGTCGGCGTCGTGCTGTTCACGTCGGGCACCACGTCGCGACCCAAAGCAGTTGAGCTGACGCACAACAATCTGACCAGTTACGTCACCGGAACGGTCGAGTTCGGCGCCGCCGAACCCGACGACGCCGCGCTGATCTGCGTGCCGCCCTATCACATCGCAGGGGTCAGCGCCGCGCTGTCGAATCTGTATGCCGGGCGAAAAATGGTGTATCTGTCGCAGTTCGACGCCAGGGAGTGGGTCCGGTTGGTACGCGACGAGGGCGTCACGTCCGCGACCGTGGTTCCGACGATGCTCGACCGCATCGTGACGGTGCTGGAGTCGGAGCGCGTGTCGCTGCCGACCCTGCGCAGTCTCGCCTACGGCGGCTCGAAGGTGCCGCTTCCTCTGGTGCGCAAGGCACTTGACCTGTTACCCGGTGTGGGCTTCGTGAACGCGTACGGCCTCACCGAGACCAGCTCGACGATCGCGGTGCTCACTCCGGACGACCATCGCGCGGCGATGGACACCACCGAGAACGCGGTCGCACGGCGGTTGGGTTCGGTCGGTCAGCCGGTTCCGGGCATCGAAGTCCAGATCCGCGGCGACGACGGCGAGGTGGTCGGCCCGTGCGAGACCGGTGAGCTGTTCGTTCGCGGTGACCAGGTGTCGGGGCGCTACGCCGAGGTCGGCTCGGTGCTCGACGCCGACGGCTGGTTCCCCACCAAGGACATCGCGATGCAAGACGAGGAGGGCTACCTGTTCATCGGCGGCCGCTCCGACGACACGATCATCCGCGGCGGGGAGAACATCGCCCCTGCAGAGATCGAAGACGTGCTCGTGGAGCATCCGGCGGTGCGCGACTGCGCAGTCGTCGGGCCGGAGGACCCCCAGTGGGGCCAGATCATCGTCGCGGTGGTGGTGCCCGCCGAATCCGCCTCACCCGATCCCGACGAACTGCGCGAACACGTCCGCGCCCATCTGCGCGGATCGCGTACCCCCGACCGCGTGGTGTTCCGGGACGAGCTGCCGACCAACGCGACCGGCAAGGTGCTGCGCCGCGAGCTGCTCGCCGAACTGACAGCCTCGAACAACTAAGGAGCGGAACATGATCAAGAACGGCACGCGCCTGCAGAGCCAGGTATGCGACACCCAGGTGATCGTCGTGCGCAGCGCCGACAGCCTCGACGACCTGCGCGCGGGCGGCGTTCCGATGGTGCCGCTTGATAGCAAGGATGATGAGGCGAAGTCTGCTGACGCCACGCTTGACCCGGCGCTGTCCGACGGCAACGCGATGGGCAAGCGCTACGTCGACGACAACGGCGCCGAGGTCTTGGTGACCAAGGCCGGTGCGGGAACGCTGAGCATCGGCACCACTCCCCTGTCACTCAAAGAAGCCAAGCCGCTGCCCGCCAGCGACTGATACCTTCCACTGCGTGAGGCCACGCAGCCTGCTCGTCCGCTACGCAGCGGGCCTCACGTTCGCCTATGTCCTGACCGTCGCCGAGGTCATCGCGATCGTCCTGTCGCTGACCGGCTGGACGGGATTGACCGCCGAGAACGTCGTCGTGTCGGCGACATTGATCATTGTGGGCACTGCGATGGTGGCCGTCGGGGCGGTCATCATCATTCTCCCGTCGCTGCGTTGGCTGGGCGCCCGCGAGCCCACCGATGCCGAACGCCAGGAGACGCTCAAGATCCTGCGACGCCAGGCGGCGATCACCGTGGCCCCGTGGCTGCTCACCGGGGCGGTGCTGGTCGTCTGGGACCTCGACGCGGGAGTCGAGGCCCAGGCGGTCGTGGCCGCGGCCATGCTCTTCGGCACGATCGCCACGGTCTCCACCGGATTCCTGTTCACACTGCGCACACTGCGCCCCGTCCTGGCCGGGGTCACAACGGATTTCAGTCGGCTCACCGCTCCCGGCGTACGAGCCCGGCTGCTGCTCATGTGGACCACGTGTACCGCTCTGCCGGGCTTGGCGATCGCAGCGCTGCTGGTCATGCGGTCACGTGGCTGGATCATCGAGCGGACCGCCCCGATCGAGTTGGCCCTCCTGGTGCTGGCGCTCGTCGCCGTGATACTCGGCCTGCGGGCCATGATCCTGGTGTCGATCTCGATCTCCGACCCCGTGCACGAGGTCATCGACGGCATGGCGAAGGTCGAGCGAGGACGAATCGACCACCATGTCGATGTGTACGAGTGGTCGGAGATCGGGCTGCTGCAGAAGGGCTTCAACAACATGGTCGCCGGACTGCGGGAACGCGAAAGGCTTCGTGATCTGTTCGGCCGCCATGTCGGCGAGGAGGTGGTGCGCCGAGCGGTCGAGGAGAACGCGTCGCTTTCCGGGGACGAGCGCGATGTCGCCGTGCTGTTCATCGACCTGGTGGGGTCGACGCGATTTGCCACCGACCACGAACCTCACGAGGTCGCCGACGTGCTCAACGCCTTCTTCCGCATCGTCGTGGCCGCGGTGGACGAACAACACGGCCTGGTCAACAAATTCCAGGGTGACGCGGCGCTCGCGGTGTTCGGCGCACCGCTACGCATTGCCGATCCGGCGACCACCGCACTGGTGACAGCCCGGGTGCTGGTGGCCGAATTGCGCGGTCTGGGAGTCGACTTCGGCATCGGCGTCTCGGCGGGGTCGGTGTTCGCCGGGAATATCGGCGCCGAGAACCGGTACGAGTACACCGTGGTCGGCGACCCGGTCAACGAGGCGGCACGGCTTGCCGACCGCGCCAAGGACTTCGACGCGCGGGTGTTGTGCTCCGACGCGGCGCTCGAGCGCGCCACCGAGGCTGAGCGACACCAGTGGGCGGCACAGGGATCGGAAGTCCTGCGGGGTCGGTCGTCGCCGACGGAGTTCTCCACCCCCGCTGAGGCCACGTCCAGGAAACGAGTATGACAAGACCGGAGAATGCCGACCGAGAACGGCGCACGGACACCGTCGTCCTCCGCAAGGCGGTGACCGGCGCGGCGATCGGCAACACCGTCGAATGGTTCGACTTCGCCATCTACGGGTTCCTGGCGACGTACATCGCCGACAAGTTCTTCCCGTCGGGTGACGAGACGGCGGCACTGCTCAACACGTTCGCGGTGTTCGCCGCCGCGTTCTTCATGCGGCCCCTCGGTGGGTTCTTCTTCGGGCCCCTCGCCGACCGGATCGGTCGCCAACGCGTGCTCGCACTGGTGATCCTGCTGATGTCGGCCTCGACCGTCGCGATCGGCTTGGTGCCGAGCTACGACACCATCGGCGTCTTCGCCCCGCTGCTGTTGCTTTTCCTGCGCTGCGTCCAGGGCTTCTCCGCCGGCGGCGAATACGGCAGCGGCGCCTGCTTCCTGGCCGAATACGCGCGTGACGACAACCGCGGATTCATCGTCTCGTTCCTGGTGTGGTCGGTCGTGGTCGGCTTCCTGGTGGGCTCGCTGACGGTCACGGGACTCGAGGCGGCTCTTTCCCCGTCGGCGATGGACTCCTACGGGTGGCGCGTCCCGTTCCTGATCGCCGGTGTGTTGGGCGTCGTGGGGCTGTACATCCGGCTGCGCCTCCGCGACACCCCGAAGTTCGAAAGCCTGCGCGACGAAGGAGAAGTCGCCGCGTCACCGTTGAAGGAGGCGGTCACCACATCCTGGCGGCCGATCCTGCAGATCGCCGGCCTCGTGGTGGTGCACAACGTCGGGTTCTACGTCGTCTTCACGTATCTGCCGACGTATTTCACCACGACGCTGGAATTCTCGAAAGTCAACGCATTCGTGTCGATCACCATTGCCAGTTGCTTGGCGTTGGTGCTCATACCTCCTCTCGGCGCACTGTCCGACCGGATCGGACGCAAACCGCTGCTGATCACCGGAGCGGTCGGATTCGCGGTCTTCGCCTATCCGCTGTTCCTGTTGTTGAACGCCGGTTCGCTGGTGGTGGCCATTGGTGCGCACGCCGCGCTGGCGGCGATCGAGGCGGTCTTCGTTTCGGCGTCACTGGCCGCCGGTGCGGAGCTGTTCGCCACACGCGTGCGCTCCAGCGGCTACTCCATCGGCTACAACGTGTCGGTGGCAATCTTCGGCGGCACGGCGCCGTACGTCGCGACGTGGCTCGTCGATCGGACGGGCAGCGAGATCGCACCGGCGTACTACGTCATCGCGGCAGCAGTGGTCACCTTGGCGACCATCATGACGATGCGCGAGACGGCCGGGCGGCCACTGAAGCATCTGGTGCGCACATAGCGCACATTGATTCGCGCCGAACGCTCGGTGCGCGCCGCACCGCCGGCGCACACTCGAAGCATGTCGACGGTCTCAACGCGAGTCTCGCCGATGCGTGTGGCGACGGCCAGCTTCATCGGCACCACGGTCGAGTTCTACGACTTTCTGATCTACGGCACCGCAGCGGCTTTGGTGTTTCCGAAGTTGTTCTTCCCCGGAGTGTCTCCCGCGACGGGACTGCTGCTGTCGTTCGCGACCTTCGGTGTCGGCTTCGTCGCCCGGCCGCTCGGTGGCGTGGTCTTCGGTCACTTCGGCGACCGCGTCGGTCGCAAGAAGATGCTCGTCTATTCGCTGCTGGTCATGGGCGGTGCGACGGTGCTCATGGGCCTGCTGCCGACGTACAGCCAGATCGGCCTCGCGGCGCCGATCCTGTTGACCCTCTTGCGACTTGCGCAGGGGTTCGCGGTCGGCGGCGAATGGGGCGGTGCCACCTTGATGGCCGTCGAGCACGCGTCCGACGGTCGCAAGGGTCTGTACGGCGCGTTCCCGCAGATGGGTGCGCCCGCTGGGACCGCATGCGCCACTTTGGCGTTCTGGTCCGTGTCCCGTCTGCCCGACGAGCAGTTCCTGGCCTGGGGGTGGCGCCTGCCGTTCGTCGCCAGCGCCGTGCTGATCGTGATCGGGTTGGTGATCCGGTTGTCGGTCTCGGAGAGCCCCGACTTCGTCGCGGTGCAACGGCGCCGGCAGGTCGTGCGCATGCCGATCGCCGAAGCGTTCCGCAAGCACTGGAGGCAGATCCTGCTCGTCGCCGGGGCGTACCTGTCCCAGGGCGTCTTCGCCTACATCTGCGTGGCGTACCTGGTGTCGTACGGGACGACCGTTGCCGGGATCGACCGCACCCAGGCGCTTTTCGCGGTGGCCGTGGCCGCGGTCGTGGCCGTCGTCACCTATCCCCTGTTCGGTGCGCTCTCCGACCGCCTCGGACGCAAACCGGTCTTCCTCGCGGGCGTGATCGTGATGGGCGCCTCGATCGGACCGGCGTTCGCGTTGATCAACACCGGTAGCGCGGTGCTGTTCGGGGTCGCCCTGCTGCTGGTGTTCGGGCTCGCGATGGCGCCCGCGGCCGGCGTCACCGGTTCGCTGTTCAGCCTGGCCTTCGACCCCGACGTCCGATACAGCGGAGTGTCGGTCGGGTACACGCTGTCGCAGGTGGTGGGTTCGGCGTTCGCTCCGACGATTGCCACCGCGCTCTACACGGCGACCAAGACGAGCAATTCGATCGTCGCCTATCTCGTTGCAGTGTCGGTCATCTCGGCGGTCGCGGTATGCTTCCTACCCGGGTCCTGGTCGCGCCCGCCGTCGAACCAACCTGGCGAACTCGACGGTCGATCGGCGGACCGACTCGAACTCCAGTGAGACCAGAAGCGTGTCGACCATCGCGAACGGCAGGGTGGTGGCAACGGCCCCGCGGCCGTACTCGATGTGCCAGGAACCCGGATGGATGGTCAGCCCCCTGGCGTGCCCCTTCTCCAGGCACGTGTGCTCGCCGGGCAGCAGCGTCATCGACGTGGTGTCGTCCGACTCGAGGTCGTAGGAGTCGATGCGACCGGCCATCAGGAACTTGTGGATCTGCACGCGCTTGTAGCGGCCCGAGAATCCTTGTGTGCCGGTCGGAGACCCGAAGATCACGATGTACTCGCGCGGGCTGAAGTACAGGAACCGTACCTTGCCGAGTATTCCGCCCGCCTTGCTGCCTACCCACCGCCCCGGAGTCGGGTCGATGAGGTCGGGGTACTCGGCGGCCAGCAG
The DNA here is from genome assembly GCF_039871645.1 of Mycobacterium sp. B14F4. Classification (NCBI taxonomy): domain Bacteria; kingdom Bacillati; phylum Actinomycetota; class Actinomycetes; order Mycobacteriales; family Mycobacteriaceae; genus Mycobacterium; species Mycobacterium sp. B14F4. The sequence goes on along the minus strand of NZ_JBDPMF010000006.1, from coordinate 53,168 downwards.
TTCGATGGCGCGCGCGACGAGCTCGCCGCCCTCCATCGGCAATCCGACGACCCGCTGCGCGATGGCGTGCAGGGCTGCCGGGTCGATCCTGTAGGGCATCAACCGAACTCTACCGGCAGGCTGGTCGGCCCACTCATCCCGAGCAGCGGCCTCCACGGCGCGGATCCGGCAAGGCGTGGATTCGGCATTCGCTCCGCGATGATCTTCAACGCCTCGGACAGTTCCCGCCGGGCCAGGTTCGCGCCCAGGCAGTAATGAGCACCGCCACCGAAGGTGAGGATCGGCGGCGGATCGCCCCGCGTGATGTCGAAACGTGCCGGCTCCTCGTAGACGGCGGGGTCGCGGTTGGCGGCGTAGGTGTTGACGAGAATGAACGTGCCTGCCGGGAAGGCGTAGCCGCCGATCGTCACGTCGTCGGTGGCGCTGCGGACCGTGCTGCACATCGAGGGCGAATGCCGCATGGTCTCCTCGACCGCACGCATCGCCAGTTCGGGCTTATCGCGCAGCCGCCTCCACTGTTCGGGATGGTCGCACAGTACCTGCATCGAGGCGCCCAATTGCGTACGGGTGGTGTCGGTCCCCGCGACCAGGATGCTGAACGCCAACATCCGCAGCTCGCCGGCGTCGAGTCGGTCGCCGTCGTCCTCGATACGGATCAGCTCGCTCAGCAGGTCGTCGGTCAGGTGCCGGCGCCGGTGCGCGATCATGTCGTCGATGTAGTCGTCGAACTCGCCCCACGCGTTCAGGACGGCGGCCTGCTCCTGGGCGAGGTCGCAGTCGAAGCTGACGATCTTGAAGATGTCCTCGGCCCAGCGCGAGAACTGCTGCCAGTCCTCGCGCGGCGCACCGATTAGCGCGCAGATGACCGGTATCGGATACGGCCGAGCGATGTCGGCGACGAATTCGCAACGGCCGGCGGTGGTTACACGGTCGATCAGTTCGTTGATCACCGTGTGGATGGTGCTGTCCATGCGAGCCGTCGCCCGGGGCGTGAACGCCCGCGACACCAGGCCACGCAGCCGCCGGTGTTCCTCGCCTTCCATGTTGAGAATGCTGCGGGTCACCCGGTCCCACAGGGGCCCATCGGTGATGCCGTGCGCCGACAGATGGATACCCGGCGGGATGACGAATCGCGGGTCGCGCAACACGGCTCGAGCAAGGTCGTACGAAAGGATCTCGGGGCCAATCGGTCCCAGCGCTATCGGGGCCTGCTCCTGGGCCGCCAGGAATTGCGGATAGATCTGCTGCGGGGTCGACGTGAAGTCGTAGTCGAGCGTGGGCAGCCCCGCTTCGAAGACGCTGGGTCTGGCGGTGTCGATACTCACGTGACCCCCTCTACGGTGCTGCGTTCGAGGATTCTCAGCGGCAACGCCGGTAACGTGCAGGTCGCCGATGGCCACGTGATCTCGGGGGTGTAGCCGGGCGACACTTCGAACTCCGGGATCCGCGCCAGCCATTCGGTGACGATGAGCTTCAGTTCCATCCGAGCGAGGTGTGAACCGAGGCAGCGGTGCGGACCACCGCCGAATCCCCAGTGTTTATGCAGCTTTCCGTCCAGTACGATGTCGTCGGTCGATGTCGCGTCGCTGCCGTCGCGGTTGACCGCACCCAGGCACAGCCGGACCTGCGCACCGGCGGGCAGGGTGACGCCTGCGAGGGTCACCGGGCGGGTGGTCACCCGCCCGACGATGGGCGCCGCCGGTTCGAGCCGAACCATCTCCTCGACGAAAACGGCTATGCCGTCGGTGTTTCCTCGCAGCGCGCGACGCAACTCGGGGCGCCGGGCCAGCTCCAGCATGCTTGTACCGATGGTCGCGGTGACGGTGTCCAGGCCGGCGAGGACGAAGACCAGCGACAGCCCCGTCGCTTCGGCGTCGTTCAACGGGTCGTCACCGTGCAGAAGTTGCGAGAGCATTCCCTCCTGTGGTTGCCGCCGTTGGCTCTCGACGGCTTCGGTGAGATAGGTGTACAGCTCCACCGCCGGGGTGAGGTCGACGCTGTCGGGATCCGTGGTCAGGCTGAACGCGATGATCGCGTCCTTCCACGCGATGAGGCGCTCCCTGTCCTGCAGCGGCAGACCGAATAATGTGAGGAACACCTGCGAGGGGTACGGCGTTGCCAGGTCGGCCATCACCTCGCACTCGTCGCGGCCCGCGATGCTCTCGATGATGTCGATCGCCTGCGCCTGCAGCGAGGGCAACAGCGAGCCGAGGGTCTGCGGGCTGAAGTAGGGGTGCAGGATCCTGCGATAGCGCGTGTGCTCGGGCGGATCGAACCCGAGGGGCACCAACGGCACCGGGCTGATCATGTCGTCGTAGGCGATCCCGGATGAGAAGGTGTCCGGATCACGCAGTGCCGCAAGCACATCCTCGCGTCTCGTCAGGTAAAACCAACCGTCGCCCTGCAGCACCGGGCCGAGCGCCCGCAGCTTGGCCCACCCCGCGCCGCGGTCCCGTGACATCGGCAGGTCCTCGTAGAGGACGTGCGGCACATTCGTCATCGGTTCGGTCATGAGACGTTCGTCGACAGGAAGGTCAGCGGAATTCCGGACACCGACAACTCGACCTCGTCGAGGTAGGAACCCTCACCCGAGAAGCTCTGCCGGAAGCGCGTCGTCGATCCGTACCGACCGGTCACCGATTCGGCGGCCGACGCCTCGGGGACGCGCAACACCACCGTGTACACCCCGTCGCCGTTGCGGTCGAGGAAGCCGGTGACCGACGTGGCCACCTCGGCGGTCGAGCCCGCGATGGGGCTGATCAGCTCGAGTCCTCCGTCCCAGTCGAGGTACACGTTGACGCCGAGTTCGGTGAGCTCTGTGCTGTTGAAGTGAAAGCCGAGCTCGGTGAACATCTGCGTGACCGTCGCCTGGCGCTCCCGGGCCACCGCGAAGACGACGTGATGCAGCTGCGAACGGTCCTGGGTCATGTGCGCACCAGGCCGCGGGGTCTGACGAGCCCGAGATCCAAGTGGGTGAGCCATCCCGGTGCCGCGTCGCACACGTCGGGGATCGCGTTGATCGCACCCATCGCGGTCCAGTCGTATCCGGGATGGGCCATCGATCCGTCGGGTCGTTCGACGCCCTGCAGTATGAGTTCGGTTGCCGGGTCTCCCTCGATGGCGATCCGGTACCGGGTCTTGCCCAACTCCCACGCCGGTTCGAGCTTGTCGGGTGTCGTGGTCGTGTAGATCGCGTGAAAGACGATGAGCGGTCGGCCGTCGACCCGTGCGGTCCACTCGTGTCGTTGCGCGGCAACGGTGCCGCCGGGGATCACCCCAAGCTCATGCGGAATGTCCTCGGTGGCGACGGCGGCCCTGACCTCCGCGGCGACCACCTCATCGATCGTCACTCCGAGGCCGTCGGCGATCATGTGCATCGACTGCGCGAAGAACGGCACGCCGAGCCCGAGAATGGTTGGCTCGGTGAGGAACGCATCCCTGTCCTTGCCGAAGCCGAGCCAGTCGATGTGGTCCAGAGGTGCGTCGGCGAGCACATTGACGACCTCCTCGACCACGATCTTGTCGATCCTGCTCACCACCCTGGCCAGCGTGAGCGGAAGAATGTCGCCCGCGTAGCCGGGATGGATGCCGCCGGCGTGAAACGATGTGCCGCCGTCTCGGCAGGCGGCGCGGATCTTGTCACCGTCGGCGGCGAAGTCCGGTGTCGGGTAGAAGAATCCGCTTGTCGTCACGACGTTCTTGCCCGAGCGCAGCAACCGGCAGACCGTTTCGGTGTCCATGATGACCGGTGTGTAGAACACGCAGTCGGCGTCGATCGCGACGACGGCCTCGATGTCGTCCGTCGCGATGACACCGGTCGGGGCGATGCCCGCGATCTCCCCGGCGTCCCTACCGACCTTGTCCGTGCTGTGCACCAGCACGCCGACGAGGTCGTACACCGGATTGTCGGCGAAGTGGCGCACTCCGACCTGTCCGACGTCGCCGGTCATCCACTGGATGATGCGGTAGGTCTTCTCGGGCTCAGGCATTGACCACACCTCGGGGCAGTAGCAGCGGCAGGTCGGTGTAGGTCGCGATGCCGGGCGGTGCCGCGACTACGGCCGGTATCGCGGTGATCGCCGGCACGGCGGTGATGGTCAGGCCGAGCAGGATGTAGTCCTCGATGGTCTCGGCAACGAAGTCGGGCGGCGGCTCGAAGCTCAGCGTCGTCTTGATCGTCGGGCGCCCTTCGACAGTGACGGTGTAGCCGAAGTTCATCGTCCACGCGGGCTCCAGCGACTGGCCCTTGGTCCAGATGCCCCGGACCTCCACGATCTGCCGGTCGCCCCGGTAGCCCGTCCACCGCACGTCGATGCCTGCCACGCAACCCTTTTCGATGATCCAGTCGCCGGGCAGCTGCAGGTCTTCGGTGGTCTGCGCGTACTCGGCGGCACACCGTACGTCGTCGAGTTCGACGCCAAGGGCGTCGGCGACGACGAGGACCGCCTCGCGGAAGATTCCCGAACCCTGTTCGGTCACGCCCAGTAGTCCCGGATGATCGATCGGATATCCGAACCCCATGATCTTCTCGGTCTCGGGTGAGTTGTAGATGGTGGTGTCGAACGACTCGACGATCGACACCCGCGTGACCCGATCCGAGATCCCGGCCGTGACGATCGCGAACAGCTCGATGAAGCCCGGGTTGAGGCCGCTGCCGAAGATGGTCGAACCTCCTCGCTCGCAGGCCTCGGCGATTCGGTCGCGCCCGGAGCCGAGGCGGTGGCCGGTGATGAACTCCGAGGTGGTCACCACGTTGACGCCGGCACCCAATATCCGGATTAGGTCGTCGACGTCGGCGAACATCGCGTTGTAGACGACACAGTCCGGTGCGAGCGCCAGCAACGCGTCGACGTCGTCGGTGGCCGTCACCCCGAGCGGCCCGATGCCGCACAGCTCACCGACATCGCGGCCGACCTTGTCCGGCGACCACGCGTAACACCCGACGAGTTCGAGTTGGGAGTTCTCGACGATCGCATGCACCGACTTCGTTCCGACGTTGCCGGTGGTCCATTGAACGATTCGGTAGGTCATGTGCGCCGCTCGCCCGGGGTGAACACCACTGGGATGGTGCGGTATCCGCGCGTGACCGAGTTGCCGTGGAAGGCGGCGTCGGCATCGGGCACCAGCGCGTAGTCGGGCATTCTCGACAACACCCGTTCCAGGCCGACGCTGAACTCGAGGCGGGCCAGATTCGAGCCGAGGCACCGGTGTACGCCCGCTCCGAAGCCGAGGTGCCGATTCGCCTGTCGATCGAGGACGCAGCGGTCGGGGTCGGGAAACTGTTGTGCGTCGCGGTTGGCCGAGGCGTAGTTGACGATTACCGACTCACCGGGGCAGAAGGTGTGCCCGCTCATCTCCACCTCGCCGGCGACCGTGCGGGGGATCCCGTGGATGGAACCGGCGAACCGGATGAACTCCTCCACGGCTCTCGGCAGGATCTCCGGTTCGTCGATGAGCCGGTCGCGGTCACCGGAATGGGCTGCCAGATAGTGGAATGCGAACGACATCGCGCTCGCGGTGGTCTCGAGCCCGGCCTGCACCAACAGCATGGCGTTGGCGACGACCATCTCGAACGGCAGTTTCTCCCCTTCGATCTCGGCGTTGAGCAGCACGTCGATCATGTCGTCGCGCGGGGACCCGGTGGTCCTGGCCGACACGGCGTCGAACAGGTGCGCATACAGCGCACCCCAGGCCCCCATCCGGGCGTCCTCGGTGTCGCCGTTGAGCGCCGTGTCGGTCAGCTCGATGCACAACGGGACATCGTCGATCGGCATACCGAGCAGGTACTTGAAGAAGACGATGCCGGGCTGCCGCCACGCCACCTGGGCGAGATCACCGGCCCCGCGTTCGATGAAGGTGTCGATCAGGCGATCGGTCTCCGCACGGATCTGCGGTCGCAGCGCCTTCATGCGCGCCGGCGAGAAATACGGGTTGAGGACCTTCCGGAAGCTCTGCTGGCGGGGTGGATCCATGGTGATCACCAGATCGCCGGCGAGCTGCTCGGCGCCTTCGGGCGTCGGGTTGCTCGAGAAGTGTTGCCAATCCTGCAATATCCGGTAGCACTCGTCGTACCGCGTCGCCACCCACGCACCGCCGGGGGTGGCGGACAGGAATGGCGAGTCGGTGTGGGCGAACGGCGCCTTTCGCCGCATCACCGAGTAGACGTCGTAGAGGAAGTCGTTGTCACCGAAGTCCTCGTGACGCAGGTCCCAGTTCTGCGCATGCTCCTCGAGTGACTTGGTCACGGGGACTGCGCACCTTGCTGCTGGCCCGTCGCTTCCCGTTCCTCCCTTTCCTCCCTCTCCTGGTGGATGCGGACCAACTCGCGGAACCCGAGGCGGTGGTACTTGGGCACCGGTTGGATGCCCCACTCGTCCTGTGCGGTGTCCTTGCCCTCGGCACCCTCGGGCGGTCCGAGCGGCGGGTACGGGACCTTGCACTCGAGGGTGTCGTCGGAGTAGCGCACCTTGAGTAGTTCGCTGCAGATCTCGGTGAGGCTCAGCGTCGGATAGCCGTAGTACACCGCCATGAACGGCAGCGTGAAGGCCCCCTCGATGACCAGCGCGACCAGACACACCAGCACCGCACGCTTGATGTAGCGGTGCATGCGGGCGTAGTACGGCGTGGTGCCCGGCGGCAGATCTTCGGCCTTCGGTTCTTCAACGGTGTCGGGTGTGGACGTCATGGTCGGGCTCCTTGAACTCGTTCAGTCGGAGAAGATTTCGCGGTTGACCGTGTGGAGATACGGGATGGCGAGGAACGGGGTGATGTAGAAGATGTCGTAGAGCCACCAACCGATGACGGGGAAGACGACGCCGGCGTAACGCACGTCCGCGTACATCGTCATGTTGAACACATACAGGCACCAGATGAGCACGCCCATCCAGCAGGTGACGATCATCCACTGATGGCCCCAGCGCTTCATCTGCAGGAACCCGATCGCCGCGGCGCACCGCATCGCGAAGACCGTGAGGATCATCCCGAACACCATGGATTTCTCTCCGGGCCCGGCGGCGCCCCCGATCCACAGTTCGTTGTAGTGCCAGAAGTAGCCGGCGTCGAACATGGCGCCCCAGCCCACCATCAGTACACGATTGATCAACGTGTGGTTGGCGACGAGATCCAGTGCCCAGCCGAGGCTGTTGAGCATCCCGTCGATCAACACCAGGTAGCCGATCAGGGTGACGATCATCGGGCGGACCGAGAGTCCGGCACGTAATGCTTGACGTTGCAGCCAGACTCCTCGCATGAAGATGGGGAAGCCGATGAGGCCCGGTGCCCACATCCCCATCAAAGCGGCGCCGACGATCATCCACTTGTCTGCCCGGCGTTGCGCGAGACGCGATTCTTCGTGGTGTTCCTCGAGGCCGACCGACGGTCCCAGGGCCGCCTGCTGCCTCGAACGGCGGTGCAGCAGAGGCAGATTCACAACTCCCACCAGCCGCGGGCGAACGACATGTAGAGCTGGATGCCGAACATCGCGAGCAGGTAGCCGTAGATGACGACTTGGAGGATGATGAGCGCCTTCTTGCGCTTCCGCTCTTTCTGATCCATGTCCTGGGCTCCTTCCTAACCGGATGTGCTCGAGCTGTCGGCGGCCAGGCTGGCGACGGCGACTTCACGCAGACCGTCGGTGATCGCACCGTCGGTCGACAGCGGTGCGAGAATGCAGGCCTCGGCGGCCTCCAATTCGGTTGCCCCGGCGACGATCAACTGCGCGGCGGTCACCAGCACGCGGGTGGATGGCGGCTCGAAGTGGAACGCCTCGTCAGCGGTGCGGATCGCGGTGGCGCATTGCACGAGCCGGGTAGCGGTCGCCTCCTCGACACCGGCTTCGGCGACGATCACCTCGGCCTCGCGTTCGGGCGGCAGATATCTCATGGGTAGCGTGACGAAGCGCTGGCGGAAGGACGGTTTGAGTTCCTTGAGCGAGCTTCGGTAGGCGGGGTTGTACGAGCAGACGAGCATGAACGTCTCCGGCGCATGAACGACTTCGCCCGCCCGGTCCAGAAAGAGTGCGCGGCGGTGATCGGTCAGCGAGTGAAGGATGGCCAGCGAGTCGTGGCGTGCCTCCACCACCTCGTCGAGATAACAGATGGCGCCGGCCTTCACAGCCCGGGTGAGTGGCCCGTCGGTCCACACGACGTCGCCGCTCGTGACCATGAACCGGCCGACCAGATCGGAACTCGTCAGGTCGTCGTGGCAGCTGATGGTCACGACCGGCCGCTGCAGCAGGACGCCCATGTGTTCGACGAGGCGGGTCTTGCCGCAGCCCGTCGGTCCGGTGAGCATCACGGGCAGGCGCTGGTGGTACGCCTGCTCGAACAGCTGGACCTCGTTGGCGTTCGCGTAGTAGTCGGAGCCGATCATTCGCTCGCCGGCGTCGCTCATGCGGCCACCAGCTCGCGATGGACATGGGCAAGCACTCGCGGAAGCTCCTCGACTCGTCGGATTCGTTGAGAACGGCGGGGCCCGAACACCTCCGGCAGCGGGTCGACACGGGTGGGCCCCACGCCGACGTAGTAGATGCTCACGCCCGCGTCGTCGGCCTCCTCGACGGCGTGCGCGGCGTCGGCCCAGGCGTAGCGGCCTTCGTAGCCCTCGTCGGAGATCAGGCCGTCGCCGATCACGATGAGCAGTCGGCGCTCGGACGGTTGCGCCAGCAGCCGAGACGTCAGGTGGCGCAACGGTGCGCCGAGCCGGGTGTATCCGCCGGTGGACAGACCGAGGCGGCCGGGGGGCACGAACCGGCGGTCCTCGAAGTCCTTCAGACAGCTGACTTCGACGCGGTGGCGGGTGTTACCGGTGAACACGAAGATGCCGTGCCGCTCACGGGCGAGCGTCATCGCTCGCGAAAGCGCGTCTGCGCAGGCCAATTCGAGCTTGAAGATCCGCCCACCGTGGACGCCGAGCGACGAGCTACCGTCCAGCAGCAGGGCCGTGGTGACGTCCCTGCTGCTCGGCAGGAGGTCACGGAAGATGCGCGGCTCGATCGCCTCGCCGGTGGCGAGGTCGATGTAGTGGTTGACGTACTGATCGACGTCCAGATCGGAGCCGTCCTCCATCCTGTTCCTCATCGCCCGGTGGGTGTGCTCGGAGAACCACTTCCGCAGCTCGGTCGATGCCGATTCGGGCTCCCGGGTGCGCGACGCGTGCGTCTTCTCCAGGACGGCGACGTGGTCGCGCATGAAACTCTTGGTCCATGCGTTCCACTCCGGGTAGGGGACGCCGGGCCGGTGGTCGGGGGTGATGTCGAGATCATTGTCCTGGGGCCGACTCGGCGGCGGCAGGTTGGGATTGCGGATGCCGCCGTCGCCGCCGACAGGGATCGAGTAGGGCCGCGGCATCCGTTTCTGCGATGTCGTCCACGGCATCCTGCCGAGCGTGCGCCTTAGCTTGTCGGCCACGCCCTGCGGAGCGGTATACGCCAGCGGCAGCCCGCCGAACAGGGGATGGACGGTCAGTGGTTGCCCGGTACGCGCCAAGGCGATCGCCTGATCGAGCATCGCCGGCGCATCAAGGTCGCCGTCGAGCACCTCGGGAGCACCCAGGATGCGGCGGATCTCCGACATCAACCCCGGCCAGCGCTCGGCAACCCAACCGAGGGCGACGTGGGCCTCGACGATCGTCAGCGCGCGAAGTTCGCGCGCCGACAACTCGTTCAGCCGGTACTCGACGATCCTGTCCTTCGACGGCGCGCATTGCAGTGCCACACCGCAAGTGAGGGTCCGGCGGGTCCACTCGCGGCCCAACGGGTAGGGCACGTACACGAAGTCCAATGCCGCGCTCAGACTGAACTCGCGATCGGCACCGGTGAGGAGTCGAACGCCCTCGCGCCGTTGCCCGCTCAACGCAACAGCCGTCACCGCGCAACTGCGCTCGACCGCCATAGCGTGTGTATCGGAGAGTTCAGTCATCGATCTCGGGGGCCGCTCAGAAGGTTCCGATGTTGGAGAACATCCAGTACCAGAACCAGATGATCAGGCCCGTCCCGCCCCACGCGGCGACGTATCGAAGGATCTCCCAGATCCAGTCCACTAGTGTGACCTCCTTGCTGGCGGATTGTCGGTCATCGGATCTCGAGACCTCGAACGGCCGACGCGACCAGTTCGGCCAGCATCGTGTTCCGGGTATCGGTGTCGTCGGTGGTGGTCAGCACTCCGTAGATACCCAGAAGGAAGAACGTGGCGCTGTAGAACGCGTCGACTTCCGGGTGGATGGCACCGTCGGACCGGGCCCGCTCGATCTCGCGCACGAGCAACACGATCACGGGGTGGTCGGTCCACTCGTCCCGATGTGGGCGGGTCGGCGAGAAGTGCTGCGCCAGGATCTCCTTGAACAGCAACGGTCCGAACCGCTCCTCCAGGCCCGTCACCAGCCGGACAACCTCCGCCAGCGCGCCGACAAGCTCGTGGGCCGAGACCAGGAACGTCGCGAATTCCGCAGCGACACGGGCCTCTTCGCGGGATTCCAGCTCCAGCAGCACGTGCTCCTTGCTGGGGAAGTGAAAGTAGAACGTCCCGTGCGCAACACCGGCGGCGGTCACGATGGCACCCACGTCGGCACCGGCCATGCCCGCACGCTTGAACTCGGTGATCGCCGCGCCGAGTATGCGTTCCCGCGTCTGTCTCCGGCGTTCTTCGCGCGTTGACGACTTGACCTGAACCGTCATGATGTGACTGTTGTAGCACCATTTACTGACTTCAGTCAATGAGCTAAGTCAGTCGGAGAAGATCTCGCGGTTGACCGTGTGCAGGTAGGGGATGGCCAGGAAAGGCGTGATGTAGAAGATGTCGTAGAGCCACCAGCCGACGACGGGGAAGATGGTGCCGGCATACCGCACGTCGGCGTACATCGTCATGTTGAACACATAGAGGCACCAGATGACCACACCCATCCAGCAGGTGACGATCATCCACTGATGACCCCAGCGCTTCATCTGCAGGAACCCGATGCCCGCGGCGATCCGCATCGTGAAGACGGTGAGGATCATGCCGACCTCCATCGCCTTCTCGCCCGGACCGGCCGCGCCTCCCAACCACAGCTCGTTGTAGTGCCAGAAGTAGCCGGCGTCGAACATCGCGCCCCAGCCGTTCAACAGGATTCGAGCCAGAATGGTGTGGTTGGCGACAAGGTCGAGTGCCCAGCCCACGGTGTTGATCGCGGCGTCGATGATCACCAGATAGCCGATCAGCGTGACGATCATCGGGCGTACCGACAGCCCTTCTCGCTGCGCCTTGCGAAGCAGCCACACCCCCCGCAGGAACAGCGGCAGCCCGAAGATGCCGAGCGCCGCGGTGCCGATGAGTAGGCTGCCGCAGATGAGCCACTTGTCGGCTTGGCGCTGCGCCAGCCGCGAGCGCTCCATGTGATCGTCCAGGCCACTGCCGGCGGCGGGGAACGTGGGCAGAGTCAAGGCACCCTCCTGGGAATCGGCGCCCCGAGCATCCCAAGAAAACTGACCTCAGTCAATCCAGTCAGCGAGCCTCGATGCCGCGCAGTGTCCTGGCGACGTAGTCGTCTAGCATCGTGGGTTGTGTCGGCCAGTTGTGAGTGGTGGTCAACAACGCGTAGAGGCCGAGCAGGAAGAACACCGCGCTGTTCATCGGATTCACGTCCGCGGCGACCTCGCCGCGCTGCTGCGCTCGTTCGATCTCCGCAGCGACTCTGACGATGACCGGATGTTCGGTGCTTTCGTCGACGGGCCGAGTCTGCGAGAAGTGCAACGCGAGGAAATCCTTGAACAGCACGGACCCGAGGCGGCGTTCCAGGCCCAGCACGAGTCGAACCGCCTCCTTGAGAATGGATTCGAGATCACGGGTCTCGTCGACGTATCGACCGAGTTGTTTGGCGATGCGTTCCTCTTCGCGGTGCTCCAACTCCAGCAGCACGTGTTCCTTGGTCGGAAAATGGAAGAAGAACGTACCGTGGGCAACTCCCGCCGCCGTCACGATGGCGCCGACATCGGCCGCCGCGATACCGCCCCGCTTGAACTCGGCGATCGCAGCTCCCATCAGTCGCTCCCGCGTCTGCAAGCGTTTCGTCTCACGCGCCGACGGCTTGTCCACCACTGCCATGTGACCACGATAGCTGGATTGCCGACCACGAGTGTGATTGACTGCAGTCAGTTACCTACGAGGAGAGCCATGGCGTTGGAGCAGTTCAACCTGGACGGGCAGGTCGCAATCGTCACCGGCGCGGGAAAGGGTGTCGGCCAGGGCATTGCGCGAGTTCTCGCCGAAGCCGGCGCGACAGTCGTCGGCACCGCGCGCACCGAGTCCGACATCGTCGGAACGATCTCCGGGATCGAGGAGGCGGGCGGAAAGGGGCTCGCGCTGGTCGCCGACGCGATGAGCCGACCCGACGGTGAGCGGGTCGTCGGCACCGCGATGGACCGCTTCGGCCGCATCGACATCCTGATCAACAACGTCGGCGGGTCGACCTATGCGCGATTCCTCGATATCACCGACGAGGACTTCCGGCACACCTTCGACTGGTGTGTGACATCGGCTTTCATCATGAGCCAGCTCGCCGCGCCGCACATGATCGAGGCCGGCCACGGCTCCATCGTCAACATCTCCTCGGGCTCAGCGCGATTCGGTATTCGCGCACTGACGGCGTACTGCGTCGCCAAAGGCGGCCTCGAGGCGCTCACCCGCGCCATGGCGCAGGAGTTGTCACCCAAGGTCCGCGTCAACGCGATCGCGCTCGGCTCCTTCGCCACCGACGGGCTGCAGGGCAGCCTCGACATGATGCCGGGGTCTCTGGAGAAGATGCTCGAAGCCACTCCCCTGCACCGGCTGGGCAATGTCGAGGACCTCGGGCGACTGTGCGTGTACCTGAGCACTCGAGACTGCTACGCCACCAACGCGATCTTCCACGTCGACGGTGGAATCGACTCGAACAACTCGCCGCTGCCGATCCCCGATTACTGAGGTCTCGATGCGCAAGGTCATCCAATTCTCCACCGGCAATGTCGGACAGCATTCACTGCGGGCGATCATCGGGCGTCCGGATATGGAACTGGTCGGTGTGCACGCCGCCAACCCCGACAAGGTCGGGCGCGACGCGTCCGAACTGTGCGGGCTGACTGAACCGTCGGGGGTCATAGCAACCGACGACATCGACTCGCTGATCGCGCTGAAACCGGATTGCGTCGTCTACACCGCGCTGGGCGAGACGCGGCCGATGGAGGCGATCGAGGAGATGTCGAAGTTCCTCGCCGCGGGGATCAATGTGGTCGGCACGTCGATGGTGTGGCTGGTGACGCCCAGGCAAGCCGACGACTGGCTGCGGGCGCCACTCGAAAAGGCCTGCGCTGCGGGCGGTTCCTCGCTCTACGTCAACGGTATCGACCCGGGCTACTCGGGTGACACCGCGGTGCTCGCCGCGCTCAGCCTGGTGACCCGCGCGAAGTCGATCACCGTCCAGGAGGTTTTCGACTACGGCAACTACGACGACTACGAATACACCGGTACCGCAATGGGGTTCGGCACGGCACCCGACGACGACCTGCCGATGGCGTTCCAGCCCGGTGTCATCACGTCGATGTTCGGCGGTCTGGTGCGCAATCTCGCTCACCATTTGGGCGTCGAACTCGACGAGGTCCGCCAGCGCTACGAGCCGTGGTACACCGACCGGCGCATCGAATGCAGGATGCTGACGGTCGAGCCCGGTCGGCTCGCAGGCGTGCGGTTCGCGGCCGAAGGTATGCGGGGCGGAGTCCCGACCATCACCGTCGAGCACACCACGCGGCTCACGCCCGCGGCCGCGCCGGATTGGGAGTACCCGCCCGAGGGCCATTCGGGTGTACACAAGGTGATCGTCGAGGGCGAGCCGCGCGTCGAGATGAGCACGCTGCTGTCCCATCCGTTGCTGGATGTCACCGAGGCGGGATGTGTCTCGACCGCCGCCCGTGTGGTCAACGCGATCGACTGGGTGTGCCGCGCCCCGGCCGGGCTGATCGCAGTGGAGGACATCCCGCAGGCCGAGATGGTCCGTGGCCTGATGTGGTGAGGTCGCGGACGACGCCGCGAGCCGGCGATCAGGCTTGGGCGAGCTGCTTCTGCTCGTAGAGCCGGGCCCATTCCTTGCGTGGGCGGATGGAGACGTCGACGTCGGTTGCCTTGGCGCGCAACGCCCCGACCGTGGCCTCCGCACGCGGTGTCCGCGCGAACGGGTCCCAGCTGAAAAAGTTGCAGGCGTTGGCCCAGGTGATCTTGTTGATGTCGCTGTCGTCGGCACCGGCAGCGGTGAGTTCGGCCATCACCTGTTCGGGCGCATCGGGCCAGAAGCAGTCGGAGTGCGGGTAGTCGCACTCCCAGGCGATGATGTCGATGCCGATCTCGTGACGCAGTTTCAGCGACGTCTTGTCGGTGACGTAGCAGGCCAGCGAATGTTCGCGGAAGACGTCACTGGGCAGCTTGTCGCCGAAGTCGCGGCGCAACCACCTCTGGTTCGTGTAGTGGCGGTCGCTGCGGTCGAGATAGAACGGGATCCAGCCGATACCACCTTCGGAGAACGCGAATTTCAGGTCCGGGTAGTTGCGCATCGCCGGCCCCCACAACAGGTCCTGTGCGCACATCGCCGACACCTGGGTGGCCAGGATGATCAGGTTGTCGATCGGGGCGTTGGGCGCCATGCTGATCGCGCCGAAGCCCGTACCGATGTGCAGGCACATCACCACGTTCTCCTCCGAGAGCGTGCGGAACACCGGGCCCCAGTACTCGTCGTCGTGGTAGCTCGGAAGCCCCTCCAGATGCGGCAGTTCCGGCATCGTGACCGCGCGGCAGCCCTTGGCGGCGACGCGTCGAATCTCGTGACACATCGCCTCGGGGTTCCAGGTCGGCAGGATCGCGATCGGGATGAAGCGGTCCGGATACGATCCGGCCCATTCGTCGATGTGCCAGTCGTTGTAGGCCGACACCATGACCAGCGTCGCCTCTTCGCGGTGCGTGTTGAGATGCCGCGCGGAGAAACCGGTGAAGGTGGGGAAGCACATCGACGCCAGGATGCCGTTGCGGTTCATGTCGCGGACCCGCTCATGGACGTCGTACACACCGGGCCGCATCTCGGCGAAGCCGGCCGGATCGCGGCCCCACTCCTCGGCCGGCCACGACACCACCGCGTTGAGCCCGCTGACGCCCTGGGGCCTGCCCTGGTACATCCACTGGTCGACGCCCTTGTCGTCGGTGACCACGATCGGCGCCTCGTCCTTGTACTTGCCCGGCACGTGGCGCAGGAACATGTCGGGCGGCTCCACGACATGGTCGTCGATGCTCACGAGGATGAGGTCGTCGATATCCATGTCTCAAGTAGTACCGTCTACAGACGTGACCGGCTCTGCGCTTTCGGACAGAGGTTTAGCCGAATCGGCCAACATCGATCCGTCCCGTTCGGGCCGCGTCATCGAACTGCGCCGCGGCGGACGCGCGCTCGGCGGCAGCTACCTCTACGAGGGCGACGGGTTGATCACCGGCTGGCACTCGCACGAGGTCCATCAGATCGAGTACGCGATCGGCGGCGTGGTGGAGGTCGAGACGGCGTCGGCGCACTACCTGTTGCCCCCGCAGCAGGCCGCGTGGATTCCGGTCGGCCTGGAACATCAAGCCACGATGAACCCGGACGTCAAGACCGTCGCGGTGATGTTCGACCCGCAACTGATCCCGGAGGCCGGCGACCGCGCACGCATCCTCGCGGTCTCGCCCCTGATCCGCGAGATGATGATCTATGCGCTGCGGTGGCCGATCGATCGAGGCGAAGGTGACGCCCAAGACGAGACAGTGTCGGACGCCTTCTTTCGGACGCTGGCCAACCTGGTGTCCGAGGCGCTCGACCATGAGGCGCCGCTGAGCCTGCCGACCTGCGAGCATCCGATTGTCTCCGCTGCGATGGCGTACACCAAGGAGCACCTCGACGGCGTCACGGCCGACGAGGTGAGTCGGGCGGTGGCGGTGTCCGAGCGCACCCTGCGGCGACTGTTTCAGGACAACATCGGATTGCCTTGGCGCACATACCTGTTGCATGCGCGGATGCTGCGGGCGATGGCGTTGCTCGCCGCGCCGGGCCAGTCAGTGCAGGAGACCTCGTCGGCGGTCGGCTTCGACAGCCTCAGTTCGTTCACGCGGGCGTTCACCCAGTTCAGCGGCGAGACGCCGACGACATACCGGAAAAGGGTCGGCGTAGGTCCGTGACCTGGGCGCGTCAGGTATCCCCCGCGTCGCGGCCGGGCCGGTGCCGGAGCTGCCCGTCGCGCACCAGCGCGTCGACCGCGGCTCGCCACCGCTGAAGCTGCGCCGGCGTGGCGAGGGGCTCGGGCAGATGTCGTTCGATGTGCGTCCGCAACACCCAGGTGCCGAGCGCCAACACGAGCGGGTTGAGCACGCCCCAAATCGGATCGAGGTCGGGGCGCGTCAACCCGTGCTTCTCGCGCGCCTTCCAGCGCTGTGCGCCGATCTCAACCAGCTCATCGAACAGCTGGCTGCCCAGCGCACTGCCATCGGTGAGGGCACGCCCGACGTAGCCGACGGCATCGGGGTGCGCGGCGATGAGCCGCGTCACACGGCCGCCGAAGTCGGCGATGGAGTCGGCGGGCGGTTCTGGGATGGGTTGCGCCAGCGTCTCGCTAACCACGGCCAGCACGTAGTCGTCGACGGCTCGGATCAGCCCGGCCTTGGTCGTGAAATGATGCTGCACCATTCCGAGGGAAACCCCCGCTTCGGCGGCCACCATCCGCAACGACGTCGCCGATGCGCCGCGGGACGCGAAGCACCTCAGCGCCGCGTTCCGAATCCGGTCGACGCTCGACGTTGTGCGTCCGTCGGACGGTTCCGGCGGCGTGGCCGCCATCAATTCCCGCAGGTGAAGCTTGACACGATCCCACAGTAGCCAAAAACATCTGTATCGTTAAAAACCGATACAAGCGTATTGTCGAGCTCTCCGGCCGGCGATCGCTTGAGGGCTTGATCGGGAGGAGACGCAGATGGCAGGGGACGGACCACCGAGTCCACGGACGACGCGTCCGGCGCCGACCGGCGCGCGTCGCCGCGATCGGCCGGCCGCCGCAGTCGGCCCGGTACCGGCGCTCCCTCTGGCGCTCGACGAGACGCCACTGGGCGCCTGCACGCAGGACCCGGACCGGTGGGCCGTCACCGCCGACGAAGGCGCCAAGGAACTCTGCCGAGCATGCCCGCGCCGGTGGCTGTGCGCTCAGGAGGCGTGCCAGACGCCAGGCGCCGAAGGCGTATGGGCCGGCATCTTCATTCCGAAGACGGGTCGAGCCCGCCAGTTCGCGCTGCGGCAGTTGCGATCGCTGGCCGAGCGAAACGGCTCCACGATTCGAAAAGTCGGCTAAGTACCCGACGATTTGCGGGGGTGCGTTTCAAGCTCGTCAATAACGGGCAGAAACTGCGCATCAGATTTCCGTCAGCCCGTAGGAGACGTCGATGCGCGAGCAGGCCCTCGCCCCCGCCGAGAACCCGACCACCGAGGCGGTTGCCACGACAGGACTGTTCCTGATCTTCACGGCGATCATCGCCGTCGCGGTGTGCTTGGCCAGCTGGGGTGCGGCCGACGCTGCCCTGGCCGCCGTGTCCGGAGCGGTGGCGACGTTCAGCTTCGTCGCGAGCCTGGTCTGCTTCGGGATGCAGAGCAGGGACCAGTAGCGGCCATTGCTGCAATGATGTCCAGCTATGGCCCGCTGGTATCCGCTCGAACCCGCCGACGCTGACTTCCTGACCACCGCCCCGCACGTCTTCCGCTACGAGAAGCGCTACGCCGCCACACCTGAACAGGTGTGGGACTCACTGACCTCCGATGACTCGCTGGCGGCGTGGGGGCCGTCGATCAAGAAGGTGACGTGGACGTCGCCGCGGCCGTTTGGTGTCGGCACCACCCGCGACGTGGTGGCTCCCGGCGGTGCGACGATGCGCGAGCGCTACTTCCAGTGGGACGAGGGGCGCAGCCACTCTTTCTACGTCTACGAGTCCACGCTGCCGATGTTCAGACGCTTCGCTGAGCAGTACATCGTGGAGCCCGACGGTGAGGCGACGCGGTTCACGTGGGTGTTGGCGATCGAACCGAAGACGGCGATGGCCTTGCCCGTGAAAGTGCTTGCGCCGCTGTTGAAGATGGGCTTCGGCCGAATCCCCGGTGACGGGCAGAAGTACTTCGCGAAGCGCAACTGACCGCGATTTCTGCACCAGGGCTGTTGACTGTCGAGAATCACGACCCTGGTGCAGAAGTCGGCGACTGGAATGAGTGCGCGAGGGGGGATTTGAACCCCCACGTCCATAGGACAATGGCACCTAAAACCATCGCGTCTGCCGTTCCGCCACTCGCGCGTGAGCGTCCCTAGGGTATCGCGGTACCGTTGGATGGTGTCCACTACACGGCGTAGGAGACCGGCGCTCATCGCCCTGGCGATCGTCGGCGCCGCGGGCTGCCTCGCGCTGGCCTGGTGGCAGTGGACCCGCTTCGAATCGGCCTCCGGAAGCTTCCAGAACCTCGGCTACGCCCTGCAGTGGCCGCTGTTCGCCGGCTTCGTCGTGTACGCCTACTACAAGTTCGTCCGCTACGAGGACGCGCCGCCCGAGCCGGTCACGCGCGGCACCGTGACCGAGATCCCCGAAGGCCTCCTGCCCGAAAAGCCGCGCGCTGCAAACCAACCCGATGACGACCCCGCACTACGCGAGTACAACGCCTATCTGGCCGAGCTCGCGGAGAAAGACAAGGAACACCCCGCCCAATGACCGAACCACAGACCACCTCCGCCGAGAACATCCGTAAAGCGCTTCTCGGCTACCGCGTGCTGGCCTGGACGACGGGCATCTGGCTCATCGCGCTGTGCTACGAGATGGTGATGAAGTACGTCTACGGCGTGGAGGGCCTGAACTGGATCGCCGTCGTCCACGGCTGGGTGTACTTCATTTACCTGCTCTTCACCGCCAACCTCGCGGTCAAGGTGCGCTGGCCGATCGGCAAGACGATCGGGGTGCTGCTGGCGGGCACCATCCCGCTCGTCGGCATCATTGTCGAGCAGGTTCAGACCAAGGAGATCAAGGGCCGCTACGACCTGTAGCCAGCGCCAGATCGGCCTCCGGGTCGCCGGCCGCGTCGTCGGCCGCCTTCGGAATGGCCAGCGCGATGAGCGCAGCGACGACGGCGGCGCCCGCCGCGATGAGCAGCGCCGCGCGCAGCCCCGCCAGCGACGGCACCTGCTCACCCGCCACGGTGATCGTCATCGCCGCGAGCACCGCGCCGATCACCGCGCTCGAGATCGACGTGCCCAAGGACCGCGCGAGCGCGTTGATGCCGTTGGCCGCTGCCGTCTCCGACACCGGGACGGCCGCGTTGATCAAGGCGGGCAGCGACGAGAACGCGAACCCGACGCCGACGCTGACCAGGACATTGAACATGCACAACTGCCAGGCGCTGTTCATCAGCCACAGCCCGGCCAGGTAGCCGCCCGCTACCATCGTCGAGCCGACGATCAGTGTGAACCGCGGCCCTCGGACGCCGGCCACCCGCGCCGCTATCGGCGACGACAGCATCATCGCCAGGCCGCCGGGGGCCATCCACAGACCCGTGTGCAGCATCGACTGACCGAGGCCGTACCCCGTCTCGGTGGGCAGTTCGAGGATCTGCGGGGCGATCAACGACATCGCGAACAACGAGAACCCCACCGCGATCGACGCGACGTTCGTCGTCAGCACCGGCCGCCGCACCGTCGTGCGCAGGTCGACCGTCGGCGACGCCACCCGCAGTTGCCACCACCCGAACAACGCGAAGACGATCAGCGACCCGCCGAGCAAGCCCAGCGTGATTCCGCTCGTCCAGCCCCATCCGGAGCCCTTCGAAATCGCCAGCAGCAGCGCGACCAACCCCACCGCCAGCCCCAGCGTGCCGATCGGGTCCAGCCGGTCGGCCGAGCGGGCGGGGATGCTCGGCACCAACAGCGAGAAGACAAGGACCCCCGCGGCGCCCAGGCCCGCCGACACCCAGAACAGCATGTGCCAGTCGAATCTCTCCGCGATGACCGCCGACAGCGGCAGCCCCAGCGCACCGCCGACACCGAGCGACGAGCTCATCAAACCCATTGCGCTGCCGACCTTCTCGGCCGGGATGGCGGAACGGAGCACGCTGATGCCCAGCGGGATGATCGGCAGCCCGAAGCCCTGCAGACCCCGGCCGACGATGAGCGGCAGCAGCGCGCTCGTCGTGGCGGCCAGCAGTGAGCCGAGCGTCAACAGTGCGGCACAGGCGATCAGGATCGGCTTCGGTCCGTACATGTCGCCGAGCCGCCCGAAGACCGGCGTCGCCACCGCGGCGGTGAGCAACGTCGCCGTGATCGTCCACGACGCATTTGCCGAACTGGTGTCCAGCAGGGTGGGCAGCGCAGGGATCAACGGGATGATGAGCGTCTGCATGAGCGAGACGCTGATGCCCGCGGCGGCGAGCACCGCGACGAGCACGGCCGGGTGCCGCGCCACCGCCAGCTCTCGACCTCGCACCCGGGGATAGTACCCATTAGGTTGTCTATCGAAAATTCGCGGAGGTCGGGGGACGCCGTCGCCGAGAGTCGGATCTATGACGGAATCGGGCCGAAAGTCGTCACTTTTCCGACGCTCGGCGCAGCGTCAGGCGAGGGCGCGCAGCGCGGGCAGCAGGGCCGTCAGCGCTCGTCCCCGATGCGACGCCGCGTCCTTCTCGGCGGGGCTGAGCTCGGCGGCCGTGCGCGTCGACCCATCGGGCAGGAACACCGGGTCGTAGCCGAATCCGCGGGAGCCCCGGGGCTCGCGGACGATGCTGCCCGGCCACTCCCCCCGCACGACAACCTCTTTGCGGGCGCCGCCCGCGTCGTACACCAGCGCGCAGGCCGAGACGAACGCCGCCCCGCGCCGTGAGTCGGGCACGTCGCGCAGTTGCGCGAGCAGCAGCGCGGTGTTGGCGGCGTCCTGTCCGTGATACCCCGACCACCGCGCCGAGAGCACACCCGGCATCTTGTTGAGGGCGTCGACCTCGAGTCCGGAGTCGTCGGCCACGACCGCCAACCCGGTGGCCCGGTGCGCGTCCCGCGCCTTGGCCAACGCGTTCTCCTCGAACGTCGCCCCGGTCTCCGGCGCTTCCTCGAACGGCGGCACGTCGTCGAGCGACAGCAACGTCACCCCCGACACGCCTGCGGCGTCGAGCACACGGTGCAACTCGGCCAGCTTCTTGCGGTTGCGGCTGGCCACCAGCAGGTCGGTCACCCTCCTTCGCATTCGACGTGCACGGCTTGGCCGCCGACGGCGTCTGCGAGCTTGGTGGCGAGCTTCTCGGAGGTATCCGAGATGGACCAGCGGTCGCCGGCGACGTAGTCGAGAGTCGAGACGCCGTACCCCTCACCCATCGTGCAGCCGATCTGCTTGCTCGTGTCCGCCCAGTCGTCCTGCTGGCGCTTGTCGCTCCAAATGACCAATTTGGGTGTCTCGTCGTCGATTTCGCACTCACCGACATCAGCGGCAGCGCCCATCCCCGACTCGCGATCTTCCTTGGGCACGGACTGATAGGTGTGGCATGTGATGCCTGCTGCGCCGAGGGCGCGCTGGATCGCCGAGCTGCTGGCGAAACGGGGTACGGAGTCAGCGTCCCCGGAGAACAGTCCGCAGCCGGTGAGCGCCAACGAAAACCCGACGACGAGGAACCTCACCGGTCAGCTTCCGAACGACTTCTTGGGCGGTTCCTTCGGCTCCGGCAGCACGCCGGGATACGGCAACTCCAAAGCCTCGCGCTGGATCTCGAAGATGGTCTCGCAGGCGCCCATGGCGGCGTCGAGCATCTTGTCCAGCGTCGAGCGCGGGAACGTCGCGCCCTCACCGGTGCCCTGAATCTCGACGAGCGTCCCGGTGTCGGTGGCGACGACGTTCATGTCGACCTCGGCACGTGAGTCCTCGGTGTAGGGCAGGTCGACGCGGATGCGGCCGTCGACCACGCCGACGCTCACGGCGGCGATCGCACAGGACAGCGGCCGCGGATCCGACAGCTTGCCCGCGGCCGACAGGTAGGTCACCGCGTCGGCCAGCGCGACATAGGCGCCGGTGATCGCGGCCGTGCGCGTTCCGCCGTCGGCCTGCAGCACGTCGCAGTCGACCGCAATGGTGTTCTCCCCCAGCGCCCCGAGATCGATGCACGCCCGCAGCGACCGGCCGACCAGCCGGCTGATCTCCTGGGTGCGACCGCCCACCCGGCCCTTGACCGACTCGCGGTCGGACCGATCGTGCGTGGCGGCGGGCAGCATCGCGTACTCCGCCGTCAGCCAGCCCTGGCCCGAGCCCTTGCGCCAGCGGGGCACCCCTTCGGTGACGCTGGCGGTGCACATGACCCTGGTCTCGCCGAACTCCACCAGCACGGAGCCGGCGGGATGGGAGGTGAACCCGCGGGTGATGCGGACCGGTCTCAGCTCGTCGTCGAGTCGGCCGTCTTCTCGTGTGGACACGGGCCAACCCTATCGGGTGTTCGGGACACGCCGGCCGAGCCGGCAAATCAGGCGCGGTTCAGGAGCGCGTGACGTCGAACGTCTCGTTGCACACCACCGCGTGCACCGGACCGTCGAACTCGGCCTTGGCCTCGCTGATGACGTCCTCGCGTGAGGTCCACGGCGGGATGTGGGTCAGCAGAAGTTCCTTGACGCCGGCCTGTTTGGCGGCCCGGCCGGCCTCGGTACCCGACAGGTGCAGCCGCGGCGGTCGGTCCGGCGAGTGGGTCCACGATGCCTCGCAGAGGAACACGTCGGCGTCGCGGGCGAGGTCGATCAACGCGTCGCAGTATCCGGTGTCACCGCTGTAGACCAGGGTGGCGCCGTCGGGGTCGGTGATCCGCATGCCGTACGACTCGGTCGGGTGGCAAACGAGTTTCGGGGTGATGGTGAGCGAACCGATATCGACGGCCTCGGTGTCGACCCAGTGCCGGATCTCGAAGATGTCGGAGAAGTCGTCGACCTCCCCGCCCTCGGGGGAGGACGCCGCACCGAGGCGGGCCCACGTGTTGGCGGGCCCGTACATCACCGCGCGGCCTTGGGCCGGCGACGGGTGGTAGCGCCGCCACACGAACAGCCCCGGCAGATCGAGGCAGTGGTCGGCATGCAGATGCGACAGCAACACGTAGACGTCGTTCGGGTCGGCGTGACGCTGCAGTGCGCCCAGCACTCCGCCACCGAAATCGAGCACCAACGGGGGCGTGTCCGGAGCGGTGACCAGGTACCCGGACGCCGGCGAATCCGGCCCGACAACACTGCCGGAGCAACCGAGCACGGTGATTCGCACGCTCACTAGCTTGCCATGCCCGCTATCCCTGTGACGAAAACATCGCACGTTTGCGCCCTCATTCTTGCGGAAATTCACTTCCCCGCGCCGACGTGACGCTGAACAGGTCGAACGCCGTCGAGCGACGGACCGAGGAAGCGGGCCGCGAGTGTGGTGAAGGCCTCAGGATCGCCGGTCGCTTCGAACACCCGCCGCGCCGGTGAACCGTCGTGCGGATGCAGCAGATCAAGTTCGGTGAGCACCCGCAGCAAGTCCTTGGCCGTCTCCTCCGCGCTCGACACCAACGTCACGTGATCGCCCATCGCCAGCTGGATCAGACCCGACAGCATCGGGTAGTGCGTGCAGCCCAGAACCAGCGTGTCGACCTCGGCGCGCTGCAGCGGCTCGAGGTAGCCCTCGGCCAGTCCGAGAACCTGGCGACCGCTGGTCACGCCGCGCTCGACGAAGTCGACGAACCGTGGGCACGCCACGCCGATCACCTCGGTGTCGCGCGCCGCCGCGAACGCGTCCTGGTAGGCGCCCGACGCGATCGTCGCCTCGGTGCCGATGACGCCGATCCTGCCGTTGCGGGTGGTGGCCACGGCCCGGCGCACCGCGGGCAGGATCACCTCGACGACGGGCACCGGCGCGTAGCGTTCGCGCGCGTCGCGCAGGCATGCCGACGAGGCGGAGTTGCAGGCGATCACCAATGCCTTGACGCCGCGCTCGACGAGATCGTCACCGATCGCCAGGGCGTGCCTGCGGATCTCCGGGATGGTCAACGGGCCGTAGGGCCCGTTGCCGGTGTCGCCGACGTAGACGATGTCCTCGTCGGGTAACTGGTCGATGATCGCGCGCGCGACCGTGAGCCCGCCGACCCCGGAATCGAAGATGCCGACGGGGAGGCCGCTGCCTCCGGAAGCCCCCGTCACGATGTGAGATACGGGTTCGGTGCTGCGGCCTTGCGTCGCTCACGCGCCTTGCGCTCCGGCGCGGAGAGCAGGTACGCCGCGATGACGCCCGCGACTGCCCCGCTCAGATGGCCCTGCCACGACACCCCCGGCGTGCCGGGCAGCACGCCGAGCAGAACACTGCCGTACACCAGCAGCACGACGATGCCGACGACGATCTCCCACACCTTGCGGGTGAAGAAACCGAACACGATGAGGAACGCCAGCCATCCGAAGATCAGGCCCGACGCACCGATGTGGTTGGTCTCGCACCGGACGCCGACGTACGGGCAGTGCGCGCCGACGTTGCCGATCAGCCAGGTGCCGAGGCCGCCCAGGATCCAGACGATCGCCGTCGCGAAGATGAACCGCGACAAACCGGCCAACGTCATCAGGAAACCGAGCACGAGCAACGGAACGGTGTTGGCCACCAAGTGATCCCAGTTCGAGTGCAGCAGCGGCGAGAACAACACGCCGATAAGACCGTCGGTCTCCAGCGGCCGGATGCCGTTGTCGTCGAGCCGATGACTCGACAGCGAGTCGACGATCTCGATGACGTACAGCAGCACGACGAACGACAGGACGGTGACGCCGCCGACCATCCACGCGGGCCGCTTCTTCGGCGGTGGGGATCCGGCCACCCCCGGATAGCCCCCCGTGCCCGTCATGCCCATAGCTGGCCTTCCAACGCGTCTTCGGCGTCATCCAGGCTACCGGCGTAGGCGCCGGTCGACAGATACTTCCAACCGGCGTCGCAGACCACGAAGGCGATGTCGGCCTGCTCGCCGGCCTTGACCGCCTTCGCCGCCACACCCAGCGCCGCGTGCAGGATCGCGCCGCTGGAGATTCCGGCGAAGATGCCCTCGACCTGAACCAGTTCGCGGGTGCGCTTGATCGCGTCGTACGAGCCGACGGAATAGCGCGTGGTCAACACGTCCGGGTCGTACAACTCGGGGACGAACCCCTCGTCGAGGTTGCGCAGCGCGTACACGCCCTCGCCGTAGCGCGGCTCGGCGGCGACGATCTGCACGCCCGGTTTGTGCTCGCGCAGATACCGTCCGGTGCCCATCAGGGTGCCGGTGGTGCCGAGGCCCGCGACGAAATGGGTGATCTCCGGTAGATCGGCCAGCAGCTCCGGGCCGGTGCCCTCGTAATGCGCCAGCGCGTTGGCCTCGTTGCCGTACTGATAGAGCATGACCCACGACGGGTTCTGCCGCGCAAGCTCTTTCGCGTGGGCGACGGCGGTGTTCGAGCCACCTTCGGCGGCCGAGTAGATGATGCGCGCGCCGTAGAGCTCGAGCAGCTGTCGTCGCTCGATCGAGGTGTTCTCCGGCATCACGCAGATCATCTGGTAGCCCTTGAGCAGGGCCGCCATCGCGAGCGAGATCCCGGTGTTGCCGCTCGTCGGCTCGAGGATCGTCGCGCCGGGCTGCAGCAGGCCCTGCCGTTCGGCGTCCTCGATCATCCGCAGTGCCGGTCGGTCCTTGATGGAGCCGGTAGGGTTGCGGTCCTCGAGCTTGGCCCACAACCGCACGTGAGGTGCGCCATCGGGAGCGGGGCCGTCGTCCCACCGCGGCGACAGTCGCTGCAGGCCGACCAGCGGGGTGTTGCCGAGGGCCTGCAGAAGCGAGTCGTAACGCGTCATCCGCCGCCCACTCACCCTCCTGCGACGGCGGGAAGGATCGTCACCGAGTCACCTTCGGAGACCGCGGTGTCCAGCCCGCCGGAGAACCGCACGTCCTCGTCGTTGACGTAGATGTTGACGAAGCGGTTCAGCTTGCCCGGATTGTTGGCGTCCATCAGGCGCTCGGAGATGCCGGAGTAGTTCGTCTCCAGGTCGCTGATCACGGCGCCGAGGGTCGCACCATCGGCGGTGACGCGCTTCTCCCCGCCGGTGTGGGTGCGCAGGATGGTCGGGATCGAGACGGTGACTGGCATGGTCTGGGCCTTTCTAGTACTGCTCGACGATCTTGATGGGTTCCTCGGTGACGACGCCGTCGACGATGCGGTAGCTGCGTAGCTCGTGCTCGTCGGGATCGCGCGTCGACACCAGTACGTAGTGGGCGTCCGGCTCGGACGCATACGAGATGTCGGTGCGGCTGGGGTATGCCTCGGTGGCGGTGTGCGAGTGGTAGATCACGACCGGGGCCTCGTCGGCTTGTTCCATCGCCCGCCACACCTTGAGCTGCTCGCCGGAGTCGAAGCGGTAGAACGTCGGCGAGCGCTCGGCGTTGACCATCTCGATGAAGCGCTCCGGACGGTCCGATCCCTCGGGACCGGCAATGATCCCGCACGCCTCATCGGGTTGGTCGGCGCGGGCGTGGGCGACCATCGCGTCGACCAGATCGCCCCGGATCACCAGCACTGCTTCACGCCTCCTCATACCGCGTCGAAACTGTATTCCAGCAGCGAAATGTCGAGTGCACCCCGGCTGGGATGCGGTTTCGCGGGTTCATTCGAACGCTCCGGGCAACATGTAGCGGTAGGTGGGTATTCCGGCCACCGAGTCAGCGGCCAGCACACCCACCATCACGGCGCGGGCCAGGCAGTCCGCGGCGGCGGCGCCGACCTGGGTGATCAGCGGCACCTCCGGCGACATCGACGCCGGTGTCGTCGGGTCCGGCGCGACCTCGACCGCACCGGTGGCCAGCGCGAACACCGTATCGCCGTCGAGCGGGGTGTGGCACGGCCGGATGGTGCGCGCCAGGCCGTCGTGGGCGGCGACCGCGACCCGGCGACAGCCGGCGGGGCTCAGCGCGGCGTCGGTGGCGACCACGGCGATCGTCGTGTTGAGCGGGCTGAACTCGATGTGCCGGTCGGCGTAGGCGGCGATCTGAGCGGCGGGCGGCGGCACCAGGCCGAACTCCTCGATCTGGTAGGCCAGCCACGGCAGCCCGGTCGCGGGGTCGACGGCGTCACCGGCGGCGTTGACGACGACCAGCGCGCCGACCGTCACCCCGCTCGAAAGCATCGTCGACGCCGTCCCGACGCCGCCCTTGAGGACGCCGACGCGCGCGCCGGTGCCCGCACCCACGGTGCCGATCGCCACCTCCGTGCCCGCAGCCTGTGCGGCGATATACCCGAACTCGGCCGTCGGCCGGCACTGCCAGCCGCCGACCGGCAGGTCGTAGACCACCGCGGCGGGCACGATCGGCACCACCCCGCCCTCCAGCGCGACACCGCGGCCCTGCTCCTCGAGCCAGCGCATCACCCCGTCGGCCGCGGCGAGCCCGAACGCGCTGCCTCCGGTCAGCGTCACCGCGTCGACGTGGCGCACCGAGTTGATCGGGTCGAGCAGATCGGTCTCGCGGGTGCCGGGCGCCCCGCCCCTGCCGTCGACGCCGCCCACGGTCCCCGGCGGCGTCAGCACGACCGTGGTGCCGCTCGCCCATCCGGACCCGAGGGCCACGTCGGGGTCGAGGCGGTGGTGTTGGCCGACGCGAATACCGCCGACGTCGGTGATCGAACCCATTTCTTACCGCGACTTTCCCATCAGACCGAGCACCAGGTACTCCTGCAGCACGGTCAGCCACTGGTAGACGTCCAGGTGCCCGGACATCGGATGATCCGGTGGCAGATCGTCGGGCCCGTCCGGGGCGATGCCGAGCATGGTGCCCAGCGCCAACCGCATGTCGTTGACCGAGGCCGCCCATTCGTGCGCGTCGCTCTCGGTCAGCTCGAATTTGCCGCCCTCGGCCGGCATGGTGGCGAGGAGTCGTTGCGCCGCTTCGCGTTTGGCGTCGATGATCGACGGCTCGTGAAGGCTGCGCAGCGCGCTGTTGAGGCTTTCGGCGGTGCCCGACCCCGCCGGATGGTCGGTCTGCGGCCGGTAGAAGTCGGGCAGCAGCCGCTTCAGCGTGTCGTCGTCGGGAGGGCTCGAACTGCCGGTGCGCATACCGGTGATCTGTTCGAGTTCGTCTGCGGGCGTGGACGATTCACGCTCGTCGAGCATTCCCACCAGTGACGTGGCCAGGCTCTGCAGCAGCGCCGCCTCGTGCGGGGCGAGGGCGGACCGAAAACGCGGGCCGTCAGCCGTTTCCACCCGCTTCCACTTACGCACGTGACCGTCAGCGGTCCTGCTGCATGGTCGCCCACAGACCGGCGGCATGGAGTTTCGACACGTCGACCTCCATCGACTCGCGACTGCCCGCGGAGACCACCGCCTTGCCCTCGTTGTGCACCTGGAGCATGAGCTTGGTCGCCTGCGGCTCGCTGTAGCCGAACAGTTTCTGGAAGACGTAGGTCACGTAGGTCATGAGGTTCACCGGGTCGTCCCAGACGATGGTCACCCAGGGCGTGTCCGTGGCGCCAACTTCCTTGACGTCCCGCTCCTCGCGGGTTCCCGGTCGAGTCTTCGCCGGCGTAACCATGTTGTTCAGGATAGCCAACACGTAACCGGGGCTTCGAACTACTACGGTTGCGGTGTGAACGCCGCATCCACGGCCCTGCTCACCGACAAGTACGAGCTGACGATGCTCGCGGCCGCCCTGCGCGACGGCACCGCGCACCGGCGCACCACCTTCGAGGTGTTCGCGCGCCGGCTACCCGACGGCCGCCGATACGGCGTGGTGGCGGGAACCGCGCGGTGTGTGGAAGCGTTGGCGCAGTTCACTTTCGACGATACGATGCTGTCGCTGCTGGCCGGCTTTCTGGACCACGAAACGCTGAGTTACCTGTCCGGATACCGGTTCGGCGGCGATGTCGAGGGTTACGCCGAAGGTGAGCTGTACTTCCCCGGCTCGCCGATCGTCTCCGTTACCGGCACGTTCGCCGAATGTGTGGTGCTGGAGACCCTGGTGTTGTCGATCTTCAACCACGACAGCGCGATCGCCTCGGCGGCCGCCCGCATGGCCTACGCCGCAGAAGGACGGCCGCTGATCGAGATGGGCTCGCGGCGCACGCACGAGCGGGCAGCCGTCGACGCGGCGCGCGCCGCCTACATCGCGGGCTTCACCGGGACGTCGAATCTGGAGGCGCAGCGCCGCTACGGTGTGCCGGCCCTGGGCACCAGCGCGCATGCGTTCACGCTGCTGCACACCACGCAGGACCGTCCGGACGAGAAGGCGGCGTTCCGCGCCCAGGTCGACGCGCTGGGCGTGGACACCACGCTGCTGGTCGACACCTACGACATCACCGCGGGCGTGGCGGCCGCCGTCGAGGTGGCCGGGGCCGACCTCGGTGCGGTCCGCATCGACTCCGGGGATCTCGGCGTGCTCACCCGCGAGGTCCGCGCGCAACTCGACGGTCTGGGCGCGACGAAGACCCGCATCGTGGTGTCCGGCGACCTCGACGAGTACGCCATCGCCGCGCTTCGGGCCGAACCCGTCGACAGCTACGGCGTGGGCACCTCGGTGGTAACCGGCAGCGGCGCGCCGACCGCGGGCATGGTCTACAAGCTGGTCGAGGTCGACGGCGTCCCGGTGGAGAAGCGCAGCAGCCACAAGCAGTCGCACGGCGGTCGCAAGCAGGCGCTGCGGCTGGCCCGCGAATCGGCAGGGACCGGCGGCACCATCGTCGAGGAAGTCGTCCACCCCTACGGCGCGGCGCCCGCCGACCACGACGGCCTGACCGCGCGCCCGCTCATGGTGCCGCTGATCCGCGATGGCGAACCGGTCGACGCCGACGACCTCGACGCCGCCCGCAGGCGCGTCAAGGACGGGCTGACCAGCCTGCCGTGGGACGGCCTGAAACTGTCGCGCGGTGAGCCGGCGATCCCCACGCGGATGATCCCGCCCGGCGCGTAGGGGGCACACCACGTCCGACATCACCCAATTGCTGGCCACGGCGGTCGCCGGGCTCGGCGGCAGCGAGCGCCCCGGTCAGCTCGAGATGGCCGAGGCCGTGGCGCACGCCTTCGACACGCGCGAGCATCTCGCGGTGCAGGCAGGCACCGGGACCGGCAAGTCGCTGGCCTACCTGGTGCCCGCGATCGCGCGGGCCGTCGAGACCGACGAACCCGTCGTGGTGTCCACCGCGACCATCGCGCTGCAACGGCAACTGGTCGACCGCGACCTGCCGCGGCTGGCGCAGTCGCTGACCGACGCGTTACCGCGCAGCCCGGAGTTCGCCCTGTTGAAGGGTCGCGGAAACTACCTGTGCCTAAACAAGATTCACAACGGCAGTTCGGGGGGGACGGCGACCGAACCGGACGACCGGCCACAGGAGGAGCTCTTCGAGCCGGTCGCGGCCAGCGCGCTGGGCCGTGACATTCAGCGGCTCATCGCCTGGTCCTCGGACACCGACTCCGGCGATCGTGACGAGCTGACACCGGGCGTGCCGGACCGGTCCTGGTCTCAGGTGAGCGTCTCGGCGCGCGAGTGCATCGGGGTGTCGCGCTGCCCGTTCGGCACCGACTGTTTCGCGGAGAAGGCCCGCGACAAGGCCGGCCACGCTGATGTCATCGTCACCAACCACGCGCTGCTGGCCATCGACGCGATCTCCGACGCCGCCGTGCTCCCCGAGCACCGCCTGCTCGTGGTCGACGAGGCGCACGAACTGGTCGACCGGGTGACTTCGGTGGCCACCGGTGAGCTCTCGGCGACGTCGTTGGGCGTCGCGCACCGCCGGGCCGCGCGGCTGGTCGACCAGGAACTCGCGCAGCGGCTGGACGCCGCGACGGCGACGTTGTCGTCGGCGATCCACGACACCCGACCCGGCCGGATCGACGTGCTCGACGACGAGCTGGCGACCTACCTGACCGCCGTGCGCGACGCCGCGCACCGCGTCCGCTCGGCCATCGACACCGCGCCCAGCGAACCGAAGGCGGCGTCCGCGCGCGCCGAAGCCGTCACCGCGCTGACCGACGTCGCCGACACCGCGTCGCGCGTCATCGACTCGTTCGTGCCGGCGATCCCGGACCGGACCGACGTCGTCTGGGTCGACCGGGAGGAGACCAGGGGCAACGTCCGCACCGTCCTGCGGGTCGCTCCGCTCGCGGTCGCAGGGTTGTTGCGCACCAGGCTCTTCGAGCGCTCGACGACGGTGCTGACGTCGGCGACGCTGACCATCGGCGGCACGTTCGACGCGATGGCCGCGGCGTGGGGGTTGAAGCGCGAGGACGCGCAGGACGCGACGTCGCCGGCGGAGCGGCCCCGGTGGCGCGGCATCGACGTCGGCTCGCCGTTCGAGCACGCCAAGTCGGGGATCCTCTACGTCGCGTCCCATCTGCCGCCGCCGGGCCGCGACGGAACGGGTTCGGCGGAACAACTCGATGAGATCGCCGCGCTGATCACCGCCGCGGGCGGCCGGACGCTGGGCCTGTTCTCCTCGATGCGCGCGGCCAAGACGGCCACCGAGATCATGCGCGAGCGACTCGACACCCCGGTGCTCTGCCAGGGCGAGGACACCACCTCGGCGTTGGTCAGGCAGTTCGCCGAGGACCCCGAGACGTCGTTGTTCGGCACGCTGTCGCTGTGGCAGGGCGTCGACGTGCCGGGGCCGTCGCTGTCGCTCGTGCTGATCGACCGGATCCCGTTCCCCCGGCCCGACGACCCGTTGCTGACGGCGCGACAACGCGCGGTGGCCGCGCGCGGCGGCAACGGTTTCATGGCCGTCGCCGCCAGCCACGCCGCGCTGCTGCTCGCCCAGGGCGCCGGCCGGTTGCTGCGCGGCGTCGACGACCGCGGAGTCGTCGCGGTGCTGGATTCCCGGATGGCGACCGCGCGCTACGGCGGATACCTGCGCGCCTCGCTTCCCCCGTTCTGGGCGACGACCGATTCACGTCGCGTGCGCCAAGCCCTCGAACGTCTACGCGCGCGTTGATCGTCTTCACTATCCTGGCTGCAATTCCCCGCGTGCCGACCCCGGCCGCGTCTGAAAGGCGGCGTCCATGACCCGACGACACCGTCTCGGCGCGGTGCTCGCCATGTCGTCGGCGGTGCTCATGACCGCCTGCACGACGATGCTGCAGGGCACACCCGTCTCGGTGTTCGCCGATCCGTTTCGCGTCGCCGGAATGCCCGCCACCGACGGGGCGACGGGTTTGCGGCCCGATGCGAAAGATCCGGTGCGGGAGGTGGTGGGCACCGACGGGGGCCAGACCGACGAGTTGGCCCGCCAAGCGATCAGCGACATCGAGGAGTACTGGCGGGGCGCGTTCGGCGAGGCCTTCGGTGGTGAGTTCACAGCCGTCAAGGAACTCATCTCCTGGGACGCCAACGGATTCGACAACGCCGGCTTCTGCGACGGCGACACCTTCGGCGTCGTGAACGCCGGCTACTGCCATGACGACCAGACCATCGGCTGGGACCGCGGCGAGTTGCTCCCGAGCCTGCAACAGGACCACGGGGAGATGGGCGTCACGATGGTGCTGGCTCACGAGTACGGCCATTCGATCTCCGAGCAGGCGGGCCTGGTCGATGACGACACCCCGACGCTGGTGTCCGAGCAGCAGGCCGATTGCATGGCCGGCTCCTACATGCGGTGGGTGGCCGAGGACGAATCGCCGCGCTTCACGCTGTCCACCGGCGACGGGCTCAACAACGTACTCGCCGCGGTCATCGCGTTCCGCGACCCTCTGCTGGCCGCGGATGATCCCGAGGCCGGAGTGGACGAGCACGGCTCGGCCTTCGAGCGGCTGTCGGCCTTCCAATCCGGGTTCACCGACGGCGCGGCCGCATGCGCCGCCATCGACATGCGCGATATCGGCCAGCGCCGCGGCGACCTGCCGGTGTTGTTGGAGGAGAACGAAACCGGGGAATGGCCCGTCACCGAGACGTCGGTACGCGCGGTCGTCGACGCGATGAACATCCTGTTCGAGCCGGCCGACCCGCCGACGTTGAGCCTCGATCCGGTCGACTGTCCGGACGCCAGGCCGAGCCCGCCGGTGTCCTACTGCCCGGCCACCAACACCATCGCCGTCGACCTCGCCGAGCTGGAGGTGATGGGCGCGCCGCCCGACCTCGACGATCCGACCGGCCTGGCCACCGGCGACAACACCGCCTACTCGGTGCTGGTGTCGCGGTACATGCAGGCGATCCAGAACGAACGCGGCGGTGTACTCCTCGACAACGCGGAGGCGGCGCTGCGGACCGCATGCCTGACCGGGGTCGCGACCACCAAGATGTCGCAGAGAGTCGTGACACCGGACGGCAATACGGTCGCGCTGACCGCGGGCGATCTGGACGAGGCGGTGTCCGGGATCCTCATCAACGGTCTGGCGGCCAGCGACGTCAACGGCGAATCCGTCCCGTCGGGTTTCTCCCGCATCGACGCGTTCCGCGTCGGGGTGCTCGGCGACACGGAGCGCTGCTTCAAGCGCTTCGACTGATCAGATCTTCTTGGTCACGCCGTACCAGGCCAGCACGGCATCCGACATCTCGGTGGACCTGCTGAGGAACGCATACGAGCGGATGAACGACTCCCCGACGCAGCCGTCGATCTTCACCCGGAAGTTGCTCACCATCACCCAGGGCTCGGCGCCGGTGTACTCCTTCTTGGTCACCGGGACCACGTTGATGAGACCGGGTTTCAGGCCGACGGTGATGCCGCCGCCGAGGTTGCCGCCGATGCCCGGAAGGATCCCCTCGGGAAGGGGCGAGATGATGTCGGTGCCGATCACCCCGATCGACGGGTTGATGCCCGCGGTGCCGGTCAGCGACACACCGTTCGATGTGCTCATGTCGATGCCGCAGCCGATTTCGTAGCCCACCTCGAGGGTGCCCTGGGGCGGTTCGCCCTCATCGGGTCCGACCAGCGAGCCGTTGTACGTGCCGCCGACCACGTACTCGCGCGACGACAGCGCAGTGGTCAGCGGCGGTATCGGGGCCTGGGTCTCGTCCTTGGCCGACAGCGTCAGCTTCCAGCCGTCGGGCGTGTCGGTGACGGCGGGCGGGGTGGACTCGACGGCGCCGTCGGGCGGAGACGGTGGTGGCGGCGCGCCCTCCGGCAGTGGTGGCACCTCCGCGGGCGCCGCGGGCGCATCGGCGACGACGGGCTCGGGTTCGGGTTGGGCGGCGGCCCGTTCGGCGAGCAGTCCGCTCATCACCACGCCGATCGCGAACACGGTGCCGCCTCGCCGCAGCACACTCCCAACCGTCACCGCCATGCCCTTCCCGGGCGCCACACCTCGTCGACGCACCGAATCGGAACCTACCCCGCGACGATGCGACGCCGTACAGGTGTCCAGAAACTTCTCATTTCGGACACTGCTCACGACGGCATGCGCAACACGTGGCCCGCTTCCAGCGCAACCCAGACGGCACCGTGGGCGTCGACGGCCAGCCCGTGCGGTTCGCTGCCCGCCGGAAGGTCGATCGTCACGATCTCACCGTCGCCGCTGACCCGGGCCAGCTGGCTCGATCCCCACAGGCTCACCCAGACGCCGTCGTCGGGGTCGGCGATCACGGCGTGCGGCTTGCCGGGCAGGTCGATCTCCTGGATCGCGTCGTCCATCGGGATGCGACCCAGCCGTTCGGCCTGGACCTCGGTGAACCAGACCGCGTCGTCGTGGGTCGCGGTGATACCGACGGGACCCGATGCGGGCGTTCCCAATTCACGTATCGTCACGCGCCCCGACGGCGACAGCCTGCCGACCGCGTTGGCCTGATTCAACGTGAACCACAGCGCGTTGTCCGGTCCGGTGGCGATCATCGCCGGCGCTCCGCCGACCGGATGTGTGCCGGACAGCTCGCCGTCGACGGTCATCCTGCCGATCTCCCCGGACGTCATCGCCGTGAACCACAACGCACCGTCCGGCCCCGCGGTGATGCCGTACGGTCCGCTTCCGTCCGGCAGAGCGAAGTCGGTCAACTCTCCCGCCGTGGTGATCCGGCCGATGCGGTCGTCGCCGGTGCGGGTGAACCAGAGCGCTCCGTCGGGACCCGCGGTGATGATGGACGGCCGACAGCCGACGGCCACGGGATAGCGCGTGGCCGCACCCCGGTCGGTGACCCGCGCGATGGCGCCGCTGTGCACCAGCGTTACCCACATCGCACCGTCGGACCCGGCCGCCAGCGCGTACGGTCCCCCGTCCAGCGCGACCTTGAGGGCAGCGCTCACGCGAGCGTCACGAGGCCCAGTTCGTTGTCCCCTGCCAGCAGCGGATGGTGCGGCAACACCCGCACGGTGTAGCCGACCGGACCTGCGATGGGCAGCGGCGCCGTCGCCGAGAAGATCTCGTTGCCGCCGTCGGTCGCTCCGGTGTGCTGCATGGGCACCGTCACCGGGTCGACCAGGCTGTCGCTGGCGTCGACGCGGCCCAGCACGGCCTGGACGGCGACCTGGTCGGGCCGCAGGCCGGCGAGGTACACCGTTGCAGTCAGCGTGAGCTCCGACCCGAGCAGCGGCGTGTCCGGCAGGCCGTAGCTGTCGACGTCGGTGATCTGGATCTTGGGCCACGCTTCGGTGGCCTGCAGCCGGAAGCGCGCCAGTTCGCGGGCCGCGCCGAACGGCTCACCGTCGGCACCGGCTTCGACGGTCCGGCGCAGCGACTGGGCGGCGGGCGCGTAGTACATCTCGGTGTAGTCGCGCACCATCCGTGAGGCCAGCACCTTCGGCCCGAGCGCGATGAGCGTGTGCCGCACCATCTCGACCCAGCGGACCGGGACGTCGTTGTCGTCGCGGTCGTAGAACTTGGGCGCCACCGACTTCTCGACGAGGTCGTACAGGGCCGCGGCCTCCAGATCGTCGCGACGGCTCTCGTCGGCGAGACCGTCGGCGGTCGGGATCTCCCAGCCGTTCTCCCCGTCGTACCACTCGTCCCACCAGCCGTCGCGGATCGACAGGTTCAGACCGCCGTTGAGCGCGCTCTTCATGCCCGAGGTACCGCACGCCTCCAATGGCCGCAACGGGTTGTTGAGCCAGACGTCGCAGCCCCAGTACAGCAGCCGGGCCATCGACATGTCGTAGTCGGGCAGGAAGGCGATGCGGTGCCGCACCTCCGGTTGGTCGGCGAACTTCACGATCTGCTGGATCAGCGCCTTGCCGCCGTCGTCGGCGGGGTGCGACTTGCCCGCCACGATCAACTGAACCGGCCGGTGCTCGTCGAGCAGCAGCTTCTCCAGCCGGTCGGGGTCGCGCAGCATCAGCGTCAGCCGCTTGTAGGTGGGCACCCGGCGGGCGAACCCGATGGTCAGCACCCCCGGATCGAAAGCGGTTGCGATCCAGCCTAATTCGGCTTCGGATGCCCCTCGTTCCACGCAGGACCGCCGCAGTCGGGCGCGCACATCGTCGACCAGCTGTTCGCGCAGCTGCGAGCGGATCCACCACAAGTGACCCGGGTCGACCTCGTGCAACCGCTCCCACACGTCGGCTTCCCGCGCCGTGGTCAGGTCGTCGCTGCCGAGCAGTTCACGCGCCAGCTCCAGCCATTTCGGCGCGGCCCAGGTGGGTGCGTGCACGCCGTTGGTGATCGAGCCGATGGGTACCTCGCCGGGGTCGAAGCCCGGCCACAGCTCGTTGAACATGCGGCGGCTGACCTTGCCGTGCAGCAGCGAGACGCCGTTGGCCCGTTGGGCCAGCCGCAGCCCCATGTGCGCCATGTTGAACTTCGACGGGTCGTCCTCGGCGCCGAAGTCGATGATGCGGTCCAGCGGCAGGCCGGGTAGCAGTCGCGACATCGCGCCCGACGGACCGTCGGTCGCACTGCCGAAGTACCGGCGCACCATCTCCACCGGGAACCGGTCGATTCCCGCGGGCACCGGGGTGTGGGTGGTGAAGACCGTCGATGAGCGCACCACCGTCAGCGCGGTGTCGAAGTCCAGTCCCGCGTCGATGAGTTCGCGGATGCGCTCGACGCCCAGGAAGCCGGCGTGGCCCTCGTTCATGTGGAACACCTCGGGCGACGGCCTGCGCTCCAACTCGATGAACGCCCGGATGGCGCGAACCCCGCCGATGCCGGCCAGGATCTCCTGTTTGATCCGGTGTTCCTGGTCACCGCCGTAGAGGCGGTCGGTCACGCCGCGCAGGTCGTGTCCGTTCTCGGGAACGTCGGAATCCAACAGCAGCAACGGGATTCGGCCCACCTGCGCGATCCAGACGCGCGCGTGCAGCTGCCGGTCCTCCGGCGTCGCCACCTCGACCAGCACCGGCCGGTTCGCGGCGTCGGTGAGCAGTCGAAGCGGCAGGCCCTGTGGGTCCAGCGACGGGTAGCTCTCGCTCTGCCAGCCGTCGGCGGTCAGCGACTGGCGGAAGTACCCCGAGCGGTACAGCAGGCCCACCGCGATCAGCGGCAGGCCCAGATCTGATGCCGCCTTGAGGTGATCGCCCGCGAGGATGCCCAGGCCGCCCGAATAGTTCGGCAGCGACTCGGCCACGCCGAACTCCATCGAGAAGTATGCGATGCCGTTGGGCAGTTGGGCACCGTGATCGATCTCCTGCTGGTACCAGAGCGGACGCCCCAGGTAGTCGTCGAGATCGGCGGCCAGCCCGTCGAGGCGGCGCAGGAACGATTCGTCGGCCGCCAGATCGTCGAGCCGCTTGGGGCTGACCTGGCCGAGCAGGCCGACCGGATCGTGGCCCACCTGTGTCCAGAGGCTCGAATCGATGGCCTCGAACAGATCCTGCGTGGGCTTGTCCCACGACCAGCGCAGGTTGGTCGACAGCCGGTCGAGCGCAATCAGTCGGTCGGGCAGATGTGCGCGGACGGTGAACCGCCTCAAAGCTTTCATAGGGCTTTCACGCGACTCAACCTTACTGACTATCCGCCGTCCCGCAGGGCCGTCGGCGTGCTTCTTCATCTCCACGGGGTTGGGGTGAGCATTACGGTGGGTATAGGGCGCGACGAGGCTTTGACGAACTGACCAAGACGACACAGCGGCTCGCGCAGGCCGCGCCAATGTGAGGAGTGGTAGGTGGCCGGTCGTATCGAAATCGATGACGTCCAGCCCGTCGTCTCCGGCGGACGCTATCCGGCCAAAGCGGTCGTCGGCGAGATCGTGCCGGTGACCGCGACCGTGTGGCGGGAGGGCCACGATGCGGTCGCGGCCACCCTGGTGGTGCGCTTTCACGGTACGTCGTATCCGAAGCTGGCCGACGATCCGCCCGGGCTGCCGACGGTCGTCGAACCGGTGCCGATCGAGGCCGTGGTCTCCGCGGCGCCGCGCAAGAAGCCCCAGCATCTCGCGATGGCGACCGGGCGGACACCCGACGTGTTCCACGGCGCGTTCACGCCCGACTGCGTCGGATTGTGGACGTTCCGGGTGGACGGCTGGGGCGATGCGTTCGCGACCTGGCGCAAGAACGTGACGGCCAAGCTCGACGCCGGCCAGAGCGAGTCCGAGCTGTCCAACGACCTGCTGGTCGGCGCGAAACTGCTGGAACGGGCCGCGACCGGGGTGCCGCGCCAGAACCGCTATCCGTTGATCGACGCGGCCGCGCGGCTGCGGCAGCCGGGCGATCCGTTCACCCGGGCCGGCGCCGCGCTCGCCGAGGACGTCACCGAACTGCTCGATCAGTACCCGCTGCGCGAACTGGTCACCCGCGGCGAGCAGTACGGCGTCTGGGTGGACCGCCCACTGGCCCGGTTCAGCTCCTGGTACGAGTTCTTCCCCCGCTCCACCGGCGGCTGGGACGCGCAGGGCAACCCGGTGCACGGCACGTTCGCCACCGCGACCAAGGCGCTGCCTCGCGTCGCCCGGATGGGCTTCGACGTCGTCTACCTCCCACCGATCCACCCGATCGGCAAGGTGCACCGCAAGGGCCGCAACAACAGCGTCACCGCCGCGCCCAAGGATGTCGGCTCGCCGTGGGCGATCGGTAGCGACGAGGGCGGACACGACGCCGTCCACGCGCAGCTCGGCACCATCGAGGATTTCGACGAATTCGTCGCCGCCGCCCGCGACGACGGCATGGAGGTGGCGCTGGATCTGGCGTTGCAGTGCGCACCCGATCACCCGTGGGCGCGCGAGCACCCGGAGTGGTTCACCGTGCTGCCCGACGGCACCATCGCCTACGCGGAGAACCCGCCGAAGAAGTACCAGGACATCTACCCGCTGAACTTCGACAACGACCCGGCAGGCCTCTACCAGGAGGTGCTGCGAGTGGTGCGGTACTGGATCTCGCACGGCGTCAAGGTGTTTCGCGTGGACAATCCACACACCAAGCCGCCGAACTTCTGGGCGTGGCTGATCGGCGAAGTCAAGCGCGAAGACCCCGACGTGCTGTTCCTGTCCGAGGCGTTCACCCGGCCCGCCCGGCTGTACGGATTGGCCAAACTGGGCTTCACACAGTCGTATACGTACTTCACGTGGCGCACCGCGAAGTGGGAGATCACCGAGTTCGGCGAGCAGATCGCCGAGCACGCCGACTACGCCAGGCCGAACCTGTTCGTCAATACCCCCGACATCCTGCACGAGAGCCTGCAGCACGGCGGCCCGGGCATGTTCGCCGTCCGCGCGGCGCTGGCCTCGACGATGAGCTCGACATGGGGGGTGTACTCCGGCTTCGAACTCTTCGAACACCGGCCGGTCCGAGAGGGCAGCGAGGAGTACCTCAACTCGGAGAAGTACGAACTGCGC
The DNA here is from genome assembly GCF_039871645.1 of Mycobacterium sp. B14F4. Lineage (NCBI taxonomy): Bacteria > Bacillati > Actinomycetota > Actinomycetes > Mycobacteriales > Mycobacteriaceae > Mycobacterium > Mycobacterium sp. B14F4. The sequence goes on along the minus strand of NZ_JBDPMF010000006.1, from coordinate 13,484 downwards.
CCGCGCGACTTCGACGCCGCGCTGGCCGACGGCGAGTCGCTGGAACCGTTCCTCACTCGGCTCAACGAGATTCGCCGCGTTCATCCCGCGCTGCACGAATTGCGCACGATCAAGTTTCACCACATCGACAACGACGCGTTGATCGCCTACAGCAAGTTCGACCCGGTGTCCGGCGATCAGGTGCTGGTGGTGGTCACCATCAATCCGTTCGGGCCCGAGGAGGCCACCCTCTGGCTGGACATGGGCGCTCTGGGCATGGAGCCCTATGACCGGTTCTGGGTGCGCGACGAGATCACCGGTGAGGAATACCAATGGGGCCAGGCCAATTACGTGCGCATCGATCCCGCCCGCGCGGTGGCGCACATCCTCAACATGCCGCAGGTTCCCGCCGACCAACGACTCAATCTGCTGCGTAGGGAGACATCATGACGCAGACCAAGCAAGCGAGCAGCCCGCATCTGCGGCCGCACACCGCCGACCTGAACCGGTTGCTGGCCGGCGAACACCACGACCCGCATTCGGTCCTGGGCGCCCACGAGTACGACGACCACACCGTGATCCGCGCCTACCGCCCGCACGCGGTCGAGGTGATCGCACTGATCGGCGGTGAACGCTATGTCTTCGCGCACATCGAGGCCGGCTTGTTCGCGGTCGCGGTGCCGATCACCGGCCTGGCGGACTATCGGCTCGAGGTGCACTATCCCGGCGCCAACGGCTCCAACCAGGTGCACACGGTCGCCGACGCGTACCGCTTCCTGCCCACGCTCGGCGAGATGGATCTGCACCTGTTCTCCGAGGGCCGCCACGAGCGGTTGTGGGAGATCCTCGGTGCGCATCCGCGTCGCTACACCACCCCCGACGGGGTCGTCGAGGGCGTCTCGTTCGCGGTGTGGGCGCCGAACGCCAAGGGTGTCAGCCTGATCGGCGAGTTCAACCACTGGGACGGCCACGAGGCGCAGTTGCGGGTGCTGGGGTCGACCGGGGTGTGGGAGGTGTTCTGGCCGGGCTTCGAGATCGGCGGGCTGTACAAGTTCCGGATCCACGGCGCCGACGGATCGGTCACCGAACGCGCCGACCCGATGGCGTTCGCGACCGAGGTGCCGCCGAAGACGGCCTCGAAGGTCACCAGGAGCGACTACACCTGGGAGGACCGGGACTGGATGGCGCAGCGCGCCGCCCAGAACCCGGTGTTCGAGCCGATGAGCACCTACGAGGTGCACCTGATGTCGTGGCGGCCGGGGCTGACCTACCGCGAACTCGCCCAGCAGCTGACGGATTACGTCGTCGAGCATGGGTTCACCCACGTCGAACTGATGCCCGTGGCCGAGCACCCGTTCGGCGGCTCGTGGGGCTACCAGGTGACGTCCTATTTCGCGCCGACGTCGCGGATGGGCTCCCCCGACGAGTTCCGCCATCTGGTCGACACGCTGCACCAGGCGGGCATCGGCGTGATCATGGACTGGGTGCCCGCACACTTCCCGAAGGACGCGTGGGCACTCGGCCGCTTTGACGGCACCGCGCTCTACGAGCACTCCGATCCGCGCCGCGGTGAGCAACTCGACTGGGGCACTTACGTTTTCGACTTCGGCCGCGCCGAGGTGCGTAACTTCCTGGTAGCCAACGCGCTGTACTGGTTGCAGGAGTTCCACATCGACGGCCTACGCGTGGACGCCGTCGCGTCGATGCTCTACCTGGACTACTCGCGGCCGGAGGGCGGCTGGACGCCGAACGTCTACGGCGGCCGCGAGAACCTCGAGGCCGTGCAGTTCCTGCAGGAGATGAACGCGACGGTGCACAAGGCGGCGCCCGGCATCGTGACCATCGCCGAGGAGTCGACGTCTTGGCCGGGTGTCACGCGGCCGACCAACCTTGGCGGACTTGGCTTCTCGATGAAGTGGAATATGGGTTGGATGAACGACACGCTGGAGTTCATCAAGCGCGATCCCATCCACCGCAGTTACCACCACCACGAGATCACGTTCTCGATGCTCTACGCGTTCAGCGAGAACTACGTGCTGCCGATCAGCCACGACGAGGTCGTGCACGGCAAGGGCACGCTGTGGGGCCGGATGCCCGGCGACGACCACATGAAGGCGGCCGGGCTGCGCGGCCTACTGGCCTACCAGTGGGCGCATCCGGGCAAGCAGTTGCTGTTCATGGGCCAGGAGTTCGGCCAGCGCGCCGAATGGTCCGAGGAACGCGGCGTCGACTGGTACCAGCTGGACGAGAACGCCTTCTCAACCGGAGTGCTGCGGATGCTGCGGGACATGAACGGCCTCTACCGGAGCAGGCGCGCACTGTGGTCGCAGGACACCAAGCCGGACGGCTACTCCTGGATCGACGCCAACGACTCGGCCAACAACGTGCTGAGCTTCCTGCGCTACGGAGACGACGGGTCGGTCATGGCGTGCGTGTTCAACTTCTCCGGTTCCGAGCACTCCCGCTACCGTCTCGGCCTGCCGCACGCCGGAACGTGGCGCGAGGTGCTCAACACCGACGCCGACGTCTACAACGGCTCGGGCATCGGCAATTACGGCGCGGTCGAGGCCACCGACGAGCCGTGGCACGGTCGCCCCGCCTCCGCGGTGATGGTGCTGCCGCCGCTGGCCGCGCTGTGGTTCGAGTACGAGCCCGGCGCCTGACTGCCGTTGGTCTGGTGTGCGCTCAGATCGCGATTTCGACCTGAAATCGGCGAAGACGCGATCTGGCTGCACACCAGATTCTCGGTTTTCAATAGAGCGCGTTGGCCAGCTTGCGCCGGCCGGCGATGACCTCGGGCTCGGCGGGGTCGAACAGGTCGAACAATTCGATCAGCCGCGTACGCACCTTGGTGCGGTCGTCGCCCGAGGTCCGCTTGATCAGGCCGATGAGCCGGTCGAAGGCGGCGGCGACGTTCTGCTGAAGGATCTCGACATCGGCTGCGGCGAAGGCGGTTTCGATGTCGTCGGGCTTGGCGTCGGCGGCGACGACCGCGCCGGGGGCACGCGTCGTCGCGCGCTGCAGGAAGGCGATCTGGCGTACGGCGCCCTTGGCCTCCGCGTGATTCGGGTCGGCGTCGAGGATGGCCTGGTATGCCGTGCGCGCCTCGTCGAACTCGCCGGCATCGAGGTGGGCGCGCGCCTGCGCGAGCGCGGGATCGACCTGCTCGGGCTGCTCGGCGTCGCCGCTGCCGGGCAGCTTCCCCGCGACGGCGTTGAGCAGCGAGTCGATCCATCGACGCAGCTGCTCGGGCGGCTGCATGCCCTGGAAGCTGGACAACGGCTGGCCCGCGGCGAGCGCGACGACCGTCGGCACGGCCTGCACGCCGAACATCTGCGCCACCCGCGGCGCGACATCGACGTTGACGGTGGCCAGCGACCACTTGCCGTCGTCGGCGTCGGCGAGCGCGGCGAGCGCATCGCCCAACTGAACGCTGACGTCGCTGCGCGGGGACCAGAGCAGCACGACGACCGGAACCTGGCCGGACCGGACCAGCACCTCGTCTTCGAGGTTGGCCTCGGTGATCTCCACACCGCCGGCCGGCGTCGACGCACCCGCGTCACCGGTCGAGGCCCGCTGCTTGAGGGACGACAGATCAACCGCACCGGCCATCGAGGCCGCAATAGGGGGTCGTGGACGACTCACGCCACTAAGTTTGTCACGTCGTTTCGGGCACTGACCGCCCCGGTTGCGCGACGGCCACGGCGGCCGCCGTCGCGCCCATGCGGCCGGTGCGGTCGGCCCATATGAGGAACATCACACTGCCCAGTGGCACGATGCTCGCCAGCAACGCCAGGGCAACCGTGCCGAGCGTCCACTTGAACGCGATCGCGGCCAGCAGGCCGACGACCACGAAGGCGACGAAGACCAGCCCGTGGGCCATGCCGAAGATCTTGACGCCGATCTCGGTGCGGGGTGTGCCCAGGTACTTGAAGTACATGCCGGTCAGCAGGCCGACCCAGCTGACCGCCTCGAGCAGGGCGACGAGGCGGAACCAGCCGGCGACGGACCGCAGGTCGAAAGCGCGTGTCATGGCCGCCATTGTGCCGGAAACCCGATCCGTTTACTACAAGCCGTCGTAGATCGGCTGCCGGCTCCTAGCTGCGGCGCAGGATCAGCGCGTCGCCCTGACCGCCCGCACCGCACAGCGCCGCAACCGCGTAGCCGGAGCCGCGTCGCGCCAGCTCGAGGGCGGCGTGCAGGGTGATCCGCGCTCCGGACATACCGATCGGATGCCCGATGGCGATCGCGCCGCCGTTGACGTTGACCTTGTCCGCGTCGACGCCGAGCTCCTTGGTGGAGGCCAGCGCGACCGCGGAGAACGCCTCGTTGATCTCGATGACGTCGAGCTGGTCGGTCGAGATGCCCTCGCGTGCAATGGCTTTCTTGATCGCGTTGGCGGGCTGGGACTGCAGTGTCGAGTCCGGGCCCGCGACGACGCCGTGGGCGCCGATCTCGGCCAGCCAGGTCAGCCCCATCTCGACGGCCTTGTCCTTGTTCATCACGACCACCGCGCAGGCGCCGTCGGAGATCTGGGACGCCGAGCCGGCGGTGATGGTGCCGTCCTTGCGGAACGCGGGCTTGAGGCCCGCCAGCGACTCGGCCGTGGTGTTGGCGCGGATGCCTTCGTCCTCGGTGAACTCGATCGGGTCGCCCTTGCGCTGCGGGATGCTGACGGGCACCACCTCGTCGGCGTAGACGCCGTCCTTCCAGGCCGCAGCCGCCTTCCGGTGCGAGCCCGCGGCGAACTGGTCCTGCTCGGCGCGGGTGAACTGGTCGACGTCGTTGCGCTGCTCGGTGAGCGCGCCCATCGGCTGGTCGGTGAACACGTCGTGCAGCCCGTCGTAGGCCAGGTGGTCGAGGACAGTGACGTCGCCGTACTTGTAGCCCGACCGGCTGTTCATCAGCAGGTGCGGTGCCTGGCTCATCGACTCCTGACCGCCTGCGACCACCACGTCGAACTCACCGGCGCGGATCAGCTGGTCGGCGAGCGCGATCGCGTCGATGCCCGACAGGCACATCTTGTTGATGCTCAGCGCGGGCACGTCCCAGCCGATGCCACCGGCCACCGCGGCCTGCCTGGCCGGCATTTGCCCGGCGCCGGCGGTCAGGACCTGGCCCATGATGACGTACTCGACGGCCGAGGCCGGCAGCTTGGCCTTCTCGAGCGCAGCGGCGATCGCGATGCCCCCGAGATCGCTGCCAGAGAAGTCCTTCAGCGAACCCATGAGTTTGCCGACCGGAGTCCGGGCCCCAGCAACAATCACCGACGTCGTCATTTATTTCCTCCCGGGAGTGGGTACTCGGATATGTGGCACATGACACATTCCGCAAACATCTGTCTCAAGGTTACCGTTACGTTATGACCACTGAACACGTAGACGCACGTCCGGCGCTCGCGAGCGCCCTCGTGACGGCGATCGATCACGTGGGAATCGCGGTGCCGGACCTCGACGCCGCCATCAAGTGGTACCACGACCACCTCGGCATGATCGTGCTGCACGAGGAGGTCAACGAGGAGCAGGGAGTCCGCGAGGCCATGCTGTCGGTCCGCGGCGCGCCCGTGGGCAGCGCGCAGATTCAGCTGATGTCCCCGCTGGACGAGACCTCGACGATCGCCAAGTTCCTCGACAAGCGCGGACCCGGTCTCCAGCAGCTGGCCTACCGCACCAGTGACATCGACGCGCTCAGCGAGCGCCTGCGCGCCGACGGCGTGCGCCTGCTCTACGACGCCCCGCGGCGCGGCACTGCGAACTCGCGGATCAACTTCATCCACCCCAAGGACGCCGGCGGGGTCCTCGTCGAGCTCGTCGAGCCGGCCAAAGACGGGCACGGGGCTCCCTAGGACTGCTCACTAGGACCATCTGCGGGTCGGACCGCGCGTGGCGCGGCGCGTCCAGCACGGGGTGTGCCAGTGCCGACGATCGTCGACCGCCCGCTCCCCCAGATCGGCCTCGAACACCACCAGATGCGCTGTGCCCGGTCGGATCTCGTGGTCGCACCCCGGACAGCGGTAGGTTTTGGTGGCACGCGCACCGGCGACTGGGCGGACCTCGTAGTCATAGCCGTCCGGACCGGTCTCGATGCGGCGCGGCGCCGGTAGCGGGGCCGCGCGCTGCGTGGGTTTGCGCCGGCGCGACATGAGTTCCAGTCTAGGGCGCTAGAACAGCCGGAATTCGTCGCTGTCCATCCCGCGCATCTGGTCGTAGTCCAATGTCACGCAGCGGATACCGCGATCGGTGGCCAGCGTCCTGGCCTGGGGCTTGATCTGTTGTGCGGCAAAGATTCCGGCGACCGGAGCAAGCAGCGTGTCGCGGTTGAGCAGCTCGAGATAGCGGGTCAGTTGTTCGACGCCGTCGATCTCGCCGCGCCGCTTGATCTCGACGGCCACCGACCCGCCGTTCTCGTCGCGGCACAGCAGATCCACCGGGCCGATGGCGGTCATGTACTCGCGGCGCACCAGCGTGTAGCCCGCGCCCAGCAGCTCGACGTGCTCGGCGAGCAGCTCCTGCAGGTGCGCCTCGACGCCGTCCTTGACCAGTCCGGGATCGACACCGAGTTCGTGGCTGGAGTCGTGCTCGACGTCCTCGACGGTGATCCGCAGCTGTTCTCCGGCCTTGTTCTCGACCACCCAGACCGACGTCGGCCCGTCGCTGTCCTCGGTGAGCCAGCACGGCGGGCTCATCCAGTTCAACGGCTTGTAGGCGCGGTCGTCGGCGTGCACGCTCACCGAGCCGTCGGCCTTGATCAACAGCAGTCGCCGCGCCGAGGGCAGGTGTGCGGTCAGACGTCCGACGTAGTCGACGGTGCACTGGGCGATCACGAGACGCACCCGACCACCTTAGGCGCCGGGTCGGCTAATTAGGCTTTAGCCACGATGACCGCCAACAAGAGCGTCGCGCATCGGCTGGGCCGCGTCCTGGAGGCCGTGACCAAGCAGAGCGGGCGACTGCCGGCCACCCCGGAGTACGGCTCCTGGCTGCTCGGCAAATCGGCCGAGAGTCAACGGCGCCGACGGATCCGCATCCAGGTGATCCTGACGGTCCTGCTGTTGTTCACGAACCTGCTCGGCATCGGCGTGGCACTGCTGATGGTCGCGGTCGCGATTCCCGTGCCCAGCATCTTCAGCGATGCGCCGGCCTGGCTGACGTGGGGGGTCGCGCCGGGCTACATGGGGCTGGCCCTGATCGTCGGCACCTACTGGATCACGGCGCGCATCGTCGGCTCCCTGCGATGGGCGATCGAGGAGCGCACGCCCACGCGGACCGACCAGCACAACGTCTTCTTCGCACCGTGGCGCGTGGCCAAGATGCTCCTGTTGCTGTGGGGCGTGGCGGCCGCGCTGCTGACGACGCTCTACGGTCTCTACGACACCGCTTTCATCCCCCGCTATCTGCTGGCGGTGGGTTTCAGCGGCGTCGTCGTCGCCACCGCCTGCTACCTCATCACCGAGTTCGCGCTGCGTCCGGTCGCCGCTCAGGCGCTCGAGGCCGGCCGGCCGCCGCGGCGCCTGGCGCACGGGATCATGGGCCGGACGATGACGGTCTGGATGCTGGGTTCGGGTGTCCCGGTGCTCGGCATCCTGTTCCTGGCCCTCTTTGCGCTGACACTACGGAATCTCACGACGACGCAGTTCGCGGTCGCGGTGATGATTCTCGCGGCCGTCACCTTGATCTTCGGGTTCGTGTTGAGCTGGCTGCTGTCGTGGTTGACTGCCACACCGGTGCGTGTGGTCCGCACGGCGCTTCAGCACGTCGAACGCGGCGATCTGAATTGCGATCTGGTGGTGTTCGACGGCACCGAACTCGGCGAACTGCAGCGTGGGTTCAACTCCATGGTGGAAGGCCTCAAGGAACGCGAGCGCGTGCGCGACCTCTTCGGCCGCCACGTCGGCCGCGAGGTCGCCGCCGCCGCGGAGAAGCAGCGGCCCAAGCTCGGAGGCGAGGAACGCCACGTCGCGGTCATCTTCGTCGACATCATCGGTTCGACGCAGCTGGTAACCGGAAGGCGCGCAACCGAGGTCGTGGACCTGTTGAACCGCTTTTTCACGGTGATCGTCGAGGAGGTCGACCGCCACCACGGGTTCGTCAACAAGTTCGAGGGCGACGCGGCGCTGGCCGTGTTCGGCGCGCCCAACCGGCTCGACAGTCCCGAGGATGAAGCTCTGGGTGCCGCCCGCGCCATCGCCCGGCGGATCCACGAGGAGGTGCCCGAGTGCGACGCGGGCATCGGAGTGGCCGCAGGAGAAGCGGTGGCCGGCAACGTCGGTGCCAAGGAGCGTTTCGAGTACACCGTGATCGGCGAACCCGTCAACGAGGCGGCGCGACTGTGCGAGCTGGCCAAGGACAAGCCGGGTCACCTGCTCGCCTCGTCGGACGCGGTCTGCGGCGCCGGCGAGGACGAACGCGAGCAGTGGACGCTCGGCGACAGCGTGACGCTTCGCGGTCACGACGAGCCGACCCGGCTGGCATCACCGGTGTAGCGCTACGCGACGGCCGTGGGCACCCAGTTGCCGTGGAACCCGGCGGGCACGCGGTGGGGCAGCTTGACGGTGGCGACGTCGTCGAGTGTCTGCGCGTCGAGCAGCACGAGTGCGCTGCGGTCGACCGTCTGGTCGTAGACGTAGCCCATCAGCACGCCGTCGTCCTCCGCGGCGTCGGGCGATGACGGCTCGAAGACGAACTCGCCGAGGACTTTTCCGTCGCCGAAGGATCGGCGTTCGGTGCGGCCTCCGACGAAATCGTGCTTGAGCAGGGTGTCGCTGCCGTCGCCGCCGACGGCGGGTGCGTATCCGTAGCGGTGGCGCCGGCCGACGCGGCGCTCGTCGACGCGCGGGAACTCCTGAGGGTTGTCGTCAATGCGCTCTTCGCGGACCTTGCCGTCGGCGAGGTCGACGGTCCAGCGGTCCAACGTCGGCGGCCCTTCGTCGGGCCCCAGCCGGTTGGTGTCGAACATCTTCGGATGGCGGACGACGTCGAGGACGATGGTGTCGCCATCCGAGGGGTCATCGTCGTAGGCGTTCATCGGGTGGAAGACGTAGCACGGCTCGACGTCGAACCACCGCACGTCGGCATTGCCGCCGTCGCGGGGCATGACGCCGACCCGGGCGGGGTACTTCGGGTTCCACGAGTACGGGAAGCGTCGATCGGACGTGGCACCGCTGGGCTGGCGCGCACTGATGGGATCGGGAATGCGCACGCGGCCGATCAACGCGGACAACACAAGTCGAGATGGCAGGCGCAGTCCGCGCGGCACGGTCATCTCCACCGCCTGACGGGCGTCGAAGGTGACCGGCAGGTCGTAGAACACGACGTGCTTCTCGGTCAGCGAAAAGTCGTGCATCATCGGGCTACCCGACACCTCGATGTCGACGGTGTGCCGTGCGCGGCCGTCGACGCCGATCACCGAGTACTGCACCGTGTTACCGCGGTACATGCTGTATGAAACCGCGTGCAGCTCACCGGTTTCCGGATCACGCTTGGGGTGCGCGGTATAGCCTCCGGTTAGCGTCCCGTCGAAGTCATACGCACCGACGGTGTCCAGTTCGTCGGTGAGCTCCATGTTGGTCACGCCGGATTCGATGAGGGCCAGCGTCTTGCCGGCATGGCCGATGACATTGGTGTTCGCGCCGATTCCGGAGATGGCGAAGTTCCCCGGCGGCGACTTCTCTCCCAACGCGCACGCCGTCTGCGGTCCCCGGACCCAGCGGTTGCGGTACCACTCTGCCTTTCCGTCGCGCAGGCGGACGCCGTGGACCATTCCGTCGCCGATGAACCAGTGATACAGCTCGGGGTCGATCTCGCCGACCGGATTCGGTCCGTTACGGAGATACCGCCCGTCGAGGGATTCGGGGATTGTCCCGGTGACCTCGAGGTCGGTCAGCGTGTACTCGTCGTGGATTGGTGCGAATGGGCCTTCCAGATAGCGATTCGCCATGGCGCCTGCTCCCTATAACGGTGTTATGGCCCTTGTATAACACTGTTATGGCAGCATGGCAAGGGTGGACGTTCCTGTCAGGGAGCAGTTGATCGAGGCCGGCATCCGCGTGCTCGAGCGCGATGGGCTACCGGCGCTGAGCGCACGGAAGCTGGCGGCCGAGACCGGGTCATCGACGATGGCGGTCTACACGCACTTCGGCGGCATGACGGGGCTGATCGACGCGATCGCCAGCGAGGCGTTCGCGCGGTTCACCGCCGCGTTGACGGAGACACCGGTGACCGACGACCCGGTGGCGGATTTCTTTGTCATGGGCGCTCGCTACCGCGAGTTCGCGCTCGCCAATCCGCAGCGGTACCAGATGATGTTCGGCACGTCGGCGCAGTCGCTCAATCGCCACCACGCAGATCTGACGGTGACGGGCCGCTCGACCGATCGCGCCGAGTTCGCAGTGTCGTTCGAAGCGTTGCTGAGCGTGGTACGACGGATGATAGAGGCGCGCCGGATTCGTGACGACGGCGTGGCGGTGATGGCGGGCCGGATGTGGAGCATCACACACGGCACCGTATTGCTGGAAATGGCAGGCTTTTTCGGCTACGAAAACCATGGCTTGACGCAGATCCTCGGGCCGCTGACCGTCGACGCCCTGGTCGGTATGGGCGACGATCGCGACAAGACGCTGCAGTCTTTGACCGCGGCGCTGGCTTACCTACCGGAGGCGATTCACTGACCGCCTTCTTCGGCGGGCAGCGGCGGCGGCAGGGACGTCGTCGGAGTCGATGTCTCTGCGGGTGCCGACGAAGGAACTTCCGCTGCCGGTCCCTCGTGGAAGTCGATCATCGGCTCATCGCGAATGACCCGCGTGCCCGCGCTGACCACCAGGGAGCTCTCCGAGACGAAGTAGGTGATCCCGTCGTTCTCGGCGGTGAATTGGCCGCTGGCCTGCGTTGCGGGCACGATCAATCTCGCGCCGTCACGCAGCCGCACCCCGCGATACTCGAACTCACCGTCGGCCGTTTGGCAGATCGCCACGCGCGACGTCGCGGTGCTGCCGAACAGCACTGCCTCGCTGGGCGGGGCGCAGCGAGCGGTGGAGTCGACGTAACCTCGAGCATCCGTCGCCGGCGCGGCAACGGCCGCCGGCGCGCCCAGCAGCGACCCTGCCGTCGCGGCGGCGCACAGGATGAATAGCGCGCGATTTCCCATCGGCTCCCACGACACCACAGGGCCGGCAGGGTTGCATGCTGCGATGCCGGTGGCGTTCTGATCGTTAGCTTCTTGAGATCGACGCGTGAGCAAGGCGCGGGCGAACCCCGTACACGTATGGCTCGGCCGCACCGACGACGATGTCGGTTTTCCGCCAGTGATTGTCGGTGGCCGCGTGTAATCGTTGAGAGATGCACGAGGATTTCGACCGCTGCTACCGAGCCGTTCAGTCCAAGGACGCCCGGTTCGACGGCTGGTTCGTCACCGCCGTGCTGACCACCAGGATCTATTGCAGGCCGAGTTGTCCGGTCCGGCCGCCATACGCCCGCAACATGCGGTTCTACCCCACCGCCGCGGCCGCCCAGAAAGCCGGATTTCGGGCCTGCAAGCGATGCCGACCCGACGCATCGCCGGGTTCCCCGGAGTGGAACGTCCGCAGTGACGTCGTGGCACGGGCCATGCGGTTGATCGCCGACGGAACCGTCGACCGCGAAGGCGTCACCGGACTGGCCGCCCGCATCGGCTACACGACCCGTCAACTCGAACGGCTGCTGCAGGCGGAGGTGGGCGCCAACCCGTTGGCACTCGCGCGCGCCCAACGCTCCCAGACCGCCCGGGTGCTGATCGAGACCACGGAATTGCCGTTCAGCGACGTCGCTTTCGCGGCCGGCTTCTCCAGCATCCGGCAGTTCAACGACACCGTACGTGCAGTGTGCGACCTCACGCCCACGGCCCTGCGTCAGCGCGCCCGAGCACGGTTCGGCCGCAGTGAGGGCGCGGCCGGCGCGCTGTTCTTACGCCTGCCGGTCCGCGCTCCGTTCGCCTGCGAGGGATTGTTCGGACACCTGGCGGCCAGCGCTGTGCCGGGCGTCGAGGAGGTACGCGACGGCGCGTACCGGCGGACGCTGCGGCTGCCGAACGGGAGTGGGATCGTCAGCCTCACACCGCAGCCCGATCACGTGCGGTGCCGTGTGGTGCTCGACGACTTTCGCGATCTCGCAACCGCCATCGCTCGGTGTCGCCGTCTGCTCGACCTCGACGCCGATCCGGAAGCGGTCGTCGACGCGCTGGTCGCCGATCCGCAGCTCGCCGTGCTCGTCGACAAATCACCCGGCCAGCGGATCCCCCGCACCGTCGACGAGCAGGAGCTCGCCCTGCGGGTGGTGCTCGGCCAGCAGGTGTCGGTCAAGGCCGCCCGCACCCATGCCGGACGGATCGTATCCGCCTACGGTCAACCGGTCGCGGACGCCAACGGCGGACTGACTCATGTGTTTCCGGCGATCGAGCACCTCGCTGACATCGACCCGGTGCATCTGGCGTTCCCGAAGGCGCGGCAGCGTTCGCTCAACGCCCTGATCGGCGCCATCGCGGCCGGAGACGTGGTCCTCGACGCCGGCTGTGATTGGAACAGAGCTCGCGAGCAGCTGCTGGCGCTACCCGGCATCGGCCCTTGGACAGCCGAGCTCATCGCGATGCGCGGCCTCGGCGATCCAGATGCCTTCCCCGTCACCGACCTCGGGGTGCAGTTGGCCGCCAAGCACTTGGAGCTGCCCGCCGACCCCCGCGCACTCACCGAGTACAGCACCCGCTGGCGACCGTGGCGTGCCTACGCCACCCAGCACCTGTGGACGGCCCTCGACCATGCCGTCAACGAATGGCCCCCGAAGGAGAAGTGATGACCACTCTGCACTTCCGCGGCATGGACAGCCCGGTCGGGATACTCACCTTGGCCGGAATCGACGGCCGGCTGATGCATCTGCGGATGGTCGACCAGACCTACGAGCCGAGCCGCGACGGCTGGGAACCCGACGACCACGCCTTCCCCGACGCCGTCGAACAACTCGAGGCGTACTTCGCCGGCGACCTCACCGAGTTCGAGCTGACGCTCGACCTGGTCGGCACCGCGTTCCAGCGCAAGGTGTGGGCCGCGCTGCTGACGATCCCCTACGGCGAGACACGGTCGTACGGCGAGATCGCCCGCCAGATCGGGTCACCGGGTGCCTTCCGTGCCGTCGGCTTGGCCAACGGGCATAATCCGATCGGCATCATCGTGCCGTGCCATCGCGTCATCGGTTCGAATGGCAGTCTCACCGGATATGGCGGCGGAATCGATCGGAAAAGGACGTTACTCGAATTCGAAAAAAGCCGATTTTCGCCGATTCCGACATTATTTGATTGAAGCCGACTGACTCCACAAATGCCTGTGGCCCCCAAATCAACGGGGGCCACAGGGCTTTAATTTGTGTTCGGCGGTGTCCTACTTTTCCACCCGTGTTGGGTAGTATCATTGGCGCTGGCAGGCTTAGCTTCCGGGTTCGGGATGGGTCCGGGCGTTTCCCTGTCGCTATTGACCGCCGTAACTC